>NZ_JBFTNJ010000001.1:0-613523 GCF_056397425.1 Arthrobacter sp. 05N33_2
TCCACCGCGGCGATCGCGGCCATCGTGACCGGGCCGCGGCGCCAGTACGAGGACCGGTACAGGAACTGCCAGGTGTCCTCGATCCGGTGCGGGTCCTTGCCGATCAGCAGCTGCGCGACGTGCTCCTTCAAATAGGCGGCCACGGCGAGCTCGCGCCCGTTCAGGGTCGCGTCCCCGATCCCGGTCACGCCGTCCTCGGTGGTGATCCGCAGGGTCACGAAGTTCCGGGAGGGGCTGGTGACGAACACTTCAGCGGCAATGATTTTCACAACAGGTCCTTTTCTGGTCTTTCGGGGGTGTCTTATTTGCTGGGCGCCAGCGGCGCGGCGTCCGCGGAACCGGTGGCGGAAACAGCGGCCGGCACGCCGGCGCCGTCGGAAGAACCGTCGCCGCCGGTGCGGCGGGCCTGGATCTCGGTGAGGATCCGGGCGTGCATGGCATCGGTAAGCGTGTACTTGGCCATGACGAGCACGGCCAGGATGGTCATGACGGCCGGCAGGGCGCCTGCGGCGATCTGGATGCCGAAGACGGCGTCGGGCGTCTGGACGGCGCCGGACTTGTAGCCGCCCAGGGCCAGGGCGTAGGCGGCGAGCGCACCGCCGACGGCCTGTCCGGTCTTGCGGGTGAAGGAGAACAACGCGTAGGTGATGCCCTCGGTCCGGACGCCGGTCTTCCATTCGCCGTACTCCACGGTGTCGGCCTCGAGCGCCCACACGACGATGTTGACCGCCAGCACGCCCACGAGGCTGATGATCAGGCCGGTGAATCCGATCCAGACCTGGCTTGCCGGGGTGAAGAAAACGATGGCGCCGCCAATGACCGTGAGCAGCGAGGAGAAGATGTAGACGCGCTTTTTGCCAAGGTTCCGGACCAGCTTCGGCATGAACCCGGCCAGCACGAAGGTGAGGACGAGCTGGGTGATGGACAGTACGGGGTACAGGTCCAGCCGGCCCAGGACATCGCGGAGGTAGTACAGCTGGACCGAGGTGAGGGCCAAGTAGCCGGTCAGGAAGAAGAAGGAACTCACGCACAGCATCAGCAGCGGCCTGTTGCCCTTGAGGGTGTCCATGCTCTGCTTGAACGTGACGTTGGGGACGGCGCGGTGGACCCGCTCCTTGGCGGTCAGGACGGTGAAGAGGTACAGGGCCGCGCCGATGACGACGAAGACAAGGGTGATGGTGGTGAACGTTGCCTGCAGGTTGGCGCCCGGCTTGATCAAAGGGGCCACGAAGATGCCAAGGGCGGAGCCGACCAGCATTCCGCCGATCATCCGGGCGGAGCCGAGCTTGGCGCGTTCCGCGGGGTCCTGGGTCATGGCGCCGGCGAGGGAGCCGTAGGGGATGTTGACCAGGCTGTAGGCCAGGCCCAGGGCTGCGTACGTGACGTAGGCGTAGGCGTAGAGCAGGGTGCCGGATTCGCCGAGCTCAGGGATGGAGAAGGTGGCCACGCTCAGCAGCAGCAACGGGATGGAACCGAACATGATGAACGGACGGAACTTGCCGAACCGCTTGCTGTAGGTCCGGTCCACCACGCGGCCGGCGAAGACGTCGGCGAAGGCGTCGAAGATCCGCACCACCAGCAGCAGGGTGCCGGCGGCCGCGGCGGAGATTCCGGCCACATCCGTGTAGTACACGAGCAGGAACATGGTGGCGGTGGTGAAGGCGAGATTGTTTGCGGCGTCGCCGGCGCCATAGCCGACGATGCTGAGCTTGTTCAGCTTTTTCATGATTGGGCTCCTTTACCCGTTGCCGGACCTGGGTCCGGCGAAAAATGTGCGGTGAGGCCTACGCCTTGGAGGTGCTGTTCTTGGTGCCGGCCAGTGCCGTCCACCGTTGGCGCAGGGCATAGGCGGCAGGTTTGGGCCGCCTGTCCCGGGTGAAGACGCCCTTCTTGTTGCCGTCCACGCGCATGATGCCGTTGGAGGTCTGGAAGTCCGCGAAGTTCCAGACCTGTTCACCGACCATGGCGTCGACCCGGTCGAAGACCCGGTGGTACATGGCCAGGAACGCTGCCTGGTATTCCTCGCTCCAGGGCTGTTCATAGATGGAGTGGAAGCCGGGCATGGTGTCCGGTCCGTACTCGGTCATGATCATGGGCTTGCCGTACTTGGTTTCCCACTCGCGCAGCTCCTTCTCGAGGTGCTGCTCGGCGGTTTCGAGGTCGCCGTTATCGACGTACCAGCCGTAGTAGCGGTTGAGCATGATCACGTCGAACAGGTCCCCGAGCAGTTCCTTGTCCGGGGTGTCGAACAGGACGTTGACGTAGCCGACGGGCCGGGTGGGGTCCAGGCTGCGGGTCAGCTCCGCGAGGGGTGCGAAGTACTCGCGGGCGCCCTCCTCGGAACCGTTGGGTTCGTTGGCGATCGACCAGATCACGACGGAGGGGTGGTTCTTGTCGCGGGCGACGAGTTCGGTAATCGCCTGCCGGTGGTTGGCGGCGGTGTTGGCGTCCACTCCGCCCTCGACGTAGGTCTTCCTGGCGATGCCGCCGAAGACGGCGCCGAAGCCCAGGTGCAGCCCGACGGCGGCGGTTTCGTCGATCACGACGATCCCGTGCCGGTCCGCGAACTCCATGACTTCCTCGGCGTAGGGGTAGTGCGAGGTCCGGAACGAGTTGGCGCCCACCCAGTCCAGGAGCTGGAAATCATTGACCATCTGGGCGTTGCTGTGGCCCTTGCCGATGGCCACGTGGTCCTCGTGCATGCCGAAGCCGGTGAAGTAGAACGGTTCGCCGTTGATGAGGAATTCCTTGCCGCTGACTTCCACGGTGCGGACGCCGACCGGCAGGGTGTAGCTGTCCAGCAGCCGGCCGCCGTCGCGGATCTGCGCGATGAGGCTGTACAGGTAGGCCGCGCCGGGCTTCCAGAGCACGACGTCGGCGACCGCCAGGGTGCCGCGGGCGCCGTCGGCGCGGGCGACCTCGACGCCGTCGGCGTCGCGGAGGGAAACTGTGACCGTTTCGCTGCCGGTTCCGCCGGCGGTGGCAATCGTGTAGTCGACGCTGCCGGCGGTTCCTTCGAAGCCGGTGACGACGGTGATGTCATCGACCGTGACCGCGGGGGTGCTGAAGAGCCAGAGGCTGCGGTGCAGGCCGGCGTAGTTGTAGAAATCGTGGAGGTAGCTCTGCTGCCGGCGGCCGTCCCCGGTGACGGTGATGGTCCCGGGCGGGATGGTGGCCTGCGTGAGCTCGTTGTTGACCGAGACCGTCAGGCGGAAGGCCTGTCCGGGTGTCACATGGTCCGTGATGTCTGCGCTGAACGGCATGTAGCCGCCGGTGTGCTGTGCCACCAGGGTGTCGTCCACCCACACCATGCCTTCGTGGGTGGCGGAGTCGAGGCGGACGTGGATGCGCTCCCCTGCCCAGCCGCGCGGGACGCGCACGTCGCGCTGGTACCAGACGTAGCCCACGTGGTCCCGGATGGCCTTGTCGGGGAAGACGTCGTTGTAGCTGGCCGGGACGCCCATTTCCAGTCCGGTTTCCAGGGGCGCCTTGAACCATTCGTCCCGGTGGCCGGAGCGGTCATGGTCGACCTTGAAGCGGTACAGGCCGTCGAGGTTGACGATCTCGCGGGTTTCGCTGGCCTGGGGCTTGAGCATTGGGAGGTCCTATCGCGTCTTTGCGGGCAGTGCCGGGGAGGGTTTTTAGGGTCCGGCCGCGGGGCCGGTTTGTGCTCTTGCTGTAATCCTAATCACTTGGCAATCAAATGGCAAGCGGTTGCCATCATTTTGTTGAAAGTTCATTGAAACTCCGCTGTTCATTGAAACACTGCTGCCCGGCTCCCGATGATCCGGGAGCCGGGCAGCAGTGCTTGCCCGCAGGGCGTTACGGGGAGACAGCCTGCTCCCCGAACGTTCCGCGCAAGCTTTCAATGAGGTCCACGACGGAACGGTCACCGGCCAGGGCCGGATCCACCAGGGCCAACAGTGCACGGGTCCGCTCGGCGCCCGCGAGCCGATTGGCTGCGGCTGCCTCCTCGGCGAGCGGATCCTGGAGCGCGGCCGAGGCGGCGCTGTAGTCCATCCAGGCGGCAATCATGAGCGCGGCCGCCGCGCCGGGCCTGCCCGCGGCACGCTCGGCCCGCAGCACCGGAACGGCGCGCATCCGCAGCTTCGTGCTGCCGTCCATGGCGATCTGTGCGAGGTGGTGGGCAATCCGGGCGTTGCCGAATCGCTCCAGCAGGGCGGCGCGGTAGGCCGGGATCTGCAGCTCGGCGGCATGTCCCGCCGGCCCGGACAGATTTGCCTCCGCCTCGTCCCAAAAGCTTTCAATGGCCCGCAGGCACAGCGGGTCTGCCAGGGCCTCGGCCACGGTGGTGTGGCCGCGCAGCAGGCCGGCGTAGGCCAGCAGGGAGTGCGCGCCGTTCAGGAGCCAGAGTTTGCGGTTCTCGTACGGCTCAATCTCGGCGACGAACACGGCTCCGGCGTCTTCCCAGCGCGGCCGCCCGGCGGGGAACTCCCCGCTGAGCACCCAGTTGGAGAAGGGCTCGGCCACCACGGGCGAATTGTCGCGGTAGCCGCACGCGGCCTGGACGGCGGCGATGTCCGCGGCCGTGGTGCGGGGAGTGATGCGGTCAACCGAGGTGCTGACGAAGCTGACGTTGGCGTCGATCCATCCGGCCAGGCCCGCGTCCCACGCCCCGGCCATGCCTGCCACGGCATTGTGCGCGACGGTGCCGTTGTTGGAAAGGTTGTCGCAGCAGACGACGGCGAGCGGTCCCGCCCCGGCAGCCCGGCGGGCGGCGAGGGCCAGCACCAGCCGGCCCAGCGGCGTCGCCGGGTTGGCGCTGCCGGACGCCAGCAGCGCAAGGTCGGCGGCGACGTCGGGCGCGGAGCGGTCAAGCTGCCCGTCGGCGCGGAGCCGGTAGGCCGCCTCGGTGATGGTCAGGGTGATCACCGCGGTGGCCGGCGCGGCAACCAGCTCCGCCAGGCGCTGGACATCCGCCCCGTCCACGGCTTCGACGATGCTGCTGACAACGGTGAAGGTGTCGCCGCCGTCGGCCCGGTTCACGATCGTGTAGAGCCCGTCCTGTTCGGCCAGCGCCAGGGCGGCGTCGGGGCGGCGTCCGGTAAAGGCCGCAATGCCCCAGTCCGCTGCGTCGGACGCCTGGTGGGTGTACCAGCCCTGGTGCGAGCGGTGGAAGGCGCCCAGCCCCAGATGGACGATCCGCACAGGCGCCGTCGCACCGGGGTGCAGGTGGCGGCTCAGTTGGGGAAGTTCCACGGCGGCCTCGACCTCGGATTCCTGTGCGGATGTCAGTTCGGCGCTCACAGTTTGAACACCCGTCGGGGTGAGCCGTCCACGACGTCGACGATCAGTTCATGGGCGCGGTCCTCGCTGACGCGGTGCTCCGCGACCAGCCTGGCCAGGAAGGAGGCCTCGATCCGGCGGGAGGCATCGTGGCGCGCGGGGATGGAGCAGAAGGCGCGGGTGTCGTCGATGAAGCCGGACGAGCGGGAGAATCCTGCGGTTTCGGTCACGGCCGAGCGGAAGCGCAGCATGGCGTCGGGCGCGTCCAGGAACCACCATGGCGCACCGAGGTAGACCGACGGGTAGAAACCCGCCAGCGGCGCGAGTTCGCGGGAGAACACGGTCTCATCGAGGGTGAAGAGCACCAGGTGGAAGTCCTTGGCGGTGCCGAAGTCCTGCAGCAGCGGACGGATCGCCTCGGTGTAGTTGACGGCGAACGGGATGTCGTGGCCGGTGTCGGCGCCGAAGGCGTTGAAGGTGGGTTCGTGGTGGTTGCGGTAGGACCCCGGGTGGATGGTCATGACCAGGCCGTCCTCCACCGACATCCGTGCCATCTGGTACATCATGTGGGCCTCGAAGTCGTCGCGGTCGGCCGCCGTGGCCTGGCCCGAGCGGGCGCGGTCGAACAGCCTGGCCGCGTCGCCGGCGTCGAGCTTGAGCGTTGCCGGGGTCCGGACGCCGTGGTCGGCCGAGACTGCGCCGTGGTCCACGAAGTAGCGGCGCCGGTTTTCCAGGGCGGTGATGTAGCCGGCATAGCCGGCGGCGCCGTCGCCCGCTGCCGCAATAAGCCGGTCAACATTCGCACTCCACGTGGGGTGCGCGATGTTGAGGTAGGCATCGGGGCGGAAGGTGGGCAGGACGCGGCCGTGGAAGGTGGGGTCCTCGGCGATCGCCGCGTGGCTGGCGAGGCTGTCCAGGGGGTCGTCGGTGGTGGCCAGCACCTCGATGTTGAAGTCCTTGAAGAGCTGGCGGGGACGGAAGCCGGGCTCCAGCAGCTTGGCGGAGATCGCGTCGTAGCTGGCGTCGGCGGTTTCGGCGCTGATCTCCTGCCGGAGGCCGAAGACGCTGCTGAACTGGGTGCGGAGCCAGTAGCCGGAGGCCGTGCCTTCGAAGAGCGGCCAGGCCTTGCAGAACTCGCGCCAGACCGTGCGGGAGTCCGGTTCCGCCGCGGCCGAGCCCCGGAGCCGGTCCAGCGGGACGCCGCTGGCGTGGATCAGCCGGGTGACGTAGTGGTCCGGGCTGACCAGCAGCGCTGCCGGGTCCGGGAAGGGGCTGTTGTGCTCGATGACGGCGGCGTCAACGTGCCCGTGCGGGGAAATGATGGGGAGGTCCTGGACGCGCTGGAGGAGGTCGCGCGCAATGCTGCGCGTTCCGGGATCCGCGGGCAGAAGCCGGTCTGGGTTGGCGGCAATCGACTGTGACATAGATCAATGGTCCGGCTTGCCTCCGGCATTTGTCAACCGGTTGCCAATAATTGCCATCAAGTTGCGGATGGCCTCACAGGTGTGGCTAGCCCGCGGGCAGTAGCCGCCCGCTCGAGCCGCGCAGCACCAGCTCCGTCTCGACGCGCAGCGTGGCGGCCGGTTCCCCCGCACCGTGCAGCAGATCAAGGAGCAGGGTCGCGGCACCGGCGCCGCACTCCCCCAGCGGCGAGCGCACGGTGGTGAGCGGTGGCGTGGTGAAATCCGCGCCGAAGATGTCGTCGAAACCCACGATGCTGATCTGGTCCGGGACCACCATGCCGGCGGCCTGGAGTTCCTGCATGAGCCCGATGGCCAGGAGGTCGTTGTAGGTCAGCACCGCCGTGGCGCCGCTTGCCCGGACGTCGCGCGCCACCTGGCGGCCGCCGTCGACCGTGGGTTTGGTGGATTCCAGCCGCACGGCTTCGAGCCGGGACCACTCGCAGGCCGCCTGCACGCCTTCCCAGCGGCGCGCGGACATCCAGGACTGCGGCGGCCCGGCAACAAAGGCAACCTTGTGGTGCCCGTTGGCGGCCAGGCTGCGCACTGCCTCGCTGATGCCCTTGTTGACGTCGGGAACCACGCACGGCACGCCGTCGACCTCGCGGTTGATGACCACCACCGGCTTGTCCCGGGCGATGGCGCGGATGTCGTCGTCGTCCATGCGGGGGCTGGCCAGGATGAGGCCGTCCACGGTGGCCATCATCCGGCGTGCTGCCGTCAGTTCGGTGACGCCGGACTCGGCCGACTCGGCCAGCACCAGGGTGTAGTCCCGCAGCGTGGCGGTCGTTTCCGCCCCGCGGATGATGTCGAAAAACGTGGGGTTGGTGATGTCCGCGACGATCAGGCCGAAGGTGTTGGTGCGGCCGGTGGGCAGCGCGCGGGCGAACGGATTGACCTGGTAGTTCAGCTCGGCGGCCGCGTCCTCGATGAGTTTCTGCGTCTTGGCGCTGACCCGGCCGGGCTTGCTCAGCGCCCGTGAGACGGTCGAAGGATTGACGCCGGCAACCTTGGCAATGTCGTAGATGGTGGCGTGGGACTTTCCGGACCGGGAGTGCTTCTTGGCCGGGTCTGTTGTTGCGGCAGCGTCCGGCGTCTTGGGTTCAGTCACCGCCCCATCCTAACGAGGAAACAACCCAACCAGCCCCCAGCGGAGGCCGTTTTGAGTGCTCAAAACGGCCCCTGCTGCGGCTGGGCGGGGCGGGCTAGGAGCGCTCGGCGAACTTGCCCTCGTCCGCGATGCGCTTGTTCAGCTCGGCGAGGAACTCGTCCTCGTCGAAGTCCAGCGCCACTTCCGTGCCGGTCCAGCTCGAGAGGTGGATGGCGTTGGCCAGCCGGACACCCTTGATGCCGTCCGATCCCGGGGCCAGCAGCGGGGTGCCGTCCAGGATGTTGGCGGCGAAGTTCGCCAGGACGCCGGAGTGCTGCGCGCCCCAGGCGGACTCGAACTCGATGACCTCGGTGGTGTAGTACTCGCCGGGATTCAGCTCGCCCATGAAGAGTCTGCGGACATCGTCCATGCCCATGCCGTCGCTGAGTTCACGCTCGGGCTTCTTCAGGCGGGTCACGGTGGCGGTCTTGCTGTTCTCCACCACGATCTTGCCCTGGTCGCCCAGGATCTCGAAGCGGTCGGTTCCCACGAGGTCGTGCGTCGCGGTGACGAAGACGCCCGTGGCGCCGTTGCCGTAGTCCACGACGGCCGTGACTTCGTCCTCCACGGCGATGTCGCGGCGGAAGCCGTAGGCGACTTTGGCGTAGACGGACTTCGGCACGCCGCAGATCCACTGCCACAGGTCCAGCTGGTGCGGGGCCTGGTTGACCAGAACGCCGCCGCCCTCGCCGCCCCACGTGGCACGCCATTCGCTGGAATTGTAATAGCCCTGCGGTCGCCACCAGTTGGTGATGATCCAGTTGGTGCGGCGGATGCCGCCGATCTCGCCGCCGTCGACGATCTCCTTCAGCTTCTGGTACAGCGGGTTGTTGCGCTGGTTGAACATGATGGCGAAGGACAGCTCGGGCTTGCCCGCGGCAAATTCGTTGAGCTCCCTGACCTGCTTGGTGTAGACGCCGGCCGGCTTCTCCACGAGGGCGTGGATGTTGCGCTTGAGGGTCTCGATCCCCATTTCCGGGTGCAGGAAGTGCGGCACGCACGTCACGACCGCATCGACGTCGCCGCTTTCCAGCATCGTGATGTAGTCGTCGTAGAAGGGCGCGTCGGGGTACCTGGCGGCCGCCAGTTCCTTTTTCGCGGGGTCGGTGTCGCAGATGGCGCCGATCACCATGTTCGCGACCAGGCCGTCGGTGATGAACTGGGCGTAGGCGCCGCCCTGCTGGCCCAGGCCGATGATGCCCAGGCGTACTTGCTTGCTCATGGTGGTTCTCCGTAGTCAGTGGGGGTGGGCTAGAAAAGGTCGGCGTGGCCGAGCGCCACCAGGTTGTCGTGGGAGGTCTGCAGCGCGTCCCAGACGGTGCGCCCGTAGAGTTCGTCCTGCTCCACGAGCAGGTACCGGGCGCCGGCGGCCTGGGCGGCCGGAACAATGGATGCGAAGTCCAGGTTGCCTTCGCCCACTTCAGCGAACTGGACCACATTCTTGAACTCGGTCATGAAGCCCATGATGTCCCCGGAATCCAGGAGCCCGAACGAGGACTCCGGCAGTTCTCCGATCCGGTAGTCCTTCAGATGGACCATGGCCGTGCGGCCGGCGTACTTCTGCAGCGTCCGGACCGGGTCCAGGCCGCCGCGCTGCACCCAGTGCACATCGATTTCCATGCCCATGGCCGGGGAGTTCTCGGCAATGATGTCCAGCATGAATTTGCCGTCGAACTTCGCGAACTCGATGTGGTGGTTGTGGTAATACAGGCTCAGGCCCTGTTCCTGCAGGCGCTCCGCGTACTCGTTGGCCTGCTTGGCGAAATCAACGACTGCCGCGATTGACTTCATGGCCGGGAACGGCAGCATGCCGATCCGCAGGAGGCTGGAGTCCAGGCGTTTGGCGTCCGCCACGATCTTGTCGAAGTGCTCCGCCAGGGAGTCCCCGGGACGGCCTTTGGGGGTCTCCATCGCGACGGACAGTGCCGCGATGTCCATGCCCAGTTCGCTCCGGGCGCGGCCCAGCTCGGCGACGTTCTCCGGGGTCATCGGGATCTGGGAGATCTCGACGGCGTTGTATCCGATCGCGCTCACCTTGCGGAGCGTCTCGAACGCCCCCACTTCGGCGAAGCTGTCTTTCAGCATCATCGCTTGTACGCCAATTTTGGCCACTGTATTCCTCCGTGGTGTTACGGACCCGCAAGGGCCCTCGTTGCCGGTTAGGTGCTGCCGCCAGGGCGCCGGCCGTTCTGTCTGACGGCGCGGGTGGCCTCAGGCGAGGGCGCCCGCTTGTTCGTGCTGCATGCGCTGCGTCTCGAGCAGGCGGTGCCGGTCCGCGCGGCGCTGTTCCTGCCGGTCCGGGTCCGGGACCGGGGAGGCGAGCAGCAGCCGCTGGGTGTAGGGGTGGTCGGGGTCGGTGGTGACGACGCCGGCCGGGCCTTGTTCGACGATCTCCCCGTGGTACATCACGGCGACGCGGTGGCTGATGTGCCGGACGACGTCGAGGTCGTGGGAGACGAAGAGGTAGGACACACCGGTGTCCTTCTGGATCTGCAGGAACAGGTCCAGCACCCGGGCCTGGGTGGAGAGGTCCAGGGCACTGACCGGCTCATCGCAGACGATCAGCTTCGGCGAGAGGGCCAGGGCGCGGGCGATCGCCACGCGCTGGCGCTGTCCGCCGCTGAATTCGCGCGGCAGCCGGTTGATGGCGTCGGCGGGCAGACCCACCTGGTCCAGCAGTTCCCTCACACGCTTTTTGGCCGCCGCGGCGTCCATGCCCTGCACACCCAGTGGTTCGGCGAGGATGTCGCCGATCTCCAGGGCGGGGTTCAGCGAGGTGTAGGGATCCTGGAACACCACCTGCAGGTCACGGCTCAGGACCCGCCGGTCCTTGCGGGTGGCGCGGCTGATGTCCTTGCCGTCGAAGCTGATCTTCCCGCCGGTCACCGGGGCCAGCCCCAGGATGGCGCGGCCCAGGGTGGTCTTGCCGGAACCGGACTCCCCCACCAGGCCGAGGGTTTCGCCGCGGCCGATGGTGATGTTGATGTCCGTCAGGGCGCGGAAGGGCTTGGCCCGGAACTTCTTGCTGGGGTACTCGACGATCAGTTGGTCTACCGCGAGCAGCGGAGCGCTGTCGGTGGGGCTCATGCGACTGGCTCCTTCTGGCCGGTGGAAACGAGCATGGACATGGGTTCCTTGCCCTCAAGCATCGATGCCAGGAGCGTTTGCGTGTAAGGCTCCTGCGGATTGCGCAGGATGTCGCGGACGGATCCTTCCTCCACGAGCCGGCCGTTCTGCATGACAGCCACACGGTCGCAGAGGTCCGCCACCACCCCGAAGTTGTGGGTCACCAGGATGACGCCGATGTTCAGGCGCTGCTGGAGCTCGCGCAGCAGGTCCAGCACGTCCGCCTGCACCGTGACATCCAGGGCCGTGGTGGGCTCATCGGCAATAACCAGGTCCGGTTCGCAGCTGATGGCGCCGGCGATCAGGACGCGCTGGGCCATGCCGCCGGAGACTTCGTGCGGGTAGGCGTTGAAGGTCCGTTCCGGGTTGGCGATTCCGACGTCGGTGAGCAGCTTCAATGCCCGCCTCCTGGCCTCGGCCTTGGAGATGCCGAGGACGCGGACCATGGGCGTCACGAGCTGGTAGCCGATGGTGAAGGCCGGGTCCAGGTTGCTCATGGGCTCCTGCGGGATGTAGGAAATCCGCCTGCCGCGCAGTTTGGACAGGCGCTCCTGGCTGACGCGTTCCTCGCCCGGGGCAACGGTGTAGTTGCCATCGAACTGGATGGAGCCGGCCACGATGCGGGCATTGTCCGGCAGCAGCCCCAGGATGGAGAAGGCGGTCTGGGACTTGCCCGAACCGGATTCGCCCACGATGCCCAGGATCTCGCCGCGGTCCACGTGGAAGGAGACGTCGTCGACGACCTTCTTGATGGAGCCGTCTGCCTGCGGATAGCCGACGCCGAGATTGGTCACCTTGACCAGGTGGTGTTCGGTTCCGGGGTCGACGGCGGCCACTGACTTCCGCGACGGGCGGGCGGGGAGGTGCGGCGGCGCCGTCGTGCGTTTGCTGATGCCGCTTCCCCTTGGCTTCTTGCGATGCGTGATCTTTTCGCCGTCTTCAAGGGCATCGCGGATGGCGTTGCCCAGCAGGACCAGGCCGCCGATGGTCAGCGCCATGGCCAGTGCCGGCCAGAAGAGCAGCGTGGGAGTGAGGTAGACGTTCTTGAAGCCCTCCGAGAGCATCACGCCCCAGGTGGCCTTGGTGGGGTCGCCCAGGCCGAGGAATTCCAGACCGGACTGAATGGCGATGGCCACGCCGGCGATCGCCGCGGTCTGGATGATGATGGGGGCGCGGACCACGGAGAAGATGTGGCGGGCGATGATGCTGAGGTCGGACAGCCCGGAGACCCGTGCGGCGTCGACATAGAGCTCGTTGCGCACCGACTGGACGGCCGTGCGGGTCAGCCGGAAGTAGGACGGGCTGATCAGGATGCCGAAGGCGATCATGGACATCCAGACCGAAGGGCCGAAGGCCGCCCGGATGGTCAGCAGCACGATCAGCCCGGGGAGGCTCATGAGGATGCCGACCACCCAGTTGGAGACTGCCTCGAATTTGCCGGCGTAGTACCCGGCGACTAGGCCGGACGGCAGGCCGATGGCAATGGCCACGCCCGCGCAGAGCAGGGCGGAAAGCAGCGTCAGCTGCGCGCCGTACAGGAGCCGGCTCCAGACATCGCGCCCGGCGCTGTCCGTTCCGAGGATGTTTACGGAGTCCGGGGCGGCGAGGGTCTTGGCGATGTTGGCGTAGTTCTGCTCGAAGGGCGCCAGGACCGGGGCGAGTACCGCCAGGAGCGAGATCGCCAGCAGGATGGTCATGGCAACGATGCCCAGCGGGTTCCTGAACAGGCGCCGGATGACGGTGGACCGGACCACGGTGCCGCTCTGGCCGGGGTGAATCGGAATGGCGGCGGATGCCGCGGTTGCGGCGGCTTCTTCGGAAGAATTGTTCATGACACACGTACTTTCGGGTTGAGCCAGCCATTGAGGATGTCCACCAGCAGGTTCACCACAATGACGACGACCACCGTGTACATCACGACGCCCATCACCACCGGAAGATCCGACTGGCCGGTGGCGGCGACCGCCATCGGACCCATGCCGGGAAGGGCGAAGATCTGCTCGATGATCACCACGCCGCCCAGCATGCCGATCAGCTGCAGGCTCAGCACCGTCAGGCCGGCCGGCGCGGCGCTGCGCAGGACGTGCTTGAACAGGATTTCCCGCTCGCCGATCCCGCGGCTGCGCAGGGTGCGGACATAGTCCCGCTCGAGTTGTTTGATGACGGCGCTGCGGATCTGCTGCGCGCCCCCGGTGACGCCGTTGATCAGCAGGGCTATCACCGGAAGCGACATGGAATAGACCCACGCGTCGGCCCCGGAATCCGGGGAAATGGTGCTGGTGGCCGGGAACAGGCCCAGCTGGATGGCCAGGATGGTGACCAGGATGACGCCGATCACGAACCCCGGAACGGAGTCGCCGATGATGGCGCCAACCTGGACCACCCTGTCCACCCAGCCGCGCTTGACCGCGGCGAAGACACCGATGAGTGCGGCACAAATTGCGATCAGGATCATTGCGGCGAAAACCATGGTCATGGTCACCGGAATCCGGGTGGCCAGGGAGTTGGCCACCGGTTCCGAGGAGAACCAGGAGGCGCCCAGGTTTCCGCTGAGGGCATCGGCCACCCAGGCAAAGTAGCGGGTCAGCAGGGGCTGGTCCAGCCCCAGCTCGTGTTCTTTCATCGCCACCTGCTCAGCGGTGGCCTGATCGCCCAGGATGTTCCTGGCGATGCTCCCGCTGGACATATAGAGCAGGAAGAAGGTGAGCGCCGAGACAACAAGCAGCACCACCAGCCCGCTGCCCAGTCGTTTCGCAATGAACCTGATCATGGTGTCCTACTTGGCGGGTGAGTAGTTGTAAATGGACGGAACGGCCTGCTGGATCTGGGGTGTGACGTCGACCTTGGCGTTGTGGTAGTACATCTGGTTGACGCGGAACAGCGGCGCGAACCAGGCCTGCTCCACCACGTACTTGTTCACTTCCTGGGCCAGCTTGCCCGCGTCAGCCCCGCCGTTGCGCACGGCGTCAATCTTGGCGTCGAGCTCCGGCGACGCGTTCTTGAACGGGTTGTAGAGCGCCTTGGTGGAGATGATCTGGTTGATGGCAACTGTCGGCTGGCCTTGGAAGAGGGAGAAGTACATGGTGGTGTACTTCTGTCCAGCCACATCGGAGGTGAAGGTGTTGGTGAGCGCGGCGCCAATCTTCAGGGTGATACCGACGTCTGCCAGCTGCTGCTGGACCACGGAAATCTGAGTCTGGAAGTCGGGGATGCTGGGGACTTCCAGGGTCACGCCGTTTTCATAGCCGGCTTCCTTGAGGAGCTGCTTGGCCTTGGCCGGATCGTAGCTGTAGTAGTTCTCCAGTTCTTCGGTCCAGGCGCCGCTGGCCTTGCCGAACGGCTGGGACGTCGGGGTGCCCTGGCCCAACAGGACCTGGTCGAGGATGGTCTTGCGGTCAAAGGCGTAGTTGATGGCCTGGCGGACCTTGACGTTCTGCAGTGCGGGGTTCTTGGCACCGTCACGGTCCAGGAGGAGCAGCCCCTGCCAGTCCACCTCGTTGGCGGCCAGCTTCATCTTGGCGCCTTCGGCCTGCTTGCCGTTCTTGGGGTCCAGGAGTGTGGCGTCCACCTGGCCGGAGACCAGGGCGTTGGTGCGGGCGGTGGGGTCGGTCAGGATCTTGAAGGTCAGCTTGGAGTACTTCTGCAGATCCTTGTTCCAGTAGTCCTTCCGGGCGGTGAACACGGTCTGGGAGTCCTTGACCGACGCGGCCTTGTCCATCACGTAGGGCCCGGAGCCCACCGGCTCGGTCTTGATGCCCTCGGTGCCGAGCGCCTTGGGGCTGCCCATCAGGCCGGCCGCCTGGCTGAGGAAGTACTCGAGGGCCGGGTCCGGGGTGCTGAGGTTGATGTCGATGGTATCGGCGTCCACAACGGCCACGTCCTTGACGGCATTGAGCTGGGCCATCTGCGGACCATTGGCCGTCTTGAAGTGGTCCATGTTGGCCTTGGCAGCCTCGGCGTCGAACTTTGCTCCGTCGCTGAAGGTGACGTCCGAGCGCAGGTCCACCGTCAGTTTGGTGTTTGCTGCGTTGTACTTCCAGGCCGTCGCCAGCATGGGGCTGAGCTTTCCGTCCGGCTCGCGCAGGATCAGGGTGTCGTAGACGGCCTGGTACGGCTGGAGGATATGGCCCACATGGGCCTGGGCCGGATCCCAGGACCGGACATCCTGGATGGTGCCGAGCGTGAGGGACGTGGCTGTGGCGCCTGCGCCGCCTGCTGCGGCGCCGCCGCCACAGGCGGTGAGCGCGAGGGATGCGCTGAGGATGAGGGCAGCAGCTGCTGCCTTGGGACCGAACTTCATTGTTGGCTCCTTTGGATCGCTTCTCGAGGTCCGCTGCACGGACGTTGATGGCGGCAATGTGGCTTGGGCCACACCGCTGCTTGTGGGTTCAGCGTACGTTGGGTTGCCACATCTGGCAACCGGTTGTCATTATTTTTTGAATTATTGCGCCCAGGGGTGTTGCCGGGCACTTGGACGGAGCACGACGGTGCGCCTGGGGAGCGCACGCAGTGCACAGGCACGACGTTCGCAGTGGAAAAGAAAGCGCAACGGAAGCCCGCGCGCCTGAGCCGGGTCGCGGAGGCGGCTTCGGTTAGGACACTTTTTCCTCAGAGCCGGGGTAGGACTGGCGGTAGAGTTCCTTCACGATCCGCAGCGACTTCGCCCCTTCGGCGGCGTCAATCCAGAACGGGCCAGGCTGCGCCAGTCGGGCATAGAAATCTGCGATCAGCAGGGCATGCGAAACACCCCAGTAGGACCGGCCGCCCGATCCCTTGGTGCGTTCCCGCACCACCTCGCTGCGCCCGTCGTCGTAAGTGACTGTCAGGTCCCCGCGCAGGCTCAATGTTGCCCTCTCGGTGCTGATGTCCAGCGTGACTGGTGCGTTGACGGTGTTGGCCAGGGTGGCGTAGAAGACGGAGCGCGCCCCGCTGCTGTGCAGCGCGGCGAACTCCGCAGTGTCCTCCACCTCGATGGTTTCTGCCAGCGCATGGGTCGAGGCGCTGCCTGCGAGCGCGACGACGTCGCCCACCAGCCATTGCAGCAGGTCAACGGTGTGGATGGCCTGGTTCATCATCAGCCCCCCGCCGCCCTCGGCCCAGTTTCCGCGCCAGGGCCGGCTGAGGTAGTAATCGGCATCCCGGTGCCACATGACCGTGGCCGAGGCCCCCCGCACCTGGCCCAGTTCGCCGGAGTCCAGCAGTCGGCGCATTTCCTGCACCGGGGCGTTGTAGCGGTTCTGGAAACACAGGGCAATTTTCGCCGTGCTGTCGGCAGCCGCGGCCAGCAGCCTTTCGCCCTCGGCCAGGGTGTGCGCCAGGGGCTTTTCCAGCACCACGTGGACACCGCGGCGCAGGCATTCGATCGCGATCGCCGCGTGTTCGTGATGCGGGGTGGTGATGTGCACGACGTCGGGAGCTGCCACCTCGAGCATGTCGCGGTAGTCCGCGAAGCCGGGGACGCCGTGGGCCTCCTGCGCCGCCGCCCGGCGTGCCGGATCCGGGTCACAGACGGCCATCAATTCGGCGTTGTCCATCCCTGCAAGTGCTTCAAAGTGAACGACCGACACGTCGCCGCAGCCGATGATTGCCGCTTTTGGCATCCGGAGTTCCCTCTTTCCCTAGTGGTGGTGCATGCCTGCTAAAGAAGGCCGATTACACGAGTTCGATCTGGTTTTTCGCGGCCAGCGCGGCAAAGGCGCGGGCCGCGGTGCCGAAGGCCGCCGGGCCCGAGAAGCCGCCGAGTTCGTGGGCGCTGGCCAGGTGGGGTTCCAGCGAGGCGAAGCCGGCGTAACCGTCCGCCTTGAGGGCGGCGATGGTGGCGTCGAGTTCGCCGTCGCCCTCACCGGAGGGGACCACTTCCCCGGTGGTGGCGAGCGCGTCCTTGACCTGGAAGTACTCGAGGTAGGGGCGCAGCATGGCATAGCCCTCGGTGTAGGGCTTGACGCCCACCTGGACGAAGTTGGCGTTGTCCCACGCGATGCGGAGCGCGGGCGAGTTCACGGATTCCATGATGTCCAGCACGCGCTGCGGGGTATCGCCATAGATGCCCTTTTCGTTTTCGTGCAGGAGCACGACGCCGGATTCCGCGGCGAGCGCCGCCAGCGCGCCCATACGGCCCAGGACGTCCTCGCGGATGTCTTCCGCGCTGCGCCCTTCGGCCCGGAAGAAGGAGAAAATGCGGACGTATTGTGTATCCAGCCCCCTGGCCACTGAGATGATCTGCCGGAGCCGTGCCAGCTCGTGCTCCACCGGCAGGCTCACGTCCACCTTCCCGATGGGGCTGGCCACGGCCGAGACCTTGAGGCCCTTTTCATCCAGGATTTCCTTGAGCCGGGCAACCTGCGCGGGCTCCAGCTCGGAGACGTTGGTGCCCCAGGCGCTGCGGACCTCGATGTGGCTTGCGCCCAGCGCCAGGAGCACGGCGGCCTGAACTGCCGGGTCCGGATCTATTTCGTCGCCGAAGCCTGACAGTGACCAGACTGCGGGTGGTGTTTTGCTCACGCGGATCTCCTGGGTTTCGCGGCCGCCGCGGGCAGCTTCCGGCTCCGGCGCGGTGACGCAGTTCACAAACGGTGTGGGCCCCAGTCTAGCCATCACCGCACTCAAATGACAACCGGTTGCCAAATTCTGACAATCTGTGGCATGCTTTGCTGACCGGCCCTGTGGCGGCAATCACAGCCCGGCCACCCGCCCCCGGCCACCTCGGCCCGGCCACCACGTTCAGAGAGGAGCGCCGTGGCGACGACGCAACCAGCAGCAGTGGACCGCCCGGCCACCATCCATGACATCGCCGCGCTCTGCGGCGTGGCGGCCTCCACGGTTTCCCGTGCCCTCTCCACGCCGGACCGGGTCAACATCAGGACACGGCAGCGGATCGAGGCGGCCGCGGCCCGGCTGCACTACACACCCAACAGCCAGGCGAAGGCGCTGAGTTCCGGGCGCACGGGCGCGGTGGGAGTCCTGGTTCCGGATATCACCAACCCGTTCTACTTCGACCTCATCAGGGGAACCCAGCTCCAGCTCAAGGCGGCCGGGTACACCCAGTTGCTGGTGGACACGGAAGAATCCGACGAGGTGGAGGCCAGCACCGTGGAGCAGCTGCGCAAGAGCGCTGACGGCATCATCGTTGCCGCATCCCGGCTCAGCGACGAAGCTCTGCTGAACGCGGCGGCGAAGATGCCCATGGTCGCGATCAACCGTGACGTGCCCGGCGTTCCCGCGGTCCTGATCGACACCCCGTCCGGCACCAGCCAGGCGCTGGACCACCTGATCTCGCTGGGGCACACCCGGGTGGCCTATGTGGCCGGCCCGACGACGTCGCAGTCCAGCGAACGGCGGTGGACCGCGTTGTCCGTGGCTGCCGAGGAACGCGGCGTGGAGGTGCGCCGGCTCGGTCCGTTCGCCCCCAAGACACAGTCCGGCGCGGCAGCCGCGGACGCCGCCGTCCACAGCGGGGTCACCGCCTGCCTCGCGTTCAACGACCTCATCGCCATCGGCATGCTCCAGCGCCTTCGCGAACGCGGCATCCGCGTCCCGCAGGACATGAGCATTGTGGGCTGCGACGACATCTTTGGCGCCGACTTCTGCAATCCGCCGCTGTCCACCATGGCCTCCCCGATCGAGCAGGCCGGCCGCGTGGCGGTGTCCATGCTGCTGGCCCAGCTGAACCCGCTCGCCGGCGGTGGCACCCGAAGCCGGTCCGTGATGCCCACCCATCTCACGGTCCGCGGCTCCACCGGTCCGGTGCGGCAGGCTCAATAGGCCCGGCGTCCGGCCCGGTGCCCAGTCAGGACCGGGCAGGCGTCGGCCGGTGGTGAGGTTTTCGCGGCGGTTCCGGACAGGGGCGCCGAATTCGGACCGGCGCACCGGGGATCTAAGTCGCAACGGTCCGAAACCGTAGCCGCCGTCCGGAACCGAAGCCATTTCGACGCCGGATCCGCTCGTCAGCCGCCGGTCCGGGCGCAATAGTTGAGCGTTGTTGACACCGCTGACTAGGCTGTGAGGCATGCGTGAACTCCAGGCGAAGATCATCGAGGAAATGGGCGTGCAGCCCCGGATCGACCCTGCCGGGGAGGTGCGCAAACGCGTGACGTTCCTGAAGGAATACTTGGCGGCCACCCACACCAAGGGCTTCGTCCTGGGCATCTCGGGCGGCCTGGACTCCTCCCTGGCCGGGCGGCTGGCCCAGCTGGCGGTCGAGGAACTCGAGGCCGAGGGCACCGAGGCGAACTTCGTGGCCGTGCGGCTGCCCTACGGCGTCCAGTATGACGAGGACGACGCGCAGGCGGCCCTGGACTTCGTGCGAGCCAAGACCGAATGGACGTTCAACATCTCGGCGGCAGTAGATGGCTTCGAGGACGAGTTCGAGAAGACCGTGGGCGCGGAGATCTCCGATTTCCACAAGGGCAACACCAAGGCCCGGACCCGGATGATTGCCCAGTACGCCCTGGCCGGCGAGCACAACTACCTGGTGATCGGCACGGATCACGGCGCCGAGTCCGTCACGGGGTTCTTCACCAAGTTCGGCGACGGCGGCGCGGACATCCTGCCGCTGTTCGGCCTTAACAAGCGACAGAACCGCGCCCTGCTGGCGGAACTCGGCGCACCGGCCCGGATCTGGGAAAAGGTTCCGACGGCGGATCTGCTGGACGGCAAGCCGGGCCGCACCGACGAGGACGAACTCGGCCTGGGCTACGACCTGATCGATGACTACCTCGAGGGCCGTGACGTACCCGATGCCGCTGCCGAACGGATCGAGGCGATGTACCTGCGGACCCGCCACAAGCGCACGGTCCCGGTGACGATTTTCGACACCTGGTGGAAATAGCCTGAGCCGGGAGCCCCGGGCCGGGCTGCAGGCTCGCCCCGCGGGTCCAATCACGGGATCAGCACGAGTTTGCCCCGGACATGGCCTGCGCGGCTGATGCCCAGTGCCCGGGCCGCATCGGTGAGGGGAATCCGCTCCTGGATGCTGAAGCGGAGCTTTCCCCCGGCCGACAGCCGGGCCGCCTCCGCTACCCGTCCGTCCAGCAGCCTGACCGGTGCAATTCCGGCGGCGTTGGCCTCCTTTCCAGGCACTGTGGTCACCGCGGCGCCGTGGCCGCCGAGCAAATGGACCGTCGCCGTCGTCGTCTCCTCCCCGCCAAAGGTGTCCACGACGGCGGTGATGGTGCCCAGTGCGCGGACGCGTTCGACGAGCCCTTCGCCATAGGCCACAGGCACGGCGCCGAGGCCGCGCAAGTAGTCGTGGTTCTGCTCTGAAGCGGTGCCGATGGTCCGGGCGCCGAGGTGCCGTGCTATCTGGACCGCCGCCGAGCCGACCCCGCCCGCTGCGCCGTGGATGAGGACCGTGTCCCCCATGCCAATGCCAAGCTGAACCAGCGCCGAATACGCTGTGCCGCCAGCTATCGCGACGCATGCCGCCTGCTCGAAATCGATGCCCGCGGGCTTTGGCGTCAGCTGGTCGACCGGAAAATTGGCCACGGCACGGTAGGCCCCGGAAATGCCATTCCAGATGACGTCGTCACCCACCTCATAGCCGGTCACGCCGGGGCCAACGGCGGTCACGATTCCTGCCGCCTCACAGCCGGGAACTGCAGGGAAGTCCAGGGCAAGGTACGGCTCCAGGTAGCCGGCGACGACTTTCCAGTCCACCGGGTTGACGCCGACGGCGCGGATTCCCACCTGGACCTCGTTCTCCCCCGGAACCGGCGGTTTCTCCTCGCCAACGGTGACGACGTCCGGGCTGCCATAGTGATCGAAAGAGATCTTGGTGTCTTTCACGGGGCTTTGCTCCTTCGGCTCGACGCGATGCGGCCTGTGCTGCCAGCTTCTGGCACAAGCGGCGGCTGCGCAAGGGTCGCCCGGCAAGTTGAATTGTCCGAGGCGGCCTGAGCCGAACCGGGGCCCGTGACGAGGGTCAGGCGCCTGGCGAGCGGGTCAGCAGCGTGGAGATCCGGTGCGCTTCTTCCAGGAGCAGCCGCCCCAGCTGCGGACGCCGGTCCTCCCGGAAGCGCGGTTCGATGCCGGTCAGGGACAGCGCCCAGGCGGGGCGCCCCCGCTGGTCGAAGACCGCCGCGCCCATCCCCCAGCTGCCTTCCAGGACCAGGCCAGGATTGACCGAATAGCCGGCCTGCCGCGTCGCTTCCAGGTTCGCCCTGACCAGTGCTGCGGTATGCGCGGCCGCAAAGCTGCCGGCATGGGCTGCCCAGTTGGCGAGCAGTTCTTCCTGCTCTTGTGCCGGCAGGAAGGCCATGATGGCGGTGCCGGCCGAGGCGACGCCCAGCGGGAACCGCACCCCCTCGTGCAGCACGAAGGAACGGACCGGGAAGCTGCCTTCTTCCCGGAGCAGGCACACGGTCTCGTTGCCGCGGCGGATGGAGAAGAACGCGCTTTCGCCGGTCTCTTCGGCCAGGCGGCGCAGGCTCGGCCTCGCGAGATCCTCCAGGGGGAAGCGCGCCGAGGCCACGGACCCCAGCAACAGGATCTCGGGGCCCAGGACCCAGTTGCCGCTGCCCGGGTCCTGGTCCAGCAGCCCCTCGGCCGCGAGCGAGCTCAGCAGCCGGTGCACGGTGGGCCGCGTCAGGCCGGATTCGCGCACGAGCTCCACCAGGGGGCAGCCCTCCGGCTTCCGGCCGACCAGGCGCAGCAGGCCGGCTGCCCGGCTGACCACCTGGGCGCCCTGGACGGGGGTTGTATTCATTGCTTGCCTCACGTCGGCCCGGAACTGAATGATGCTTTCTCCCACGTTGCTTTTACCCAATTTTGCCATCAGGTATCCACATAATGGATAGTCCCAAGGGTAGCGTCCACACTGTAAACTCCGCCAGTTAGCGGGGAAAATCCACGTTGACAGTGGTCCGTGACACACCATAGGCTCCTTCTTCAGACATGGAGTCCACAAAGTGGATTGCCGGGGTGGATAGCAAGACGAGCTCAATGAGGAGATGCAATGTCAAAGGTGAAATCCGGGGCAGCGGCCGCTTTGCAGGACGTACTGCGCGACGGCATGACGCTCGCCGTCGGCGGTTTCGGGCTCAGCGGGATCCCCGCTGACCTGATCGAGGCGGTGCGGGACTCCGGGGTGAAGGACCTGACTGTCGTCTCCAACAACATGGGCGTGGACGGCAAGGGCCTCGGGGTCCTGATCGAAGGCGGCCAGGTCCGTAAGGTCATCGCGTCCTACGTTGGGGAAAACAAGCTCTTCGCCGAGCAGTACCTCGCCGGCCAGCTGGAGGTGGAGTTCACCCCGCAGGGCACCCTTGCTGAGCGGCTGCGCGCCGGCGGCGCCGGCATCCCGGCGTTCTACACGAAGACCGGCGTGGGCACCCTCGTCGCCGAAGGCAAGCCGCTGGCGGAGTTCGACGGCGAGACCTATGTCCAGGAGCGCGCCATCAAGGCCGACGTCGCCCTGGTTCACGCCCACACGGCCGACACCGACGGCAACCTGATCTACCGGTATACCGCGCAGAACTTCAATCCGGTGGTGGCTACCGCGGGAGCCGTGACGGTCGCCGAGGCCGAAGTGATCGTCGAGCCCGGCCAGCTGGACCCGAACCACATCATCACCCCCGGCGTGTTCGTCCAGCGCCTGGTCCAGGCCAGCGGCCGCGTCAAGGACATCGAACAGCGCACCGTCCGCCCGCGGCCCGCAGCGGAAGCGGCGGCGGCGCAGGCCGCCTCCGCCGTCACCGTCTAATCCGGCCCGAGCGCCGCCCACCCCCGGGCGCGCCGGCGTTGGCGCCCCACCCCTTGCACCCTGACTTTCCAAGGAGAACCACCATGGCCTGGACCCGAGATGAAATGGCCGCAATCGCGGCCGAAGAACTGAACGACGGCGACTACGTCAACCTTGGCATCGGCATCCCCACGCTGGTGGCCAACAACCTGCCCGACGGCGTCCGCGTTGTCCTGCAGAGCGAGAACGGCCTCCTCGGCATGGGCCCGTTCCCCTTCGAGGGCGAGGAAGACGCGGACCTGATCAACGCCGGCAAGCAGACCGTCACGGTCCTGCCCGGCGGCAGCATCTTCGACTCCGCGACGTCCTTCGGCATGATCCGCGGCGGTCACGTGAAGGTCGCGATCCTGGGCGCCATGCAAGTCTCCGGTGCCGGCGACCTCGCCAACTGGACCATCCCCGGCAAGATGGTCAAGGGCATGGGAGGCGCCATGGACCTCGTAGCCGGCACCCCGCGCGTCGTGGTCCTCACCGAGCACAACGCCAAGGACGGCAGCGCCAAGATCGTCAAGGAATGCACGCTGCCGCTCACCGGGCTCAGCTGCGTGGACCGCATCATCAGCGACCTCGCGGTCTTCGACCTTGTGAAGAATGAACACAAAGCAGGCGGCGGGCGGAAGCTCACGCTCACGCGCCTCGCGCCCGGCGTCACCGTGGAGGAAATCCGCGAAAAGACCGAAGCCGACTTCGATGTCGCGCTCGAATTTGAAGGAGCGACGGCATGAGCCTCAAAGACCAGTTCGGCAAGGACGTCCTGCTCACCGGCTGGGGCCACAGCCGGTTCGGCAAG
The DNA here is from genome assembly GCF_056397425.1 of Arthrobacter sp. 05N33_2. Taxonomy (NCBI): domain Bacteria; kingdom Bacillati; phylum Actinomycetota; class Actinomycetes; order Micrococcales; family Micrococcaceae; genus Arthrobacter; species Arthrobacter sp. 05N33_2. The sequence goes on from NZ_JBFTNJ010000001.1 coordinate 23,511, forward strand.
CTGAGCGAAGAAACCCTGGAGTCCCTGATCGTGCAGGTCGCCACCGAGGCGATCGGCAACGCCGGGATCGAGCCCGGCCAGATCGATGAGATCTACCTCGGCCAGTTCAACTCCGGCATGATGCCGCTGGCCTTCCCGTCCTCCCTCGCACTGCAGGTCTCGGATCAACTGGCCAACGTTCCCTCCACTCGGGTGGAGAACGCCTGCGCCTCCGGCTCGGCCGCATTCCAGCAGGGCACCAAGTCCCTGCTTGCCGGCACCGCGAAGACCGTCCTGGTGATCGGCGCCGAAAAGATGACCCACGCCGGGGCCGACGTCGTGGGCGCGGCCCTGCTCGGCGCGGACTACGACATGGCCGGCAAGGCCTCCACCACCGGGTTCACCGGGCTCTTCGCGGAGGTCGCGAAGCACTACGGCAAGCGCTACGGCGACAGCAACGGAAAACTCGGCGACGTCCTGGGCACCATCGCGGCGAAGAACCACCGCAACGGCGTCGACAACCCCTACGCCCAGCTCCGCAAGGACCTCGGCGAGGAGTTCTGCCGCACCGTCTCGGACAAGAACCCGATGGTGGCCGACCCGCTGCGCCGCACCGACTGCTCCCCCGTCTCCGACGGCGCCGCCGCCGTCGTCCTCTCCGTCGCCCCTGCCGGCGGGGCAACCGCCCCGGTGCGGCTCGCCGGCTTCGGCCAGGCGAACGATTTCTTCCCCGCCGAGCGCCGGGACCCGACCGAATTCGCCGCCACACGCGCCTCCTGGCAGCGGGCCCTGGGGATGGCCGGCGTCGGGCTGGATGAGCTCGACTTCGCGGAAGTCCACGACTGCTTCACCATTGCCGAACTGCTCATGTACGAGGCCATGGGGCTGACCGAACGCGGCCAGGGCGCCCGGGCGCTGGAAGAAGGCTGGGTCTTCAAGGACGGCAAGCTGCCGGTCAACGTCTCGGGCGGGCTCAAGGCCAAGGGCCACCCCGTCGGCGCCACCGGCGTCTCCCAGCACGTCATCGCCGCGATGCAGCTCACCGGGACCGCCGGCGACATGCAGCTGGCCAACCCGCGCCGGGCCGCGGTGCAGAACATGGGCGGCGTGGGCATCGCCAACTACGTCAGCGTGCTCGAAGCCCTCTAAAGCAACGCGGGGTCAGATACAGCCCATGCCGGGCGGCTTGATGGGCCGTATCTGACCCCGCGTTGCTTGTCCTCGCCTGCGTGGCCGGCATGCCACGGGACTAAACTCGTTCCCAGCCCATCCACCACAATGCGAGGAGCACCCATGCGCGCCACCATCATCCACGGTCCCGGCGACATCCGAGTCGAAGACCGCGACTACCCCACCCTCCAGCTGCCCACCGACGTCATCGTGAAGGTCACCGCCTCCTGCGTCTGCGGCTCGGACCTCTGGCCGTACCGCGGGGTCAAGCCCACCCACAAGCCGTCCGCAATCGGGCACGAGTTCATCGGGACGGTCGAAAGCATCGGCGACGACATCAAAGACCTCGCCGTGGGCGACTACGTGATCGCCCCGTTCGTGGTCAGCTGCGGCGCGTGCCCGCAGTGCCTCGACGGCGTCACGGTCGCCTGCGACCACCTCGCCGGCTGGGGCGGCAAGGATGACACCGGTCACGGCATCGACGGCGGCCAGGGCCAGGCCGTGCGCGTACCGCTCGCCGAGTCCACGCTGGTCAAGGTCCCGGGCGTCACCGACCCGGACGACGCCCTCCGCGCCAGCCTGCTCACGCTCTCCGACGTCATGGCCACCGGCCACCACGCAGCCCTCGCGGCCAAGGCCGGTCCCGGCCGGACGGTCGTGGTGGTCGGCGACGGCGCCGTCGGGCTCTGCGGCGTCCTGGCCGCCAAGCGCCTCGGCGCGGAGCGGATCATCGCCATGTCACGGCACGCCGACCGCCAGGCGATCGCCCGCGAATTCGGGGCCACGGACATCGTCGCCGAACGCGGGGACGAGGGCGTCGCCAAGGTCCGCGAATTGCTTGGCGGTGTGCTCGCCGACTCCGTGCTGGAGTGCGTGGGGACCAAGGAATCCATGGAACAGGCCCTGCACAGCGTCCGCCCTGGCGGCGCCCTCGGCTTTGTCGGCGTCCCCACCGGCGGCGCCGAAGCCCCGCTGCGCTTCCTGTTCGACACCAACATCTCGATCGGCGGCGGCATGGCCCCGGCCAGGACGTACATCCCGGAACTGCTGGCGGACGTGCTGAACGGCACCATCAATCCGGGCCGCGTGTTCGACTCGGTCATGCCGCTTGAGGAGGCACCCGAGGCCTACCGCGCGATGGACGAACGGCGCGCCATCAAGGTCCTCCTGACCCCCTAGCCGGGATCTCGACGGCGGCCGCGCTTGCACCCGCGCGGCCGCCCGCGCCGGCCTAGCTGTACTGCTAGCTCCCGCCCTTGCACGGGCAAGGACGAGGGTCTAGCGTGAAGCGCATCAGCATCCGCCGCCGTCAAGGGAGCCGTCATGGCCAGGTTCGTGCAGATCATCGAATTTCAGACCTCCCGCATTGAGGAGATCGAGCAACTCGGCCGGCCCTCCAGGACGGAGGGAACCACTGCCCCGACCTTCCGCCGCATCATGGCCACCGCAGACCGCGACCGCCCCGGAACGTACCTCACGATCGTGGAATTCGACTCCTACGAGTCGGCCATGGAGAACTCCAACCGGCCCGAGACCTCCGAATTCGCCGCGCAGATGGCCGCCCTGTGCGACGGCCCTCCGGTCTTCCGCAACCTGGATCTTATGTGGGAAGACACCGGCGAGGCCGACGCCGGCCAGTAGGCCGGCAGGCTCGCTTGGCGGAGGTGCCGCCGCGCCGCCGGACTCAGGACCCGGAGGCCGCCCGCGGCTTGAATACGTGGCGTGAACACGTGGATTGAAGACGCGGACAGGACGTGGGAGCAGGGAAATGGGTTCTGCAGATGGCAGGGCGCCGGAAAGTCTCGTCATGGATCTCAGCGCACTGGGTTCCGCTCCCCTGCCGCTCGTGGGCGGAAAGGCCCTGAACCTCGGCAAGCTCACGGCCGCCGGATTCCGCGTACCCCGTGGATTCTGCCTCACCACGGTTGCCTACCGAAAGGCGGCCCCGGCCGAACTGGACGCGCTGGCGGCCCGGCTGGACGCCGCGCGGCCCGGCCCTTCGAACGACGACGAAACAGACAACGGCGAACCAGGCGACGGCGAACCAGGCGACGGCGGCTCCCGCCCCGGCCAGCCAGGCCGCCCCGGGTTGGCCCGGCCCGGACCGGACCTGGGCGAACTGGCCCGGCAGGCGCGGGAAATGATCGTGACCGCGCCGATTCCCGCCGACGTCGATGCCGCCCTTCGCGGCGCGTATGCCGCGCTCGGCAGCCGGGCCACAGTGGCGGTCAGGTCCTCCGCCACCGCCGAGGACCTGCCCTTCGCCAGCTTCGCCGGCCAGCAGGATTCCTTCCTGAACATCTCCGGAGCCGACGCCGTGGTCGAGTCGGTCCGGCGCTGCTGGGCCTCACTCTGGACCGAACGGGCCGTGGCCTACCGCGCCGCCAACGGGATCAGCCACCGTGAGGTGGGGCTCGCCGTCGTCGTCCAGGACCTCATCACCGCCACCAGCGCCGGCGTGCTCTTCACCGCCAATCCCGTGACGGGCACCCGGACCGAAACGGTCATCGATGCGAGCGCGGGGCCCGGCCAGGCGGTGGTCTCCGGCAGCGTCAATCCGGACCATTTCGTCGTGGATACGGCCACGGGACGCATCCTCCTCCGTTCACCGAAGGGGACGGCAGTCCGGCGGCGGCCGAGCCTGGACGACGCCCGGATCAGCGAACTCACGGCCCTCGGCGATACCGTCCAGCGGCTGTTCGGTACACCCCAGGATGTGGAATGGGTGATCGACGCAGCGGGCAGGATCTGGGTGACCCAGTCGCGGCCCATCACCACGTTGTATCCGCTGCCGGAGCCTGCGGCCGCCGAACCGCTCGGCGCGGAGGCAGGGGCCGACGCCGACCCCCGCGTCTACCTGTGCGGCACCTTGCTCCAGGGCCTGACCAGGCCCCTGACCCCCATGGGGCTCTCCGTGCTGGGCTCAATGCGGAACCGCAACGGGCCGTGGCGGTACGTCAACCCGGGATTGCGGATGTATGTCGACGTGACGCCCATGGTGCGCAACAGGTACGGCCGCCGCTACCTGCTGCGGATGCTGCCGCTGGCGGACGGCAGGTCCGGCGCGGTTTTTCCGGCACTCCTGGATGACCCGCGGTTCGGCGTGCGCAAACGGCCGTCCCGGCGGGCACGGCACGGTGCAGCGGGCAGGCTGGCCCCCCGACAGGCGGGGACTGGCAGCGGCGCAGCGGGCAATAGCGCAGGGCGCGATCCCGGAACCATGGCCGGCCTGGGCCTGACGGTCCGGCTGCTTCCGTCCCTGGCGCGGGCCGCGGTGCGGCCGTCCGCCGAACTGCGCCGCGCCTTCGATTACGGAAATCGCCTTCAATCCGAGCTTGTCCTGCCGGAGCCGGCCACCACTTTTGGCCGGCTCGATCACGCCCAGCGCATCCTGGAGAACACCGTGGACGGGCTGATCTTGGCGACGCTGCCCGGACCGTCCGTTGGGTACCTCATGCTGGCCGGGGCGCGCAGGCTGCTGCGCGGCATCGCGGCACCGCGGGAACTCGAGGCCGTGTTGCGGGGTCTGCCCAACAATGTCACTACCGAGATGGACCTCGAACTCTGGCAACTGGCCGTCACCGTCGGCGCGCATGCCGCGTCCCGGGAGGTGTTCCTGGCCCACGGGCCAAGGGAACTGGCCGCCCTGTACCAGGCCGGCTCGCTGCCCGCGGTGGCGCAGACCGGCCTGCACGGGTTCCTGGACCGTTACGGCCACCGCGCCGTGGCGGAGATCGACCTTGGCATGCCGCGGTGGTCGGAGAAGCCGGACCATATCCTCGGGATGATCTCGAACTACCTCCACGTGGAGGACCCCGAGCAGGCGCCCGACCGGCAGTTTGCGCGCGCGGAGGAACATGCCGAGGCCAGGATCCGCAGCCTGGTGGAACGAACCGGGGCGCGCAGCCGGATCCGGGCGCGGCTGGTGGAGTTCTGCCTGCGCCGGACCCGCCAGTTGTCCGGACTGCGCGAACTGCCCAAGTTCTACATCGTCCTCGCCCTCGCGGAGATGCACCGCCAGCTCAACGCGATCGGCATCGAGCTGGCCCGGTCCGGTGCGATCGCCGCCGCGGACGATGTGTATTTCCTGGAATTCGACGAGGTCCGGGTGGGTTTGCGGGGTGCCGACCTCAAGGGCATCGTCGCGGGCCGCCACCGGATCTACGACGTCGAACTGCGCCGGCGCCGGATTCCCCGGCTCCTGCTCTCCGACGGCACGGACGTGGAGGCGGCCGTGATGGCCAAGTCCCCCGCTTCCGGCGCCCTCGCCGGGACACCGGCGTCGGCCGGCACCGCCACCGGAACGGTCCGGGTCATCCTGGATCCGGTGGGCGCGCACCTTGAGCCCGGGGAAATCCTTGTGGCACCCTCCACCGACCCCGGCTGGACGCCGCTGTTCATGACGGCCGGCGCCCTAGTGATGGAAATGGGCGGGGTGATCTCGCACGGCGCCGTGGTGGCCCGCGAATACGGCATCCCGGCGGTGGTGGGCGTGCCGGACGCGACCACCCGTTTGCGGACCGGTGAGACCGTGACCGTGGACGGATCGGCCGGAACGGTGCGGCAGGTGGATTCCCCGCTCTCCCCTGCGACGGCCGCCGGCAGCCTGGCTGGCTGAGCGTGAACCTCCGGACCGGCCGGCGCCGGGCCTTCGAATTGCAGCGGGACCTCCGCCACGCCGCCGGCAGGGGGCTATGTTAGTTAGATGGCGTCTGCCGGCAGTAACGCACAGGGCGGCCCGGTTCCCGAGGGCTTTGGTTCGGGGCTGGTGGACGATGCCGCCCGCCGGGACGCCGCGTTGCCCGACTTCGACTGGGCCGTCCTTCCGGCAGGCGTGATGCGCGGTGAGTTCGAGGCACCGAGCGGGACCTTGGCGACGATCGCTGCCGGAGATCCCGGGAAGCCGCGCGTCCTGCTAGTCCCGGGCGCGACCGGCTCCAAGGAAGACTTCATCCTCATGCTGCCCGAGCTCGCCGCGGCCGGATACTTCGTCCTCAGCTGCGACATCGCCGGGCAGTACGAATCCGCCCAGGCCGGGCCCGAAAACCTCGTTCCGCCCCGGAATTGCTACGACTACGAGCTGTTCCGCGACGATCTCCTGGCCATGCTGGACACCGATCAAGGCGCGGTGCACGTCGTGGGGTATTCCTTCGCGGCGGTGGTTGCCCAGCTGGCGTTCGTCCAGCGGCCAGAAAAGTTCCGCAGTCTGACCCTCATCAGCTGCCCGCCGGAGCCGGGGCAGAGCCTCCGCTACGTGCGCCTGGCTGGCTGGGTCAGCTGTTGGGTCACCTCCAGGGTCGGCACCGCATTAATGATTTGGGGCATCCGCAGCAATATTGCCCGGGTGGCGCCGCAGCGGCTGCGGTTCGTCAGGAGCCGGTTCGCGTTCACGCGCCGCGCCTCGGTGGTCGACATCATCGGCCTTATGAAGCACACCCCGGATCTGCGGCGGGTGCTGGCGGCCGCGACGCTGCCAAAGCTTGTCGCAGTCGGCGAACACGACCTCTGGCCGCTGGCGTTGCACCGGAGCTTCGCGAAGTCGATCGGTGCGCGGATTTCGGTCTACCGCGCGGGCCACAGCCCGTCCGAGACCTCGCCGTACCAGATCAGCCGGGACCTGATTGCGCTCTTCGACGCCACCGTCTCGGCCTGACGAAAGCGGCCGGCCGGGACGAAGACCCCCGTCAGACCCTTGCACCGCGGCCCGTCGCACCGTACGTTGGGGACAGCGGACGAATGTCTCCGCAGCCGTTGGCCTTATGGCCGCCGGAGATCAGCAGCATTTCAGAAGGATAAAGGCATGGCTACAGGCACAGTTAAATGGTTCAACGCCGAAAAGGGTTTTGGCTTCATTGCCCCGGATGACGGGTCGGCCGACGTTTTCGCCCACTACTCGGCAATCGCTACCAGCGGCTACCGTTCGCTGGACGAGAACCAGAAGGTTGAATTCGACGTCACGCAGGGCCCGAAGGGCCCGCAGGCTGAGAACATCCGCCCGCTCTAAGTACTCCGGAAAAAGCCCCGGCCGCCTGGCCGGGACACTTTCCCCGAAGACCACAACGCCCCTCCGGAGGATTCCTCCGGAGGGGCGTTTGTGTTCGAGGCGCTTGTGTTCGAGGCACTTGTGGCCTTGCGCCTGCCGCCGGGCGCGGTCTCAGCCGACGTGGACCCATGGACGCCGGGTGACGTCCGGCTCGGCCTCCCGCAGCACTTCGCGCGTCACCGGGGCGATCTCGCCTTCGCCGAAAGCCAGGAACCGCAGGAGGTTGGTGAACGGGTTTCCCTCCGTCCAGCGGAAGTAGATGTGCGGCATCAGCCCGGTGACGTCGCGGATGTGCAGCAGCACGGAGGCGATCGTGTTCGGAACAACTGGCCCGTGGACCTCCAGGATCTGGTACCCGTGCCGGCTGACCCCGCGGACCTCGAGCGCGGTCTCAAAGTCGGAGGAGTCGTCCACCACCACTTCGAGGAACAGTGCCTGGGAGTCCAGCGGGAGGTGGCTGACCTCGATCGCGGACGTGAGCTTGTCCAGGTACGCCTGGGCAGTGAGACGCAGCGGCTCGTGGGCGATGATCGCGATGGGGCCGGATTCATTGGCGGCCAGGAATTCCAGGGCCGGGGTGTCCATCCGCACATGCGTGGCATGGAGCTCGAAGGAGCGCCGGATGCGCGAGAGCAGGGAGATCACGATGATCCCGATGATAAAGAACGCGGCGATCCGGATGCCTTCGGGCCGCTCGAAGATGTTCGCCACCGTGGTGTAGATGAACACGACGGCGATGATGCCGAAGCCGATGCTGCGCATACGCTGCTGGTGGCTGCGCGCGGACAGCGTCACGGCAATCGCCGCCGACGTCATCAAGACCAGGACGCCGGTGGCGTAGGCGCCGCCCTGGGCGTCGACGTCGGCGTCGAACAGCCAGGTGATCAGGAACCCGACCAGCGTGAACACCAGGACCAGTGGCCTGACCGCGCGGGCCCACTCCGGAGCCATGCCGTACCGGGGCAGGTAGCGCGGTACGAGGTTCAGCAGCCCGGCCATGGCGGAAGCGCCGGCAAACCACAGGATGGCAATGGTGCTCAGGTCATAGACGGTGCCGAATCCGTTTCCCAGGTATTCGTGCGCGAGATAGGCCAGGGCACGCCCGTTCGCCTGCCCGCCCGGCTGGAACTCCTGCGCCGGGATCAGCACCACCGTGGTGAAGCTTGTGGTGACGAGGAACGCGCTCATGATGAGGGCCGCCGTCGTCAGCAGCCGGCGTGCACCCTTGATCCGGCCCTCAGGGTTCTCCTCGGTGTCCTTGACGTGGCCGCGGATCTGCGGCATCACGGCGACGCCGGTCTCGAAGCCGGACAGGCCCAGGGCCAGCTTGGGGAAGACGAGCAGCGCGATGCCCACCACCATCAGCGGGCTCCCGTGCTGGGTGGTCAGGGCCAGCCACCAGTTGTCGACCGCCACCGGGTGCTGCAGGACCTCGATGATCGTTGTGATGACCACGACGACGTTCAGCCCGAGGTAAATGCCCACCAGGACGACGGCGACGCCGATCGCCTCCTTGAAGCCGCGCAGGAACACGGCAGCGAGCAGGGCCAGGAAGACCAGCGTGACCGCGACGTTCTGGCCTTGGATCCAGTCGGGGGCGAACGGGTTCTCGATCGCGTGCGCTGTTGCGTCCGCAGCGGAGAGCGTCATGGTGATCATGAAGTCGGTGGCGGCGAAACCCAGCAGCACCAGGACGAGCAGTTTCCCGCCCCACCGCGGCAGCAGCCGCTCCAGCATGGCGATGGACCCTTCGCCGCGCGGACTTTCGCCGGCCACCCGGCGGTACACCGGCAGTGCGCCCAGCAAGGTCACGGCGACCAGGACCAGCGTGGCCAGCGGCGAAATCACGCCGGCCGCGAGCGCGGCGATGGCGGGCTGGTAGCCCAGCGTGGAGAAGTAGTCCACGCCAGTCAGGCACATGACCTGCCACCATGTGTGTTTCTTCAGGTGGCTGTCGCTCACGGCCCCGGGCCCCTGGTGGATTCCCTTGGCGTCCTGGAGGCCGAACAGCAGCCAGTTCTTGAAGTGCTCCCCGGCGTCGGGCCGCGGCGCCGAAGGGTCTGCCGGTGGCCGGCTGAGGGTAGTCATGTAGTCCTTTCCAGGCGACGCATCGCGCCGCTTCCGTCCGCGAGAGTACCAGCGTCCGCAGCCGTGGCGGCCCTTCGGCGAACAATCCTGACGGTTCCCTAACGCCCACGGCGAGCCGCCACATTAAGAGAACGCAAATTTATGGCCTGCCGGCATACGGAAAGCATTAAGGACCGACCCGAGGGGCGTCGCCGGTGATGTTATGAAGCAGGAGGACGCTGCAGCCACGGTGGCCGCAATCCGATCCCCAGCAGGAGCCAAACAGCATGAACACCACGTCCCGGCCGGCGCAGGACACGCCCGACCTTCCGGCGGGTGCCGGTATTGTCCGGGATTTCGTCGCCATCGATGACAGCGGGGACTTTACGTATCACCGGTCGGAACAGGATCTGCTGACGGCGTTTGAGTACGTCGGGGAAGCCGCGTGCATCATCGACCGTAACGGCTGCGCCTACCGTCTGGCCCTGGATCCGAACCGTCACCTGATCCTCGGGCCCTCCCGCGGCCAAGTGGAATTCCATTGGCTCCGCCACGCATGGCTGGACGCACAAGGCGCGCATCCCGAGGGGCATCGGCTCCGCCGCTTCTGCCCCGCCACCAGGGACGAAGTGGTCTCGGACCTGTTCGAAATCCTTGCCCTGGAACGCGGGACAGCCCCGGCCGGGGGCGCCTGGTCTCTCAACATCGACGGCCTTGCGTCGCACCAGTCCGGCATCGAGGACATCGACGTCCAGCTCCGGCGCCAAGACGTGCTGGCGCATGCCCACGTGACAGACCCGTTCGGACACCTCTACCGGCCCGCACGGCACCGCAGGCACTGGTATCTGCCGGCTGCCGCCGGTTTCATCCTCTACATCGAAATCCCCGCCCCCGCCGCAGCCCGCTGAGACCGGTGCCGCCGCCGGCGGGCCGGTGTTAAAGATCCGTCAAGATCGGCCCCGGGGCGGGAGCCGCTCCCGGCTCCGGTGTTATCGTCGGCAGTAAACACGATGGTGGGCATCGCGCGGAGAGGCATAGATGACCACGATGAGCAGGCCGCCTTCGGATCCCTCAGAGGCACGGCCGGGAGCCGGGGACAACTTCAGGAAATGGCTGCTGTTCGGCCTCCAGGACGCCAAGGGTATCCATCAGGGGCCCGGGGCCGTGAGCGACAGCCACCTGAAGAAGCACTCGTGGTGGCAGGTCATGTGCCTGACCGGCGTCGATTACTTCTCCACGCTGGGCTACCAGCCGGCCATTGCGGCCCTGGCCGCGGGCGTGATTTCGCCGCTGGCCACGCTGGTCCTGGTTGCCGTGACCTTGTTCGGCGCACTGCCGGTATACCGCCGGGTGGCCGGCGAAAGCCACCGCGGCGAGGGATCCATCGCCATGCTGGAGCGGCTGATGCCGCGTTGGGGCGGGAAACTGCTCGTCCTGGTGTTGCTGGGTTTCGCCGCCACCGACTTCATGATCACCATGACGCTTTCTGCCGCGGACGCGACCGCGCACGCGCTCGAGAACCCGTTCGCCCCCGCCTGGATGCAGGGCCAGAACGTCGCGGTCACGCTGTTCCTGTTGGCTCTGCTCGCCGCCGTGTTCCTGCGCGGTTTCAAGGAGGCCATCGGCGTCGCCGTCGTCCTGGTGGGCATTTACCTGGGCCTGAACGTCGTCGTGGTAGTCACGACAATATTCGAAACATTGACCCACCCAGTTGCCGTGGACGACTGGTGGCTGGCCCTGACCACCCAGCACGGGAGCCCGCTGATGGTGGTGGGCATCGCGCTGCTCGTCTTCCCCAAGCTGGCCCTGGGCCTGTCCGGCTTCGAGACCGGCGTGGCCGTGATGCCGCAGATCCAGGGACGCCCCGGTGACACGGAAGAGAAACCGGCAGGCCGAATCGACGGTGCCCGCCGGCTGCTGACAACTGCCGCCGTCATCATGAGTGCCTTCCTGATCACGACCAGCTTCACCACGGTGGTCCTGATCCCAGCGCAGGACTTCGAACCCGGCGGCCCGGCGAACGGCCGCGCCCTGGCCTACCTCGCGCACGAATACCTGGGAAACGGATTCGGCACCGTCTACGATCTGAGCACCATCGCCATCCTGTGGTTCGCCGGCGCCTCCGCCATGGCCGGGCTGCTGAACCTCGTACCGCGCTACCTGCCCCGGTACGGCATGGCCCCCGGGTGGGCAAGGGCCGTGCGCCCGCTGGTCCTGGTGTTCACCCTGGTGGGGTTCCTGATCACCTGGCTGTTCGACGCCGACGTCGACGCCCAGGGCGGCGCTTACGCCACAGGCGTCCTGGTCCTGATGACCTCCGCCGCGGTGGCGGTGGCACTGTCCGCCCGGCGCGGGAAACAGCGCAAACGCACTATCGGGTTTGGCGTCATCGCCGTCGTGTTCATCTACACCACGGTGGCCAACATCATCGAACGGCCCGAAGGCATCCGGATCGCCGCGTTCTTCATCGGGGGCATCATTGTGATCTCCCTGCTTTCCCGCATCCGGCGCTCCTTCGAACTCCACGCGACCCATGTCCACATGGACCGGAAGGCATTGGAGTTCATGTCCGCCAACCTGGAAGGTCCGATCGCCATCATCGCCCACGAGCCGTTGCGGCTGAGCCCTGAAGCGTACCTGGACAAGCTCACGTCCGCGATCGAGGTCAGCCACCTCCCCGTGGACTACCAGGCGCTGTTCCTCGAAGTCGTCGTGGACGACTCCTCGGACTTCGAGACCGCGCTCGAGGTCAACGGGGTCACCCGGCACGGTTACCAGATCCTGGAGGTCCACGGGCCAGTTGTGCCGAACACGATCGCTTCCGTACTGCTGCACATCCGCGACGTCACCGGGCTGATGCCGCACATCTACTTCCGCTGGACCGAAGGCAACCCGGTCACCAACCTGCTGCGCTTCCTGGCCTTCGGCGAAGGTGAAATCGCCCCGGTCACGCGCGAAGTGCTCCGCGAAGCCGAACCGGACGTCACCAAACGGCCCTGGGTCCACGTCGGCTAATGGCCGCGGGACGGCGCGCTTTCCGCGCCCGTTAAGACTGCGTCAAGATCGGCCGTCCGGGCGTTAAGAAACCATCAGGAACCGGTTATTTCGCTCTTGGCAGGGATTGACTTTCAGTAGCCCCGCAAACGGGGCGCGGATGAAAGGAACCTGCAATGGCCGACCTGGCTGTTATCGGAATCCTCATGGTGTCCATGGGGTTCGTCATGTGGATCGGCCACGTCCTGGCCGGAATGGTCGGCAGTGCCGATGACCGGCCGGAGAGCGGCAAGTGAGCGCCGACGCGATCATGTGGCTCGTTCTGTTGCTGGCCGGGTTGTGCCTCTTCGGCTACCTGCTGGCCGTCCTGATCCACCCGGAAAAGTGGTGAGCGGATCATGACGTTCAACGCTGCATCCTTTGCTGCCCAGGTGGCGGCCCTCCTCATCGTTCTGGCGGCCGTGCACAAGCCCCTGGGCATCTACCTGGCCCGGGTTTTCGAGGGCAAAACGTCATCCCGGCCCGAGCGCCTCTTCTACCGGCTGGCCGGGGTCGACGCCGACACCGAGCAGACCTGGCCCGTCTACCTGCGCAGCGTCCTGGCGTTCTCGGCCGTGTCCATTCTGGCCGTGTTCGGCCTCCAGCGGCTGCAGGGCGTCCTGCCGGGCAGCGGATCCCTGCCCGGCGTGGATCCTTGGGTGGCCATGAACACGGCCATTTCGTTCGTGACCAACACGAACTGGCAGACCTATGTACCGGAGACCACGGTAGGCATCTTTGTGCAGATGGCCCTGCTTGCGGTGCAGAACTTCCTTTCTGCCGCCGTCGGGATCGTCGTCGTTATCGCCCTGATCCGAGGCATCGCCCGGACCCGCACCGACCGGCTGGGCAACTTCTGGGTGGACCTGGCCCGGACCTCGTTCCGGGTCCTGTTGCCGATCGCGTTCGTCGCGGCTGTGGTGATGGTCCTCGGCGGTGTGGTGCAGAACTTCTGGCCTACGGACGTCGTCAACCAGGCGTCCGGGGTCAGCCAGACCATTCCCGGCGGTCCCGTCGCCTCCCAGGAAGCCATCAAGATCCTGGGAACCAACGGCGGCGGCTACTTCAATGCCAACTCGGCCCACCCGTTCGAAAACCCCAACGCCTTCATCAGTCTTTTTGAGGTGTTCCTGATCCTGCTCATCCCCTCGGCGTTGCCTTACGCCTACGGCCGGATGGTGGGCGACCAGAAGCAGGGCTATACGGTGGTCGCCGTGATGGGCACCCTGTGGCTGGCTTCGATTTCGCTGATGGGTTGGGCCGTGGCTGCCGGACAGGGAACGGCGACAGCGGCCGCCGGCGGATTGGGCGAGGGGTTTGAACAGCGCTTCGGCCCCGTGCCAAGCGCGATCTTCGCTACCTCCACCACTCTGACCTCCACCGGCGCCGTCAACGTCGCCCACGATTCGCTGCCGCCGCTGGCCGGCGGAATAGCCATGGTGAACATGATGCTCGGCGAGGTCGCCCCCGGCGGAACCGGCTCGGGGCTCTACGGCCTGCTCATCCTGTCCATCATTTCCGTCTTCATCGCCGGGCTGATGGTCGGGCGCACCCCGGAGTATCTAGGCAAGAAGATCGGCCCGACGGAAATGAAGCTCGCCGCCATGTACATCCTGGTCACCCCGACCCTGGTGCTGGCCCTGTCCGGAATCACCGTCCTGCTGCCGGACATCATGGCCAACGCGCCAGCAACCGGTCCCCACCAGTTCAGCGAAGTGCTCTACGCCTTCACGTCCGGGGCCAACAACAACGGCTCCGCGTTTGGTGGCATCACCACCTCCGGCCCCTTCATGTCGGTCATGATGGGCCTGGGCATGCTGCTGGGCCGGCTCCTCCCGATTGTCCTGGTGCTGGCCCTGGCCGGCTCCCTCGCCCGTCAGGGCAAGGTTCCCGCCTCCGCCGGCACCGTCCCCACCCACGGCCCACTGTTCGGCTCGCTGCTGCTCGGCGTGACAGTGATCATGACCGCCCTGAGCTACTTCCCGGCCCTTGCCCTCGGACCCCTCGCAGAAGGACTCCTCAAATGACCCGGTCTCACACGGCATTAGCCACGGACACCGACGCCCAGACCTACGCCGACGGCAACCCCCTCGGCACCCCCGGCGAACACAAGCACCACACCAAGGCCCCGGCAAAACTCACGTTCGCGTCCGTCCTCGCGGCCCTGCCGCTCGCGGTCCGCAAACTCTCCCCGCGGCAGATGATCCATTCCCCGGTCATGTTCACCGTGCTGGTGGGGGCTGGCCTGTGCACGGCGATCTCCCTGTACCGGCCGTCGGTGTTCGGCATCGCGGTCACAGCCTGGCTGTGGCTCACCGTCCTCTTTGGCACGCTGTCCGAATCCATCGCCGAGGGCCGGGGCAAAGCCCAGGCCGACAGCCTCCGCGCCAGCCGCAAAGGCGTCCAGGCCCGGCTCCGCCAGCCCAACGGCACCACCCGGGACGTGCCCGGCACGGAGCTGCGTCTCAATGATGTGGTGATCTGCGAGGCCGGGGACGTCATCCCCTCGGACGGCGAAATCATCGAAGGCCTGGCGAGCGTCGACGAATCGACCATCACCGGCGAATCAGCCCCGGTGATCCGCGAATCCGGCGGTGACCGGTCCTCCGTCACCGGCGGCACGAGGGTCCTCTCGGACCGGATTGTCATCCGCATCACGGCCGAGCCTGGACAGACGTTCATCGACCGGATGATCAAGCTGGTGGAGGGCGCCGTGCGGCAGAAGACTCCCAACGAAATCGCGCTGCACGTCCTGCTGGTGTCCCTGACCATCGTGTTCCTGGCCGTGACGATGTCTCTGGCACCGTTCGCCGCCCTGGCCGGCGCCACGCCGTCTCCGATCGTGCTTGTCGCCCTGCTGGTCTGCCTGATCCCCACCACCATCGGCGCCCTTGTCCCGGCGATCGGCATCGCCGGCATGGACCGCCTGGTCCAGCACAATGTGCTGGCGACCTCCGGCCGTGCCGTGGAGACCGCCGGGGACATCACCACACTGTTGTTGGACAAGACCGGAACCATTACCTACGGCAACCGCCGCGCCGTCAATTTCTTCCCCGCCAGCCATGTGGAGCGGACCCGGATGATCGAAGCGGCCCGGGTCTGCAGTCTGGCCGATGAAACCCCCGAGGGACGCTCTATCCTGGACCTCGCCGCGGACAAGGGCGTGACCGGGTCCGATCTGGCCACACTTGAACGCTCCTCCGGCAATTTTGCCGTGGTCCCCTTCAGCGCCAGCACCCGCATGAGCGGCCTGGACCTTGACGGCCGGCAGATCCGCAAAGGCGCTGCCACCACGGTGGCGGCATTCGTTGCCGACTTCGGCGGGCACACCCCGGCGGAGGTCGACCACCGGGTACAGGAAATCTCGGCCCAGGGCGGCACCCCCCTGCTGGTCGCCCAGGTGGACAAGGAGGGCCGGGCGGACATCCTGGGAACCATCCACCTCGCCGACGTCGTCAAACCCGGCATGCACGCCCGCTTCGCCGAACTGCGGCAAATGGGCATCCGGACCGTCATGATCACCGGCGACAACCCCATCACCGCCAAGGCCATCGCCGCCGAGGCCGGCGTCGATGACTTCCTGGCCGAAGCAACCCCGGAGGACAAGCTCGCGGTCATCAAAAAGGAACAGGCCGCAGGCCGGCTCGTGGCCATGACCGGTGACGGCACCAACGACGCCCCGGCCCTGGCCGCGGCGGACGTCGGCGTCGCCATGAACTCCGGAACCCCGGCCGCGAAGGACGCCGCGAACATGGTCGACCTCGACTCCGACCCCACCAAACTCATCAACATCGTCGGCATCGGCAAGCAGCTGCTCATCACCCGCGGCGCCCTGACCACCTTCTCTGTCGCCAACGACGTCGCCAAGTACTTCGCGATCGTCCCGGCCCTCTTCACCGCAGCCTTCCCCGGGCTCGGACTGCTGAACATCATGGGCCTGGCCACCCCGGCCTCAGCCATCCTGTCCGCAGTGATCTTCAACGCCCTCATCATCATCGCCCTGGTGCCGCTGGCTCTGCGCGGGGTCAAATACCGTGCCGTCTCCGCCAACCAGGCGCTGGCGCGGAACCTGCTGGTCTACGGGCTCGGCGGCCTGATCGCACCCTTCATCGGCATCAAAATCATCGACCTCATGATTTCCCTCATCCCCGGAATCGGCTAGGAACACCCCCATGAACGCACTCACCGGCTACCTCCGCCAGGCCGGCACCGCACTGCGGTTCCTGCTCTTTGCCACACTGGCCCTCGGCGTCGCCTACCCGCTGGCCGTTTTCGGCATCGCACAGCTCATCGCGCCATATCAGGCGAACGGCTCCATCATCAAGGACGCCGCCGGCGACCCGGCCGCGTCTGCCTTGATCGCCCAGTCATCCGCTAACGACGCCGGCGCCCAGGACCCGCGCTGGTTTCACCCCCGGCCCTCGGCCGTGAAGTGGGACCCGGCGTCGTCCTCGGCCACCAACTTCGGGCCCAACGATCCGAAACTGCTCGAGGCCGTCGCCGCGAACCGGGCCGCCGTCGCCGCCGCTGAAGGCGTGGATGCGGCAGCGGTGCCGGCCGACGCGGTGACGGCCAGCGGTTCCGGACTGGACCCGGACATTTCACCCGAGTACGCCAAACTGCAGCTTGCGCGGGTGGCAGCAGCGAACGGCTTCAGCACCGACGCCGTTGCCTCCCTGGTGGAGCAGCACACCAGCGGTGGGTTAGTCGCGTTTCTCGGCCAGCCGTCGGTCAACGTGACTGCCCTCAACCTCGCCGTGGCGGCGGCCGCGCTGCCGTCGCAGCCGGCACAATCCAAGTGAGAGAATGACGGCATGGCACGTGGAACGCTGCGGATCTTCCTGGGCGCCGCGCCGGGTGTGGGCAAGACCTACGAGATGCTCGAGGAGGCCCACCGGCTCGGCAAGCGCGGCGAGGACGTCGTCGTCGCGTTCGCCATGGACCACGGCCGCAGCGAGACAGGGGCGCTGCTGGAGGGACTCGAAGTCATTCCACCCCGGAAGCTGCCCTACCGGGACACGGAGTTCGAGGAGATGGACCTCGACGCTGTCCTGGCCCGGGCGCCAGGGACCGCGATCGTGGACGAATACGCCCACTCCAACATCCCCGGCAGCCGCAATCCCAAGCGCTGGCAGGACGTCGATGCGCTTCTGGATGCCGGCATCAACGTGCTCTCCACCGTCAACGTCCAGCATCTGGCGTCCCTGGGCGACGTTGTCAGCGCCATCACCGATGTCCACCAGGCGGAGACGGTGCCGGACGCCGTCGTCCGGAAGGCGGACCAGATCCACCTCGTGGACATCTCCCCCGAGGTGCTCCGCCAGCGCCTGGGCGACGGCAAGATCTACGCTGCCGACAAGATCGACGCCGCCCTCTCGAACTATTTCCGCCTGGGCAACCTCACGGCATTGCGTGAACTGGCTTTGCTGTGGCTCGCCGACCGGGTGGACGAGGGCCTGGCCAAGTACCGGGCCGAACAGGGCATCGACGAAAGCTGGCCGGCCCGGGAACGCATCGTGGTCGGGCTGACCGGCAGCCCCGAAGGAGAAGTCCTGATCCGCCGCGGGGCCAGGATCCTCAACCGCGTCAGCGGTGGGGACCTGCTGGCGGTCCACGTCCGGTCCGCCGATGGCCTCGCCGAGGAGTCGCCCCAGGCGCTGGAAGCCCAGCGCCGCCTGATCCTGGACCTGGGCGGCAGCTACCACATCGTGACCGGCGAGGATCCGGCTGCCGCGCTCCTGGACTTCGCCCGCAGCGTCAACGCCACCCAGATCGTCGTCGGCATCTCGCGGCACAAAAAGCTCGCCGGCCTGGTCGGAAATCTGCTCGGCGGCGGGGTCGGCACCCGGGTGGTCCGCGATTCCGGCGACATCGACGTCCACATGGTCTCCCATCCGCTCGGCGGCCGGGGAACCCGCCCGCCACGGCAGCGGGACCTTGGCCGCATCCGGGTGGCCGCCGGGTTCGGTCTTGCTGTGCTGCTCCCGGTGGTCCTGCAACTCCTGCTGTCGCTCTTGAATCCGGAACAGAATGTGGCTGCGGCCATGCTGGTCCAGCTCACCGGCTCGGTGGCGGTGGCGTTGATCGGCGGGTTGTGGCCGGCCATCCTGGCCGCACTGTGGAGCAGCCTCCTGGTGAACTACTTTTCGACCCCGCCGCTGGGCAACCTCACCATCAGCGATCCCCAGAATTTCCTGGCGCTGCTGGTGTTTGTAGGCGTCTCGGCCGCCGTCGCCCTTGTGGTCGACCTATCGGCCGGCCGCTCCAAGGAGGCCGCGCGGGCCCGCGCCGAAGCCACGACGCTCGGTGACCTGACGCGCAGTGCCGCCGGCTCGGAGGACACGGTCCAGGCATTGCTGGAACAAGCCCTGAGCGTCTTCCAGGTCCGTGGTGCTGCTGTTTTCAGCCTGGGCTACGGCCTCGCGGACGGCGACAGCGGAGCCAGCCCGGACCGGCAGTGGCGTCTCCAGGCCGCCGTAGGTGAAATTCCTGCCCTGTCCGCTGACGGGACCGGAAGCGATGCCGCCGGCGACAACGTCGAAGAAATCGACGCCTCCACGCGCCTGGTGCTGTTCGGACGGATTCTGCCCGCAAGCGACCGGCGCCTTCTGGGGGCGTTCGGGGTTCATCTGGCAGCGCAGCTGGAACGACAGCAGCTGGTGGCGAGCCGGCGGGAGATGCTGCGCCTGGCCGAGAGCAACACGATGCGCACCTCCATCCTCCGGGCCGTTTCCCACGACCTGCGCACGCCCCTGGCCGGGATCAAGCTGGCTGTCGGCGGACTTCGGCACGACGACGTCCATTTCACCAAGGAAGAGGAGAAGGAGCTGCTGGCTACGATAGAGGAGTGTTCGGACAGGTTGGACGCGCTGGTCGGCAATCTGCTGGACATGTCCCGGATCACGTCGGATGCCGTCAATCCCCTGCTCAAACCCGTGCGCTGGTATGAGGTCATCCCGGGTTCCCTGAGCGCCGTCCCCGCGGGGAGGGTGCGGGTGGACCTGCCTCCAAACATGCCGGAGATTGAAGCCGACCCTGGAATGCTGGAGCGGGTGATTGCGAACATCGTCGAGAACGCCGTGAAATATGCCCCCGACTCGGACATCGTCCTGGTCGGGGCGGCCGGCGGGCTGAGCCCGGCGACTCTCGGGGGGCGTCCTGCCGGCGAGCTGCGGATCATCGATCACGGCCGGGGAATCCCTGCGGAGAGTGTCCTGGAAATGTTCCGGCCATTCCAGCGGCTCGACGACGCCCCGCAGGCCACTGGGATCGGGCTCGGGCTTGCGGTAGCGAAAGGGTTCACGGACGCCATGGGTGGGAGCCTGACCGCGGAAGCTACACCGGGAGGAGGGCTGACGATGATTATCCGGCTGCCGTTGTCGACGGGGACCCCGTATGACGGGCACCGGGCCCAGGCCCCGTTCGAGCCCCGCTCGCTGGTGGCGCGCCGTGGTCATGCGCTGCCCGTCACGTCCGGACCGGACGCAGCATGACGGCGGTCCTCGTCGTCGACGACGACCCGCATCTGCTCAGGGCCCTCCGGATCACGCTCCAGGCCAACGGCTACGCCGTCACCACCGCCGTCGACGGGACCTCAGCACTGCTGGCGGCCACTCAGAACCCGCTCTCACTCATCATTCTGGACCTCGGCCTGCCTGACATTGACGGGACCAGCGTCCTCAAGGAGCTGCGCGGCTTCAGCAGCGTGCCGGTTCTGGTGCTGTCCGCCCGGCACGGCTCCGAGGACAAAGTTGAGGCGCTCGACGCCGGCGCGGATGACTACATCACCAAACCGTTCGGCCTGGACGAGCTCCTGGCCCGGCTGCGGGCCCTGCTGCGCCGCAGCGTCGAACCGGAGCACGAATCAGTGGTCAGGACCGATGCCTTCACCGTGGACCTTGCCAAGCACCGGGTGACCAGGGACCACGAGGACGTCCGGCTGACCCCCACGGAATGGAAGATTCTGGAGGTTCTGGTCCGCAATCCGGAAAAGCTCATCACCCAGCAGCAGCTGCTCTCCAGGGTCTGGGGTCCGGCCTACGCCAAGGAGACCAACTACCTCCGGGTTTACATGGCGCAGCTGCGGCGCAAGCTGGAGCCGGATACCGCCAGCCCGCGCCACCTGCTCACCGAGGCCGGCATCGGCTACAGGTTCATGCCCTGAGTCCCGCTGACACGCTGGCGGTCGATGACACTGACGTTTCCCTCCAGGCAACCCGGCCATGGATACTGGGGCAATGACTAATCGCAGCCCGCTCAACAGGGACGATGCCGGTCCGTCGCCACTGCCTGAGATCCCGGCGCAGCTGCGGGCCGTCCTGAACGGAATCCCGGCACTCGTGGGCTATTGGGACACGGGACTCCGCAACCGCCTGGCCAACGACGCCTACTGCGAGTGGTTTGGTTTCGCACCCCAGCAGCTTCACGGCATGCATGTCCGGGACGTGCTCGGCGAGACCGTCCTGGAGGCCAACCTGCCGCACATCGAGGGAGCGCTCGCCGGGAAGCGGCAGCAGTTCGACCGGACCCTGGTGGATGCCGCGGGCCAGTCCCGCTTCACCGAGGTGACCTACACCCCCGATACCCAGGACGGCGCGGTGCAGGGCTTCTTCGTCCTGGTCACGGACATCACCGAGCGTGTCCTGGCCGACCGGCGCCGGCAACGGGACATGGACCGGTACCGCGCCCTGGCGCGGAGCGTCCCCGGCGTCTTTGTCCTCCTCTTCGACGCCGAGCTGCGCTACCTGATCGCCGAAGGCCAGGAGCTGGAGACCTTCGGCTACCGCAGGGAAGAGCTCGAAGGCCAGCGCATCCAGGACGTGCTCAAGGGCAATCTCGCCAGCGAGCTCGAGCCGCGCTACCTCGCTGCCCTCGCCGGCCGCGAGGTCTCCTGGAGCCGGCAGATCGGCCACCGCACCTACCGGCTGAACGCCGGGCCGGTCTACTCCGACGACGAGGCCGCGGCCGGCATGGTGGTGGCGGTTGATATCACCGAGCGCCTGCAGCAACAAAAAGTTTGGGAGGCTTTGCACGAGATAGCCACCGAAGTTGCCCGCAACGCGGCCCCCGCAGCCATCTCTGAGCGGGTCGCCGCGATTGTCCGCGACCTGTTCAACGTCGATTCCGCCGCCGTCGTCCGTTTCACGGGCGCATCCTCGGCGGAAATCGTCGCCATGGCGCCGACGCTGCCGCCGACGCTGAGCCGGCGGCAGATCTTCGCCCCGACGGACGAGTCGGCCACTGTCCGGGTGGCCGTGACCGGCAAGCCGGCCCTGGTTCGCTACCGGGCGGAAGGTGGACAGGCAGCGGAGCAGATGCGCGCCGGCGGCTTCCAGTCTGCGGCGGCGGCGCCGATCCGGGTCCGCGGCAGCCTGTGGGGCGCCGTGAGCCTGACGTCGAAGTCGCGCACCGGGGTCACGGAGGCGATGATGGAGCGGCTGGCCCAGTTCGCGGAGCTCGTCGAGATCGCCATCGGCAACACGGAGGCCCGGACCGACCTCGAACAGCAGGCCACTACCGATGCCCTCAGTGGCTTGCCCAACCGGCGGGCCTTGGAACGGCACCTCGCCGAGCATGTTGCGCAGTCCCGGACCCGCGGGACAAGCCTGAGTGCCGTCGTCCTGGATATCGACCACTTCAAGAGGGTCAACGACACTCACGGCCACCTGACGGGCGACGTGGTCCTGGCGGAGGTCGCGGCCAGGCTCCGGGCGGTCGCCCGCGCCGAGGAGATCGTGGCCCGATTCGGCGGCGAGGAGTTCGTGTGGCTGCTCCCGGAGACGGACGGTGCCGAGGCCCTGCGCGCCGCCGAACGCGCCCGCAAGGCCATCGCGTCCGAACCGTTCGGGGAGGTTGGTTTCCTGACGATCTCCGCCGGAGTCTGCGAGCAAAGCGACGCCGCGGCCGGCTCGCTCCTGGACTGCGCGGACCGGGCCCTGTACGAGGCCAAGAACGGCGGCCGCAACCGCACGTCCCGCTACGGCCACGCCAGCCCGGCGGTTCAGCCTGCCCCGGCCGGGCCGGCACGGAACAGCCCGGCACAGAACGGGCCGGCACAGAACGGGCAGGCGCGGGACGGCGCTGACACACTCGGAGCCTAGATCCCGCGGGGAGCCTAGACGAAAGCGGACTTTCCCGTCACGGCCCGCGCCACGATCAGTGAATTGATTTCGTAGCTGCCCTCATAGGTATAGAGAATCTCGGCGTCGCCGAAGAGCTTGCCCATCTCATAGTCGCTGCTGATGCCGTTGCCGCCCATGAGGGACCGTCCCATCGCCACCGAGGCACGCGCCAGCCGCGTGGTGGTCGCTTTGGCCATGGCGGCCTGGACCATCTCGAGCTTGCCCTCTTCCTGGATGCGCGCCAGCTGGGCCATCAGGGCCAGGGAGGCGGTCGCGTTGCCCAGGATCTCGGCGAGCTGCTGCTGGATGAGCTGAAAGCGGGCCAGTTCCTTGCCGAACTGGCGGCGCTTCAGCGAATAGGCGCGCGCGACGTCGAACGCGGCCAGCTGGATGCCGGCACCCTGCCAGCCCACCCAGGCCCGCGAATCGCGCAGGAGCTCGTTGGCCTTGGAGAAGCTGGTGGCGCCGGGCAGCAGGTTGGCCGCCGGGATCCGGACCTCGTCGAGGACGATGTCCGCGTTCTGCATGATGCGCAGGCCGATCTTGTTGGCGATCTTGGTTGCGGTGTAGCCCGGACGGTCCGTCTCCACGATGAAGCCCTTGATGTGCTGGTCAGCGACGTCCCGGGCCCACACGAGGGCGAAGTCCGCGATGGTGCCGGCGCCGATCCAACGCTTGGCGCCGTTGAGGACCCACTCGTCGCCGTCCAGCCGCGCGGTGGTTTCCAGGCCGCCGGCGATGTCCGAGCCGTGGTCCGGCTCCGTCAGGGCGAACGCCCCGAGCTGGGTGAACGCGGTGAGGCCAGGGAGCCAGCGCGCCTTCTGTTCCTCCGAGCCGAGCTCGTCGATCATGCCGACGATCAGCTCGTTGTGGATCCCGACGAGCGCGGAGAGGGACACGTCGGCGCGCGCCACCTCGACATACATGAGCCCCTTGAAGAGCTTGGACGTGCCGTCCGTCTGCAGCCCGCCCAAACCGTATTTGCCGAGTTCGGCGAGCAGCCCGAAGGGAAACTCCTCGCGGTTCCAGTAGTCGATTGATGCGGCCCGGATCCGGGACTGCAGGAATTCCCGGACCTCCTGGTAGCGGAGCTGTTCGTCCGGCGGCAGCAGATCCACGATGTACATGAGGTCGGCGTCGGGAAACGGCGGCTCCGCCGCGGCTTCGGATGCGGCGACGGCTGTGTTTTCCGCTGTATTTGATTCGGCTCTGTTTTCCGCTCTATTTGATTCGGCTGGCGCCGACGGTCCGCTGGCACGTCCTTGTGGCTGCACGGGCACGTATCCCTTCGTCATGCAACGCCTGCAGAGCAGCGCCGCCCTTCCAAACCCTTGGATGTCCTAGTATATTGCACAGTGACGGGGATCACTAGGCAGGCACCGTGCCGGGCCGGTGGATCCCAGGCAACGGCGCCGTGCCACCGACCGCCCGGAACGGCAGCGCCCGAGGACTTCGAAAGGTGCACCATGACCGTGACTGAGGAATTCCGGGCCGCAAGGGACCGGCTGCTGGCCCTGCGCGGGGACTACGACGGCGCCCGCAACGAATTCCAGTGGCCCCGCTTCGAGGAGTTCAACTTCGCCCTGGACTGGTTCGACCAGCTCGCCGCGGACCCGGCCAAGGCGGATAAGCCTGCGCTGGTGATCGTTGAACAGGACGGGTCCGCGACCCGGCGCAGCTTCGCTGACCTCTCCCGGCGCTCGTCCCAGGTGGCTAACTGGCTGCGCGGGGCAGGTGTGCGGCGCGGGGACCGGATGATCATCATGCTCGGCAACCAGGTTGAGCTCTGGGAACTGATGCTGGCCGGCATCAAGCTGGGGACCGTCATGATTCCCACCACCACGCTGATGGGACCGGCCGACCTCCAGGACCGGGTGGAACGCGGCGGTGCGGCCTGGGCCGCCGTCGGCAGTGCCAACATCGCGAAGTTCGCCGACGTCGCCGGCCAGTACAGGCTGATTGAGGTCGGCGCCAGCGCCCGGGACCCCGCCGCCGCCCAGGCCAATGCCCTGCAGTACTACGGCGCGGATGCTGCCGCGGCCGGTACGGATTTCACCCCCGACGCCCCCACCCTGGCCGACGAGACGCTCCTGCTGTACTTCACCTCGGGCACCACGTCCAAGGCCAAACTCGTCGAACACACGCACACGTCCTACCCGGTGGGACACCTGTCCACGATGTTCTGGATCGGCATGGAACCGGGCGACGTGCACCTCAACGTGGCCTCTCCGGGCTGGGCCAAGCACGCCTGGTCCAATGTGTTCACCCCCTGGATCGCCGAGGCGTGTGTGTTCATCTACAACTACGAACGCTTCGACGCCAGGGCGCTCATGGAGCAGATGGACCGCGAATCCGTGACCAGCTTCTGCGCCCCGCCCACGGTCTGGCGGATGCTGATCCAGGCCGATCTCACACTGCTCAAGAATCCGCCCACCAAGGTGGTATCCGCCGGCGAACCGCTCAACGCCGAAGTGATCGACCAGGTCCACCGCGCCTGGGGGCAAACCATCCGGGACGGCTTCGGCCAGACCGAATCGACCGTGCAGATCGCGAACACCCCGGGCCAGCCGATCAAGATCGGCGCCATGGGCAAGCCGCTGCCTGGCTACGACGTCGTGCTTGTGGACCCCGCCACGGGTGAGGAGGCTGACGACGGCGAGCTCTGCCTGCGCCTCGACCCCCGCCCCGTGGGGCTCATGAAGGCGTACTACGGCGACCCGGACAAGACGGCGGAGGCTTTCCGTGACGGCTACTACCACACGGGGGACATGGCGAGCCGGGACGAGCGCGGCATCATCACGTATGTGGGCCGCGGCGACGACGTCTTCAAGTCCTCCGACTACCGGCTGTCCCCGTTCGAACTGGAGAGCGTGCTGATTGAGCACCCGGCAGTGGCGGAGGCCGCCGTCGTCCCCTCCCCTGACCCGCTCAAGCTGTCAGTGCCGAAGGCCTTTGTGGTCCTGGCGGCCGGGCACCAGCCGGGCCCCGAGCTGGCCGAAGACATCCTGCGGTACTGCCGGGAGCACCTGGCGCCGTTCAAAAGGATCCGCCGGCTGGAGTTTGCCGAGCTCCCCAAGACGATCTCCGGCAAGATCCGGCGCGTGGAGCTGCGGCACAGCGAGGAAGTGCGCCACGGCGGCGGGCCCGTCCCGGAAGGCCTCGGCGTCGAGTACTCCGACTCCGATTTCCCCGGGCTCAAGGGTCAGGGCTGAACATGGGAACACCGCTGCCGCGAGATCCGATTGCCGACGCCCGGCTGAACTGGGAGCGCCACGGCTGGTCCGACGTCGCCGCCCCGATGGCCGCCATCACCGCCATCATGCGGACCCAGCAGATCCTGCTCGGCCGGATCGAGACGGTGCTCAAGCCGTTCGGGCTCACCTTTGCCCGGTACGAGCTGCTCGCGTTGCTCAGCTTCGCCCGCAGCGGGGCGCTGCCCATGAACAAGGCGAGCGCGCTGCTGCAGGTCCACCCCACCTCAGTCACCAATGCCGTGGACCGGCTCCAGGAGGCCGGGCTGGTGATCCGCTCGCCGCACCCCACAGACGGCCGCACCACCCTGATCGAACTCACCCCGGAAGGCCGCACCCTGGCCAAACGGGCGACGGCGGTGCTGAACTCCGAGGTCTTTGGCCAGTCCGGCTTCGCGGACCAGGACGTGGACCAGCTGATCCGGATCCTGGGCACGTTCCGCCGGAACGCCGGTGATTTCAGCGGCTGAGACCCGGGCGCCGGGCACCGGGTGAAGCCCGGTGGCCGCGGCTAAGATCATGAAGTGAAAAAACAATCCTGCGGTGTCTGCGGTTCGAGCGTGTACTTTGAAAATTCGGTCTGCCTGCACTGCGGAACTAACTTGGCATACCTGCGGAACGCCCGCGCCATAGTCGCAACAGGCAGTCAGGGACAGTACACCGATGAGTCGGGAGCCGCTTGGCACCGGTGCGCTAATTTTTTGCTTTCCGGTTGCACTTGGCTTGCCCCGGAGGGCGGCAGTCAATGCTTCAGCTGTGAGCTCACGCGGACTCGCCCGAACGACAGCGACGCCAAAGGCCTATCGCAGTTCATTGCGGCTGAGCGGGCCAAGCGTCATCTCATTGCTGAGCTCGATGGGCTGGGCCTGCCGATCATCACGCGCACAGAAGACCCCGACGGGGGACTTGCTTTCGACCTGTTGTCCAGTGTCAAGGAAAATGTGGTGATCGGTCATGCTGACGGTGTGATCACCATCAATCTGGCCGAAAGCGACGATGCCTATCGGGAACGAATGCGTACCCAACTCGATGAACCATACCGGACGATGCTCGGGCATTTCCGGCATGAAGTGGGGCATTATTTTGAGACGGTGCTGGTATTCAGCGATGACGGACGAACGCGCGAGGCGCGTAATCTCTTTGGCGACGACACCAAGGACTACCAGGCAGAGATAGACCGCCACTACAGCGAAGGCGCCCCGGCGGACTGGAATGAACGGTTCATCTCAAAGTACGCAACCATGCACCCCTACGAGGACTTTGCGGAGTCGTTCGCCCATTACCTCCACATCTGCGACACCCTCGACACCGCCCGGGAATTCGGACTCATCCCAGGCACTCCCCGGGGGACCTCTTTCCAGGAAATTGTGGAAACCGAATGGCTGCCGCTCTCCCTTGCCCTGAACCAGGTCAACCGCAGCATGGGGAAAGATGATCTTTACCCCTTCGTCCTTTCCGCCGCAGTTATCGACAAGCTTGAGTTCGTCCACGGGCTGCGAACCTCAGCGACGGCCGCCGGCTAAGAAGCGCCCCTCTGACCCCGCCCGCTGACAAGAAGGGCGTCCCGGCAGACAGCACGAAGAAAACAGTCTCCGACCCTTCGCTTCTTGGCGTTCGGCCCTCAGGGACGATGGCCCGCGAAGCCGGGCAGGAGCTATTTTGTGCGGGATCGGACCGGAGTATCGTGGTTCCGGCAGGACGGTTCCGTCCGGCCAGGCAGTAAGCAGTGCTCACAGCGCGTCCATTGGCGATCGCCTAGGAGTGGCCATGACTTCGCCCAGCGTCCCCATACCGCAGCCTCCCACGAGGCCGGTGGTCGGCAATTTGCCGGACATCGACTCCAGCAAGGGAATCCTGGGAATAGTCGAGCTGGCCGAGCGGTACGGCCCCATAGTCCGCATCCAGTTCTTCAACCGCAGTATCGTCGCCATCTCTTCCCAGCAGCTCGTCAACGAGGTGTGCGACGAGTCCCGGTTCGGCAAAGTGCTGGGCGTTGCCCTTCGGCAGGTGAGGCAGTTCGCCGGCGACGGCCTGTTCACCGCAGATACACAGGAACCCAACTGGCAAAAGGCACACCGGATCCTGATGCCGGCGTTCGGGCCTGCAGCGCTGAAGCGGATGTTCGCCGGCATGGACGACATCGTCGAGCAGCTGCTGCTCAAGTGGGAGAGGCTGGGCCCCACGGCGCGGATCGACATTCCGGACAGCACCACCCGCCTGACGCTGGACACCATCGCCCTGTGCTCGTTCAGCTACCGGTTCAACAGCCTCTACCGGGAGGAGATGCACCCGTTCGTCGGCGCCATGGTCCGCGCCCTGGTTGAATCCGGGGACCGGGCGCGCAGGCTCCCGGTGCAGAACAAGATCATGCTGCGCAGGCGGCACCAGCTCGAAGAAGACCATGCCCTGATGTTCGAGGTCGCCGAACAGATCATCAGTGACCGGCG
Source organism: Arthrobacter sp. 05N33_2 (assembly GCF_056397425.1). Taxonomy (NCBI): domain Bacteria; kingdom Bacillati; phylum Actinomycetota; class Actinomycetes; order Micrococcales; family Micrococcaceae; genus Arthrobacter; species Arthrobacter sp. 05N33_2. The sequence goes on from NZ_JBFTNJ010000001.1 coordinate 51,622, forward strand.
GCGCAACCCCAGCCCGCCCGGCAGCGAAGACATCCTGGACACCATGCTCAGCGCGGCGGACCCGGTGACCGGTGAGCGTCTATCCGATGAAAACATCCGCTATCAGATGGTCACCTTCCTGATCGCCGGGCACGAGACTACCAGCGGCTTGCTGTCCTTTACACTCTACGAACTGCTGCGCCATCCGGGCGTCCTGGCCAAGGCGCGTGCACAAGTGGACGAGGTCCTTGGTACCGAAAGCGCCAGGTTCGAGCACCTGCCCCGGCTGGGATACCTGGACCAGATCCTTAAGGAAACGCTACGGCTGTGGCCCACCGCTCCGGCGTTCAACGTGACTCCTTACGAGGACACGATGCTCGGCGGCCGCTACGAAGTCCCCGCGGGCCAGCCCATCATGGTCCTGATCCCGCAACTGCATCGGGACAAGGCGGCCTGGGGCGAGGACGCCGGCCTCTTTGACCCGGAGCGGTTCTCCCCGGAACGGGCCGCCGAAATCCCCGCCAATGCCTGGAAGCCCTTCGGCAACGGGCAGCGCTCCTGCATCGGCCGGGGATTTGCCCTGCAGGAGGCCATGCTCTTCCTGGCCAAGCTCCTGCAGCGCTTCGAGGTCACGGCGGCGGACCCGGGCTATGAGCTGCAGATCAAACACACGCTGACCATGAAGCCTGAAGGGCTGTTCATCCACGTGCGCAGGCGGGACGTCACCATCGCGGCCAGCCCCCGGGCCGACGTCGAACAGGCACGGCAGGCCGAAGCCGCAGCGGCGGCCGCCGCGCCCAACGGCGTCCCGATCCGGGTGCTCTACGGTTCCAATGCAGGCACGTCCAAGGACTTCGCCCAGCGCCTCGCCAACGACGCCGGACGGCGCGGCTACAGCCCCACCATCGGTCCGCTCGACGAGGCGGCCGGCGGGCTGCCCACGGAGGGGCTCGTCGCGATCGTGACGTCCTCCTACGAGGGGCAGCCGCCGGACAACGCCCGAAAATTCGTGGCATGGACCGAGGGCCTGCGGCCGGGCGCCCTCGCCGGGGTCCGGTACACGGTCTTCGGCAACGGCAACAAGGACTGGGCGCGGACGTACCAGGAGGTGCCCAAGGCCATCGACGCCCGGCTCGAGGCAGCCGGTGCCACGCGGATCTATGCCCGGGGCGAAGCCAACGCCCGCGGCGACTTCTTCGGCGATTTCGAAGAGTGGTACGCGGGATTCTGGCCCGCGGTGGACGCCGCCCTGGGGCAGCGGACCAGCCAGCCGACAGCTCAACCCGAGCTGGAACTGCAGTTCGTCGGCAACGTCCGGGACCCGATGCTGCGCCAGAACGGGCTGGCGCTGGGCACCGTCGTCGCGAACCGGGAACTGGTCGATCTGGCCAAGCCCGGCGCCCGGTCCAAGCGGCATGTCGAGATCGCCCTGCCCGAGGGGATGAGCTACCGGACCGGGGATTATCTGGCCGTGCTGCCCCTGAATCCCAGCGAACTCGTGCAGCGGGCCCTGGCCCGTTTCAACCTCGACTACGACTCGCACGTCCAGCTGACCATGGAGCGCGGGGACACCTTCCTGCCCACGGGCGCGCCGGTGGCCGTGGGCGAACTGCTGAGCAGCTACGTGGAGCTCGCAGTCCCCGCCACCCGCACCCAGCTCGAGGACCTGGCGGATGTCGCGGCCGATCCTGCCCAACGCGCCGAACTTGAGGCCCTGGCCCAGGACCGCGGGCGGTACGCGGCCGAGATCCTCGACAGGCGCGTTTCCATCCTTGACCTGCTGGAGACGTATCCGTCATGCCAGCTGTCGTTCACCTCGTTCCTGCAACTGCTGACCCAGCTGACCCCTCGGCGGTACTCCATCTCCTCGTCCCCGCTCTGGAGCCCCGACCACGTGACCCTGACCTTCGCCGTCATCCAGGCTCCGGCGTGGTCCGGCCGCGGGGTCTTCGAAGGGGCCTCGTCCACCTACCTCGCCCAGGCCAGGCCCGGGTCAAGGGTCGCGGTTACTGTCCGCCCCTCGAACGCGGCCTTCCACCCGCCGCCGTCCCTGGCGGTCCCGCTCATCATGGTCTGCGCGGGGACGGGACTGGCCCCCTTCCGCGGGTTCGTCCAGGACCGGGCGCTGCGGGCCGAGGCCGAGGAGACGACGCCGGCACCTGCCCTGCTGTTCTTCGGCTGCCGCGCCCCGGACACCGACTTCCTCTACCGCTCGGAACTCGCGTCATGGGCGGACCAAGCCAACCTCGATCTGCGGCCGGTCTTTTCCACCGCACCCGAGGACGGCCTGAAATACGTCCAGGACAGGCTCTGGGCAGACCGGGCCGACGTCGTCGAACTGGTCCGGCAGGGCGCCACGGTCTATGTCTGCGGCGACGGCAAGCACATGGCGCCGCAGGTCCGGGACACGTGCGCCCTCATTTACCAGGAAGCGACCGGCGCCTCCAAGGCGGAGGCCGAGGCCTGGATGGATGAGGTGGAGCGCACCCACGGCAGGTACGTGGCCGACATCTTCACCTGAGGCCGCCCCGCCGCTCCCACGGCCGGCCGGTGCCGCCTAGCGGTGGTTGAACTCCGGCTGCCGCTTCTCGGTGAAGGCGGCCATGCCTTCCTTCTGGTCCTCGGTGGCGAACAGCGAGTGGAACACGCGCCGTTCAAACAGCACGCCCTGGGCAAGCCCGGTCTCAAACGCGGCGTTCACCGCTTCCTTGGCCACCATCGCCACCGGCTTGGATTTGGACGCAATCACCTCGGCGGCCTTCAGTGCCTCCTCGACGACGTCCGCGGCGGGGACCACCCGGGACACCAGGCCCGCGCGTTCGGCCTCCTCGGCGTCCATGAAGCGGCCGGTCAGGATCATGTCCATCGCCTTGGACTTGCCCACTGCGCGGGTCAGGCGCTGTGAGCCGCCCATGCCGGGGAGCACGCCAAGGTTGATTTCCGGCTGGCCGAACTTGGCGTTGTCCCCGGCGATGATGAAGTCGCACATCATCGCCAGCTCGCAGCCCCCGCCGAGCGCGAAGCCGGACACGGCTGCCACGACGGGGATGCGGAGCCGGGTGAAGTCCTCCCAGCCGCGGAACCAGTCCGCCGCGTACATGTCCATGTAGCCCTTGGACTGCATTTCCTTGATGTCCGCGCCGGCAGCAAAGGCCTTCGCCGAACCGGTCACCACCACGGCACCGACCCCCGGGTCCGCGTCCATCGCGGCGACTGCCTTCACCAGCTCGTCCATCGTGGCCTTGTTCAGGGCATTGAGGGCCTCGGGCCGGTTGAGCGTCACGAGGCCCACGCGGCCGCGGCGCTCCACCAGGATGTTTGCGTACTGTTCCGTCATGGGTGGTCCCCTTCGGTGGTGCTGGTCTGGTTCTGGTTCTGATGTTGCGCGTTGGCTTCGGTCCGGGACTAGTGCCCGGCCGTGCCTGCCTCGGATTTGCCTGCTTCCGACTTTTCCCGGATGTCGGTGATGATGCCCGAGAAGTCCCGGCCGGCACCGCCTTCCGCGGCAAACGTATCGTAAATTTCGGCCGCGAGCGGCCCGAGCCGGGCCGCGACGCCGGTGCTCTGCAACGCGTTGAGGGCCAGGTTGAGGTCCTTGGCCATGAGCGCCCCGGCGAAGCCAGGCTGGTAGTCCCGGTTGGCGGGGCTCGTCGGGACCGGACCGGGCACGGGGCAATTGGTGGTCAGCGCCCAGCACTGTCCCGAGGCGGCGGAAGCGACGTCGAACAGCGCCTGGTGGGTCAGGCCGAGCTTCTCGCCCAGCACAAAGGCCTCACTGACGGCGATCATCGAGACGCCCAGGATCATGTTGTTGCAGATCTTGGCCGCCTGGCCGGCACCGTGCGCGCCGCAGTGGACCGCCCGCTTGCCCATGACTTCCAGCAGCGGATTGACGGCCTCGAAGTCCTCCGGGAGGGCACCGACCATGAATGTGAGCGTGCCGGCCTCGGCGCCCACCACGCCTCCGGACACGGGGGCGTCGACGGCGCGGTGGCCGGCCGCGACCGCGAGTTCTGCGGCCTCGCGGGCCTCGTCCACGTTGATGGTGGAGCAATCCAGGAACATGGTGCCCGGGGCGGCGGCTTCGAGCAGGCCGGGCGTACCGCCCGTGCCGCGGTAGGCGTCAAGGAGGTGCTTGCCGCTGGGCAGCATGGTCAGCACGACGGCGGCGCCCGCCGCCGCCTCGACAGCCGTCCCGGCAGTGGGAATGCCGTGCTCCCGGGCGGCGTCCAGGGCCGCCGGCACGACGTCGAAGCCGGTCACCCGGTAGCCGGCCTTGACCAGGTTGACGGCCATGGGGCCGCCCATGTGGCCCAGGCCGAGGAAGGCGATGGTGCCGGTATCCGGGGCTCCTGCGTCAGACATGGTTCTTCTCCTTGTTGTTCTCCGCGTTGTTCTCTTTCGGAGAGAGTTTCAGTTCGCGCCCGCCCAGCGGGGCGAAGTAGGCCGCGACGTCCGTCCCGGTGACCTCGGCAAGGGTGGCGGGCTTCCAGCGGGGATTGCGGTCCTTGTCCACCACCTGGGCGCGGATGCCTTCGCGGAAGTCCGGGCCGTCGAGGAAGCGCAGGCCGACGCGGTACTCCTGCTCCAGCGCCTGCTCCAGGTTCAGGCCGCGGACCCGGCGCAGGGATTCCAGCGCCACCTTGACCGCCGTCGGCGACTTGGCCTCGATGGTGTCAGCGGCTGCGGCGGCCTCCCCGCCCGCCTCTCCACCGAAGGCCCGCAGCCGGCGCAGGATTTCCTCGGCGTCGTCGCTGGAGTAGCAGGCGTCGATCCATTCCTGCTGTGCGGCCAGGATTGAAGCCGGTGCCGGTTCGGCGAATCGGGCCACGGCGGCCTCGGCCGCCTCGGTTTCGAGCGCTGCCGCCAGGCCCGGCAAACGGCCGGAGGGCACGAAGCAGTCGGCGAGGCCCAGGAACAGTGCGTCCGCGCCGCTCAGGTGGGCTCCGGTCAGGGCCGCATGGGTGCCGGTCTCCCCCGGCGAGCCGGAGAGCAGCAGGGTGCCGCCGACGTCGGGAACAAACCCGATCGTCGTTTCGGGCATGCCCGTGCGGGTGCGTTCGGTGACGATCCGTACGGAGCCGTGGGCCGAGATCCCCACGCCGCCGCCCAACACCAGCCCGTCCATGAACGCGACGTACGGCTTGGGGTATTCGGAGATGAGCAGGTTCAGCCGGTACTCGACGGCCCAGAAGTCTGAGGTGGCGTCCCCGCCGTCGAGCATGTCCCGGTAGATGGCCACGATGTCACCGCCGGCGCAGAGGCCCCGGTCCCCGGCGCCGCGGACCAGCACCGCAGCCACGGCGTCGTCGTCGGCCCAGAGCGTGAGCTGTTCGAGCATCGCGGCGGCCATGCCGGCCGTCAGGGCGTTGACGGCCGCGGGCCGGTTGAGGGTCACGACGCCGAGGTGGCCGCGCCGTTCAAACGTCACTTCCCCTGCTTCCCCGGCCAAGGGTTCGCCTGCCGCTGCTCCACTGTCCGCTACCCGCGCAACGTCCGCCCCCATCAGCTGCCTTCCGGCATGATGAAGCTGGCGCCCTGGCGGATACCGGACGGCCAGCGGCTGGTGACCGTCTTGGTCTTCGTGTAGAAGCGGAAGGCGTCGGCCCCGTGCTGGTTGAGGTCGCCGAATCCGGACGCCTTCCAGCCGCCAAAGGTGTAGTAAGCAATCGGCACGGGGATGGGGACGTTGATGCCCACCATGCCCACCTGGACCCGGCTGGCGAAGTCCCGGGCGGCGTCGCCGTCGCGGGTGAAGATGGCCACGCCGTTGCCGAACTCGTGTTCGCTGCAGAGCCGGAGGGCCTCGTCGTAGTCTTCGGCGCGGAGCACGCTGAGGACCGGGCCGAAGATTTCCTCCTTGTAGATCTTCATGTCCTTCGTGACGTTGTCGAACAGCGTGGGTCCGATCCAGAAGCCGCCGTCGTAGCCTTCCACCTTCAGGCCGCGGCCATCGGTCACCAGGCTCGCGCCTTCCTCGACGCCGGAGGCGATGTAGCCTTCGATCCGGTCCTTCGCGGAGGCCGCCACCACCGGGCCGAAATCGGAGTCCTTGGCGAGGCTGTGGCCGACCTTGAGGCCGGCGATCCGCTCCTGCAGCTTCTCCACGAGGACGTCCGCGGTCTTCCGGCCCACCGGAACGGCCACCGAAATCGCCATGCAGCGCTCGCCCGCGGAGCCGAAGCCTGCCCCGATCAGGGCGTCCGCGGCCATGTCCAGGTCCGCGTCGGGCATGATCACCATGTGGTTCTTGGCGCCGCCGAAGCACTGCGCGCGCTTGCCGTTCGCCGCGGCGGTGGCGTAGATGTACTGGGCAATGGGCGTGGAGCCGACGAACCCGATGGCCTGGACCCGGGGATCCTCCAGCAGCGCGTCCACCGCTTCCTTGTCCCCGTTGACGACGTTGAAGACGCCGTCGGGGAGGCCCGCTTCGGTGAAGAGCTCGGCCAGCCGCAGCGGCACGGAGGGATCCCGTTCGGAGGGCTTGAGGATAAAGGCGTTGCCGGCGGCGAGCGCCGGCCCGGACTTCCACAGCGGGATCATGGCCGGGAAGTTGAACGGCGTGATGCCGGCTACGACGCCGAGGGGCTGGCGCATCGAGTGCACGTCGACGCCGGTTCCGGCGTTGTCCGAGAACTCGCCCTTGAGCAGGTGCGGGGCGCCGGCGGCGAACTCGACCACTTCGATGCCGCGCTGGATGTCGCCCTTGGCGTCCGGGAAGGTCTTGCCGTGCTCGGAGGACAGCAGGGTGGCGAGTTCGTCCATGTGCTCGTTGACCAGGTCCACGAACTTGAGCAGGATCCGGCCGCGGCGCTGCGGATTCATCGCGGCCCATTCCACCTGCCCCTTTTCGGCGCTGGCGATGACGTTGCGCACCTCCTCGGTGCTGGCCAGCGGCAGCCGGGCCTGGACCTCGCCGGTGCAGGGATCATAGACGTCGCTGAACCGGCCGGAGGTTCCCTCAACCCGCTGCCCGTCAATGTAATGGGATAGTTCTCGAACCATGACCGAATGCTCCTTTGCATGTGACCTAGATCATCTCTGCAGCCGAATATACTCGGACTTCCTACTAATTTCCAGAGGACGGAGCCGGCCGGCGGCTTCGTCCGGGGGCCAAGTTCGGTAAGTTAGGGACTGTGAAGATTGCTACCTGGAATGTGAACTCGCTCCGTGCCCGCGCCGACCGTGTGGAGTCCTGGCTTCAGCGCACGGACTGCGACGTCCTGGCCATCCAGGAAACCAAATGCAAGGACGAGAACTTCCCCTGGGAGCTCTTCGAGAACATGGGCTACGAGGTGGCGCACTTCGGCCTGAGCCAGTGGAACGGCGTCGCGATCGCCTCCCGGGTGGGACTCGACGACGTCGAACGCACCTTCCTGGACCAGCCCGTGTTCGGCAAGAGCGGCAAGGACGCCGTGCAGGAGGCCCGCGCCATCGGCGCCACGTGCGGCGGCGTCCGGGTCTGGAGCCTCTATGTCCCGAACGGCCGCGCCCTCGACGATGAGCACATGCCCTACAAGCTCAACTGGCTGGACATCCTGAAAAACCACGCCGGCACCTGGGTCAAGGAGGACCCCGAGGCGCAGATTGCGCTGATGGGCGATTTCAATATCGCCCCCCTGGATGATGACGTCTGGGACATCGACTACTTCCGCTCCGGGGGCCTCACCCACGTCAGTGAGCCTGAGCGGGCCGCCTTCCATGCCTTCGAGGAGGCCGGCTTCCAGGATGTCGTCCGCCCGCACACCCCGGGGCCCGGCGTCTACACCTACTGGGATTACACGCAGCTCCGCTTCCCGAAAAAGGAGGGCATGCGGATCGACTTCATCCTCGCCTCCCCGGCCCTGGCGGCACGGGTCACCGGTGCGATGATCGACCGCGAGGAGCGCAAGGGCAAGGGCGCCTCGGACCATGCCCCGGTGATTGCGGAACTGGCGGACTAATGGCTGCCGGCCAGGGAAGCGTCGTGATCCAATGACGGGGAGCATCTACCACGGACAGTCCGGGCTGCCGTTCTCTTCCGCGCTCCGGATCTACGAGCCCCTCGAGGCGTTCCCCGAACAGCAACGGAAGACCCTGGAGGCCGCCGGCGCCGGCCAGGCGTCCCGCGCGGCTGTGGAGAACGCCGAGCTCCTGGCGTCCCTGGGCCGCATCACCCGGCCCGACGGGGATCCGTTTCCCACCGGCCGGACCGATCTGGTGCGCGTTGTCGCGGCCCCGGCCAGGCGGGCCCCGTCCGGCGCAGCGCACGACGCCGCCACGTCCGGGACTGCGGCCGCCCCGCAGCCCGACCGGTTGCTGTACTGCCCCAGCCAGCTGGTCCTCCGCGCCGGGCTGGCCGCCAATGCCCTGATGGAAGGCATCCACGGGCCCCTGGCCCAGCTGCTGATCCCGGAAGAACAGCGGGACAAACACCAGGAACGCATTGATGAGGTGCGCGCCCACGATGGCCTGAGCCGGGTCCACACCAGGGCGTCCACGTGGGGCATTCCGTTCAGCTGGTTCTGCCTTTTCCAGGAATCGGATCCCACCGACGTCGTCGAAGCCGACGGCCACATTGTGACGGTCCGCATCCGCGCCGGCATCAGCAACGCGCTGGAGCGGGTGAGCTATGCGGTGGCGCACCTGGCCCTCGCCGCGCCCGATCTCGACATGCTTGAGGACCTGACCCAGTTAACGGAATGGCTTGAGCTCTTCCACCCGGACTCGGCGGTGGAACTCGACTACGGCGGGGTGGCAGACAAGGTCTATCCGGATGATTCGCCGCTGGACGTACGCCTCGGCATCGAGTGCCTGGCGGAGGGGGACATGACCGGCGCCGCCGCGGCCTACCGCCGGCTGGCCTCGCGTTGGGTGCCGATCCGCCAGCTGGCCCGCGCGTCCTAGCGCGGCCCGAACTCCGCTAGCTGAGCCGCGCGGACTGGCGCAGCGGCGGCGCCGTCGTCGTCCGGATAATCAGCCGGTGCGGCGCCACAGCGGACTGCACGGAGCCGGAAATGCCGTCGAGCTCGTCCAGCAGCATTTTGGTGCCGAGTTCGGCCTGCTGGTCCGGGCGCTGCCCGACTGTGGTCAGGCCCATGGCCTCGGCGAAGTCGTGGTCGTCGATGCCGATGACCGAGACGTCCTCCGGGACGCGCACACCGGCTTTGTTGGCCTCGAAGATGACGCCCATGGCCATCTCATCGGAGGCGCAGAAGATTGCTGTGGGCTTGGCACCGCCGGCGGCCCAGAGGCGTCGGAATGCCTCCTGACCGCTGCGGACGGTGAAGTCTCCCCAGAGGTCCCATTCGGCCCGGACGGGCAGCCGCGCCTCGCCCATGATGTCGTGGAAAGCCTGGATCCGGACCCTGGGGACGTCGAAGTTGAGGTCGGTTTCGTCGTCGCCGTGCAGGAGCGCGATGTCCGTGTGGCCCAGCCCGATCAGGTGGCGCACTGCGGTGGCGGCCGCGGCGTAGTCGTCGATGCCGATGTAGGGGCACTCCTCGACGTGGCCTCCCACCACCACCAGCGGGATGTCGATTTTCTGGAGATGCTCGATTTCCTCGTGGGTGAGCGCCATGCAGAGGACCAGCAGGGCGTCGATCTGCTTGTAGACCATGGTCTTGCTGAAGAGCCGCTCACGGTGGCTGCCGTGGCCGCCGAGGTTGAAGAGGGAAAGGTTGTACTGCCGGGAGTGGAGTTCCCGGTCGGCTCCCTCGATGGCCTTGGAGAAGAACCAGCGGCTGACGAACGGGGCCAGGACGCCGATGGTTTTGGTCCGGCCCGTCGCCAGGCCGGACGCCGAGGACGACGCGACGTAGCCCAAGGATTCGGCGATGCCGAGGATCTTCTCGCGGGTTGCCGGGGAAACACGGGGCAGTCCCCGGACGGCACGGGATACAGTGGCCGTTGACACGCCCGCAGCGGCGGCGACATCCTCAATGCTGACGCCCGAGTGGCCTCCGCGCTGCGCCCGTTCCGTCCGTGCCACCTGTGCCCCCTAATTAACGGTCCGTGGAAGCCTGGCGGCTGCCCGCAGACGTGTTGCGTCCGCCTCCCCCCGGCGGCTGAATAATCCTGCCCGGCTCCTGCCCGGCTGCTGTCCCCCTGCTAGGAGTGCCGGCTGGCCGTCCGCCGCGGCAAACGCCGGCGCAGCCGGATCATCCCGTAGAGGGCCAGCAACATGGCGAGCAGACCCAGGGCCCAGAAGAGGGCTGGCTGGGCGGTCACTTCCATCCAGACAGTGACCACCAGCAGCACCACGGCCCAAAAGCCGAGGAACCCGATGATGATGTCGAAGTCCTCGCCGGAGCGCACCTTTCGACGCGTCGCCGGCACGTGACCCTGGTTCTGCTCGTCAGTCATCACGCCTCAGTCACTTAACCGCGCCGGCCGTGAGGCCCGCGACAATCTTACGCTGGAACACCAGCACCAGGATGACCAAGGGAATGGTCACAATAGTGCCCGCAGCCATGATGGCGGTGTACGGAATCTGGTTCGGCTGCGCACCGGCGAAGCTCGCAATGGCCACGGTGACCGGCTGCGTTGCGTCGGACGAAAGCTGGCTGGCGATCAGGAATTCATTCCATGAGGAGATGAAGGCCAGGATGGCGGTCGTGAAGATGGCCGGTGCGGCCAGCGGCATGATGACCTTCCGGAAGGCCTGTCCCTGCGTGCAGCCGTCCACCCGGGCCGATTCCTCGAGCTCCCACGGCATCTCCCGGAAGAAGGACGTCATGGTGTAGACCGTCAGCGGCAGCACGAACGAGATGTTCGGGATGATCAGGGCCTGGTAGGTGCCCATCCAGCCGATGTTCGTGAAGAGCTGGAACAGCGGGGTGATGAGGGCGACGCCGGGGAACATGGAAGCGCCCAGGATGAAGCCCAGCACAAGGTACTTGAACTTGAAGTTCAAGCGGGCCAGTGCGTAGGCGGCAAACACGCCGATCACCAGCGACACCAGGGTGACGACGGTGCCGATGAACAAGCTGTTCAGCAGTGCCTGGCCAAAGTGGTTGCCGAAGGACGTGTCGAACGCCGTCCTGAAGTTGTCCAGCGTGATGTGAGTCGGCAGGATCGAGGTGTCGTAGGTGTAGCCGACGTCGCGGAACGCCGTCACCACCATCCAGTAGGCCGGAGCCAGGCACCAGAAGAGGATCACGACCGCACTGATGTAGGTCCGGCTCTGGGCCCACTTCTCGCGGTTCTGCGCGGCCTTCCGCCCCCGGTCCTGCTCTGCGCGCAGCTCGGTTGCGGCGCTCGTCGCGGCGGTCATTTCTTCCCCTTACCTGCGCCGGTCTGCTGCTCCACCACGTTCGCTCCGAGGAAGCGCACGAAGATGAAAGCCACCAGAAAGATGATGATGAACGTGATGGTGGACAAAGCCGCCGCCGCGTTGAAGCCCTGCCTGATCTGGTTGATCACCAGGATGGAGAGCGTGGTGGTGTTGTTCGCTCCGCCGGTCAGGATGTACGGGAGGTCGAACATGCGCAGCGCGTCCAGGGTGCGGAACAGGATGGCCACCATGAGCGCCGGTTTCACCAGCGGCAGCGTGATCATCCGGAACCGCTGCCAGGCTGAGGCGCCGTCGACCTTGGCCGCCTCGTACACTTCCGCGGGAATCATCTGCAGGCCGGCAAGAATCAACAGCGCCATGAACGGCGTGGTCTTCCAGACGTCCGCGATGATCACGGCCCACCTGGCCGGCCATTCGCTGCCGGTCCACAGGACGGTGGTGTTGAAGAGCTTGTTGCCGATGCCTTCGAAGGCGAAGATGAACAGCCACAGCTTGGCCGTCACGGCGGTGGGGATGGCCCACGGCACCAGGACGGCTGCACGGACCAGGCTGCGGCCCTTGAAGGCCCGTGCCATGATGACGGCCATCCAGAAGCCGAGCACGGTCTCCAGTGCCACCGTCACGATGGTGAAGAAGAACGTGGTGCCGGTGGCGGACCAGAACTGCGCGCCGAGGGTTCCCGGCGGGCAGTCAACGGTTCCGCCGGACGGTGCCGGGCATTGCTGGAAAATCCAGTTGTAGTAGTTCGAGAAGCCGGCCGGGCCACCCTCAACGAAGAGACCCGTAGCGGGGTCCAGACCGGCATCCTTCTGGAATGACATCACAATGGCGGTGATGATCGGATACACGATCACTACCGACAATGCGAGGATGGTCGGCGCCAGCAGCCAAGCTGCCCAGCGCCCCTGCGTCGCGATGCGGTTGTCCTCCCCAACACCCTTGGGTGCGTGGTGGATCGGTGCCCCGCCCGACGCCGGTGCCTTGACCGACGTCGGGCCTACTTCAGTTGCCATGATGGACCTACTGTCCCGCGCTAGCGGACTCGATGGACTTCTGCATGTCGGACAGGGCCGCGTCTACAGTCTTCTCGCCCTTGATGGCCGAGTACGCGTTTTCCTGGATGGCCTTGGTGACGGCCGGGTAGAACGGGGTGACCGGGCGCGGCACGGCGTTCTCGATCGAGGTCTTCAGGACCGGCAGGTACGGCAGCTTGGCGACGAGCTCCTTGTCGTCGTAGAGCTTGCCGAGCACCGGTGCGAGCGAACCCTGCGTGGCGAAGAACTTCTGGGTCTCTTCGGTGGTGAGGAACTTCAGGAAGTCCACCGCGGTGGCCTTGTTCTTGGAGTAGACGCTGATCGCGGCGCTGTGGCCGCCGAGGGACGAGGCGCCCGGACCGGTCTTGCCGGGGAGTGCGGTCATGCCCAGGACGTCCTTGACCTTGGAGGAGCCTTCGGTGGTGGCCAGGTTGTAGACGTAGGGCCAGTTGCGCAGGAACAGCAGCTTGCCGTCCTGGAATGCCTGGCGGCTTTCCTCTTCCTGGAACGTGATGGCTTCCTTCGGGATCGAGCCGTCTGCGTAGGCCTTGGTCAGGTTGGCCATGCCGGCCTTTGCCTCCGCGGTGAGCAGGTTGGGCTTGCCGTTCTCGTCCAGCACGGCTCCGCCGGCGGAGTTGATTGCCTCGGAGGCGTTGACGGTCAGCCCCTCATACTTCTTGAACTGGCCGGAGTAGCAGCCGATGTTGTTGGTCTTGGCGATGGAGCACATGCTCATCATCTCGTCCCAAGTCTTCGGGGGCGTGGGGACCAGGTCCTTGCGGTAGTACAGGATGCCGCCGTCGGATGATTCCGGTGCCGCATACAGCGTGCCCTTGTAGGAAGCGGCATCAACGGTCGGCTTCAGCATGGCCGAGGTGTCCAGCGCCATCTTGTCCTTGAGCGGCTGCAGCCAGCCCTTGGCGGCGAATTCGGCGGTCCAGACGACGTCGACGCTCGCGACGTCGTAGCCGGGGTCCTTGGCCTGGAAGTGCTGGACGAGGTCGTCGTGCTGCTGGTCGGCCTGGTCGGTCTGCTCCTTGAAGGTGACCTTTTCGTTCGGGTGGGCGGCGTTCCACTTGTCGATCAGCGGGCGGACCACGTTGCTGTTGTCCTTGCCCTGAACGTAAGTAATGGGGCCGCGCCCGTCCAGGCCCTGCGAGGCGGCGTCGCTGCCGCTGGTAGTGCCGCCACCTCCGCCGCCACACGCCGAAAGGGTGATAGCCAAAATGCCTGCCGTGGCGACGGGAAGTAGGAAATTGCGGGTTTTCATACTGGAGTGCTCCTCGCTGAGTACCGGTGAAAAACGGCCGTACTGATGGTGTGCCGACCATCACAGTAATCAACAGGCAGTCCGGAATGCAAGCGTTTACATGAAACCTTTATGCAAAGGAGATTCCGTGGCCCGTCGGCCGGCCACCTCAGCGGACCCGCTCGGAACGGCCGAACCGCGACCGCGCGCCGGATCCGATGTGGATCAGCACCGGGGTGCGTTTGCCGATCACCGCGTCGAGCGCCTCTACCAGGGCGGAAACTTCGGCGGCGAGCCGGTGCGGGGCGACGCCCTGGCGCGGTTCCACCCGGATCTTGAGGGCCGGCTCACCGCTGATCTTGTAGGCGGCGACCGTGACGCCGGCCAGGTCGGGCCGGTCCGCCAGCGCCGCGCGGAGCGTCTGCTCCGCCACGCCGCCGCTGATTCCGACGTTGCCGGGCACCTCACCCGGGTCCTCCTCTGCCACGAGCAGGCTGGTCCGGCCCGTACCCTGTTGGGCAATCCAGGCGATCATCAGGCCAATCACCACCAGCAGCGCCACGCAGATGGCAAGCCACAGCCAGCTCCCCTGGCGGCGGGGGAATTGCGTCCGTTCGAACAAATCGAGCCAGAAGCTCAGGACGCCGCCGGCCCACTCATGCCACCACACGCCCACGGCCGGGACGCTTGCAAGCAGTATCAGGAGGACGCCGATGGCGAGGAGCAGGATGCCAAGGATGCCAATCAGTACGCGGTTCAGCGCCCGGGGGGTGTTGTTCATGCCCCCACCACCCCGGCTGTGGATACCTGGATCCGCACTTCCGGCATCGGCCAGGGGCCCATTTCCTCCACTTCCCGGCGCACAGCCTCCAGGACGGCGTCCGGGCGCAGCGGCACACCGGAGGTCGGCCGGACGTTGACCGTGATCCGGTTCCGCGACACGACCACCATCACCTGTTCCTTGGCCACGTTGGCGGCCAGCCGGGCCCGGCGCGCCAGGGCAGCGGCGATCACCTCATCGTCCACCACGACGGCGGCCCGGCGGTCCGGGAGCAGGTGGCGTGCCCGCCGGCCGGGCAGCACGGCATTGAGGAAGAAGAACAATCCGGCCATCGCGATCACAGCGCCCGTGACGCCGAGCAGAAGCGGCGGGATTCCCGCCGGGAGCGCGACTACCCGCTCGGCCGCGGTCTGCGGATCCACGAGCCACGGCGGTTGCCCGATCGCACGGACCCCGGTCTCAAGCAGCGCATAGCCGAACACGGCCATGACCAGACCGGCCGCAATCACGGACACAACAGCGCGCGATGTGTGCGTCTCCCGTTTCACTATCCGGCCCATGCCCGCGGCGCCGGAACCCAACGGCGCGCTCCCCTGCACCGCATCGGCGTCGTGCCCGGCGGAGTCGATCCCGGCGTTCTGGGTGTCCTGGCTCAATGTACCCGGCCTCCCCCGCGCACGGCGGCCCCGCTGATGCGGATGTCCACCCGGCTCAGCTGCGCTCCGGTCAGTTCCGTCACGCGGCGCAGAATCTCGGCCTTGGCGGCGACGGCACGCTCCCAGATGGAACCGCCGAATCCGGCGACGCGGCCGGGGTCCCGGACCACAGCGGTGAGATTCGGGACCGCGACGGGCATGACCAGCGACAGGGCGAGCAGCCCGTCATCGTCCGACCAGTCGGCGCGGACGTCGTGCGCCGGGACACCGAGGGCTTCCCCCGCGGCCGCCCGGGCCACGCTCGTCAGGGCCTGGGTGCTGATGCGGTTGTGCCCGGCCACCGCGGCGCCGGGGATCGGCGCTTCTGCCGTGATGCTCATGAGGAGGAACGCCGGCCCGTGAGGGCGTCAAACACGCTGCGCAGGTCCAGCTTCCCCTCTGCGGCCCGGCCCAGGAGGGCGCCAATGGCCATGAAGAACAGGGAGCCGAGGAAGCCCCAGACACCGAACTGGAAGGACATGAAGGCCACGAAGGCGCCCATGGCGATTCCCACTACCGTCAGACTCATTGGATTGCCTCCCTGGCTGGCCGGGCCTCGGCGGACGCGGCAGGTTTGGCCGGGCCGGGCACATAAACGTCGTTGATCTCGATATTGACCTCGATCACTTCGAGACCCACCAGTTCCCCGACGGCGGCGTAGACGACGGCGCGGACCTGGTCCGCGAGGGTCTGCAGGGGGGTGCCGTACACCGCAACAAGATCGATGTCCACGGCGACCTGCGTTTCGCCGACTTCCACGCGGACGCCCGCTGCGTGATCAGCGTTGCCGACGGCGTCGCGGATGGCCCCGAGGGCGCGTGAGGGTCCTGATCCCAACGAATAGACGCCGGGCACCGATCGGGCGGCGATGCCCGCTACCTTGGCGACGGCGGTTTCCGCTATGACCGTGCGGCCGGTGCCGGCCGGCGCGGACAGACCGTCCATAGGACTGACCAGGGCGTCGGGACCGGGCTGACCGGCTGCGAGGCCGGCAACGTGTTGACCGGCCGCGGGACCGGCGACGGGTTGAGAATTCTGGTATTCCATAACGCACTCCCCCTTCTCTTTGACACAACCCTAGTCCCTGCCTTGGGGCGCGTGGGGGAATCTTGCGGCGCCCGTTCCCACAGTCCATGCAGGTGGGGGCGGGAACGGGCGGCCTGCATTGGGGACAAGGCCAGCCGTCTGTCGGCTGCGGGATGTCAGCCGGGGGCCGACGCGGGCGTTGGCCTGGCCGAACCCCCTACTTGCAGTTGGTGGCGATCCAGGTCGTGACCGGCGCCATGGCGGCCTGGAGCTTTCCGCTGGAGAAGACCGTCTGGTCGGTGACGCCGGCAACGGCCACCTCCTTGAGGTTGGCGAAGTCGGCCTTGAGGCTGTCCGGGACGCGTTCGGCCGTCGCGGCCAGCTCCTTTTTGAACTGTTCCAGTTCCGCCGTCTTGCCTTGGGCGGCCGACAGCGGAAGGAGCGTGGCGCCGGTTGCCTGCTCCGAGATCTTGGAGCACGCCTCGGCGGCGCTGGTGAAGCCGCCGAACGGTCCCGAGGTCCCGCTGGGGCTCGGCGTGGCGGACGCGGAAGCGGTGGACTCGCCCCCGGCGGACGTGCCCGCGGCGGACGAAGGCGCGCTGCCGGCTTGCGGGGCCGAACACCCGGTAAGCGCCAGGGCTGCGAGGAGGGCGGTTGCGGCGAGAGGACGGGCAATATTCTTCGAAGTCACGGTGCAGAATCACTTTTCGGTTGAGATTACGCCGCCTGCCCGGACCGGGCTGCCGGCGGCCTTGGTGTTCTTTCCCCAGCGTGCGAGTCTAGCCCGGCCGGCTGGACGGCCCCCAAACGGTCGCCGCCGTCGGCCGCCGCCCGCCTCCCCCGTCGATAAAGCGGAGCACCAGATGGGTGTTAAAAGAAGAAAAGCACCAGTTCTCAAAGAACTGATGCTTCCCAGTGGTGGCTCCGACCGGCGTCGATCCGGTGACCTTTCGATTTTCAGTCGAACGCTCTACCAACTGAGCTACAGAGCCTAGGTGACATGTCACCTTGAAGGCCGGAATTTCTTCCGGCAATCAGAGCGACCCTGACGGGACTTGAACCCGCGACCTCCGCCGTGACAGGGCGGCGCGCTAACCAACTGCGCTACAGGGCCTTGCTTGTTTACTGCTTGTTCTTGCTGCCTGCGATATCGCTACCGCAGATTTTCAAGGCCTTTAGCCTACCAGACTTTTTCACCCGGTTTGACCAGTTCCTTGCGTACCCCCAACGGGATTCGAACCCGTGCCGCCGCCGTGAAAGGGCGGTGTCCTAGGCCGCTAGACGATGGGGGCCAGGATGCCATCCGTCGGAACATATCAGGGCAAAAATTAAGGGCCGAAGCCTGTCGTTTTTGTCCTTTCGGGTTCCTCCGAACTGGACTATAAAACTATAAGGGCAGACCCCCGGATTATCCAAAATCGGCCCCTCCCGCCGATACAAAAGCCGGGCCAAGATGGGGGCGGGGCCGGGCAGGGTGGGTGCAAGATGGACTGATGGATGCCGTTGATGCCCTCAATGAGATTGCGTTCTGGCTCGAACGCGGGCTCGCCCCCACCTTCAAGATCCAGGCGTTCCGCAAGGCAGCCGGGATTATCGGCGCCCTGGACCCGCAGGAGGTCGCAGCGCGGGCACGCAACGGCCGGCTCAAGAGCATGAAGGGGATCGGCGACAGAACGTTCGAGGTCATCCGGCAGGCGGTCGACGGCGGCGTGCCCGACTATCTTGAGGATCTGCGCCAACGCGGGCAGCAACCCCTCGCGACCGGCGGCGCCGAACTGCGCTCGGCCCTCCGCGGGGACCTGCACAGCCACAGCGACTGGTCCGACGGCGGGTCCCCGATCGGACTGATGGCTGACGCCGCCCGGACGCTGGGCCGGGATTACCTCGCCCTGACGGACCACTCCCCCAACCTCAAGATTGCCAACGGCCTGAGCGCCGAACGCCTTCGGGAACAGCTGGACATTGTTGCGGACATCAACGCGGACGGCGGGGACTTCCGCCTCCTGGCCGGGATCGAGGTGGACATCCTGGAGGACGGCACCCTGGACCAGTCCCCGGAGATGCTGGACCGGCTGGACATCGTCGTGGCGAGCGTCCACTCGAAGCTCCGCTCCGACCGGCGCACCATGACCGAGCGGATGCTGGGCGCCATCAATGATCCGCACACGAACGTCCTCGGCCACTGCACCGGCCGGCTGCTGCAGGGGTCGAGGGGAACCCGCCCGCAGTCCGAGTTCGACGCCGCGCGCGTGTTCGCGGCGTGCGCCGGCAATAATGTGGCCGTCGAGATCAATTCCCGCCCCGAACGGCAGGATCCGCCGGACGAGCTGATCCGGCTGGCCCTCGATGCCGGCTGTCTGTTCAGCATCGACAGCGACGCCCATGCGCCGGGCCAGCTGGATTTCCTGCAGTACGGTGCCGAGCGCGCGGCCTCGAACGGGGTTCCCGCCGAGCGGATCGTCACCACTTGGCCGCTGGATCGGCTGCTGGAGTGGGCCGGAAACGGCAAATAGCGGCCGGACAGCTGCCTTGGGCCAGGCCCCAGGGCTACCAGGCCCAGTGCTACCCCAGCCGCCCAATGCCCTGCTGCCCGCCGATGCTTAGGGCCGGGACGGCTCCGGCGCTTCGGGCCTCCACGGCGTGGGCCTGGGCAGCCAGCGCGGGACATTGCTGCGGTACTCCTCGTACGCCGCACCGAACTTCCGGGCCAGTGTGGGCTCCTCGTACTGCCGGACGAAACCCACCACCGGGATGGCGCCGATGCCCAGAGCCAGGAAGAGCTTCGGCTGGCCCAGCAGGAGCCCCTGCCCCGCGACGGCCGCGGCAATGGACACGTACATCGGATTCCGCACGTACCGGTAAAGGCCGCCAACCACCAGTTGCCTGGGCGGGGCAAATGGCGCGGGGGTCCCGATGCCCTCGACGGCGAAATGCACAAAGGAGTTCGCGATGACGGCAGCGCCCGCACCGATCATCATGGCGCCCGCGATCTGCGCGGGCACCCCGCCGGGGACCGGGGACTCCACTTTCCAGCGGGTCAGCAGCCACGGCACCACGGCGGCGGCGGTTGCGGGGGCGACCGCGAAGACGGCTGTGCCGATTGCTGCACGCCGTCGTTCGCTGGCCGAAGCTGGGGATGCTGTCATACCAGCAATCGTGACCCCGCCATGTTGAACGGACAAGGGCCCACCGGCCCAACCCCGGGGACGGAGGGATCAGCCTGAGCTTCCCGACACTTCGCGTGGGGCGGCGCGGGGTGGCGCGGGGTGGCGCGGCGGGCGGGCGCGGTTCAGGTAAGCAGCAGCACGGCAAGGGTGACCATCACGACGGCGATTCCGGCGTCGAGCACGCGCCAGGCCGTCCGGCGCCGGAACAGGGATGTCAGGAACCGCGCCCCCGCGCCGAGGGCGGTGAACCAGGCAATGCTTCCCAGGCCGGCCCCGGCGGCGAACCACCAGCGCCCGGCTTCGCCCTGGGCGGCAGCGAGGGACCCGAGCAGCAGCACCGTGTCCAGGTAGACGTGCGGGTTCAGCCAGGTGAAGGCCAGGCAGGTGCCAAGGACGGCGGCCCGCCCGGCGGCGGGCTTGTTGCCGGGATTCTCCATCTGCTCCCCGCGGACCGCACGCCGGGCCGCGAGCGCCCCGTAGGCAAGGAGGAACGCCGCCCCGGCCCATCGGATCACGACGAGGGCAGCCGGCGCCCGGTCCAGCAGGATGCCGATGCCCGCGACGCCCAACAGGATCAGCACGAGGTCCGAGACCGCGCAGACTGCCACCACCATGACGACGTGCGAGCGCTGGATACCCTGCCGGAGGACAAAAGCGTTCTGCGCGCCGATAGCAACGATGAGGGACAGGCCGGCGGAGAGGCCGGAAAACAGGGGAAGGATCACCACTCCACGGTAGGCGCCCGCCAGAGATGAAACCAGTTAAAGATTCTGCCGATACGTAAGATGGGCTAATGATGGAGATCACCCCCGAACAGGCCCGGACGCTGGCCGCGATTCTGACGCACGGGAGTTTCGATGCCGCGGCCGCGCACCTGTCCGTGACGCCGTCGGCGATCAGCCAGCGGGTCCGGGCCCTCGAGACCGCCGTCGGGCGGCCGGTCCTGACCCGGGCGCGGCCGCCCGGACTCACGGAGTCCGGCGAGGCCGTGGTGCGATTCGCCCGGCAGCTGGAAATGCTCTCTGCGGACCTGGCCGAGGAGCTGCAGCCGGAGCGCCCCCGCGGAGGGACGCGCCTGACGCTGGTGATCAACAGCGATTCCTTGCACACCTGGGCGTTGGCCGGCCTCGCGGCGGCCAGTGACAACGTCCAGCTCGAGATCCTGCGAGAAGACCAGGAGCACTCGTTGGACTTGCTGCGCGCCGGAGCCGCCGCGGCCGCCATTACGGAAACAGCCCAGCCCGTGCCCGGCTGCTCATCGAGCAAGCTGGGCACCATGCGCTATTTGCCGGTGTGCGCTCCGGACTTCGCCCGCCGCTGGTTTGGGGCGGGTGCGACCGGCGCGACCCTCGCCGCCGCTCCCGTTGTGGTCTTCGACCGCAAGGACGACCTGCAGGACCGCTGGCTGCGCCGGGTCAGCCGGGCCTCCCTGCAGCCGCCGCGCCACTATGTCCCGGCCGCCCAGGAGTTTGGCGATGCCATCCGCTGGGGCATGGGCTGGGGCATGATGCCCGAGATCGAAATCGGCGAGGACCTGCTGGCCGGCAGGCTCGAGGCCCTCGCCCCGCGAGCGCACGTGGACGTTGCCCTCTACTGGCAGCAGTGGCGGCGCGGCTCGGCGGCGCTGAACGACGTCGCGGCCGCTGTCCGGACGGCGGCGCGCGTCCTGCGCTGAGGCCATTCGGGATGTTGGCAGGATCTCGACTAGACGTGACCGATTCCCGCCAGCCGGGAGGAGGCGGGAACGGCTACATTGGCAGCATGGCAACAACCGCCGCATCCGGCCCCACTCCGTCCGCAGGCCCCCACGAAGGGTCTCCGCACGCTGCCCCCGCGCCCGCCCCGCAACCCGCGCCGCCCCCTCCCGGGCAGCCGGCCACGATCAGCAGGCTCGGCATCGCCGCCGTCATCGTCACCGTGGTCCTGTGGGCCTCCGCCTTCGTGGGCATCCGCGCCGTGGGCCCGAGCTTCTCCCCTGGCTCCCTGACGCTCGGCCGGCTGGCCGTTGCCGCCGTCGTGCT
Source organism: Arthrobacter sp. 05N33_2 (assembly GCF_056397425.1). Lineage (NCBI taxonomy): Bacteria > Bacillati > Actinomycetota > Actinomycetes > Micrococcales > Micrococcaceae > Arthrobacter > Arthrobacter sp. 05N33_2. The sequence goes on from NZ_JBFTNJ010000001.1 coordinate 72,849, forward strand.
GGGCCTGCTGGTGGTGCCCAAGCTCAGGGGCCTGCCCCGGGGCCGCGAGTGGTGGCCCATCCTGGCCTATGGCGTCATGTGGTTCGGAGGCTACAACGTGGCCCTGAACGCCGCCGAACACATGCTCGACGCGGGCACGGCCGCCCTGCTGATTAACGTCAACCCCATCCTGGTGGCCGTCATGGCCGGAGTGATCCTGAAGGAAGGGTTCCCGCGCTGGCTCATCATCGGCAGCCTCATCGCGTTCGGCGGCGTGGCCGTGATTGCGCTTGGTTCCGGCCAGCGGTCGACGGCGGACGTGGCCGGCGTGCTGCTTTGCCTGCTTGCGGCCGCGCTGGCCGCTGTGAGCGTGATCGTCCAAAAACCGGTGCTCCGCAAGTTCCCGGCCGCCCAGGCCACCTGGTTCGGCATCATGGTGGGCGCCCTGTGCTGCCTGCCCTTCAGCGGCCAGTTGGTCACCGAGTTGCAGTCCGCTCCCCTGCCGGCCACCCTGGGCCTGGTTTACCTGGGCATCTTCCCCACTGCGATCGCATTCACCACCTGGGCCTATGCGCTCTCGATGATTGATGCGGGACGCCTCGCGGCCACCACCTACCTGGTCCCGGGCACCACAATCCTGATCTCCTGGCTGGTCCTGGGCGAGATTCCGACCATCTGGGGCCTGGTGGGCGGCGCGATCTGCCTTGTGGGCGTGGGGCTGACCCGGCGCCGGTCCCGCTAGGGTTTGCCTATGCCCTCCTCCCTCCCGCCCGGCCTGCCGATCGTTCCGAACGGCGGGGACGGTGGTGACAGCCCCTTCCCGATGTCCGAGGCCGATTTCGAGGCCGCCGTGAGTGATGCCCTCGGCCGGATCCCGCCGGATCTGGCAAAGACCATGAGCAATGTCGCGATCTTCATCGAGGACGACTACACCCCGCAGCCCGGCGAGGATCCGGACACCGTGCTGCTGGGGCTCTATGAGGGGGTGCCCCTGACCGAGCGGGACTCCTGGTGGGACGCCGGCTCGCTGCCGGACCGGATCACCATCTTCCGCCAACCCATCCTGGACATCTGCACCTCCCGGGAGGACGTGATCGAGGAAGTCACCGTCACCGTGGTGCACGAGATCGCCCACCACTTCGGCATCAGCGACGAGCGCCTGCACGAGCTCGGCTGGGGATAGCCTTGTAGGCATGGGACACGACCACAGCCACTCGCACGGCATCACTGCCACCGGCAAGCACCGCAAGCGCCTGGTCGCCGTCCTGGCCATCACGCTCGCCGTGGTGCTCGTGCAGACGATCGGTGCGGTGGTCTCCGGATCCCTGGCCCTGCTCGCCGATGCCGGACACATGCTCTCGGACGCCGCCGGCGTCTTCATCGCCCTGCTGGCCGCATGGATCGCCACCCGGCCCGCCAGCGATCTGCGCACCTACGGTTACCAGCGCGCCGAAGTTCTGGCGGCGCTGGCAAACGCACTGGTCCTGATCGTCATCTCGGTGGTCATCTTCACCGAGGCCATCCGCAGGCTCGGCACCACCCCCGAGGTCCACACCGACGTCATGCTCGCCGCGGCGGTCCTCGGCGCCGTCGCCAACCTGGTCTCCCTGCTGATCCTGCGCGGCGCCCAGAAGGAAAGCCTGAACGTCCGCGGCGCCTACCTCGAAGTCCTGGGGGATCTGCTGGGGTCCTTTGCCGTCATCGCGGCGGCGGTGGTCATCATGGTCACCGGGTTCCAGGCGGCCGACACCATTGCCTCGATCCTCATCGCCCTCATGATCCTGCCCCGGGCCTGGCACCTGCTGCGCGACGTCGTCGACGTGCTCCTCGAGGCGACGCCCAAGGGCGTGGACGTTCAGATGATCCGCGACCACATCCTTGCGGTGGACGGCGTGGTATCCGTCCACGACATCCACATCTGGACCATTACCTCCGGTGTCCCCGTCTTCTCCGCCCACGTGGTGGTGGAAGACGCAGCGCTCGGCGCCAAGGGCGCCGACCGGGTTCTGGACAAACTCACCAGCTGCCTTGGCTCCCATTTCGACACCGAACACTGCACGTTCCAGCTCGAGCCCACCACGCATTCAGAGCACGAGGCCCACCAGCACGCCTGACCGTCGGCAGGACACACCCGTCACGGACGTGGCCAAATGACACTCGTGTTGTTTATGTTATTCATGTGACTCGTGTTGCCAAAGTAGCCTTTGGCACGTAGCCTCATGCCTGCTGGGTGATCCGCAGAGGGCTTTCACGCGCCAAATCCGACCTCGCTCACTCCAGCCTGAGACTTCAGCGAGGTTGCCCATGAGTTGGATCCGATCCGGCCGCAAGACGGCTGTGCTCTGCACCGCCGTCGTCCTCCTCGGAACGCTCGCGCTCCCGGCCCAGGCCGCGCCGCTGATTTCTTCGCAGATTTCTCCGCAGGGGCGCCCGCCGCTGGGGCCTGCCGGCCGGGTTCCGGCGTCGCCGGAGATCCCCTCACCGGAAGAGATCGCTGCCGCCAAGTCCAGTGCAAGCTCGACGGCGGCAGAGGTCACCAGGATCGACGGGCTTCTGGCCGACGCGTCGGCCGGCCAGGAAACCAGCCTCGCCGCATCCCTGCAAGCAAACAACGCGTACGGCGAGGCCCTCGTGGAGCTGGCCACACGCCGTGACGCGGCGGCTGTGGCGGCCGCCAGGGCTGCCGCCGCCGGGGCAGAACAGGCCAAAACCCGCAAACAGCTGGGCCAGCTGGCCGGTGACCTGTACCGCAACGGCGGGCTGAACCCGGCCCTCAGCAGCTTTGTCAGCGGCTCCGGGCGGGCCCTGGAGGATGCAGCCACGCTGGAGGCTGTAACGGCCGGACGCGCGCGGGCCTTCGAGTCCGCGGAAAACGCGGCCACGGCCGCGCAGTCCCTGACCGAAGCCGCAGCGGACGCCAACCGCGCCGCCGACGAGGCCGCCGCGACTGCCGCGGACCGCAAGGCCGACGCCGGCCGCGCCGACGCCGCCCAGCGCCAGGTCGTGGCCGATGCCAAAGCGCAGCGCAGCGCGCTCGTGGACCAGCTGGCAAGCCTGAGAAACACCACCGCGGCGCTGGAATCGGCCCGGGTGGACGCCCTCGACCGCCAGCGCCAGCAGGCTCGGCTCGCAGCACTGACCGCGGCGGCAGGCCCAGCGCCGCAGCCTGGCACGGGTTCACAGCCGGCACCGGCAGCACCGGGACGGGACGATTCAGCCGCAGGACAGCCAGCCGCTCCGGCTCCCGCCGACGTGCCGGCCCCCGCTGCAGCGCCCGCACCCGCGCCCGCACCGGCGCCCGCACCCGCACCGGCCTCCGCTCCGGCTCCGGCGTCCGCGCCGGATCCCGCGCCGGTACCTGCTCCGGTCCCCGCACCGATTCCTGCCCCGGTCCCGGCGCCAGTACCCGTTCCGGTTCCGGCGCCGATTTCCGGCGGGTCAAACCAGACCGCGATTTCGGTGGCGCTCGGCAAGACCGGATCGCCGTTCTTCTACCAGTACGGCGGAACCGGGAGCTATGGGTTTGACTGCTCGGGCCTGGTGCAGAATGCGTTCGCCGCGGCAGGGAAGTACCTGCCCCGCACGGCCTCCCAGCAGTTCGCCCAGGCCCCCGTCCATGTCCCGCTCTCCCAGGCGCGTCCGGGCGATCTGTTCGTCTGGGGTTCGGCCCCGGGCTTCTACCACGTGGCCATCTACCTCGGCGGCGGCCGCGTGGTCCAGGCGCTGAACCCCGACGCCGGCATTACCGTGACCGATGTTGCCGCCATGTCCGGGATGCAGCTGTACGGCTACGCGGCCCGTTACTGAGACTGGCGGCTAGGAGAGCACGTCCTTGGTGATGAACCTGCCGTAGGCCAGCGCGCCGAAGACGGCGACGTAGCCGCCCTGGAGCAGGGCATTGGCGGCGAAGGAATCCCAGGAAACCGGCTGCCGGAGCAGATCGCCAAAGTCCAACCAGTAGTGGCTGAAAAGCCAGGGATGCAGCCACTCGAGTTGCGGCAGCGCGTCCAGGACCTGCGCGACGACAGAGAGCACCACGGTGGCCGCCATGGCCCCCACCGGAACATCGGTCAGGGTGGAGATGAACAGCCCGATCGCCGACAACCCCAGCAGCGAAACCGCCAGATAGGCGGCGATCAGCAGGAGCCGGACCAGGGCCTCGCCGGTGCCGATCGTGTCACCGGAGAGCAGGGTCACCGGCCCCACGGGGAAGAGCGCCGCGCCGATTCCGGCCCCGGTCAGGGCCACCACGAGCGGGGCAACGATCACGAACACGGCCGCCCCGGCATATTTGACGATCAGCAGGCGGATCCGCCCGGCGGGAGCCACCAGCAGGTACCTCAGGGTCCCCTGTCCGGCCTCTCCGGCGATCGTGTCTCCGGCCACGACGCCGACGGTAAGGGGCAGGAACAGCGGAACGGAGACCACCATTGCCGTGACGCCCACGAACAGGCCGTTCTGGGCGATCCGGTCCAGGAAGGCCGGCCCGCGGCCTGCCGGCACGGCCGAGGAGACCCGCACCGCCACCGCGATCAGGATCGGGATGGCCGCCAGCGCGCACAACATGGCCCACGTCCTGCGGCGGCGGAACAGCACCCCGAGCTCGGACGCCAGCAGGTCACCGGTCAGGGACCCGCGCCGGACCGGCGCAGCGCCCGCCCCGCCGTCCCCGCCAGCGCCTGCGGCCGCTTCGCTGGGGCCCGGCGCCGGGGCAACTGACGGGCCGGCTGCCGGATCGCCCGCGGATGAGCTGTTACTGGACAACGTCGAACCCCTCCCCCGTCAATGCCACAAACCGGTCCTCAAGGCTGGCCTGTTCGGTCGCGAAGCCGCGGACCCGGACCCCCGCCGCCACGAGGGCCGCCACCACGGCCTCCGGCTGCACGGCCGCCCGCTCCACGGACCGGGACGATCCTCCGTCTTCCCTGGCAGCCGGAGCCCCAGGCAGTGAGGCGAACAGGGCCGCGTCGGTGCCCGGGCCGGCGGCACCGGGACCGACGCCACCGGGAGTACGGCCGTCGGTGCCCAGGGTCGCGGTCAGGCCGAGGCCGGCCAGCACCTGCGCCGCAGTGCCCGGATCCGGGGTCAACACGCGAATCCTTGCCTGGCCGGCCCCGCGCAGTTCCGCCAGGGTTCCCTGCGCCACAAGCCGGCCAGCGCTCATGATGGCCGCATGGGTGCAGATCTGCTCGACCTCGGCCAGCAGGTGGCTGGAGACGAACACCGTGGCGCCGTCGGCCGCGAGCGATCGCACCAGGCTCCGCACCTCACGGGTGCCCTGCGGATCCAGCCCGTTGGTGGGCTCGTCCAGCACCAGAAGTTCCCGCGGGGCGAGCAGGGCGTTGGCGATCCCCAGCCGCTGCTTCATCCCCAGCGAATAGGCCCGGACCAGCTTGTCCGCGGCGTGCGTCAAACCCACCCGTTCCAGGGCTGACTGGACGCGGGCACGCCGAGTGGCGCCCGAACCATAGGGGTCCGCGGCGTCCATGCGGCGCAGATTCGCGGCGCCGGAGAGGAAAGGGTAGAACGCCGGTCCTTCCACCAGCGCCCCGACCCGGGGCAGTACGTCATTGAGTTTGCCGGGCATCTCCTCGCCCAGCACGCGCATGGAACCTCCGGTGGCGGTGGCCAGGCCGAGCAGGAGCCTGATGGTGGTGGTCTTCCCCGAACCGTTCGGGCCCAGGAAACCAAAGACCGCGCCTTTCGGCACGGCCAGGTCGACGCCGTCGACAGCCATCTGCTGGCCGAACCGTTTGGTCAGGCCCGTGGTCTCAATGCTCAGCTCGGCCGCCGGCCCGGCGGCGCTCACGCGGCCGTCACCGGATGGTCAGGGAGCAACCGTCGGCCACCGGATACCGCACCGGACATCACTTCTGTGCGGCAGCGGCCTGGAGCCGCTCCAGTGGCACGGAGCCGGCGACGACCCGGCCGTCGTCGAGCACCAACACGTTCACCAGCGCGGTGGACAAGAGCCGGCCGCCCTGGACCGGGACGGTGGCCTGTTCGAGCAGGGCCGTGGCGTCCGACGCCGGGCCGGCCGTTCCCGCCGGGAACTCAACAACCGAGTCCCAGCCAGAGCCGGTGACGGCCGGCTTGCCGGCGCGGTCCTTGGCCGCCGGCGCTGTGGCGTTCCCGGCGTCGTTTCCGTGTTTGTGCTCCTTTACCGGAATCTCCTCGACCGTGGCGCCCGGCGGCGGGGTGAACGTGAAGACCGACGCGTCGGGGGCCCCGAGGGTCAGGCTGGTGTAGGCGACGCGGAAGGCGGGATCCGACTGTCCGCGCGCCTTGACCTCGACGCCCAGCGGCAGCCCGGTCTGGCCGTCAACGGCTACTGTGATGGACCCGACCAGCGTCGCATCGGACTTTGGTGTCAGCACCAGGTTGTAGGCGGGCCGGCCGGCTACCTGGACATCGGCGCCCACCGCCACGTCGGTGCCCGGTTCGATCTTGGCCAGAAGCATCGCGGCGAGCTGGTCGGGGGTGGCGGTGACGTCGGTGCCGGCGCTGTGACGGCCTGTGTCACCGGCGTCGCCGGCCGGGAGCTGGGCATGGGCGGCCGTGTTGTCCTTGGAGTTGTAGAACCACACGTCGTTGCCGTGGCGGATGGCGTTGCGTTCGGCCAGCCGGTCCATCACCTGGACGCGGGCGTTGTCCGGGCCGTCGCGATAAACCCGCGCGGTGTGCGGCCCCGTCAGCAGTTCGAGCCATGCCGTCCCTGACGCGTCCGGGTCGGCCCCGGTCTTGGGCAGCTCAGGAAGCCCGAGCGCAGAGGACTGTTCCAGGGTTCCGGAGAGAGCGGGCTGGCGGTGCTGGGCAATCAACTGCAGCACCTGCTCCGGCGTCTTGGGCGGCAGGGGATCCCCGGCGCTGGCGGGCAGGGATCCGGCCAGCGCGCCGGCGGCAATAACGGCAGGAACGGCGGCAGCGGGCAGCCAGCGCAGCCACGTGCGCGTCATCGTGACCGCGCTCCGGAAAGAGATGTTCCAACTATCCGCGCCTGGGGAATGCGCGCTTCAGTGCAGCTCATAGGTCAACAGTACGCCTGGCCCCGGCGGCCCGGTTATCCTACTTCAGCACATTAATGGTCAGTTCCACGGCGCCCAGCAGGAACGCGAGCACGGAGGTGCCCAGGCCCGCCACGAGCAGCAGGCCGGGATGGGCCAGGCCCACCACCACCCGCCTCAGCCGCGGCCTGTCCCGCAGGAACTTCTTGGGCACGGCGCCCGGTTCCGGCGTTTGTTTCCAGCCCCGGAGCCGCCGCAGGAACCAGGCGCAGCGAATGATGAAGGCCAGCCACAGTACTGAGACCACCAGCGGGATCGCGGCCAGCAGGAGGTTGAAGCCCACCGCGGTGACCTCGCGTTCGGACGCCCCGACGAGTGACTGGAGGGTGGTTGAGATCGAGGCGCTCATGACCACGGACACGCCCCACACGAGGAAGGCTGCGATCAGGGCCAGGAAGCGGACGAAGAAGTGGCCCAGGACGGAGTCCCGGCGCGGCTTCAGGTAGCGGCGCGGGGTGGCGTGCAGAAGGGCGATGCTTGCCAGCAGCGTCGGCAGGGCGGCGAGGCCAACCAGCACGTACCAGGACCAGCCGGCCAGATCCAGGAACTCGTCGGCCACGATCAGCACCGCCCAGAACCCGGCCCACGCCCAGCCGGCCGTGAGCGGACGCCCCACGAACCACTCCGGCAGCCACGCGTCCGGGTCCGCGGGCGCGGGGGGCGCATCAGTCGCGGGCGCGGGGGCTGCGGGCGCGGGGGCGTCAGTCGCGGGCTCGGGGGCTCCGGGCGCGGGGCTTGCGGGCGGGCGGGTGTCAGGCGCCGGTATGCCCGCCGCGGGAACTCCGGCGCTCCCGGGCTCCCGGCCCTCGGAGCCGCGCACTTCGCTCATGGCCCCACTGTAGCGAGCCGGCCGACACCATGGTGCGGAGCCCGCCGCCGCGGGCGGCCCGGCACGAATTGGCCGGCGTCAGAGTGACGGCGTCAGGGTGCCGGCGACGTTGACGGAGTCACGGTGCCGGCGGCGCCGTCGACTGTAATGCTGTGGCCCGTGGCGATCCTCGACGTCGCGTCGGGGACCCCCACCACTGCGGGGATCCCGTATTCCCGGGCGACGACGGCGCCGTGGGAGTTGGGGCCGCCCATTTCCATCACGAGGCCGCCGGCCGTCAGGAACAAAGGCGTCCAGCCCGGATCGGTGGACGGCGCCACAAGGATCTCGCCCGGTTCCAGGTGCGCGCCCTGGGGGTCCAGGATCACCCGGGCCCGGGCCGTGATGGTGCCGGCCGAAGCCGGCGTGCCGGAGAGCCGCCCCGCGCCGCCGTCAGAACCCGCCGGCCCCCTTCCGCCGGCAGTGGTCTGCACCGCCTCGGGCTCGGTGCCGTCCGAGAGCAGCACGCGGGGAATGTGCCGGCGGCCCAGTTCGGCCGCGTAAGCCTCCCGGCGCCGTGCCACGAGCCCCTGCAGCGCGGCGCCGCCGAGCCCCCGGTGCGCGTCAGCCGGGTCGAGGAAGAAGATATCGTCCGCCGCATCGATGGCCCCGGCCGCGGCGAGTTCGGCCCCGACGGCTGCGAGCTGCTGCCGGACGGCGCCGAGCGCTTCCACGAGGTGGTACTTGGGCAGCTCACGCAGCCCGGCGAACATCCGGGTCCGCCGCAGCGCGGCCCGCGCGAGTGCACCGCGAAGGCGGCTGCGCTGCCCCGCCGCTGCCACCAGCCGGGCCACCTGCGCCTCCGCCTCGCGGGCCGCCTTGCCGAACTGCCGGTCCGGGGCGAGCGCAGGATCATCCATGCGCAGATAGTTGGCCAGAACCCCGAGGATGTGGGTCGGGTCATCAGACCAGCGGGGCATGCCGACGTCGATCTCCGCCACGGCGCGGTGGCCGTACCGGCCCAGGAAGTCCCGCAGCCCGGATTGCACGACGCCGGGCAGGTCCGCCGCCCGGTAACGCCGGGCTATCTCGGGCAATGCGGCTTCCCCGAACACCGCCGCCGACGCCGGGTCGTTGCGGATGGCAGTAGCCAGCGACCACAGGTCCAGGTCCATTTCGGTGGTCACGTTGTTGGGCAGCCCCCGCAGGACTTCCTGCAGCGCCCCGTTCCCGGGTTTCCCGGCGAGTTTTCCGGCCACGGCCAGCAAGGCGAACCCCAGGGCGGGCAGCGGCAGGATCGCGGGAACCACGGCAAAGACATGCTGGCCAAGGATCCGCTCGACGTGGTCCAGACGCTCCGTGGCGGTGGCGCCGGCGGGCACCGCGAGTGCCGCGCGGAGCTGTTCGCCCACACGGTATGCCCGGCGCAGTGCCGCCTCGGGCCGGATGAGGCCGCGGATCAAGGTCTCCGGGACCTTCGCCCGCGCCGCCACCGGAGCGACGTGGCGCAGGAGTGGCCACGGCGATCCTATGGTCACGGAGAATCTGGGATCGTCGAACAGGTTGCGCAGCACGGCCGCGGAGCGCGCCTCCATGATGTCGAATACCCGGGGGACGATTGCGCGTCCGGCCTTGCTCCGGACTACGGGCGTGAGGTCGAAGAATATGCGCTGGCCGGCTTCCGCATACGGCGCGGGCCCGTCACGGGGCACCGGCACCGGGAAATGCGCCGCCCCCGCGACCGAGGACGCAATCAGCCGGATGCCGGCGAGGCCCATCGGGGTCAGGGGCCTGGTCAGCCCCTGGGCCAGGCTGAAGCATAAATACACGCGCGGCGTCGGCCCGGAGGGAGGCCGGTCCGGCATCGGATAGAGCGTGGTGATGGGCCTGGACTGCGTCAGCCACACGGCACCGTCCCGGCCGATGGCCCATTCGAGGTCCTGCGGCGAGCCGAAGTGCACCTCCGCGCGTCGGCCCAGGAGCTCCAGTGCCGCCAGTTGGGCGTCGTCCAGGCTGGGCGCCAGCCCGGCGTCAGGTTGCGCCACCCGCTCGGTGCCGCCGCCGGGCAGTGGACGGATGAGCATGCCTTTGTCCCCAATTCGTCGCTCGAGGATCCGTCCCGTGGTGCCGTCGAGCACGAAGTGGTCAGGGTTGACCGCCCCGGACACCACGGCCTCCCCCAGCCCCGGGCTGGCGTCGATGACGGCCTCGTGCCGCCGGCCGGTCACGGGATTGGCTGTGAACAGCACCCCGGCCACGGCCGCGTCCACCATGCGCTGGACCACCACGGCGAGGGACACCGCCGAGGGCTCAATCCCCTGCACCGCGCGGTAGGTCACCGCGCGGTCTGTCCACAGCGAGGCCCAGCACCGGCGGACGGCAGCCAGCACGGCATCCGCGCCCACCACGTTCAGGAAAGTGTCCTGCTGGCCGGCGAAGCTGGCAAACGGCAGGTCTTCGGCGGTCGCGGAGGACCGCACGGCGACCGCCGTGTCGGTGCCCAGCGCCGCGTAGGCGGCGCGCACGGCGGCGTCGATGTCGGCGGGGACATCGGCGTCGAGCACCAGCGCGCGGGCCTTCGCCGCAAGCGCAGCCAGCCCCGCCAGGTCGTCGGGGGCTGTTGCGGCGAGGGCGCGGTGCACGTCCGCCAGCGCCGGGGATGCCGTGGCGTCCAGATACGCAGTGGTGGTCAGGCAGAAGCCGGCGGGCACCGGTAGGCCGGCGCGTGCCAGTTCGCCCAGGTTCGCCGCCTTCCCGCCGACGGTGGCGAGCATGTCCGGGCCAAGGCGTTCAAGGGCCAGGACCGGCCCGCCCTCGGCAGGGTCCGGCGTCCCGGGGTGCTCCATCCGTTAACCGTCCTTCCGACGCCGGGCCCGTCGCCTTCTAGGAGTCGCCGAGCATCGGGCCGAAGCTGGCTCTGTCCGCCAGCCGCGGGTCGTCGCGGTCCGGCACCACCATGACCGGCCCCTTGGCGTGGTGGAGGACGCCGTCGGACGTGGAGCCCAGCAGCATTCCGGTGAATCCGCCGCGCCCGCGGGTGCCGACCACCACGAGCTCCACGTGCCGGCTGGCGTCGACGAGGATGTCGACGGGCGAGCCGTCCACGAGCTGCGTCTCCACCTGCAGGGCGGGGAAGTGGCTCCGCAGCCAGGCCACGCCGGCGTCGAGCTGGACCTTGATGTCGGCGAACAGTGCGTCGCGGTCCATCGGGGTGGGCACCCATGCCAGCGAGCCGGTGTACTGCGGCACCGCGCACACCACGCGGAGCCGGGCGGAGAGCCGCTCGGCCTGCGCTGCGGCCTCCAGCACGGCGACGCGGGCCTGCTCGGAACCGTCGACGCCGACGACCACGACGTTCTCCACCGGCTGGCTGCCCGACTTGGCCCGTTCGGCGAGGACGTGCTTGTCGTCTGTGGTTTCGCCCAGGCGGTCCGCGCAGATCAGCGGCACAGTCACGGTGGGGCACTTCGAGTGGGCGGGCAGCGCGCTGCTGACGGAGCCGAGCAGCCGGCCCACGAAGCCACCGCGGCCGCGGGTGCCGAAGACCAGAAGCTCCGCGGTTTCGCTGATTTCCAGCAGCACGCCGGACGCGTCCCCGTTTTCGACGGACGCGTCGACGTCGATGTTGTAGAAGGCGATCTTGTCCATGGCGTGCTTGAGGATGGCTTCGGCGCCCTCGCGGATCACGGAGTCGTCCACCGTGGCGTAGCCGCCGTCGAGCCCGGAAGCGGCGAAGATCGGAACGGAATAGGCGGTCACGATGTGCAGCGGGCGGCGGCGGCGCTCCGCCTCACGGGCCGCCCACACCAAGGCGCAGTGGCTGTGGTCCGAGCCGTCCACTCCCACGACGATTCCGCGGGGCGGCGCCGGCTCGCCACCGGTCTCCCATGCCGGGTCCGGATGCACCTGTTCACGGCCCATAGGGTCCGCCTCCTCGCGATTCTTGCCTGATGTTGCGGCTATTCTGCCAGAAGTACTGCCGCCCGGCGTCCACCGGCGAGGCGACCCGGAATCTGCGTGCAGGAACCCCTGATTTTCCTCACTATTCTCGGTTAATTGCGAACATTCAAGACGGCGGCAAGGCGCCCCCGGCCGCCCGCGGCGGAAGGATTTACGCAGAATTAACACGCCGTTTCCTGACCCGGAAATTCAGGCTTTTGAGACGGCTTCCGCTGGAGCGGGAGCGCGGAAACCGCCGGAATCCGGCACCACAGCCAATGTCCTACCTCCCCTATCCACGGGCGGGAATCTTAGGTATCCTTCGAGGCATTGCTGAACCGAGACTGGTGTTCCAGAAAGCAGCCGCTGGGGCTGTGGAACCAGGCACGGGTTGGCGTCCGGGGTTTCCCCCGCGACTCGCACCATTTCAAGGAGGTACCCTGCAGTGTCGAGCATGCCTTTGTACGGCGGGATTGAGCGGACCACCGCCGTAGTCATCGGGACGGGGCTCTCCGGCCTGGCTGTGGCCAGCGAGCTCCAGCGCCGGGGCGTTGCGTCCATCATTGTGGACGGGCTCGACCTCCTGGGTGCCGGCCATCCGGCCAACACCTCCTCGCTCCAGCGCTGCGACGCGGCGGACGCCGCCAGCCTGAGGGAGCGCAACGAAATCCTGCGGCACCTGCGCAACTACGCCGCAAGCCACAAGCTCGACGTGCGGAACAACATCCGGGCCCTGCAGCTGGACCTCCTGGAGGCCGGCACGGACGGCTCACCCACGGAGAAGTGGGCCGTCCAGACCCCGGGCGGCGTCCTGCTGGCCGACCACCTCGTCCTGACCCGCTGCGCCCACAGCCAGCTGCGCCGCATGCTCTCGGAACTTGGCATGGCAGCCGGGCAGAATCTCATGGCGGCGATGCATGCCCTGGGTATGTACCTCGTGGGGGTGGGCGAGCTCATTACCCCGACGCCCAAGGAAGTCCTGCGCCAGGCCAAAGTGGTGGGACAGGCAATCTCGGCCAAGGTCCACCCGAACGGGATCCCCGCGCTGCTGCCCGGCAGCTTTGCCCTGGCCGCCCCCGCCTAGCAGCGCTTTGGCCGCGTTGCCGGAGTTGCATTGGCTTGTTTCAGCCTTCGGTGTCGCCGCCCTCGTCCGGTGTGAGGCGGCGTTTCGCCATCAGGCCCAGGGCCACCAGGATGCCGACCCCGACGGCGACGAAGACCATGACGCTCCAGGGAAACTGCTGCGACCCGGCCGGCGCAGGGGCAGGCGCGGGCGTGGTCCCCGGCTGGGCGGTGCCCATCGTGGGGACTGCGGCAGCCGCCGTCGTGCCTGCCGCAGCCGCCGTCGCTGTGAAGGTGAAGCTGCCCTCGATCGGGTGGCCGTCGGAACTGGCCACCCGCCAGTGCACGGTGTACGGCCCCTTAGGGGCACCCGACTTCAGCTTCTGCGCAGCGACGTTGTCCACGATTTCCACGGGACCGTCCGACCAGTTGGCGCCGGTGGCATCATTGACCACGATCTGCGACCCCAGGGCAAGCGGATTGTGGTTGAACGTGACCGAGACCTGCTCCGGCGGTGCCGCGACGGTTGCTCCGGCAGCCGGGCTGGTGGACTCCGCGGTATCGTGCGCCGACGCCGGGCTCACTGCTCCCAGCAGGACGGCCACAAGGACGACGGCGCCCAGCAGGGCACTGCGAAGCTGGCGGATACGGCGCATGGGCAGGCTACTCCTAGTGTTGGCTTCCTTACAGACTAGGCGAAAACGCAGGGTTGGCCCTCGGGCGCCAAATAAGATATATGCAACACCCATCACTCCCGGAGGACTAATGCAAGACCTAATGCTCAAGCAGGGCTCGGCACTCGACCGGTATTTCAAAATATCCGAGCGGGGGTCGAACGTCTCGCGCGAGATCCGCGGAGGGTTCGCCACGTTCTTCGCCATGAGCTACATCGTGGTGCTGAATCCGCTGATCCTCTCCGGGCCGGACTCCTCGGGCGCCACGCTGGGCTTCCCCGCCGTCGCCGCCGTCACCGCGTTCGTGGCCGGCATCCTGACCATCCTCATGGGCGCGTGGGCCAAGCATCCCTTCGCCCTGGCCACCGGGCTCGGCGTCAACGCGTTCGTCGCCGTCACGGTGGCCACGAACCCCGGCCTGACCTGGCCGGACATGATGGGCCTGGTGATGCTCTCGGGCATCACCATGCTGATCCTGGTCCTCACGGGCTTCCGGACGGCCGTGTTCAAGGCCGTACCCGAGGGGCTGAAGACCGCGATCGTGGTGGGCATCGGCCTGTTCATCGCCCTGATCGGTCTCGTCAACGCGGGCTTCGTGCGCCGCGTCCCCGATGTCGCCGGCACCACCGTCCCGGTCGGCCTGGGCTTCGACGGCAAGCTCCTGGGCTGGCCGACGTTCGTGTTCGTCTTCGGCCTGATCCTGACCATCGCGCTGGTGGTCCGCAAGGTCAAGGGCGCCATCCTGATCGGCATCGTGGCCTCGACCATCCTGTCCGTGATCCTGGAATCCATCCTGCACATCGGGCCCAGCTTTGACGGCAAGAACCACAACCCGCAGGGCTGGTCCCTCGTGGCACCGCAGTTCTCCGAGTGGGCGGCCCCGGACCTGTCCCTGATCGGCAAGGCCAACCCCTTCGGCGCCTTTGAACACCTCGGCTTCGTCGCGGCGACCCTGCTGGCGTTCGTGATCCTGCTCAGCATCTTCTTCGATGCCATGGGCACGATGGTTGGCCTGGCCACCGAGGCCGGCACCATCGACAAGGACGGCAACATCCCCGACGTCGACCGCGTGCTGCAGGTGGACGCCCTGGGCGCGATCATCGGCGGCGGCGCCTCCGTCTCCTCGAACCAGATCTACGTCGAGTCCGGTGCCGGCATCGGCGAAGGCGCACGCACCGGCCTGGCCTCGGTCGTCACCGGCCTGCTGTTCCTTGTGGCGATGTTCTTCACCCCGCTGATCAACCTCGTGCCGTTCGAGGCCGTGGCCCCCGCCCTCGTGGTGGTCGGCTTCATGATGGTCTCCCAGGTGGGCAAGATCGACTGGCAGGACTGGGGCATCGCCATCCCGGCCTTCCTGACCTTCACCCTCATGCCGTTCACGTACTCGATCGCCAACGGCCTGGGCGCGGGCTTCATCAGCTTCGTGCTGATCCGCCTGTTCGAGGGCCGGGCCCGCGAGGTGCACCCGCTCATGTGGGCCGTGGCGTCCGCGTTCCTGCTCTTCTTCGCGATCGGCCCGATCGAGGCCGTCCTGGGGATCCACTAACGCAGCCCCGCCCGCGGTCACGCCGCCGGGTGGGCCACGCCCACCCGGGCGTGGCCCACCCGGCGCTGCTTAACCGTTGTTAAGCTCAGTTTCCGGGATTCCGGACAGTCCGACGGCGGCCCGGCTGGTTTTCCGGCCCGGGCTGCGGTGAGCTAGGGGCATGGTTTCTCCCGCGCTCCCCGTTGATGTCCCGCCCCAGCCCTGGACCGGCAGGTTCGACGGCGACGGCGACGAGCACCGGCGCTGGTGGCAGGGGGTGACCCCCTACGCTCCCGGCACGGTTCCGGCGGGTGTCCCTGCTGCGCGCCCCGCCGTCATCCTCGGCTTCGGCAGCGACGCCGGGGTGCGGCGCAACAAGGGCCGGACCGGCGCCGCGGCCGCCCCCGCCGCCATCCGGGCCGCGCTCGGCCCGCTCGCGTTCCACCTGACGCGGGCCGTGCACGACGCCGGCGACGTCACCGTGGCCGGGGACGCGCTAGAGGCAGGACAGGCACGCGCCGGGCTCGCGATCACCAGTCTGCTCGACGCCGGCGGGCTTCCCGTGGTGCTCGGCGGCGGGCACGAGACCGCCTTTGCCAGCTATCTCGGCGTGGCCGGGTCGGCGGCCGTGCGCGAGGGCCTGAGCGTCGGCGTGCTGAATCTCGATGCGCACTTCGACCTCCGCGATGAGCCGGTGCCCAGCTCCGGCACGCCCTTCCTCCAGATGGCCCGCGCCGAAGCAGCCGCCGGCCGGGAGCTGCGCTACGCCGTCGTCGGGATTTCCGAGCCGAACAACACCCGGACGCTGTTCCGGACGGCAGACGAGCTCGGCGTGGACTATCTGCTGGACGAGGACTGCTCGGCGGACGCCGCGTACGCGTTTGTGGCAGCCTTCCTGGCACAGGTGGACGCTGTGTACCTGACCATCGACCTGGACGTGCTGCCGGCCTCCGTGGCCCCCGGGGTGAGCGCTCCCGCGGCCTTTGGTGTGCCGCTGCCGGTGATCAGCGCCGTGTGCCGCCAGGTGGCCGCGAGCGGGAAGCTCCTGCATCTGGATATCGCCGAGCTGAACCCGGAGTTCGACATCGACGGCCGCACCGCCAAAGTGGCGGCCCGGCTGGTCAATACGCTGCTGGGATAGGCGGCGGCCCGGACGTCAGGGTCTGTGCGAGCAGGGCCTGGGCGGACCAACGCATCGACGCCACAGCCTGTTCCTGCGTAAGACCGCCGATGTCCGTCAGCCAGACGAGGGCCTCAATCCCGATGGCACTGCGGATGGCCAGCGCTAGCGCCCGGATTTCAGGTCCGGACAGCTTCCGCTGGAGCGGCGCGAGTGCTTCCTCAAGCCAAGCGATCGCGCGCCCCTGCCGCAGCGGCAAGTCCGACTTTCCGCGGTCACGTTCCAGGGACAGCCTGAGCATGGTCCGCTGCTGCGCCTCGGTGGAGAGGATCAGCCGTGTGAACTCCAGCACGACGGCGTCGAGCCGCTCCGCTGGATCCTCGGGGGCATCCGCCGGCAGCAGGGACTGCCGGGCCGTTTCCGGGTGGGCTGCGGCGAGCAATTCCCGCTGGCTCGGGAAGTAGCGGTAGGCCGTGCTCCGGGCAATCCCGGCCGCTGCCGCGGTGCCGTCAACGGTGGGGGCGACCCCGTCCGCGACGGCCTCGCGGGCTGCAGCCAACAGGGCCTCAAAAGTGCGGCGCTTCTGCCCCGTCCGGCCGGCGTCCTGATAGGGGGTTGACATGGATCTCATGGTACCCGAGTCTTGTCATGGGACACGCGTCCCATGTAGTCCTCGGCGAAGGGGCGATCTTATGGAAACGGCCAGCAACCCGGCAGCCATCATCCGCGCGGAAGACCAGGGCGAGCGCCGATGGTTTTTCGGCGGCGGAGTCCACACCTGGAAGGCCAGGGCGGAAGAGACCGCCGGGGCCTTCCTGCTGTTCGAGGACCAGATGTCCGGCGGGAAAATGACACCGCTGCACAGCCACCCCGATTCGGATGAAACCATGTACATCCTGGACGGCGAGATCCTCGTGCATATGGACGGGAGAGAGCACCGGATCGGCCCCGGCGGACTGGCCGTGGCCCCGCGGGGCGTTCCACACGCCTTCATGGTGGTCTCCGACTCCGCCCGGATGCTTTGCCTGCACACCCCCGGATGCTGCGAGGCCTTTTACTGGGACGCGAGCATACCCCTCTCCCCCGGCAACGATGCCGGGGACCCTGCCGGCGAATCCGTCGCGCCTGGCCTGGTTGACTTTGGCAGAGTCCAGGAGTCGGCACGTAAAAACGGCGGGATCGTGCTGCTGGGTCCGCCGCCGTTCACTGGGCACTGACAGCACCGCGCCCGCATCTGGGCCCTGGGCCCCGAAACGCAGAAAGTCCCCGCCGTGGCGGGGACTTTCTGGTGAAAACGCTCAGCCTAGCTGCGGCGGACCTGCACGCCGTCGGACTGCAGGAAAAGCTGCGTTTCGGACGGCCCCGCGGGGACCAGCCAGAGCACATTCCCGCTTACCGAGACCTCTTCGACCTCACCGGCCGCAATGACCTGTGCGTGCTTGACAATTTCGACGCGTTCGCCGACCCGAAGGCCGCTCCAGTCGGAAACCGTAGCTGCGGATGCAAGGCGCCTGGACAGTACCGTGCCGCGTGCTTTCATAGAACTTCTACCCCTTTGTATGTGTTCTTTGCCACAACGTCGTTGGTGTGGACTCTCCATTTGTACTACAGTTCCCGGGCCCCCGCCGTCCGTGTCGCCAAAGATTTCGGGGGCGCCGGGAATTGTTCAGCTGCCCTGCATTTTGTTTCTTCTCAGGCGAGATTTCCGACGGCGGATTCGGCCGCCGCCCGGACCTTGCCCGAGGCCACGAGGACATCCGCCGCTTCGAGCTCCGGTGACAGGAACCTGTCGGTGCCCGGACCGTCGACGACGTCGCGCAGCGCGGCGATCACGGCCGCGCCCGCAGGTCCCGGCGTGAGTTCGCCGCCGGAGAGCTGGGTGCGGATGTCCAGCGCCCGGGCCGAGGTCACCAGTTCGATCGCCAGGACCCGGCGCAGGTTCTCCACCGAGCGGCGGAGCTTGCGGGCCGCGTGCCAGCCCATGGAGACGTGGTCCTCCTGCATCGCGGAGCTCGGGATCGAGTCCACCGACGCCGGGACGGCCAGCCGCTTGTTGTCCGAAACCAGGCCGGCCTGCGTGTACTGGGCGATCATGAGGCCCGAGTCGACGCCGGGGTCCGAGGCCAGGAAGGCGGGCAGCCCGTGCGAGCGGGCCGGGTCCAGCATCCGGTCGGTCCGGCGCTCGGCGATGGAGCTCAGGTCCGCGACGGCGATCGCCAGGAAGTCCAGCACGTAGGCCACCGGGGCGCCGTGGAAGTTGCCGTTGGAGCTGACCCGGCCGTCGGGCAGGACCACCGGGTTGTCGATCGCGGCGGCCAGTTCGCGGGAGGCGACCAGGGCGGCATGGTCCACGGTGTCGCGGACGGCGCCGGCCACCTGGGGTGCGCAGCGCAGCGAGTAGGCGTCCTGGACCTTGGTGTCGTTGATCCGGTGCGAGGCCACGATCGGGGAGTTGGACAGCACACGGAGCATGTTGTCCGCGGCGGCGGCCTGGCCCGGGTGCGGGCGCAGCGCCGCGTGCAGCTCCGGCAGGAACACCTGGTCGGTGCCGAGCAGCGCCTCGACGCTGAGCGCGGCGGTGATGTCCGCCGTCGTAAGCAGCTGGCGGATGTCCGCGATGGCCATCAGCAGCATGCCGAGCATGCCCTCGGTGCCGTTGACGAGGGCCAGGCCCTCCTTTTCGGCCAGCGTGACGGGTTCGATGCCGTGCGCGGCGAGGAGCTCAGCGACCGGGCGGGCATCCTTGCTCCCGTAGAGTGTGCCGTCGGGGCCGGTCGCCTCGCCTTCGCCCATCAGGACCAGGGCGCAGTGGGACAGCGGCGCGAGGTCGCCCGAGCAGCCAAGGGAGCCGAATTCGCGGACCACCGGGGTGATGCCGGCGTTGAGCACGTCCACCATGGTCTGCAGCACCACCGGGCGGACGCCGGTGCGGCCGGAGGCCAGGGTTTTGGCGCGCAGGAACATGATGCCGCGGACCACTTCGCGTTCCACGGCCGGGCCCATGCCGGCGGCGTGGCTGCGGATCAGGGATTTCTGCAGCTGGGTGCGCAGCTCGTTGGGGATGTGCCGGTTGGCCAGCGCCCCGAAGCCGGTGGAGATCCCGTAGGCCGGGACCTCGCTGTGGGCGAGGTCGTCGATGTGGGCACGGACCTTGGCGACGGCGTCCAGGGCGTCCTGGGCGATGGTGACGTGGGCGTCGTGGCGGGCGACGGCGACGACGTCTTCGGGGGTGACACCGCTGGAGCCGAGGGTGACGGTGAGCGGTGAATGCGTGGTGATAGTCATGGTGAAGTCCTACTTCGTTTCGTTCATCGGGATGCGGACGCCGCGTTCCTTGGCGACTTCGACGGCGCGGTCGTAGCCGGCGTCGGCGTGGCGGATGACGCCCATGCCGGGATCGTTGGTCAGGAGGCGCGCGAGCTTTTCCGCGGCGAGGTCGGTGCCGTCGGCGACGGAGACCTGGCCGGCGTGGATGGAGCGGCCGATGCCGACCCCGCCGCCGTGGTGGATGGAAACCCAGGTGGCGCCGGAGGCCGTGTTGAGAAGGGCGTTGAGCAGCGGCCAGTCGGCGATCGCGTCGGAGCCGTCGGCCATGGCCTCGGTCTCGCGGTACGGGGAGGCGACGGAGCCGGAGTCGAGGTGGTCGCGGCCGATCACGATGGGCGCCTTGACCTTGCCCTCCTTGACGAGCTGGTTGAACAGCAGGCCGGCCTTGGCGCGTTCGCCATAGCCGAGCCAGCAGATGCGGGCCGGCAGGCCTTCGAACTCGACCCGTTCGGCGGCGGCATCGAGCCAGCGGTGCAGGTGCTTGTTCTCGGGGAAGAGCTCTTTGATGGCCTTGTCCGTGACTGCGATGTCCTCGGGGTCGCCGGAGAGGGCCACCCAGCGGAACGGGCCGAGGCCCTCGCAGAACAGCGGCCGGATGTAGGCCGGGACGAAGCCGGGGAATTCGAAGGCGCGGTTGTAGCCGCCCTTGCGGGCCTCGTCGCGGATGGAGTTGCCGTAGTCGAAGACCTCGGCGCCGGCGTCCTGGAACTCGACCATCGCCTGGACGTGCTTGGCCATCGAGGCCTGGGCCTTCTTGGTGAAGCCCTCGGGATCTGCCGCAGCCTCGCTGTGCCATTCCTCCACCGTGATGCCCTCGGGCAGGTAGCTCAGGGGGTCGTGCGCGGAGGTCTGGTCCGTGACGATGTCGACGGTGAGCTCGCCGGCGTTGTGGCGGCGCAGGATCTCGGGGAAGACCTCGGCGGCGTTGCCGACGTAGCCCACGGACCAGCCGCGGCGTTCTTCCTTGGCCTTCAGGACCTTGGCGATCGCGGCGTCGAGATCAGTTTCGACCTCGTCGAGGTAGCGCTTCCCGGCCCGGCGGCGCAGGCGGGTCTCGTCGACGTCGACAATCAGGCAGGCGCCGTCGTTCAGGGTGACGGCGAGCGGCTGGGCGCCGCCCATGCCGCCGCAGCCGCCGGTGAGGGTCAGGGTGCCGGCGAGCGTGCCGTTCTCGTCCCCGGTGAGCTTACGGGCGATCGCGGCGAAGGTCTCGAAGGTGCCCTGCAGGATGCCCTGGGTGCCGATATAGATCCAGGACCCGGCGGTCATCTGGCCGTACATCATCAGGCCCTCGGCCTCGAGCCGGCGGAACTCGGGCCAGTTCGCCCAGTCGCCGACGAGGTTGGAGTTTGCCAGCAGCACGCGCGGTGCCCATTCGTTGGTGCGGAAGACGCCAACCGGCTTGCCGGACTGGACCAGCAGGGTCTCGTCCTTTTCCATGGTTTCCAGGGTGCGGGTGATGGCGTCGAACGCGGCCCAGGACCGGACGGCGCGGCCGGTGCCGCCGTAGACCACCAGGTCATCGGGGCGCTCGGCGACCTCGGGATCGAGGTTGTTCATGAGCATGCGCAGCGGGGCTTCCGTCTGCCAGCTCTTGGCGGTGAGCTCGGTGCCGCGGGCTGCTTTGACCGGGCGGGCACCGGTGGTGAAATCGGCGGGTGCCATGAGGGTCTCCTTTGTCGCTGGATATGTGGCCGGATGATGTCTGTTCGGACTGGTGTCCTGGTGTATCCGGAGGAATGAGGTTCTGTATCAACTAAAGCCCCTTAGCGGCCGCGGAAACAGGCCTGCCGGAGGGGTGCTGTCCGGGATTCCAGACCCTTCCCCTCCCCCGTTGCGCTATCACTTCCGGTTGCCAAAAAGGGCGAATGGGAGCCCTAGGTGACAGCGCAACCGGGGGTGGGGTGGGGTGGGATGGGGCAACCGGTCAGGCGGGGCGGCCGTGGATCCGGACCGAGAGCTCGTTGGCGACCTTCTGGACCCGGGCGGCCAGGACCGGCCACTGATCCGCGGGCAGCTTGTCCTCCAGGAACGTCACGGCGACGGCGGCGGTGGGCCACCCCACGTGGTCGGTCACGGCGGCGGCGATCGAACCGAATCCGGGCGTCACCTCGCCGTGTTCGGTGGCGTAGCCGCGCTGGCGGACCTGGTCCAGATGCGAAGACA
Organism: Arthrobacter sp. 05N33_2; assembly: GCF_056397425.1. NCBI lineage: Bacteria > Bacillati > Actinomycetota > Actinomycetes > Micrococcales > Micrococcaceae > Arthrobacter > Arthrobacter sp. 05N33_2. The sequence goes on from NZ_JBFTNJ010000001.1 coordinate 94,513, forward strand.
GCGCGGAGTACTTCATGATGGGCGATTCGGTTTCGTGCCGGGCCGTGAAGGCGGCAGCGTTCGGGTACAGCGCCCGCACCTGCGACTTCGGCAGCGCGGCGAGGATGGCCCGCCCGCTGGCCGTGAGATGGCTGGGCAGCCGGACGCCGACGTCGGTCACCAGGGACGGCCGGTTCTTGGCCCGCTCCTCCACGATGTAGAGCACGTCGCGGCCGTGCAGCACCGCCAGGTGCGCGCTTTCGCCGATCACGTCCACGAGCGAGGCGAGCATTGGCCGGCCCAGCCGGGACAGCGGCTCCTGCCGGGAGTAGGCCGAGCTGAGTTCGAATGCGCTGATGCCCAGGCCGTAGCGCTGCTCCTCGTGCAGGTGCAGCACGAAGCCGTTCGCCTCCATCACCCCGAGCAGATGGTAGACGCTGGAGCGCGGCAGTCCCAGCGCGGTGGCAATGTTCGACGCCGCCATTGGCCCGCGCCGGGAGGCCAGCAGCTTGAGGATGCGCAGCGTGTTCTCGGCGGCCGGCACCTTCGACGCCGCCTTGGTTCCGGCGGCCCGGTGGACGGACTTGGGCGCGGGCGTGTCAGGCGCGGCGGACAAAGTCGCGGCGGACTGCGCCGGAGTCGCGTCGGTCGCAGCCGACAAAGTCGCGTCGGCGGGGCTCACGGCAGTACTGGTGGGTGGCATGGATCCTCTTCAGGGTCGGTGGTGTCCGGTATCCCGTACTTAAGCATGCGCCCGGCGACGGTCAACCGACAGCCTCCCACAGGAACGGCTGTCTGGAATGCCGGACAAGGGCCAGATACCTGCGGCGGGCCTTCCGCCCCTAGCCCGGCCAGACCCCCGGTGTTCCGATGAATGTGGGCGCCGGCCTCCCAGTGGTATGCCCGGTCATTGGAACCAGTCATCGCCGGCTGAGCCCCATGCGGGATGGTTCCGGAGGGAAGGAAGGCACAGACGTGGATGCAGCACTGTCGGGCAGGGTCGCCCTGGTTGCCGGGGCCACGCGCGGCGCCGGGCGCGGCACCGCCGTCGCCCTCGGCGAGGCAGGAGCGGTGGTGTATTGCACCGGGCGCACGACCTCCCGCCACCGTTCGGACTGCAACCGGCCCGAGACGATCGAGGAAACGTCCGGGCTTGTCAGCACCGCTGGCGGCACTGGAATCGCCATCGAGGTCGATCACCGCCAGGCTGCGGAGGTGGAAGCCCTCGTGCAGCGGATCGACGCCGAGCAGGGCCGGCTGGACATCCTTGTCAACGACATCTGGGGCGGCGAGGACTTCATCGAATGGAACACCCCGCTCTGGGCCCACGATCTGAATGCCGGACTGCAGATGCTCCACCTCGGTCTGGACACCCACCTCATCACAAGCCACTTCGCGCTGCCGCTGCTCACCCGCCGCCCCGGCGGCCTGGTGGTGGAGATGACCGACGGCACCCGCGAGTACAACGCACAGCACTACCGGGTCTCCGTCTTTTACGACCTCGTCAAGACCGCGGTGCTCCGCCTGGCGTTCAGCCAGGCGGAGGAGCTGAGATCCTCCGGCTGCGCGGCGGTGGCGCTGACGCCCGGCTGGATGCGTTCGGAGATGATGCTCGAACACTTTGGCGTCACCGAGGCAAACTGGCGGGAGGCCGCCGGGACGCAGCCGCACTTTGCCGCGATCTCGGAAAGCCCGCTGTTCGTCGGGCGTGCGGTCGCGGCCCTGGCGGCGGACCCCCACGTGCTCAGCCGCACGGGCGGCTCGTATTCGTCCGGCGCGCTGGCCCGCGAGTACGGCTTCACCGACACCGACGGCTCGCAGCCGGACTGCTGGAGGTACCTCGTTGAGGTCCAGGAAGCAGGACTCGACGCCGACGCCTCCGGATACCGCTGACATCCGGCCGTTCCGTGTCACGGACAACCGGCGGCGGGAAAGACTACGATCGGGTTCATGAAGCACACGTGGGAAACTTCCGCGGACGGCATCATGGCTCTTCCGTCCGGCCGGCTCATTCGTGGGCGCGGCCTGCACTATCCGCTTCCGGCCGGGCCGTTTCCCGAGTTCGGCGTGTACCTGCTGGGCAAGCAGCCGCCGCCCGTGGGGTGGGAGTCCCGATGGGTGCCCTGGCCCGACCTTCGGCTGCCGGTCGACCAGCCGGATGCCCTCGAGGCGTTCCGGGAGGCCTGGCGCCGGGCCGAGACCGAACGGGTTGAAGTGGCCTGCTGGCGCGGGATCGGCAGGACCGGCACCGCACTGGCCTGCATCGCGATCCTGGACGGAGTCCCGCCCGGCCAGGCAGTGTCCTACGTCCGCCGCCAGTACCGGCGCCGGACAGTGGAAACTCCCTGGCAGCGGCAGTACGTGACCCGCTTCCGGACCGGAACGCCCTAGGCGGCTCCGCCCAAAACCGTGACGCCGGCCAACCGGCAAGCGGGCTCAAATGATGACGACGGCCTGCCCGCGGAGGTGCCCATCACGCAGGTCCCGGATTGCCGCCGGCGCGTCCGCCAGGGCGTAGCTCTTGCCGATGACCGGGGTCACCGCGCCCGCCTCGATGAGCCCGGTCAGGAACCGGAGGTCCTCCGCCCGCTCTGCAGCCATGACGCCTCTGAGCCGCTGGCCGACAAACACGGAGAGCAGCCCGGCGCCGAGTGAGCGTTGAAATCCGCCCGTCAGCCGCCCTCCGCCTTCCCCGCCGACGATCGCGAGCGTGCCCTTAGGCTTGAGCGCCCGCCGCAGGACGGTGAGCGGGCGGTTGCCGGCGGTGTCCACAATGAGGTCGAATTGCCGGGATCCGTCTGCGAAATCGTCATGTGTGTAGTCGATGACGTGGTCCGCGCCGATCGAGCGGACCAGATCGGTTTTCGCGGTGCTGCACACCCCCGTCACCTGCGCGCCGAACGCCTTGGCGAGCTGCACCGCGTACGCCCCGACACCGCCGGCCGCGCCGATGACGAGAACCTCCTGCCCGGCCTGGATCCTGCCGGCGTTCCGGAGCGCCTGCAGGGCCGTGACGGCCGAGATCGGGACGGCGGCGGCCTGTTCGAAGCTGAGGTTTTTCGGCTTCAGCGCGAGCCGGCCTTCTTTTGCGCACGCGTATTCGGCGAAGGATCCCTCGCAGGTGCCGTACACCTCATCCCCGGTCCGGAAGCCGACGATATTCCGGCCGACAGCCTCCACCCGGCCGGCCACGGCCCGGCCCCGGATCCGGGTCTTCGGTTTCCTGAGCCCGTAGCCGACCACACGGGTCAGGTACGGAAGGCCCGTCATGAGGTGCCAGACGCCCTGGTCGACGCCGGCGGCCCGGACCCGGATCAGCACGTCGTCGTCGCCGGGCACCGGGGCCTCGACGTCGCGCAGTTCCAGCACCTCAACGGAACCGTAAACATCCTGGACGATCGCTTTCATGGTGCTTCTCCTCTGGGTCAGCTCGCCATTCCGTAACCGCAGGCGCCGGGCGACACCTTGAATGTGAAGAAATCCTGACATGTTGTCAAGCTCTTTCGCCGCTCCCCCGCCGGTTGGGGTTCGACGGCGGCGGCGGCCGGCTCCGCGCGCGGGGGCGCCGCACAGTCTGAAATCAAAGACACGAAGTTCCCGTGAGACTCCTCACAGCAAGGCCGGACATGGTCTGCTGGATGGCGATCCCCCTCCCAATGACGAGAAGGTATTCGCATGCAACAAGCCCAAACCGCTACGAAGGCGGCTCCTGCCGAGGCCGGCACCGGCAGCGCTGCCACCGCCGTCGGCGCAGCCGTCGACTCCGTACTCAGCCGGGGACTCAACGTCCGCCACATCCGCTTCATGGCGCTGGGCTCGGCGATCGGCACGGGGCTGTTCTACGGCTCCGCCTCCGCCATCCAGAAGGCCGGGCCCGCCGTCTTGTTGGCCTACATGATCGGCGGCGCCGCGGTCTTCATGGTGATGCGCGCCCTCGGCGAGATGGCGGTGCGGCATCCGGTGTCCGGGTCCTTCGGCCAGTACGCGAGCCGCTACTTGGGACCGCTGGCCGGGTTTGTGACCGGTTGGACTTACGTCTTTGAGATGGCGATCGTGGCCATCGCGGATGTCACGGCGTTCAGCATCTACATGGGATTCTGGTTCCCCGGCGTGGAGCGCTGGGTCTGGATTCTGGCCATCATCTTCTTCCTGGCTGCCCTGAACCTGCTCAGCGTCAAGGTGTTCGGCGAGCTGGAATTCTGGTTCTCCCTGATCAAGGTGGCGGCCATCATCGCCATGATCGCGGGCGGGGCGGCGATCATCGTCTTCGGTTTCCAGGCCGGCGGCGCCACCGTGGCACCAGGGCTCGGCAACCTCGTGGACCACGGAGGCCTGTTCCCGAACGGATTCGAAGGACTCCTTGCCTCCTTCGCCGTGGTGATGTTCGCGTTTGGCGGCGTGGAGACCCTCGGCATCACCGCCGGTGAGGCCGCCGATCCGAAAAAGGTCATCCCCAAGGCCGTCAACACCGTGCCCGTCCGGGTCCTGCTGTTCTATGTGCTGACCCTCGGCGTGCTGATGAGCCTGTTTCCGTGGGACGAAATTGGCAGCAACGGCAGCCCTTTCGTGCAGATCTTCAGCGGCCTGGGCATCCCCGCCGCACCCCACATCCTCAACGCCGTGGTGATCACGGCGGCGCTCTCGGCAGTCAACAGCGACATCTTCGGCGCCGGCCGGATCCTCTTCGGCTTGGCCCGGCAGGGCCACGCACCGGCGAGCTTCGGCAAGGTTTCCCGTCACGGGGTGCCGTGGATGACCGTGGTAATGATGACCGGCATCCTGCTGGTGGGGGTGGTGCTGAACGCCGTGATCCCGGAAGACGTCTTCCTGCTGATCGCCTCGATCGCCACCTTCGCGACCGTCTGGGTCTGGGCCATGATCCTGGCCTCCCATGTCGCCATGAAACGCGAGATCGCCCGCAAGTGCCTGCCGGCGTCGGAGTTCCCGTCGCCGTGGTGGCCCGCCGCCTCCATACTGACGATCGCGTTCATGGCCCTGGTGATCGTGATTCTGGGCGCCTTCGAGGACACCCGGGTGGCGCTGTACGTGGGCGCCGCCTGGCTGGGCGTCCTGGTGCTCGCTTACCGCCTCTGGGTCCGCGGCCACGGCAGGGCGCGGGCGGAACTGGTCGACGAAACCGCCCAGCTCCCGCAGGTTCCCGCCGGGCGGTGATGGTGCCTCGCTCCCAAGGGATTAAGACGCTCCCGGGCGGGCCCTCACGGGGTTAGGATCAGGCATGGTCCCCGCCACCAACCTCTTGGCCTTTGCCCTTGCCGCCCTGGTGCTCATCGCCATCCCGGGGCCTAGCGTGCTGTTTGTGATCGGACGGACGTTGGCCCTGGGACGCAGGGGCGGCCTGTTGAGCGTTTTGGGAAACGCGGCCGGAGAGGTGGTGCAGATCGCCGCCGTGGCCCTGGGCGTCGGCGTGGTGCTGGCGCAGTCCCTGCTGCTGTTCAGCGTGGTGAAATTCGCCGGCGCCGCCTATCTGGTCTACCTCGGGATCCAGGCGATCCGGCACCGCGGCGGCGGAGCGGCGACGGCGTCGACCTCGAACCCGGCCTCGACCGCCCGCGTGCTCCGGGAGGGCTTCATCGTCGGCGCGACCAACCCCAAGTCGATTGTGTTCTTCGTGGCCGTGCTTCCCCAGTTCGTGGACTACTCGGCCGGAGCGATTCCCGTGCAGCTCGCCACCTTGGGTGCGGTCTTCCTGCTCATTGCCCTGGTCTCGGACAGCACGTGGTCCCTCGCGGCCGGGACGGCCCGGCACTGGTTTGCCCGCTCCCCCCGGCGGATCGCCGCTCTCAGCACCACCGGCGGCGTGATGATGATCGGGCTGGGCGGCACGCTGGCCCTGACAGGCACCAAGGACTAGCGCGCTGCTCCAGCCGCTCAACTCCAGCAGCACAACGCGGGGTCAATTAGCGCCCATTAATGCCCTCTGAATGGGCCGTAGCTGACCCCGCGTTGGTTTGAGCGGCGACGGGCTACCGCGCGGACCAGCCGCCGTCCATCGTGTAGCTGGCGCCGGTGACCATGCCGGCGTCGTCGGATGCCAGCCACGCCACCAGGGACGCCACTTCCTCGGGCTCCACGAGCCGCTTGACCGCTGATTCGGTCAGCATGATCTTGGCGAGCACCTCGGACTCCGGGATGCCGTGCACCTTGGCCTGGTCCGCGATCTGCGATTCAACCAGGGGCGTGCGGACGTAGCCGGGGTTGATGCAGTTGGAGGTGACGCCGTGCGCCCCACCTTCGAGGGCCGTCACCTTGCTCAGGCCCTCGAGCCCGTGCTTGGCCGAGACGTAGGCGCTCTTGAACGGCGAGGCCCGGAGCCCGTGCACGGAGGACAGGTTGATGATGCGGCCGAAGTTGTTGGCGTACATGTGCGGCAACGCGGCCCGGATCAGCAGGAACGGGGCCTCCAGCATGAGGGTGATGATGCGGCGGAAGTCGGCCGGATCGAACTCCTCGATGGGGCTGATGCGCTGGATTCCGGCGTTGTTCACCAGGATGTCGCAGTCCAGGCTGAGCGTCTGGAGGGATTCGACGTCGAGCAGGTTGACGGCCCACGCGGTGCCGCCGATTTCGTCGGCGAGCGCGGCGGCGGCGGCCTCGTCCCTATCCGCGATCACCACTTTGGCCCCGCGTGCCGCCAGGGCCCGGACGCTCGCCGCGCCGATCCCGCCGGCGCCGCCGGTGACCAGGGCCTTGCGTCCGTTCAGCGTGTTTTCCATAACTCAGCCTTCCGTGTCAAAAATTCGATGAGGCGGCCGGCTCCAGCGTGGCTGGAGCCGGCCCAAAACTCAAGCAGCTCAGCGGGTGGCTGCTACGGGCAGGCCTTCGCGTTCGGCGTCGGCCCGGTCCACGTCCTCCAACGCGATGCCCTTGGTTTCCTTCAGGCTCAGCACTGCGACGGTGGTGATGACGCAGGCGACCAGCAGGTAGATCGCGGTGGGCAGCCAGGAGCCGGTGTCCTTGAGCCACTGGGTGGCCAGGAGCGGCGCCAGCGAACCGGCGAAGATCGAGGTGACCTGCGAGCCAAGGGAGACCCCGGCGTAGCGCATCCGGGTCGGGAACAGCTCCGACATGAGGGCCGGCTGGCCGGCATACATGAAGGCGTGCAGGCACAGGCCGATCGTGACGGCCAGGACGATGATCACCGGGTTGCGGGTATCGAACATCGGGAAGGCGAAGAACGGCCAGGTGGCACCGGTGACGGCACCGATGAGGTAAACCGGCTTCCGGCCCCAGCTGTCCACGAGGCGCCCGACCTGCGGGATGACCAGGAAGTGGACGACGTGGGCGATCAGCAGGGCCAGCAGCAGCGAGGAGGTGTCGTACTTGTGCACGGACTTCAGGTAGACGATCGCGAAGCTGACCACGAGGTAGTACATGATGTTTTCCGCGAACCGGAGCCCCATGGCCTGCAGGATGCCCTTGGGGTATTTGCGGATGACTTCGCGGACGCCGTAGCTGGCGGACTGATCCTCTTCCAGCTGGGCCTTGGCCTCGAGGAAGATGGGCGATTCGGAGACGTGGGTGCGGATGTAGTAACCGACGAACACGATCACGGCGGAAAGCCAGAATGCCACCCGCCAGCCCCAGCTGAGGAAGTCGGCGGAGCTGAGCACGTTGGACATGATGAACAGGACCAGGGTGGCCAGCAGGTTGCCGACGGGAACGGCGGCCTGGGGCCAGCTGGACCAGAAGCCACGGGACTTGTTGGGGCTGTGCTCGGCGACGAGCAGGACTGCGCCGCCCCATTCGCCGCCGAGGGCGAAGCCCTGGATGAAGCGCAGGAGGACCAGCAGCGCCGGCGCCAGGTAGCCGAGGGTGGCGAAGCCCGGGAGGCAGCCCATCAGGAAGGTGGAGACACCGATGATGATGATGGTGAGCTGCAGGGTGGGCTTGCGGCCGAGCTTGTCGCCGATCTGGCCGAAGACAATGCCGCCCAGGGGGCGGGCCACGAAACCGACGGCGTAGGTCAGGAACGCCTGGATGATGCCGTCCAGTTCGTTGCCCGTGGCGGGGAAGAAGTACTTGCCGAACACCAGGGTGGCGGCGGTGGCGTAGAGGAAGAATTCGTACCACTCGACGACGGTTCCCACCATCGATGCGGCGACGATTTTCTTGAGCCCGGAACCCTTGGATGCGGGTGCTGCGGCGGTTGTTGCAGAGCGTTCGTTTACGCTCATCTGATTCTCCTTAGTGTCCACGGTGACACGCGCTGTGACGCACAGCACTGAAATGGCTTCATTGAGTATTACCGCACATCCACGGCGATTCAATGGCCAAACCAGCACCCGCTATGTGCAGAATTGCAGATATGAACGCCAATCCCGATGACCTGCTGGTCCTGCTCGCAGTCTCCCGTTCGGCGAAATTCACGACGGCGGCACAGACGCTCGGACTGAACCACACCACCGTTTCCCGCCGGATCGCGGCGCTGGAGAAGGCGCTGGGTGGCCGCGTGCTCTCCCGCGCCTCGGGAGGCTGGGAGCTCACCGAGCTCGGTGCCGAGGCCGTTCGGGTGGCCGAGCAGGTCGAGAGCGCCGTGCGCACCCTGGAGCAGCCCGGGCACACCCCGGACCCCATCACCGGCGTCGTACGGATGACCGCGACGGATGGATTCAGCGCCTACATCGCCGCCCCGGCCGTGGCCCGGCTCCGCCGCGACCATCCCGGCCTCAGCGTCGAGATCATCACCGTGACGCGCCGGGCGCTCCAGCAGCGGTCCGGCCTGGACATCGAGGTGGTGGTCGGCGAGCCGCAGGTGCACCGGGCAGAGGCCGCGCGGCTCGGCGAGTACATGCTGGGAATGTACGCCTCCCGCGGCTACCTCGCCGAGTACGGCACCCCGGCCACCGTGGAGGAACTGACGGCCCACTCGCTGGTCTACTTCGTCGATTCGATGCTGCAGGTGGACGATCTGGACGCCCCGCGGCGGCTGGTGCCCACCATGCGGGACGGGCTGAGCTCCACCAACGTCTTCGTCCACGTGGAGGCCACCCGGGCCGGCGCCGGGATTGGGTTCCTGCCCTGTTTCGCGGCCGACCTGCATCCGGACCTGGTCCGGCTCCTGCCGGAGGAATTCGCGGAGCTGCTGCCCTACTGGATGGTGCTCCGGCCCGATTCGATGCGCCGGCCGGCGGTGGCCGCGCTCGTGCAGGCGCTGCGGGAGCAGACCGCGGCGCACCGCGATGCCCTGCTGGGCCGCGGAGCAGCCCCATCGATTGCTCCGTAGCCGCCTCTATAGTGCCGCAAATATGGTGCCGCAAAAGGGCTGCTACGGAGCAGTCGGCGTCCCTGCGCGGGGCCCAGCCGGGGGCTCGGCGGGCGGCTGAGCGAGAACGGGCGGTTCCGCGGCCGGCTCAGCGAGAACGGGCGACTTCGGGTCATGCCGGACGGCGGCGCCGGCCGCGAACGCCCGCACCTTTTCGTCGTTCCAGATGTGGGCCGGCACCGCACCGCCGAGCAGGCGCCGCGCGAGGCCGGGGTCGTCGTCGAACGGGACATCGCTGCCGGCCATGACCATGTTGCCGTAGCGCCGGCCCTTCAGCATGGCCGGATCCGCGATGATCACGGTGTGGGCAAAGGCGTCGGCGATGGTGGCGGCGTCCTCGCGGGCATTCTTGAGGTCCGGGGCGTCGCCGGAGTTGACCACATATATCCCGCCGGGGGCCAGGACGCGCTTGGCGTGCTCGATGAATTCCCGGGTGGTCAGCGGCCGCGGGGTCAGCGAGCCGGCGAAGACGTCGCGGATGATCAGGTCCCGGGTCTGCGGGGTCAGGCTCTCGGTGACCTCGCGGGCCTCTCCCACGCGCAGGCGCAGCAACGGCGCCTTGGGCAGGTCGAACCAGCCCCGGACGTAGTCGGCCAGCTTGCCGTCCAGCTCCACCACCACCTGGCGGGCGTCCGGGTACGCGGCGTGGAAATAGCGCGCCAGTGAGCATGCTCCCCCGCCAAGGTGCAGGGCGCGCAGCTTGGGCCCAGGCTCCCGCGGCCAGCGCGACTCCACCAGGGCTGCCATCCAGCGCATGTACTCGAAGTCGAGGAACAACGGGTCCGCGAGGTCAATGTGCGAGCTCATGACGCCGTTGATGCGCAGGAGCCAGCCGGTGGAATTGTCCTGGTCCGGGATCAGCTCGCAGTCCCCGGTATCGATGTAGTACACCCCGGCCAAAGGACCGGCCGGGCGGGAACCCTTGGGCACTTCCACCACTCCCGGCCCGGCGGTTTGGGCGCCCCGCCCTTTGCCCCGCTTGGCCATCAGCTATCCCCCGCATTGTGCATGTTTCAACCCTAGTTCACCGGCGGCCCCGGGCGCGGCCCCGGAGGCGGCCAGCCCGCGGGACCAAAGCCCCTACACATTCCCGGGCCGCAGGGTTCTACTGGGGCTGCACATAGTGCCGGGCGAAGGGGTGCGTCCGACGAGCCGGGAGGAATAATGTCGGCACCCACAGGGCAGCAGGGCGGCACCGTGGCGGTCGGTTACGGCGGGTCCGGGGCCGCCCAACTCGCCGTTCGCTGGGCGGCCGAATACGCGGCCGCGGCCGGGCTGGACCTCCTGGTGATCCATGCCTGGGTGTGGCCGGTTTTCACCAAGAACCTGGGCCCTGTCAAGGGCGTGGCCGGCAGCGGGCTGCGGCATTCCGCGGAAGCCGTCCTCGCCGAGGGCATCGAGCTGGCACGCGGCGCCGCCCGCGAAGCGGCCGGCGGCGCACCGCTGGGGGCCGAGCGCGCCATTACCGGGCAGGAGCCGGAACGTCCGGGCCCCGCCGTCGACGGCGTCATGGAGGCCGGGCTCCCGGCACCCGTGCTGCGCGACGCCTCCCGGGACGCACGGCTGCTGGTAGTGGGCAGCCGGGGCCTCGGCGCCGTCCTTGGCCAGGTGGCCGGCTCGGTCTGCATCGATCTGGCCGGCTCGGCACCCTGCCCGGTGATGATAATCCGGCGCCCGCGCCGGCGGGCCCACCCCGTCGTGGTGGGAGTCGATGCCTCGCCCCGCAGCCCCGCCACGGTGGCCGAGGCCATCCGGTTGGCCAAAGTCCTCGGCGCCCCGCTGCACCTCGTCCACGTCGATCCATTGCGCGGCGGGGCACGGGAAGAGCACGGCCGCCATGCCCTGCTCCACGGCCAGGAGCTGCTCGACCGCGCCATCGACGAGGCCCGCGGGATGGCGCCCGGGCTGGAGGTTACCGGCGCCCTGCGTGAGGGCCATGGGGCCCGGGAGCTCCTCGACGCCGCGGACGACGCCGACGTCCTGGTGCTCGGGACCCACAACCCTGCGGCCGGAGCCGGCAACACGGTCTCCGCCGTGCTGCACAAGGCGCGCTGCAACGTGCTGGTCACCCGCTAGCCGCCGCGAGCGCAACCGATTCGGACCTGCAGACGCTGCAAAGAAGGAGGCCGCGGTGCGAGCATGGCAAGTTGGACTTCCGGGGCCCATGTCCAGCGGCCCCCTCGTGGCCACCGACCGCCCGGATCCTGTGCCGGGACGCGGTGAAGTCCTGCTGAAAGTGCGGGTCTGCGGTGTGTGCCGCACGGACTTGCACCTGGCCGAGGGCGACCTCACGCCGCGGCACGCCGGGGTCATCCCGGGCCACGAGGTAGTGGGTGAGGTGATCGGGCAGGGACCGGGGGCCGCCAGGTTCGGCATCGGCGAACGGGTGGGCGTGGCCTGGCTGGGCGGCACCTGTGGCGCCTGCCGGTTCTGCCTGCGCGGCCAGGAAAACCTCTGTCTGTCCCCCACGTTTACCGGCTGGGACCGCGACGGCGGGTACGCCGAGCTCATCACCGTGGCGGAGAACTTCGCCTACCGGATCCCGGAGACGTTCAGCGATGAGGAGGCTGCGCCGCTCCTGTGTGCAGGCATCATCGGCTACCGGGCCCTGACCCGGGCCGAACTGCCGATCGGCGGACGGCTGGGCATCTATGGGTTCGGCGGCTCCGCGCATCTGGCGGCCCAAATCGCCCTCTACCGGGGTGCCCGCGTGTACGTCATGACCCGGTCCGCGCAGGCTCGCGCGCTGGCCCTGGACCTCGGCGCGACGTTCGCGGGCGGGGCCGAGGAACAACCGCCCGATCCCCTGGATGCCGCGATCCTCTTCGCCCCCGCGGGCGGCCTGGTGCCGGTTGCGCTCCGGGCCCTGGACCGCGGCGGGACGCTCGCCGTCGCGGGCATCCACCTGAGCGATATTCCGCCGCTGCACTACGCCGACGAGCTCTTCGAAGAGCGCCAGCTGCGCAGTGTCACAGCCAACACCAGGGCCGACGGCGAGGAGTTCTTCCGGATCGCCGCCGAGATCCCGCTCCGCCCGACCACTGTGGCCTACCCGTTCGAGGCCGCGGACCGGGCCCTGCGGGACCTGGCGGAGGACCGGATCACCGGAGCGGCCGTGCTGCACATGGACACGACATAGCCCGGAACCATCGCAAGCAAGTCACCACGACAACGCCGGGGACACGCTTCGGCGCGTCAGCCGGGCGTCCCGGCGTCCCGGCGGAACTCGTGCTCCTGGCCCGCCCGGAGCAGCACCTTCTCGACGCCCACCCGCACCAGCACCGGAGCCGCGTCCCCCGGGGCGGCGGACACCCGCAGCCGGTCCGGCCCGAGGTGCACGGACAGCAACTGGTCACGGTAGCGGACCTGGAACTCCACCCGGGACAGCTCGGCCGGCAGCCGCGGGGTGAAGTCCAAGGCGTCCCGGGTGATCCGTAGCCCGGCGAAGCTGCGCTGGACCACGTCGATCGAGCCTGCCATGGCGCCCAAATGGATGCCCGCGCGCGTGGTGCCGCCCTGGGTATCGTCCAGGTCCGTGTCCAAGGCTTCCCGGAATGTCGCCCACGCCCGCTCCGGATCGTGCTGCGCCAGCACCGAGGCATGGGTGACCCGGCTAAGGGTGGAGCCGTGCGCGGTCCGGGCCAGGTAAAAGTCCACGGTGGCCGCGATCTGCGCCGGCTCGACGTCGTAGCCCATCCGGCGCAGGAACCCCAGGAGCTGGTCCTCGCCAAGAACATACAGGAGCATCAGGACGTCCGCCTGTTTGGCCAGCCGATAGTGGTTGGTGCTGTCCCCTTCGGCTTCGAGAATCAGGTCCAGCCGTTCGATGTTGCGGTAGGCGCGGCGGTAGTGATTCCAGTCGAGTTCCCGCAGGGCGCCGTAACCGTCGAACTGGCTGATGATTCCGCCGTCGTGGAAGGGAACGAACATGCGCCGGCTCAGGTGCGCCCAGGCGTCGATTTCCGTGCCCGTGATCCCCAGCCGTGCCCGGAGTTCCTCCATGTCGAAACCCTGTACTGAATGCATGATCCAGACCGCCTGGTCAAATACCCAGGCCGCCATGATGTTGGTGTAGGCGTTATCGTCCAGGCCGCCGCCGGGGTTGCCCGGGTGGCCGGTGTGGTATTCATCCGGGCCCATGACGCCCTTGATGTGGAACCGGTCCTGGGCGGCGTCGTGCTCCGCCAGGGAGACGAACAGCCTGGCGACGTCCACCACAATCTCGGCGCCGTGCCGGGTCAGCCAGCCCCGGTCCTGGGTTGCTTCGAAGTACTGCCAGGCGTTGTAGGCGACCGCCAGTCCGACATGCCGCTGCAGGCGTGAGTAGTCCGGCATCCAGTGCCCGGAGAGCTTGTTGAACAGGAACTTGGGTGTCTGCTCGGTGCCGTCGCTGCCGCTCTGCCACGGAAAAAGCGCGCCGCGCAGCCCGGCCTTCCGGGCCGCGTCCCGCGCGGTTCCCAGCCGCCGCCAGCGGTAGTCAATCAGCTCGCGGGCCACCGCGGGCAGCCGGGAGTTCAGGACCGGCAATACGAAGAGTTCATCCCAGAAGATGTGCCCCCGGTAGCCTTCACCGTGGAGCCCCCGGGCCGGGACCCCGGCATCGAGCTCGGCTGTGTGCGTGGTGAGTGTCTGCAGCAGATGGAAAACGTGAAGGTTCAGGATCAGCTGGGCCTGGGACGTGGCATCGGATTCGATGATGAACGGTGCCAGCAGCAGGCGCCATGCCGCGTCGTGGTCCGCCAGCAGCGCGTCGAACTCCTGGGGTGCGCGCGACAGCACCGCGAGCGCCCCCGAGAGCGGCGAGGCGACGGCGTGGTCCCGGGAGGTGGCGACGGCCGCTGCCTTGGTGACCGTGACGGGGATACCGTCAGTGACCTGCAGCTCGAAGCGGTGGCTGTACATCCCTCCTGCCACCTCGGGAATTGCGCCGGCCCCGACGGGCACCCCGCCGCCGGAAATCCGGGTCCGCAGTGCCAGGGCGATCCCGATCCTGCTCCCGGACGTCTGCACCTGAACCGTCAGCTCAGCAGCGTCCGAACCGTCCTCCGACGAAGACTCCGACGAGGACACCGCCACCCCTGTCAGGTGCCGGTTGGCCAGTTGGGCGTCCTCGGGCACGTTGGAGTTGGTCACGCCGGTGTCGCACCCGCTGCGGATGCTGATGGACCCGCTCCACCCGACGGCGGTCAGCGTGGTTTCCAGTGCGGCCAAGTGGGGCTCGGCCATGGACACGAGCCGGCGCTGGAGTACCTGAAGCTGCCGTCCGGCGTCGTCAGCCACGAGCGCTTCCCGGCTCAGCAGGGCCCGCTTGAGGTCCAGGGTGCGCCGCTCGCTGCGGAGCGTCAGGCCGCCGCCGGACCACCACGCACCGTCGCCCACCCGGACATCCAGCGGCAGCCAGTCCGGGATGTTAACCATGTGCTCATCCACGGTTTCTACGCCCTGGACGACGCTCGCGACGCTGTTGTAGACGCCCGCAAGGTAGCTGCCGGGATAATGGGCGTCCCCCGCGCGGTGTTCCGGGGCGGCGCCGCGGGTGGCGAGGTAGCCGTTGCCGAGCGTGGTCAGCGCCTCCCGGTGCCCTTCGTGGGCGGGATCGAAACCCTCGTACACCAGCAGCCACGGGTGCGTAATGACCAGCCCGATGTCCAGTTCGCTGACGTCTTCAACCACGACGTCGGCGCCCGCGGCTTCCAGCGCAGCCCGCCGCCCGGCCCGGTCGAGGCCGACCACGAGCCCGAATCCCCCACGTCGCCCGGCTTCCACGCCGGCTGCGGCGTCCGCGATCACCATGGCCCGGGCGGGGGTGATCTCCAGCCGGCGCACGGCTTCGAGGACCAAAGCCGGCGCCGGCATTCCGGCGACATCGTGGTCCAGGGCCGTCTGGCCATCCACGATGTGGTCAAAGACCTCGCCAAGGCCCGCGGCGGCCACGATCGCGGCGGCGTTCCGGCTGGAGGTGGCGAGGACCACGGGGATCCGCCCGGCCCGGAGCCGCTCAAGCAGCGCCACGGTGCCGGGGAAAACGGGCACGGGCCGGCCCGCGAGCATGGCTTCGAAAATTCCGTTCTGGCGCTGCGCGAGTCCGAACGCCGTCCACTCGTCCGGGCCGTCCGCGGGCGAGCCGCGGGGAATGGGGACCCCGCGCGAGGCCAGGAATGCGGCCACGCCGTCCTCCCAGGTCCGGCCCTCGATCCAGCGTGCGAAGTCATCGTCCGTGAAGGGCGCGCGCCGCGCGTCAGCGGGAAGCCGGGGGTCCGTCATGACGTCGTCAAAGAGTTGTTTCCAAGCTGCCGCGCGGAGCTCGCCGGTATCGGTCACGACGCCGTCGAGGTCAAAGATCACGGCATCGACGGGAGCCAGCGCGGCGGCAACTGTGGGCGACTCCGTCATGGCCCTGTCCTATCAGCGATCAGTGCGCCGCGACAGTGGCGTTCGGCCCGCCCTTAGCCCAGGAGTGCGTCGAGGGTGGTGAAGCCATAGCCGGCCTGGCGGATGCGGCTGATCAGCTGGGGCAGGGCAGCGGCGTCCAGCGTGGTGCCGTCGTCGGGGTTGGAGCCGATGTGCATCAGGACAATTTCCCCCGGCTGCAGGCCCGCCAGGACGCGGTCCGCGACGAGCCGCGCCGTCGCTCCGCCGCTGGTGCCTTTCCAGCCCAGGGTGTCGACGCTCCAGCGCACCGGAAGGTAGCCGAGGTTGTTGACCGTGGCGATGGTCCTGGCGTCGCGGTCGCCGAAGGGAAACCGGAAGAGCGGCCGCGGGTCAGCCCCGGCCGCCCGGATGGCCTGTTCGGCCGATCGGACCTGGTCCTTGATGCCGGCGTCGGGCAGCCCGGTGAATGCCGGATGGGTCATGGAATGGTTGCCCACCCGGTGCCCGCCGGCGACGATCGCCGCCACGCCTCCGGGGTTCGCGGCGGCCCAGCTGCCGGTAAGGAAGAACGTGGCCCGCACGTCCGCGGCTGCGAGACTCTGCAGGACGCTCGGCAGTCCGGCAGCGTTGGCGCCGGCGTCGAAGGTCAGGGCCACTACGGTTCCGGCGCCCGGGATGGTCTCGACGTCGTGGCCGGCGAGCGCGGCGGGGAACCGCGCCGCGGGGGGCACGGGAGCGGGAGCCGTCGGTGCCCGGCTCGGCGGGGGGACGGGAACCGGCTCGGCCGGAACTGGCCCGCTGGTGTCCGGGGCCGGCGATGCCGAGGTCGGTTCAGGGGACGGGGAGGCAGGGGGCGCGGTCCCGGAGGCACTTGCGCTGACGGGTCCGGATACCGGGGCGGTGACGGGCGCAGATGGGGGCGGTGACGCCGTCGGCGCCCCCTGAAGCAGCACGACCGCGGCACCGGCGGCCAGAAGCAGCGCAACCACCACGGCCGCGATCACCAACAGCCGGCGGCGGCCCGCGGTCATGGACCCCATGTTTCACCTTGGCTCCACGCACTACGGCAGGCTAGGGCTCAAAGGCCCCGCCCGTGCCGCAGCCTAGGAGGCCGCCGGAATCAGGCCGTCCGCACGGTACCGGTCGAACAGCTGCAGGAAGGCGTCTTCCGTGCGGCGGTACCCGGTGAAACCGGCAAGCCGGCTCTTGCTCATGTCCGTGACCACCTCGAGGTTCCGGCCCAAGTCGCCGTCCGTGTGCCACCAGGAGGCGACCTGCGCGAGGTCGGGTTCGGCCAGCCCATGGCGGGCGGCGATGGCCGACCACACGCCTTCCATGCCGCGCATTTGCTGCTCCAACGGCCGCGGTTCGTTGCTGTAACCTACCGGCTCGACCCCGAAGTAGTCGGCCAGCGCAGGCCACATGCGCCGCCAGCGGAAGACATCGCCGTTGACGATGTTGTAGGCCTGGTCGCCAACGTTGTCCGCTGTGGCCGCCCAGATCATGTGGTCCGCCAGCAGTCCGCTGTCGGTCATGTCCGTGAGGCTGTTCCACTGCGTCTCGGAGCCCGGGAAGATGAACGGTTGGCCCAGGTCCTTACAGATGGATGCCTGAACGGCGAGGGTGAGCCCCATGTTCATGGCGTTCCCGACCGCATGTCCGATCACCGTATGCGCCCGGTGCACGGACCAGCCAAAGCCCTGCTTCGCGGCCGCAGCCCACAACTCGTCTTCCTGGGCGTAGTAGAAGTTCGGCGTCGGCAGCCTCGGCTCGCTCTCCCGAAAGGGGGTGTCCGGCATTTCCCCGGCCGCATACGCCTCAAACGGGCCCAGATAGTGCTTCAGCCCGGTCATGAGGGCGACGTGCTTCACAGGCTTGCCGTTGAGGCTGGCGAGGACGTTCCGCAGCATGCCCGCGTTTGTGTCGATGTTCTCTTGTTCGGTCTTCCGCCTGGACCAGGCGGTGTAGAACACATGGGTGGGCGAAACACCTGCCAGGGCCTCGCGCAGGTTCTCCACGGATGTCAGGTCCGCGCTCACATGGCGCACGTCACGGCGGCGAAGGGGATTGCGGGAGAGCCCCACCACGTCCCAGCCCTCCTCGGCGAGCCTGTCCACCAGGGCGGATCCGGCAATTCCGCTTGCCCCCACCACCAGGGCGGTCCGGGTGTCGACGGTCTCTGAGCTGCTTCGCACGTCATTCCTCCTGGCATCGCTTGTGCTGCGCCGCGCCCATTGCATGTATCGGGTCCCTGCGCGCCGGCCCGCTTGATCGGGACGGATGCTCTTCCAGCCTCTCATGCCGGGGTCCGGGGACGGTCCGGGAGGCCGTCCCCGGCAAGCCGGGCGCGGCCGCGCAGTAGGATTCAGGGAGACGCCAAAACTGATACGAAGCTAAGGCGGAACATCCGTGAAATTCGTACTCCGGTATCCGCTCGTGGCCGGGACCCTCGTCGTCCTGCTGGCGGTGCTGGTCTTGCTGTTCTCCGGGCAGGAAGGCATAGCCCGGGCTGCTGCGAGCGTCTATGCCCTGGCTGTGGCGGCCTACCTCGCCGTCGGGATGGCGCGCCGGCTCGCAGGCGGCCAGTTCGGCATCGACATCCTGGCCGTCACCGCAATCGTCAGCACCGTGCTGGTGGGCGAATACATCGCCTCGATGATCGTCGTACTCATGCTTGCGGGCGGCACTGCCCTTGAGGACTACGCCGCCAGCAGGGCCAAGGGCGAACTCACCGCATTGCTCGAACGCGTCCCGCAGACGGCCCACCGGGAGCGCAACGGCTCCCCCGCCGCCGGAACCAACACAGCCGGAACCAACACCGCCGGAACGCACACAGCCGGAACCTCAACGGAGAGCCAACACGAGGACGTGGCGGCCGCCGACGTCGAGATCGGGGACGTCCTGCTGGTCAGGCCCGGCGAGGTGGTCCCGCTGGACGGCGTCCTGCTCTCCGAGTCAGGCTCTTTCGATGAGTCCTCGCTCACCGGGGAGAGCCTGCCGGTGGAGCGGTCCGCCGGGGACGGGCTCATGAGCGGTTCGCTGAACGGTGAGGCCGCGGTCCGGATGCGGGTCACGGCGCGCATGGAGGATTCGCAGTACAGCCGGATCGTCGCCCTCGTGCAGGAGGCGGCGGACAGCAAGGCGCCCATGGTCCGGCTCGCGGACCGCTATGCCGTGCCGTTCACGGCCCTCGCCTACGTGCTCGGCGCCGTGGGCTGGATCATCAGCGGCAGCCCGGAACGCTTCGCGGAGGTCCTGGTGGTGGCCACGCCGTGCCCCCTGCTGATCGCAGCGCCGGTGGCGTTCCTCGGTGGCATGAGCCGCGCCGCGCACTCCGGTGTCATCGTCAAGTACGCCGGGGTGCTGGAACAGCTGAGCCGGATCAAGACGGCCGCCTTCGACAAGACGGGAACCCTCACGTACGGCCGCCCGTCCCTGCTGCGTATCCGGACCGCCGGGCCCCTCGCAGAGGACGAGGTCCTGCAGTTGGCGGCGTCCGCGGAACAGTATTCCTCACATGTCCTGGCCGCCTCGGTGATGGAGGCCGCCCGGAACCGGGCCCTGCCCTTCGCGGCCGCCACCGAAGCCACCGAATTCGCCACCCACGGGGTCCGCGCCAGGTTCGACGGCCAGGACGTGGTGGTGGGCAAGCCCGCGTTCGTCGCAGAGTGGGCGTCCGGCGTGGTGGAGGCGGGGCTGGCCAGCGGCGAGCTCGCCATCTACGTCGGTGCCGGCGGAAAATTCGTGGGCGCCCTGGTGATGAGCGATCCCATTCGCAAAGAGACCCGCCGCACCCTCGCCGACCTCAAGGCCCTGGGCGTACGCCGAACGGTCATGCTGACCGGTGACGCGCTCGCCACGGCCCGGCACATCGCGGACGAGGCAGGGCTCACCGACGTCCGCGCCGAGTGCCTGCCGCGGGACAAGGTCGAGGCCATCAGGTCGCTGCCGGACCGTCCGGTCATGATGGTCGGCGACGGCGTCAACGATGCCCCCGTCCTGGCGGTCGCCGACGTCGGAATCGCCATGGGCGCCCGCGGCTCGACGGCGGCCGGCGAGTCGGCCGACGTCGTGATCATCCTCGATGATCTCTCCAAGGTGGGGACCGCCGTCCGGATCGGGCAACGCACCGTGCAGGTGGCCCTGCAGAGCATCTGGATCGGCATCGGCCTGAGCGTGGCCCTCATGCTGGCCGCGGCCGCGGGCTACGTGCCGGCCATCGCCGGCGCCCTGTCCCAGGAACTGGTGGACCTCGCCACGATCCTCAATGCCCTGCGTTCACTCGGCCCCGGCCGCCACGGCGCCGCCAGCCCGGTGCGGTCCCGGGAAAGCGCGCGGCAGGCCCCGCTACCGGGATGACTATTTCCTGGCTGATTCTGTCTCCGCTGCCGCGACGGCTGACTCTGTCTCCGCTGCCGCGATCCGCGGCACGGTCTTGAGGTAGCTGTCCGGGTTCAGGGAGATCGAGTCGATCCCTTCGCGCACCAGGAACGCGGCGAACTCCGGGTGGTTGCTCGGTCCCTGCCCGCAAATGCCGATCTTGATCCCGGCGGCGTGGGCCTTGCGGATGGCCTCGCTGATCATCGCCATCACGGCCTCGTCCCGCTCATCGAAGAGCGCCGCGAGCTGGCCGGAGTCACGGTCCACACCCAGGACCAGCTGGGTGAGGTCGTTGGAGCCGATCGAGAACCCGTCGAAGCGGGTGGCGAACTTCTCGGCCAGGACCACGTTGGACGGGATTTCGCACATCATGTACACCTGCAGCCCGTTGCTGCCGCGGACCAAACCGTGCTCGGCCATCACGGCCAGGACCTTGTCTGCCTCCTGCGGCGTGCGGCAAAACGGCACCATGACAATCACGTTGGTGAACCCGAGCTTCTCGCGGACCCGTTTGAGCGCGGCGCATTCGAGCGCGAACCCCTCACGGTAACGGGGGTCGTAGTAGCGCGAGGCGCCGCGGAACCCGAGCATGGGATTCTCTTCCGGTTCCTCGAAGGCGGCCCCGCCGAGCAGGTGGGCGTATTCGTTGGTCTTGAAGTCGCTGAGCCGGACAATCACGGGGCGCGGATAATACGGCGCGGCGATCTTGGCGATCCCCAGCGACAGGGCGTCCACGAAGTACTCGGCCGGGTCCGCATACCCCTGCGCCAGCTCCCGGATCTGGCGCGCCTCGGCGGGATCCGTGACCCGTTCCGGGTGGACAAGCGCCATGGGATGGACGCGGATCAGGCTGCTGATGATGAATTCCATCCGGGCAAGCCCGACGCCGTCCGCCGGCAGCCGCCACCACTGGAAGGCCGCGGCCGGGCTGGCGATGTTGACCATGACGGCCGTGCGCGTCGCAGGCAGCGCACCGAGGTCCACATCTTCGGTTTCGAACGCCAGGGTGCCGTCGTAGACCCGGCCCAGATCACCTTCGGCGCAGGAGATCGTCACGGACCGGCCCTCGGCCAGGACGGCCGTGGCGTTGCCGGTTCCGACGACGGCGGGGACACCCAGCTCGCGGCTGACGATCGCCGCGTGGCTCGTGGGGCCGCCGTGGTCCGTGACGATCCCGGCTGCCCGTTTCATGATGGGCACCCAGTCCGGGTCGGTCATTTCGGTCACGAGGATGGCGCCGTCGCGGAACGCCGCGATGTCCGCCGCGGTCCGGATGACGCAGGCCGTGCCGTGCGCAATCGAGTCGCCGATGGCCGATCCGGTGGCGAGCACGGGCCCCTGTTCCAGCAGGTGGTGGATGGTGAACTGCGGCCCGGTCCGGCGTGACTGGACCGTCTCGGGCCGGGCCTGGACCATGAAGAGTTCCCCGGTCTCGCCGTCCCGGGCCCATTCCATGTCCATGGGCCGGCCGTAGTGGTTTTCGACCGTGACGGCCCAGCGGGCGAGGGCGAGGATCTCGGCGTCGCCCAGCACGAAGGCCCGGCGCTCGGCCTCCGAGGTGTCCACCATCCGGGTGCGGGCGCTCCCGCCGCGGCTGTAGACCATCTTCCGGGCCTTGGAGCCGAGGGATTTCTCGATGATCGGGGTGATGCCCTCCGCGGCCGCGGACTCTGTCAGGAGCGGCTTGAAGACCAGGTACTTGTCCGGATTGATGGTGCCCTGGACGACTGTTTCGCCGAGGCCCCAGGCCGCGCTGATGACGGCGGCGCGGGGAAAGCCCGAGTCGGTATCGATGGAGAACATCACCCCGGATGCCCCGACGTCGGAGCGCACCATCCGCTGGACGCCGATCGAGAGGGCGACGTCCATGTGGTCGAAGCCCTTGACCTCGCGGTAGCTGATGGCCCGGTCCGTGAAGAGTGAGGCGTAACAGCGGCGGCAGGCGTCCAGCAGTTCCCGCTCACCCGCAATGTTCAGGAAGGTCTCCTGCTGCCCGGCGAAGCTCGCGTCCGGGAGATCCTCCGCCGTCGCGCTGCTGCGCACCGCCACGGCGAGCCGGTCCATGCCGGCCCGGTCCCCCAGCGTCCGGTAGTGGGCGCGGATGGCTTCGGCGATGTCGCCGGGGAACTCGCTGGCCAGGAACAGGTCCCGGATGGCCTCGCCGGTGGCGCGCAGCGTGGCGTCCCCGGCCCGGTAGGCGGCAATACGCGATCGCATGGCGGCGTCGATCCCGTTAGCCACGACGAACGAGCGGTACGCGGCGGCTGTGGTGGCGAACCCGTCAGGAACCCGTATCCCCTCGCGTTGGAGGGTCCGGATGAGCTCGCCGAGCGAGGCGTTCTTGCCGCCGACCCGCGGGACGTCGGCCATGCCGATCTCGTCAAACCACATCACGGGCGATTCAGCCATGTCAGTACTCCTGCGGATTGTCGGTGGACCCATACTGCGCGGGACCGGTGTCCCGGGGTCAGGGGCTTTGGACCCGCGCGCCGCCGCCGGCTACTGTGCCGCCTGGGGGAAAGCCTCCTGTTCCCGCGCCGGGCCCGGCGCCGCCGGCGGAACCAGCCCGGCGGCGGACGATCTTGTACAGCCAGTCGGCGAGCAGGACGGCAGGGACGGCGGCCAGCGCCACCGCCAGGCCTCCCGGCGTCGGCGGCGCGTGGCCCAGCAGCGCCGCCAACGGCCCGAGGAACAGGAACACGCACAGCAGCCCCAGCTCGGCCAGCACGGCCCACAGCAGCAGCTTGTTGGTAAACCAGCCCAGCCGCCAGGGCGGGACGGTGGCGCTGCGGCAGGCGAAGGCG
Source organism: Arthrobacter sp. 05N33_2 (assembly GCF_056397425.1). Taxonomy (NCBI): domain Bacteria; kingdom Bacillati; phylum Actinomycetota; class Actinomycetes; order Micrococcales; family Micrococcaceae; genus Arthrobacter; species Arthrobacter sp. 05N33_2. The sequence continues at coordinate 117,331 of NZ_JBFTNJ010000001.1, forward strand.
TTCGCCAGCTGGGCCAGGACAACCGTGGTGAAGGCCGCGCCCGACGCCGCCAGGAGCACGTCGCTAGCCGGCAGCTCGGCGCCGGGCCGCCACCCCGCACCGAGCAGAACCACCGTATACGCCGTCATCTCCATCAGCGCCTCGACCGGTCCCAGCAGCCCAAACACCCGAAACATGAGGGCGCGGTCCATCAGGTGCCGGCGCTCGGGCGGCCGCTTCAGCGTCCCCTTGCTTGGCGCCTCGCTGCCCAGGGCCAGGGCGGGCAGCAGGTCGGTGCCGATGTCCAGGGCGAGGATCTGCAGCACGCCCAGCGCCAGTGGGAAGTGGCCGCCGGACAAGGCCCAGATGACGAAGGGCGTGAGCTCGGCGACGTTGTCCGTCAGGTGGTACGTCAGGAAGCGCCGGATGTTCGCGTAGGTGGCACGGCCCTGCTCCACCGCGGCCATGATCGTGGCGAAGTCGTCGTCCAACAGCACGAGGTCGGCGGCCTCACGGGCGACGTCGGTGCCGCTCAGTCCCATCGCGACCCCGATGTCGGCCTGCTGCAGCGCCGGGCCGTCGTTGACGCCGTCGCCGGTCATGGCCAGGACATGCCCGCGGCCCTGCAGGAGCCGGGCCACGCGGAGCTTCTGTTCCGGCGTCACCCGGCTGACCACCACTCCGTCGCAGTCCAGCAGTGCGGCCAGGACGGCGTCATCGCCGGGCAGGTCCCCTCCCTGCAGCACGGTTTCCGTGGGGCCGAGCAGCCCCGTCTCCCGGGCGATGGCAGCGGCGGTGAAGGCGTGGTCGCCTGTCACCATCGCCACTTTGATTCCTGCGTCGCGGGCCGCTTGGAGTGCCACTTTCACCTCGGTCCGGGGAGGATCGTGCAGGCCCATCAGGCCCAGCAGCGTCAGCCCGGCCTCGACGTCCTCCAGCTTGAACGCGGCGCCGGGCGGCCCGGGCAGGCTGCGCTGGGCGACGGCGAGTACCCGCAGGCCACGGGCGGCCATCTCGTCAACCATGTCCATTGCGCGGTTCGAGCCGGGATCCGAAGCCCCGCCTCCGGTGGCCAGACACAGCGGAATCACGGACTCCGGGGCCCCCTTCACGAAGAGGGCGGTGCCGACGATTGCCGACTCCCGCAGCCGGCGGGAGTCGAACGCGAACCGGTGCGACGGCGTCGGCCATTCCGGCTGCTCACCCGGAAGGGCGAGGCGGACGGCGAGCGCGTCGATGGCCGCCTCCATCGGGTCCCCCTCGGCTATCCATCGGTCTTCGTGGAGGACGGCGCGCCCCACCGAGGCGGCGCGGGCAGCGACGCTGAGCCGCCGGGCTTCTTGAAGGCCGCCGCCCGTCATCTCGGCTTCGGGGCCGTAGCCCTGGCCATTGATGGTCAGCTCCCCGGCCGGGGTCCAGACCTCGACGACGTTCATCCGGTTCTGCGTCAGGGTTCCGGTCTTGTCGGTGCAGATGAAGGTCGTGGAGCCGAGGGTCTCCACGGCTTGGAGGTTGCGCACGAGGGCGTTGCGCCTGGACATGCGCTGCGCGCCGACGGCCAGGGAGAGCGTGACGGTCGGCAGCAGGCCCTCGGGGACCAGCGCGACGGCCACCCCGATGGCGAACAGGAAGGCGTCGCGCCAGGAAATGCCAATCACGAGCGAGAGGACGAAGAACAGGGCGCCGATGCCCAGGGCCATGGTGGCGGTGATGCGGACGATTCTTTGCAGTTCCAGCGACAGCGGGCTGGTGGGGGCTTCGACTTTACCTGTCAGGGATGCGATCTCCGCGAGCCGGGTCTGGCCGCCCGTCACCGAGACCACGCCTTCGGCGTGCCCGTTGACCAGGAAGGTCCCGCCGAAGGCGGTGTCGCCGGGGGTTTTGGCGACTGCCTCGCTTTCGCCCGTGAGCATGGACTCGTCCACCTCGCAGCCGGTGGCCAGGGCCAGCCGGAGGTCCGCCGGAACGCGGTCGCCGGCCACCAGCACCACGACGTCGTCCGGCACCAGTTCGGTGGAGTGGACCTTGATGACGCGGCCGTCCCGGCGGACTGACACCATGGCCGGGAGCAGTTCGCGGAGCTTGGCGGCGGCATGCTGGGCCCGCTCCTGCTGGATGTAGGCGAACACCCCGTTGACCAGGATCACCGCCACGATGGCGATGCCCAGTTCCGGCATGCCGGCAATGATCGCGAAGAGGGCCGCCACCCAGAGCATGATCGCGAAGAAATGGGTCAGCTCAGCCAAGAGCCTTCGCCAGCCGGGGACCGGACGGGGCTCGGGCAGTTTGTTGGCACCGAATTGCTTCAACCGCCGGACAGCTTCGTCGGCGCTGAGTCCGGCGACGGCTGACAGCGAGTCCTGCCCCGGCCCGGGATTCACCCCCGCGCTCCGCCCCTCACGGGCACTGCAGACCGCCGGCCGCCGCCGTCGAAATCGCCGGACAGCTGCGGGATCGCCGGAACTTTCCGGCGGTGTGGCGCGGATCCGGCGAACTCGGGGGTAGGGGGCGGCGTCACGTGCGTTAGTCTTCGGCGGCGCTGATCCCGAACTCGCTCTTGAGCCGCACGCGGGCGCCGCGCTCAACCAGTGTGGGTATGTAGGTCCGGATCCGGCCTGCGTTCAGGGCATCGAATTCCTCGCCGACGATCCCGGCGATGTGCCTCCGCGGTACGTGCGGAAACCTGGCAGCCAGACGCTCGACAACCTGATCAATGCTGGGTTCTTTCGCATCGTCCGTCACTTCTTCAGTGTGGAGCGGCCTGGTCCCGGCGTCAATGAATCTTCAACTGGCAGGCGGCAGCAGGTGGCCCAGGCTCCGCAGGTAGGTGCCAAAGCCGTGGGGCGCCCGGGCATGGGTCCGGCCGGAGGTCATGACCCTGATGCTGTCCGTCGCGGTGACCGTAAAGGCGCGGCTGCGGAGGCTGTGCACCAGGGTCCGGTCTTCTTCGGACGTGACCCGGGCGAACCCTCCGGCGGCAAGATAGGCGGAAGCCCGGACCCCGAAATTCGCGCCATAGATATGGGGGTGGTCCTCGCGGAACGGGTGGCGTTCGTGCCAGCACCGGAGCAGTTCAGGGTCCATCCCGGCGGGGTCCGGTTCCACGGAACCCAGCACGGCGTCGGCCCCGGCCTCGGCGAACTCCAGCTGGCGCACCAGCCAGTTCTCCGGCACCCGGGAATCGGCGTCGGTGTTGGCCAGCCAGGTCCGCCCGGCCCAGGGCGGCGGCGTCCAGCGCTGGCCGGGCGGCCGCCGCCTGGTCACGCCGATGCCGGAGGCCCGGACGCCAGCGGCCCGGCTGGCGCCGGCGCTGCGGTAGCTGACCTCCAATGCGCTGAAACGCGGGTCCGAGGCTGCGAAGCCGGCCATGACGGCGGCGGAACCGTCCGTGCAGCTGTCCAGCACCACCGTCACCCGGGTCTCGACGTCGGACCGGACCCTGCGCAGTGCGTCCGCGGACCGCTGAACGGCCTCCAACGCCAGTTCCAGGTGGTCTTCTTCGTTGTTTGCGGGCATGACGACGGCGACCCGGTCGATGCGGTGCCCGCGCGGCAACGGCAGCGCCGTCATCCGGGTCACCGGATCCGTTCCGGGCCGCCCAGGCCCGGCGCGGCACCCGGTGCAGCGTCCGGGGCAAGGAACACCTCGAGCACAAAGTCGCGCTCCTGGTAGGTCCCGCCGCCGGCCCAGCCCAGGTGCCGCCGGGCCGCGGCATGGACCGCGTCGCCGTCGAGTTCCCAGCCGGAAATGGGGTGCCGCCAGTGGCACAGCGCGAGGGTCCCGCCAGGCATGAGCGAGCCTTGAATCCGGTCGAACAGTCCGGCGAGCTCTGCCGGCGAGAGGTAGTAGCCCACCTCTGAAACCACGATCAGGTCGAACGATCCGTCCGGCCACTCGTTCGGGACGGTCAGGTGTCGCGTCGTCGCCGCGGGCAGGTGCGCGAGCCGCCTGGCGGCACGGTCCAGGGCGGTGCCGCTGGCATCGACGGCGAGGAAGCTTCCGCAGCGCGGCGCGAGTTCCACGCTCAGGGCCCCGATGGAGCAGCCGATCTCCAACCCGGACGTGTAGCTGCTGCCGGGCAGCGCGGCGAGCGTGAGGGTGCGTTTGCGCTGCTCGTACCAGCTCGAGGTGTACTGCCAGGGGTCCTCCTCCTGGGCGTGGACCGCATCGAACACGCGCTCCGCGTCGCCCGCGGCGAAGGGCTGCCGGGACCCGCCATCGCCCGGGCCGTCCGCCGGGGCGGCCGCGGGGTGCCAGGCAAACGTCTCCCAGGTCCGCTCAAAGTGTGTCAGGAAGGCCGGAGGCAGGAGCACCTCGTCGCCCGGCAGCCCGGAGAGCGGGCGCACCTGGGACACATGTGCCGCCATCGCGGCGGCCTTGGCCTCAAGCTCTGCCGGGCGCAGCGGCAGCCGGAACCAGCCGCGCCATGCCCCGCCGTCCGGGTCGCCGGGTCCGGTCAGGCCGGCCGCCCCGGCCGGGCCGCCGCCGGCGTCCGGCGCGCCTGGTGCCGCCCATAACCAGTACCAGATGGGGTATTCGAGGAGGGCGTGGCCCGCCGCGGCGCTGAGCCCGGCGGCAACGGATCCGAGGACGTCGTGGTCGGTGTGTCCATCGGAGCGGTAGGGCGCCACGAGAACCACCTCGTCGGCGGCGCGACCGCACACGGCCGCTGCCTCCCGGACCGCGTCCCGGACGGCGGCCCGGATCTCTTCCCGGTGCCCGGCGAGGTGACCGTCGGGCAGGCCCAGGCACTGCCACGCCACGTTCCCGGCCCCGTTCCCGGCTCCGGAAAGGCGTTTCAGGGCGTCGCCGAACTCCTGCAGCCGGACCGCGGCGAGCTGTTCCGGCGTCGTCGTTGGCGAGCCGGGGTGGGATCCTTCCCCCGCCGTGCACAGCAGCACGCGGACCGTGGCGCCGACGGCGTGCAGCCGGGCCAGCAGCCCGCCAGCCCCGAGCGATTCGTCGTCCGGGTGCGCGGCCAGGACAATGAAGGCCCGGCCGGCGAGCGCCGCGTCATCCAGCGGCAGGTCCGGCAGCCTGGCGGCGGGGCTGCCGGCCCAGGCGGCCTCGGACGTCCCGGCGTCGTTGTGTGTGAAAGTCACCATGGGTTGCCTTCGGCCAGTGCCAGGGCGCCCAGTTGTGCGTCGTCGCGCATCGCGTGGTGTTGGCGGATGTACAGGGCGAGATCGGCCATCCGTTTTCCGTAGCGCTCGTCAAAGGCGAGGGGGGCCGGACCGAGATTTTGGCTCACGAGCGTCTGGACGCGTTCGACGGCGGCGGCCACGCTGCCGCGCACACGCAGGGCTTCCTGCCACGCACCGCGGTCCGAGAGTTCGCCTGCGTCGATCCTTGCGGCCGTGCCGGCCAGGTAGGCGGTGAGGGCGGCAAGCGTTCGGTCAATCTCGCCGAGGTGGGCCAGCGCAATCTGGTCCGGTTCCCGTCCGCCGTCGGCGGCGTGCCGCAGGGAGTCGGCGAAGCTGCGCGCCACGGCGACGGCGCCGCCGAGCCAGCAGGCGGCCACGCCCATGCCGCCCCACGCGAAACCAGGGCGCTGGTAATACCAGCCGGCGCCGCCGAGGGGCACGGCGGGAACGGCCTCGAAGTGGACTGTGCCGCTGGGAATCTCGCGCAGTCCCAGGCTGGTCCACTCCGGATTCGCGAAGCCCACGCCGTTCGCGTGGAGGTCGACGGCGAAGGCGGCCCGGCCTCCGGCCTCCAGATGGGCCGTCAGCACGGCATGGTCCAGTTGGGCGGCGAGCGAGCACCAGGGCTTGGATCCCTGCAGGATCCAGCCGTCTGCGGATTCCTTGGCTTCAAGCCGCAGGCCGGGCGCCTCGGCGGCGAACACACCCCAGGCCCCCTCGAAGTTGGCATCGTCGGGGTCCGGGCAGTCCCGGCCGTGCCGTGCCGCCTCGTCGCCGGCCTGGGCCAGGATCGCCACGGCGTCCAGGTGGGGTTCCAGCACCCGTCCGGCGGCGACATCGACGGCGGTTACGGAGGCCAGAATCTCCCACAGGAACGCGGTCCGGCCGTCCCCGGGTTTGGGCGCCGCCGCCGCGGCCGCCTTGGCCAGCTCCAGCAGCCCCGGGACATCGCGGACGGCGTCCTGCGCCTCGGACAGCAGGGGGCTGATCGTCTCCAGGTCTGCGGCCGCGGAGCTGATCCGGACGGGTAGGGGGTGGTCGGAGATGGGGATCCCGTTCATTTCGGCTGCCTGTGTTCCTTCGGGCTGGGCGGATTCGGGCTGGGCGGATTCGGGCTGGGCCCGGCCACGTGGCTGAAGTCCTGCGCGTCCGCGGCCGCGCCGCCATCGCTGGCGCCGTCGACAAGTAATCTAAGCATACTTAGCACTTGGGGGTGGCCGGGGGCTGCACGGGGTCGGCTGCCACCGGCGCGTTCGCCCCGGCGGACAGTCTCTTGCGCCTAGCGGACGATCGCGAGGGCGAAGCCGTCCCAGCCTTTCGAACCCACGGTCTGGATCACGGTGCCGTCCAGCCGCGGGTCATCGCCCATCATCTGGAGCGTGCTGATGATTCCGGGGGCGTTGACCGGGTCCATCGACGCGTCCAGCACCGCACCCTCCCACACGACGTTGTCCACCACGATGGTGGTGCCGGGCCGGCCAAGCCGGATGGCCCAGTCCAGGTAGTGCGGGTTGTTTTCCTTGTCGGCATCGATGAACACGAAATCGAAGGGCGGCCCGGCCTCGCTTTTCAGCTCGGGCAGGGTGTCCAGCGCCGCGCCGACCCGGATCTCCACCTTGTGGCCCAGCCCGGCGTCGTCAACGTTGGTCCGCGCGACGCGGGCGTGCAGGGGGAGGTATTCACAGGTGACCAGCCGGCCGTCGTCGGGCAGTCCCTGGGCCATCCAGATGGTGCTGAAGCCGGCCAGCGTGCCGATCTCCAGGACGTGGCGCGCACCGGAGAGCTGGACCAGCAGTTTCAGGAGTTTGCCGGCGTTGGGGGCCACTTCGATGGCCGGCATGCCTGCCTCAAGTGCGCTGGTCACGGCGCGCTTGAGTGAACGGTCCGGGCGGACCACCGCGTCGGAGAGGAAGTTCTCGACGGCGACCCAGCCGGGGGCGGGTTGATGCTCGATCATGCCCCCAGTGTTCCAGCCGCCCGCGCCTGGCGGTACCCCTCCGGGCGCGCCGTTCCCGCCCGCGTTTCGGCGTGCGGTCCGGCTCAGTACGCCTAGTTTCCCGGCCGGGCTGGAATCTGCGGGCCGGTCCCGCCGGCGCCCTGCCCGTCGATGGCGTTTTCCAGCCGTTCCACCTTGCCGGTCAGCTCGCCGCTGTAGCCCGGCCGGATGTCCGCCTTGAGGACCAGCGAGACGCGCGAACCGTAGGCGCCCACCGCGTCCGTGGCCCGCTTGACGACGTCCATGACCTGGTCCCACTCGCCCTCGATCTCGGTGAACATGGAACTCGTCCGGTTGGGCAGGCCCGACTCCCGGACGATCCGCACCGCGGCCGCGACGGCGTCGTGGACCGACGCGTCGCCGGGCGCTTGCCCGTTGGCGGGGTCACCGGAGGGTGCTACGGAGAATGCGACCAGCATGTGGTGGTTCCCTTCACTCAGTCAGGACACCGGGGGCGAAAACTTCCGGGCTGTCCGGCACCAGTCTTTCACGCGATTCCAGCCCGGCAGCGGCCGGGCGCACCTCCGCCACCGTCATATAAGTCACTACCCGCCGGTAACAGGTTCGCGCACCCTTCGCGTTGCTACCCTAGGCAAATGAACCGGGCAGTAGACCGCAGGCCGCTCCGCGCAGATGCCGCGCGCAACGTGGACAAAATCATCGCCGCGGCCCGCCAGTGCTTCCGCGAGCACGGCCCCGAGGTGCCGCTGCAGACCATTGCCGTCACCGCCGGAGTGGGTCCCGCCACCCTTTTCCGGAATTTCGCCGACAAGGAAGAGCTGGTGCTCGCTGCCCTGAACCAGCAGCTCCGGCTGCAGGTGGACCCGGCCATCGATGAGGCCCTGGCCGATCCTGACGCCGCCGCAGGGCTCTTTCGGGTCATCGATGCCACGATGCATGTCGCCAGCGAAGAGGCCAACCTGCTGGGAGCTGTCGCGGGCCGGCGCGGGCTGCTGACCGGGATTACGGGTGGCCTGATTGAATCCATCGCCGTGCTGCTGGGCCGGGGCCAGGGGCAGGGCACCCTGCGCAGCGATATTTCCATGACGGACATGATCCGCCTGCTGGCCATGCTGATCGGCGTCGTGGACACCATGGAGCCGGGCTCCGACGCGTGGCGCCGGCCCGTGGCGCTGGTTGAGGACGCCATCCGGACGGAGCGGCCGGACCGGGCGTTGCCGCCGCAGGCCCCGCTGACGGGCACCGCGTTCGACGCCGTTCTCGGCTAGCACCCATAAGCGCCGGATCCTGCAGGTGCCCCGACAGTCCGGTGCCCGGCGCTAGTCTTCGGCCGGCTTTTCCTTGGCTTCGAGAAGGTGTTGCTGAAGCTTCTCTTCGGCTTCCCGACGGCGGCGGGACATTTCGCGCATTTCCCGGGTGGACTCAGCCCCGCCGGAAACATACGGCTCGTGCTGCTTGGTGCGCTGATCCTTGCGCGGCTCCGCGGCCTGCTGCTCCGCGGCTTGCTCGTCGGCAGCCTCCCGGCCGGCAGCCGGCAGCTCGCCGTCGTGTTCAGTCATGTTCGAATGCTCCCATGGGATCCCGGCACCAAGTAGGGACTAAAGACCGTTCCGGCGGCACCCCCAGCCCATCCGCGCTCCAGCGCGGTCAGGCGTTCCACTGGCGGGTCAGTCCCAGCCGAGCAGCCGGAGCCCGGCGGCCGCGGCCGCGCCGGCGATCACCACCACCAGGAACGGCGCACGCAACCACAAGGCGATGCCCGCCGCCGCCAATGCGCCCAGCCGGGCGTCCAGGACGAGCGACTGGCCGGAGGCGACAGCATTGACCACCGTCAGGGACGCCAGCAGCCCGATTGTCATGGTCCCGGCAATCCTGGACATCCGCGGGTTGCGGAGCAGGCTGGCCGGCACCAGGTAACCGAGCAGCTTCCAGGCGTAGGCGAGCAGGCAGGAGAGCAGCAGCCACATCCAAAGAGTCATGCGTCGTCTCCGAGGCGGTCACCGCGGGATTCGCGGGCCGGGTCGTGGCGGTGGTGCACGTGGTCCTCCGCGTACGGATCGACGTCCGGTTCCAGGCCCTCATCGCTGCGGCCGTGGCTGAACCAGCCGATCCCTGCCGCGACCACGGCGGCGACGAGGATCGGCACTCCCGGGGGCACGAACGGCACGGCCAGCACGGTGGCCAGCGCGCAGACCACCGCGATGGCCACAGGTTCCCTGCCTTTCAGCCGCGGCCAGAGCAGGCCCAGGAAGGCCGCCACGGCGGCGCCGTCCAGTCCCCACTGTTTGGGATCCCCGAGCGCCCCGCCGGCCAGTGCGCCGAGGGCGGTGAACAGGTTCCAGAGGACAAAGACGCCGATTCCGGCGGTCCAGAAGCCGCGTTTCTGCTCGTCGGGGTCCGTCTGCCCTGTGCTGGTGGCGGTGGACTCGTCGATGGTCAGCTGGGCCGCGGCAAACTTCCGCCACCCGCGCGGCTGCAGGAGGGCATTGATCTGCATGCCGTAGATGCCGTTGCGCATGCCCAGCAGCGTCGCGGCGCCCATCGCTGCGACGCCGGACCCGCCTCCGGCCACCACACCGATGAAGGCGAACTGCGAGCCGCCGCTGAACAGCAGCAGGCTCAGTGCCACGGTCTGCCAGAAATCCAGGCCCGAGGTTACGGACAGCGCACCGAAGGAGACGCCGTAGAGACCGGTGGCGATGCTGATCGATAAACCGATCCGCACCGCCTGTGACTGCAGGAATTTCACGGGCGCCGGTTCCGCCGCGTCAAAGTCCAGGCCCATGCGATGAGGGGCGCCTGGAGCGGGAGCCGCAGGGTGTGCACGCGTCGCCGGCGCGGCGAGCCCTCCGGCCCGTAGGCTTTGCGCAGGGCATCCACGTGGCCGGCGAGGAAGGCGGCGAACATCGCCGTGACGCAGCCCGCGGCGGCCCTCCGGGTGGCCGGGACCAGGAGCCCGACGGCGGCGGCGGCTTCCAGCAGCCCGCTCACTGCCACCCATTCCTCACGGGACAGGACGGCCAGGGGCCCGTTCGGCTGCTCGCCGGAGTCGTCCCGGCACAGGAAGTCAGGTACCACCGGGTGGAAAAATTCAGGCTCGCGGAAGTGCTTGGCGGCACTGGTGAGCAGCAGCGCGCTCATCGCTGCCGCGGACAGCGTCTGGAGGTCCGGGACGGGCCGGCGAAATGGCATGCAACAACTCAACCACAGCGGCCACGCCGGCCGTAATCCGCCCGGGACTCGGGGGATGTGAAGATGTCAGCCCAAGATCCGTGTGGCAGCCAGACGGCTACCGTGGGGGCCGGCTGTCCGCCATGAGCTGGGAGAGGACCTGGGCGGGCCAGTTGGTGGTGATCTCCTGGATCCCGAGTTTCCGGCACCGTTCGACGTTCGTCCTCGGTGTCGACCGTCCACACCCGGCACCGCAGCCCCGAGGCGAGCCAGCGCTGAACGGCCGGGGCGTGCGTGCGGACGTACCCGATGCCGGGGCCGGCAATGCCGGCCTCGGCCGCCGCCAGGATCCGTTCCCCCTCAGCCTGGGCGGCCTTCATCACGTTGGCCAGCGCCCCGCCGGTCAGGGCACCGAGGCCCAGTTCCTCCCGGATGTCCGCCACATTGACGTCATCCACGAGCTGGCAGACGGCCGCGGCCGGTACGGACTCCAGGAGGTGTTTTACGGAGTCGGGGCTAAAGCTCATGAAGGAAACCGTGATGTTCTCCAGCATCGACGTCCGCGGATCCCAGCCCTGGGCCCTCAGGACCTCGAGGGCCCGGTCCTCGAGTCTGAGCTGGTACGGGCTCGGGTGTTTGAACTCGATCGCCAGCCCGATCCCGCGGCCGGCCGCGCGCAGGATGTCGAGCAGGTCCGGCAGGGTCAGGAACTGCCCGGACTTGGCGCCGTAGGCCTCCGGGATCCGGGCTCCCTTCCAGGAGGAGAAGTCCAGTTCCTGGAGTTCTTGCAGCGTCCGGTCGGCCACCTGGCCGGTGCCGTCCGAGGTGCGGTCCAGGGTGGCATCGTGCAGGAGCACCACGTGCTGGTCCCGGGTCAGGTGGACATCGCATTCGACGCCGTCGGCGCCGTCGGCGATTGCCTGCAGGTACGCGGCCCGGGTGTGCTCGGCGAAGGTTCCGCTGGCGCCGCGGTGGGCATAGACCAAAGGCCGGGCGGCGGCAGGCTCATCAGTGGTCATGGTGCCACGTTAGCGGACCGTCCGTTTCCGTGGCGGGCTAGGCTGGGCTCATGCAGGTCAATACTGAGTCAACTTCCCTGACCGGCGCCGCGGGACGTCCGGGCGGCGCCCGGCCGGGCGGTCCCCCCGGACAGCGTTCCGCTGCCTCCAGCGACGTCGAGAAGGCCGCGGCGCTGCGCCGGATGAAGCTCCTGGCCCTCTCGCTGCTGGTCGTCATGGCGGTGATCTTCATCGTCGCGTTCGCCCTGCAGAAGCAGTATCCGGGGTTCGAATACGTCCGCGCCGCGGCCGAGGGCGGCATGGTCGGTGCCCTCGCGGACTGGTTCGCCGTCACGGCCCTGTTCAAGTACCCCATGGGCATCAAGATCCCGCACACCGCGATCATCCCGCGCCGCAAGGACCAGATCGGCGCCTCGCTGGGCGAATTCGTGGAAACCAATTTCCTCTCCGAACAGGTGGTCCAGGAGAAGCTGGCGTCCGCAGACATTGCGCGCAAGGCCGGCGCCTGGCTGTCCAGCCCCGGCGGCCCGGACCGGGTCGCCAAGGAGGGTGCCGCCGTCATCCGCGGCGCGTTCAAGGTCCTCAACGACGACGACGTCCAGGCCGTGATCGAGTCCATGGTCCGCAAGCACCTGCTCACCCCGCCGTGGGGGCCGCCGGTGGGCCGCCTCGCCGAGCGGATTTTCGACGACGGGCACCACCATGCGCTGGTGGACCTAATGGTGGACCGCACCGTGGACTGGGTGCGGGACAACCAGGAGACGGTCAACAGGCTGGTCACCGACCGGTCCCCGACGTGGGTGCCCTCGTTCGTGGACGGGCTGGTGGGCGACAAGGTGTATGTGGAGATCCTCAAGTTCACCCGCGCCGTGCAGTCCGACCCGCAGCACCAGGTCCGCCTCTCGATCGACAAGTACCTCAAGGAACTCGCGCAGGACCTGCAGCATGATCCTGTCATGATCGCCCGCGCCGAGGGCATCAAGGCCCAAGTGCTCGGCGACCCGGAGGTCCGCGAGCTCGCCTCCCGCACCTGGGAGACCATCAAGACGGCCCTGCTCACCGCCGTCGATGACCCGCACAGCGAACTGACCGTCAAGTTCAAGGCGGCCGTGCATGACTTCGGCACCCGGCTGCTGGTCGATCCCGAGCTCGCCGGCAAGGTGAACGCCTGGATCGGCGACGCGGCCGGCTACCTCGTGAAGACCTACCGCTCGGACATCGCGGGGGTCATCACGGACACCGTGGCCCGCTGGGATGCCGACGAGACGTCGCAGAAGATCGAGCTGCAGGTCGGCAGGGACCTGCAGTTCATCCGGATCAACGGCACGGTGGTGGGCGCCCTGGCCGGGCTGGCCATCTTTACGCTGGCCACCCTGCTGTTCGGCTAGCTTGGCCCCGCTCCGCGGCACCGGCTAGGCGGCCGCGACCTTGGCCTTGGTCCTGCCGTGCATGGCGAAGATGGTGAAGACAAGCGCCGCGAGCGCTGTGGCGACGAGCAGCAGCAGCCCGATCGCGTAGCTGTGCGCCGCGGCGTCATAGGTGGCGCCCATGATCAGCGGCGGGAAGTAGCCGCCCAGGCCGCCGGCCGCGCTGACCACCCCGCTGATGCTGCCGACCTTGCCCTCCGGCGCGAGGACCCCCACCCAGGCGAATACCCCGCCCGTGCCCAGGCCCAGCGCCGCCGCCATGGCGACGAACGTCAGGCCGGCGGGGACGTCGCCGTCGGGTTGCAGGTTCACCACCCAGGCAAGGACGGCGACGCCGGCGAGGGCGGCGATCACCACTGGCTTGGGACCGATCTTGTCGGCGAGTACGCCGCCCACCGGCCGCGCCAGCACGGCGGCGAGCGCAAAACCCGCGGTGCGGGCGCCGGCCGCGCTGGGATCGAAGCTGTAGACATCCCGGAGGTACGTGGGCAGATACGTGGCGAAGGAAACGAAGCCACCGAAAAGGACTGCGTAGAGGAAGCACAGCTTCCACGTGACCGGGGTCTTCGCGGCGTCGATCAGCTTGGGCATCACGGGCGCGTTGCTGCGGGTCCAGCCCGGCGCCTCCTTCAAGCGGAACCAGATGATGGCGGCCATGACCGCCAGAATCGCGGCGATCAGCAGGTGGGTGGGAACGTAGCCGATGGCGGCGACAAGCCGGGGGTTCAGGAAAGCGGCCAGGGCCGTTCCGCCCATGCCCGCGCCGAAGACGCCGGTGGCGAAACCCCGCCGGGCGGGCTCGTACCAAGCGCTGACAAAGGGGATCCCGACGGCGAAGACGGTTCCGGCGACCCCCAGCAGCACGCCGGCAGCCAGCACCAGGGCGAAGGAGTCGAGGCTGCCGCCGACTGCCACCAGCAGGATCGGGACGATGGAGGCCAGCAGGACAAAAGTGAACATGGCGCGGCCGCCGTACTTGTCCGTCAAGGCGCCGACGACGATCCGCCCCAGCGAGCCGACGAAGACGGGCATGGCCACGAGCACACCGGTGGTGGCCGGATTGAGGTGCAGATGCTGGGTGTAGAACGCGCTCAGTGTGGCGATGGAGTTCCAGGCCCAGAAGCACACCACGGAGGTCGAGGTGGCGAGCGTCAGATTGAGCGCCCGGCCCGCAGGGGCGGCGACGGGCGGGGACACTGCTCCGGCCACGGCGGTCTCCTTCCTGGTTCAGCAAAGCGGTTCAGCAAAGCGGTTCAGCAACGCAGCTTCAGCGATGGCACCGGGTCACCGGTTCCTGGTGTCCCGGTCCCGGGTTCCGACGGCGGACCAGCCCCGCCGGGCGCCGGCCGTGGAGCTCCGGGCGCCGGCAGCGCCGGCTGTGCCTTTGGCCCCGGCGCCGCCGGAGTCCCGATCCCGGGAGCGGTAAACGATGTAGGGGCGGAAGAGGTAGTGGAACGGGGCCGTGAAGGCGTGGACCAGGCGCGTGAACGGCCAGATCACGAACAGCGCCATGCCTACCAGGGTGTGCAGGTGGAAGGAGAACGGCGCCGCGGCCATCGCCGCGATGTCGGGCTGGAAGATGAACAGCGAGCGGAACCACGGGGCCACGGTCTCGCGGTAATTGTGCCCGTGCTCGCCCTCGAAGACACTCGCCAAGGTGGTCCACAGCCCGAACACGATGGCCGCGGTGAGCACCACGTACATGGTCTTGTCATTGCCGGTGGTGGCCATGAAGACCGGCCCGGTGGTCCGGCGGCGGTAGATCAGCAGGAGGATCCCGCCCAGCGTTCCGACCCCGGCGATCCCGCCGACCAGCAGGGCGTTGAAATGGTAGAACTCCTGGCTCATCCCGGCCGCCTGGGTCCACGCCATCGGAATGACCAGGCCGAAGAAGTGACCGGCGATCACGGCGAGCAGGCCAAAGTGGAACAACGGGGACGCAATCCTCAACAGCCTGGACTCATAGAGCTGGGAAGACCTCGTGGTCCAGCCGAACTGGTCGTACTTGTAGCGCCAGAGAAGTCCGCCGACCAAAACCACCACCATGACGTACGGCAGCACGCCCCACAGCACGATGTCCAGTGCGGTGAGTCCGACGGCGGATCCGGGTTCCGCTTCGAATGCCAGCATGCTCAGGCCCCCTTCACGGGCAGCAGGCGCGGATCGTACGGGTTCAGGCCCACGGCCTCCGTGGGCGGGCCGTAGCCGGCCATCCGCATGACGGCCTGCTCGTCCGCCGGGGATTTCCCGGGCAGCGTGGCGCAGACGGCCTGCAGGATCCGGGCGTGCGGCAGCTGGTCCCGGAGCAGCCCGAAGCGGAGCATCTCCAGGCTCGCCCGAAAGCGCGTCAGCAGCCCGCGGCCGGCCGCGAGGTCCACCAGCGCGGCGTATTCGAGGACCATCGGGAGGTAGTCGGGCAGTTCGCCGTGGGTGTCCACCAGGATGTCGCTTTGCCGGTAGGTCTTCTTGAAGTTGCCCAGAACCTCGCCGCGGCGCCGGGTGTCCCCGTCAGTCCAGTAGGACAGGTGCAGGGCGTGGCGCTTTCCGAGGTCAAACTCGCGCACGTACTGGGACTGGAGCTGGATCGGCGGCGTGGACTCCAGCTGGTCCAGGACCGCAACGAAGTCCGCCGTGGCGCCGGGGAACTCGGCCAGCGCGGCCCGCATCAGCGGGACCCGGCCGGTCAGTTCCTCGTCAGGGTAGGACAGGCACCAGGCCGCGGCGAGGTAGAGGACCTGCTGGCGGCGGGTCATGGCTGCTCCCCCGCCGGAGGGGATTCCGCGGGGCCCGCCGGTTTCGGCGGCGGCGGTTCCGCCGGAGGCGGTTTTTCCGGAAGCAACGCCTTTTCCGGAAAAAGCCCGGAGGGCGCTCCGGTGCCGTCCCAGTTCAGCAGGTTCACCCTGCCGCGCAGGGTGGTTTCGCCGGGCGCGGAGCCGGAGGTCTGCCGGTCCCGGAGGGCGTTGAAGGTTTCCACCGCCACGGGGACGGGCCGGCCGCTGGCTTCGCCGAAGTGGGCGGTATCCTGCATGCCCGGGCCGCCCTCGAAGTCGAGCGAACAGCCCATTTCCTCGAGGTCGTGGGCCTGCTCCACGTGGGCCTTCGGGATGACGTAGCGCTCCTCGTATTTCGCGATCGCCATCAGCCGGTACATCTCGTACATGCTCTGGCTGTCCATCCCCACGGCCTCCGGGATGGCGTCGTCCGGGTCGTCGCCGAGGCTGATGCCGCGCATGAAGGAGCGCATCGCCGCCAGCTTCTTCAGCACCGCGGTCACCCGGTCCGCGTCGCCGGCGGTGAAGAGTTCAGCGAGGTATTCCACCGGGATGCGCAGCGCGTCGATGGCGCCGAAAAGGTTGCCGGTGTCCTCGCCGTCGTGGCCCTGGTCGCGCAGCAGGTCCACCACGGGTGAGAGCGGCGGCACGTACCAGACCATCGGCATGGTCCGGTATTCCGGGTGCAGCGGCAGCGCCACCTTGTAGACCTTGGCCAGGGCGTAGACCGGCGAGCGCCCGGCCGCGTCGATCCAGTCCTCCGGGATGCCCTGGGCCCGGGCCTCGGCCTGGACGGCGGGGTCGTTCGGGTCCAGCAGCACGTCCATCTGGGCGTCGTAGAGTTCCCGGGGGTCCGTGACGGAGGCCGCCGCGGTGACGGCGTCGGCGTCGTACAGGAACAGCCCCAGGTACCGCAACCGGCCCACGCAGGTCTCGGAGCAGACTGTCGGGAGCCCCACCTCCACCCGCGGGTAGCAGAAGGTGCACTTCTCGGCCTTGCCGGTCTTGTGGTTGAAGTAGATCTTCTTGTAGGGGCAACCGGTGACGCACTGGCGCCAGCCGCGGCATTTGTCCTGGTCCACCAGCACAATCCCGTCCTCCACCCGCTTGTAGATCGCGCCGGAGGGGCAGGAGGCCATGCAGGAAGGGTTCAGGCAGTGCTCGCAGATCCGCGGCAGGTAGAACATGAAGGTTTGTTCGTACGCGAACTTGATCTTGTCCTCGGATTCCCGCCGGACCTTCTCCACGATCGGGTCCAGGTGGCCGTTCTCGGCGGAGCCGCCGAGGTCATCGTCCCAGTTCGCGGACCAGGTGATCTTGGTGTCCTGCCCGGTGATCAGGGACTTGGGCCGGGCCACCGGGAAGTCGTCGCCCAGCGGCGCGTCAACGAGGGTCTTGTAGTCGTAGGTCCATGGCTCGTAGTAGTCCTTGAGCTCGGGCTGGACCGGGCTGGCGAAGATCCCGAAGAGCTTCTTGACCCGGCCGCCCGCCTTGAGCACCAGCTTCCCGCGCTTGTTCAGCGCCCAGCCGCCGTGCCACTTCTCCTGGTCCTCGTAGCGGCGCGGATAGCCCTGCCCGGGCCGGGTTTCGACGTTGTTGAACCAGACGTATTCGGTGCCGGCACGGTTGGTCCACGCCTGCTTGCAGGTTACGGAACAGGTGTGGCAGCCGATGCATTTGTCCAGGTTCATGACCATGCCCATTTGGGCCATGACACGCATCAGTACTGCACCTCCTGGGAACGACGCCGGACGGTGGCCACCATGTCGCGCTGGTTTCCGGTGGGGCCAAGGTAGTTGAACGCGTAGGCGAGCTGGGCGTAGCCGCCGATCAGGTGCGAGGGCTTGACCAGCAGCCGGGTCACGGAGTTGTGGATGCCGCCGCGCCGCCCGGTGGCCTCGGACTTCGGCACATCGATGGTGCGTTCCTGCGCGTGGTGGACGTAGACCACACCGGCCGGCATCCGGTGGCTGACGATCGCCCGGGCCACCAGGACGCCGTTGATGTTCAGGCACTCCACCCAGTCGTTGTCCTTGACCTCGATGGCCGCCGCGTCGGCGGGGCTCATCCAGACCGTGGGCCCGCCGCGGGAGAGCGAGAGCATCAGCAGGTTGTCCTGGTATTCGGAGTGGATGGACCACTTGGAATGTGGCGTCAGGTAGCGGACCACCACCTCCATGGACCCGTCCTGGCCGAGCCTGGGTTCGCCGAAGAGCCGGTGCATGTCCAGCGGCGGCCGGTAGATCGGCAGCGCCTCGCCGATGTCCCGGATCCAGTCGTGGTCCAGGAAGAAGTGCATCCGGCCGGTCAGGGTGTGGAAGGGCTTGAGCCGCTCGACGTTGATGGTGAAGGGTGCGTAGCGCCGGCCGCCGGTCTCTGAGCCGGACCATTCCGGCGAGGTGATCACCGGAACCGGGCCGGCCTGGGTCTGGGCGAAAGTGATGTATTTTTCTTCGGAGCCCTCGGCCAGGTCCGCCAGTTTCCTCCCGGTGCGGATTTCCAGGTCCTTGAAGCCCTGCACGGCCAGCGCCCCGTTGGTGGTGCCGGAGAACGCCAGGATGGCCTCGGCCATCTTCGCGTCCGTATCGATCGCGGGACGGCCGTCCGCGGCGCCGCCAAGCATCACCCCGTTGGAACGGCTGAGCCGGTCCAACGGGCCGGCAAGTTTGTACGTGACGTTCTTGACCGTGAAGCCCAGTTTGTCCGCCAGCGGCCCGACGGCGGCGAGCTTGTCCGCGATGGCGGTGTAGTCCCGCTCGACGACGGAAAAAATGGGCATGTTCTGACCCGGGACCGCGGGGACGGACATGTCCCGCCAGTCCCGCACAATCCCGCCGGGCTGGGCCAGCTGGCCGGGCGTGTCGTGCTGCAGCGGCACGCTCACCAGGTCCCGGCGGACGCCGAGGTGGGTTTTGGCTTGCCGGGAGAACTCCTGGGCCAGCAGGTGGAATGCGTCGAAGTCCGTCTTGGTCTCCCACGGCGGGTCAATCGCGGGGGTGAAGGCGTGCACGAACGGATGCATGTCGGTCGAGGACAGGTCGTGCTTTTCGTACCAGGTGGCGGCCGGGAACACGACGTCGGACAGCAGGGTGGTGGAGGTCATCCTGAAGTCCGCGGAAACCAGCAGGTCGAGCTTCCCTTCGGGCGCCTGCTCATGCCATTTCACATCCTTGGGCTTGAGCCCCTCGGCATGGTCCTGGCCCAGGACATTGTTGTGGGTTCCCAGCAGGTTCCGCAGGAAGTACTCGTTGCCCTTGGCCGAGGAGCCGAACAGGTTGGAGCGCCATAGCACGAGGGTCCGCGGCCAGTTTTCCGGGGCGTCCACGTCCTCGATCGCCGGGTTCAGGGTGCGGCTCTTCAGGGCATCGGCGATGTAGCCGGCGGCGTCTGTCGCGGTGCCGGCGGCGACGGCCGCCCCGGCCTCGTCCGCGAGGTCCAGCGGGTTCCGGTCGAACTGCGGGTAAAACGGCATCCAGCCGAGCCGGGCGGACTGGGCGAGGGCATCCGCGGTGTGCATGCCGTCCAGGGCCCCGGTGGAGAGCGGGGACTTCAGCGCATCCGCGCAGTAGCCGTCCTGCCGCCACTGGTCCGTGTGCATGTACCAGTAGCCTGTGCCGATCATGGTCCGCGGCGGCCGGGACCAGTCAAGGGCGTTGGCCAGCGACAGCCAGCCGGTGACCGGCCGGGTCTTTTCCTGGCCGACGTAGTGCGCCCAGCCTCCGCCGTTGCGGCCCATGCAGCCGGTCAGCATCACCAGGGCCAGCACCGCCCGGTAGGTGCTGTCGCCGTGGAACCACTGGCAGATCCCGGCGCCCATGATGATCATGGACCGGCCCTTGGACTGTTCGGCGGTGCGGGCGAATTCGCGGGCCACCCGGATGCAGGCCTGCGCCGGGACGGAGGTGATCTCCTCCTGCCAGGCCGGCGTGTAGGGCGTCGCGGCGTCCTCATAGCCGGCGGCCCACTCCCCCGGGAGCCCGTCGCGGCCGACCCCGTACTGGGCCAGCATGAGGTCGAAGACGGTGGTGACCGGCTGGCCTTCCAGCTCCAGGACGGGAACACCGCGCCGGAGCACACTACCGTCCCCGCCGGCGTCCTCGAAGCACGGCAGCAGGATCTCGGCGCTTTCCGTTGAGACTTCCCGGAGGGACAGCGCCGGTTCGATCGCTTCGAGGTCCAGGTTCCACTTGCCCTCGCCGCTCTCTGAGTAGCGGAAGCCCATCGAGCCATTGGGGACCGCCGGCAGCCCGGTCTTCTTGTCGAACAGGACGGTGCGGAACGCCGCGTCCTCGGTCAGCGACTCGGCGGGAAGGTCCTTGGCGGTGAGGAACTTGGCCGGGGTGAGGGAGCCGTCGTCGCGCCGTTCGAGACGGACCAGGAACGGCAGGTCGGTGTACTGGCGGACGTAGTCGGCGAAGAACGGCACCTCACGGTCGACGAAGAATTCCTTGAGCATGACGTGCCCCATCGCCATGGCCAGCGCGGCGTCGGTTCCGGCCTGTGCGGGGAGCCATTCGTCGGCGAACTTCGTGTTGTCCGCATAGTCCGGGCTGACCGTGACCACCTTGGTGCCGCGGTACCGCACCTCGGCCATCCAGTGCGCGTCCGGGGTGCGGGTGACGGGGACGTTGGATCCCCACATCATCAAATACCGGGCGTCCCACCAGTCCCCCGATTCCGGGACGTCGGTCTGGTCCCCGAACACCTGCGGGCTGGCCACGGGGAGGTCGGCGTACCAGTCGTAGAAGGACGTCATCACCCCGCCGATCAGCTGGATGAAGCGGGTCCCCACGGCGTGCGAGACCATGGACATCGCCGGGATGGGCGAGAAGCCGGCGCAGCGGTCCGGGCCGTAGGCCTTGATGGTGTTCACGTGCGCGGCGGCGGCGATTTCGATCGCCTCCTGCCAGGAGACCCGCACCAGGCCTCCCTTGCCGCGGGCGCGCTGGTAGCGGCGGCGCCGCTCGGGGTCGCCCACGACGTCGGCAAAGGCCAGCACCGGGTCACCCAGCCGGGCCTTGGCCTCGCGGTACATCTCGACGAGGACGCCCCGCGCATACGGAAAACGCACCCGGGTGGGTGAATAGGTGTACCAGGAGAAGGCCGCGCCGCGCGGGCAGCCCCGCGGCTCGTATTCCGGGCTGTCCGGGCCCACGGAGGGGTAGTCGGTCTGCTGGGATTCCCAGGTGATGATGCCGTCCTTGACGTACACCTTCCAGGAGCAGGAGCCGGTGCAGTTCACCCCGTGCGTGGACCGGACCACCTTGTCGTGGCTCCAGCGGTCCCGGTAAAAGATGTCGCCCTTGCGGCCACCCTCGCGGAACACCGCCCTGCCGTCGTCGGTCTGGTCCCATTTCGTAAAGAATCGGCCCAGCTTCAACATTGCATCCGAGGCGGGCCCGTCCAGCCCCGCCGCGTCTCCGGCAGTCATTCCTTCAAGCTAGGGTGCCCCCTCTGGCCGGAACAGGGCCTTAGGACACTGTGGCAGGCCCGGGTCCGGGCGGCCCGGGAGCTGCCCGGCCGGCCCCGCAGTTCAGGGCCAGCCGGCCGGCCCCGCGGGTCGGGGCTCGCGGTTCAGGCGAAGCTCTCCAGCTCGACGCCGGCAGCCTCCAGCGCCGCACGGATCGCTGTCGCCGCGGCAACGGAGCCGGCGGTGTCGCCGTGGAGGCACAGCGATTGCGGCTCGATCCGGAGCACGGTGCCGTCGACGGCCTCGATTTCGCCCTTCGTGGCGAGCCTGACCGCCCGCTCGGCAACCTGTCCGGCGTCGAGCATCATTGCTCCCACCTCGGTGCGCGGCACGAGGGTGCCGTCGGGGAAGTAGGCGCGGTCGGCGAAGGCCTCGGAGAAGACGGGGTGCCCGGCTTCCTTGGCGATTTCCAGCAGGGCTGAGCCGGGGAAGCCGAGGACGGGCAGTCCGGGATCGTAGGCCTGGATGGCGGCGATCACGGCGGAGGCCTGCTCGCCGTCGTGCACGGTGCGGTCGTAGAGCGCCCCGTGCAGCTTGACGTAGTCCACCGAGGCGCCCACGGCATGGGCCACGCCGTCGAGCGCCCCGAGCTGGTAAAGGACCGCGCCGAAGAGATCGTCAAAGGTCATGTCCAGCGAGCGCAGGCCAAAGCCGGCCAGGTCCGGGTAGCCGATGTGGGCACCGACGTTGACGTCGAGCTCGTACGCCGCCCGGCAGGTGTCCAGCATGGTCACGGGGTCCCCGGCGTGCATCCCGCAGGCCACGCTGGCGCTCGTGACCAGCGGAAACATCGCGGCGTCGGCGCCCTTGGTCCAGGTCCCGAAGGACTCCCCCAGGTCAGTGTTCAGATCCAAAACGTGCCGCCGTCCTTCGTTGAAGTCTTCGGGGCGCCGCTGCCCTGAGTGCCGCCGCCCTGGGTGCCGCCGCCCGGGGCGCCGCCGCCCGGGGCGCCGCCGTCCGGCTGCGCGTCCAGGGAAGTTTCGTAGAGCGCTGCCGGGCCGGTGGTTTCCGCAAGGGCCTGCAGTTCTCCCGGAATCGTGTCCGGGATGGGCCCGAATGCTTCCCTGGCGTTCGCCACGACCGCATGGCCCATCACCCGGTTGCCCACGCCGCCTACGACGGCGCCGATACCGAAGGGCAGGGCACGGCCCAGCCAGGCTGTGCCCTGGGTCTTGAGCAGGGAGCGCAGGAACATCGTCTGGATCTTGGCCCGCACTGTACCGAAGCCGGCGAGGGGGACGCGGCGGGTGAAGGCCGCGGTCCAGGCCTGGGTGGGCCCCTTGCCCCGGCCCGCCGCTTGTCCGCTCAGCGAGCTCAGTAGCTGGGTGCCTTCCTCGCCCAGCATGACCGCCATGACCAGGGTGCTGGCTCTGTCCGGGTCCACCATCCGGATGCCGTGCAGTTCAGCAAGGGCCGTGGAATACAGTGCGGTGGCTTCGAGGAACCCGACTGCTGCGGCGGCCGAGAGACCCAGTGCGGCCGCAGTTCCGACGCCCGGAATCACGGCAGCCACGCCGACCAGCGCACCGCCGCCGGTGACGGCCAGCAGGTAGTCGCGCTCCAGGATGGCGGCGAGCTGCGCCGCGGTGGCCTGCGGGTGCCTGCGCTGAAGCCTGCGGATATTGGCCAGCACCAGCGGCCGCTGGACTTCAACCGCCCGCAGGAGCACCTTGTGCAGGCCGGGCCGGGGCTGGCCTGCCGCGTCGAACATCGCGCTGTGGGCTGTTTCCTGGGCAATCTTCATTGCCGGGTTGCTGCGCTTGGCCATGATCGCCTCTCGTCGGAACCATAAAACTAAGTGCACTTAACACTACACACGGGCAGGCAGGCGGGGTCGCCGCTGCGCCCCGGAGGGGTCCAGCCCGGCCGCGCGGCTGGCTACTAGACTGGGCCCATGCCCGCCCTGCGAGCCCTCCGCCCCTTCGCGCACCGGGAGTACCGCGTGCTGATCACGGCGCTGGCCATCTCCATCTTCGGTTCCGGGATGTGGGCCGTCGCGATGGTCTACGAGGTGATCCACCTGGGCGGCGGACCGCTGGAGCTTTCGGTCGTGGCCGCGGCGGGCAGCGTCGGGCTGGTGACGTTTCTGCTGGCCGGCGGCATCGCCGCGGACCGCGTGCCCCAGCGGCTCCTGATCATCGCGGTCGAGGGCGCCAACCTCGCCGTCGTTGCCACTGTCAGCGGGCTGGCCCTGGCCGGCTTGCTCGAGCTGTGGCATCTCGCGCTGGGGGCCTTCGTGCTCGGCGTCGGGGCTGCGTTCTTCTTCCCCGCCTACTCCGCCATCCTGCCGCGGATCCTGCCGCCTGAGGACCTGCTGGCGGCCAACGGCCTGGAAGGCACCATGCGGCCGCTGTTGCAGCAGGCCGCCGGACCGGCCGTCGCGGGCATCCTGGTGGCGGCCCTGTCCCCCGCCTACGCCGTCACCGGAGTGGCGGCCTGCCATCTGGTGGCCTTCTGCATCCTGAACCTCCTCCACCGCCAGCCCGCGGCAGGGGTCCCGGACAGCGGTGGGGCTACCGAATCTGGCCAGCCGCGGGCCAAGACGTCCCTGCGCCACGACCTCCGCGAGGGCGTCAGCTACACCGTCCGGACGCCCTGGCTGCTGTGGACCCTGCTCTGGGCCTGCATTTCGGTGCTGTTCCTGATCGGCCCCATCGAGGTCCTGATCCCCTTCGTGGTCCGGGACCAGCTCGGCGGGGACGCGCGCATGTTCGGCTTCCTGCTCGCCATCATGGGCGTGGGCGGTGCCGCAGCCTCGCTGGCCACGGCTTCTTTTCCCCTCCCGCGCCGCTACCTCACCGTGATGATGGTGTCCTGGGGAGCGGGAAGCCTGCCAATCGCCGCCGTCGGAATCATGGACAGTTTCTGGGCCGTGGCCGCCGCCCTCTTCATCTTCGGCGCCACCGGCGGCGTGGGCATGGTGATCTGGGGAACCTTGCTCCAGCGCCGGGTGCCGCCGCATCTGCTGGGCCGCGTCTCGAGCCTGGACTTCTTTGTATCCCTGGCCCTCATGCCGGTCTCCATGGCACTCGCCGGGCCGGCCGCCGAGGCGCTGCCGGTGTGGCTGATCTTCCTCGTCGCCGGGACCGTGTGCCCGGCGATGGCCGTTGTCGCGATGGTCGTGGCGCGGATGCCGGCCGATGAACTGGCCCACCCCCTCACCGGCGGTGAGGAGCCCGCCGACGCCCCGGCGCCTGCCGAATCCTCCGGACCAGGGCAGCCCGGCCCAGACCAACGCGGGGTCACCTAGCGCCCATGTCCGGGGGAATCATGGGTGCTAAGTGACCCCGCGTTGTTTCGGCGGCGGTTTAGACTGCGGCGCGCACCACCGGGATCGACGACGTCGGAAGGCCGCTGGGGAAGATGGTCGGTTCCGGGACGGTGACGGGCGCCAGCGGGACCCGGACCGGGCCGCCGTCGACCGTGAGCAGTTCCCCGCGCACGTCGACCTCCAGCGGCGCGCCGTCGCGGACGGTCAGGCTGATCGAATCCTGTTCGAGTCCGACGTGCAGGAGCCTGCCCTGGATCTTCAGGTGGAACTCGAGGCCGTCCCATTCGGCAGGCAGCCGGGGATCGAAGTACGGCACAGCGCCCTGGTCCCGCAGCCCGGCGAAGCCGCTGACCAGCGAGCTCCACACCCCGCCGGTGGAGGCGATGTGGACGCCGTCGATCGTGTTGCCGTGGGTGTCGTCGAGGTCGATGAACAGGGCGTGGGTGAAGTGGTCCAGCGCGGCCTTGCCGTAGCCGACCTCGGCCGCCATGATGCCCTGGACGCAGGCGGACAGCGTGGAGTCGCCCGTGGTGATGGGGTCGTAGAAATCGAAGGCGCGGCGCTTTTCCTCGGCGGTGAAGTCCTGCCACTGCAGGAACATGGCCAGCACGGTGTCGGCCTGCTTAAGGACCTGGTGCCGGTAGATCACCAGGGGGTGGAAGTGCAGCAGGAGCGGGTACTCGGACCGGGGAGTGGTCCAGTCCCACGGTTCCAGGGTCATGAAGTCGTTGTCCTGGGAATGGACCTGGAGGTCCTCGTCGTAGGGCAGCTGCATGCGGTTTGCTGCCTGCTCCCAGAGCTGGCGTTCGGCGTCGTCGATCTCCGGGTGGTCCAGTGCCGCCGCGGCGCGCAGGTTGAAGCGGGCCATGACGTTCGTGTACAGGTTGTCGTTGACGACGGCGGTGTACTCGTCGGGACCCGTGACGCCGTGGATGTGGAACAGTCCGTCCTTGCCGAAGAAGCCGAGTGAGACCCACATCCGTGCAGTCTCGATCAGCAGATCGGAGCCCAGGGTGGCCTGGAACTCGGTGTCCCCGCTGGCCCAGATGTACCGGTTGGTCGCGAAGGCGATAGCGGCGGCGATGTGGAACTGCGCGGTGCCGGCCGCGTAGTAGGCGCTGGCCTCGAGTCCGTTGATGGTGCGCCAGGGGAAGAGGGCGCCGTCGACGCTGAGCTCCTTGGCGCGGATCTTCGCCTCGGGCAGGAGGTCGTGGCGGAATTCCAGGACCTGGCGGGCGTTGCCCGGGTTCGTGTAGGTCAGGTAGGGCAGCAGGTACACCTCCTGGTCCCAGAAGTAGTGGCCGTCGTAGCCGGAGCCGGACACGCCCTTGGCCGGGATGCCGGCCACATCGGCGCAGGCCGTGGCCTGCGCGAGCTGGAAGAGGTTCCAGCGCACGCCCTGCTGGAGCTCGGTCTGGCCCGCAAGGACGATGTCGCTTGTGCTCCAGTAGGCGCGGTAGTGGTCCTCGCTCTCGGCGAAGATCTCGCTGACCGGCTTGAGGCTGGCTTCGGCGTTGTCGGCGAGGTCCTCGGCGGCCTGGCCCACGGCGTAGCTGACGCTCTTCTCCAGCACGAACGGTGCGTCCGCGCTGACGGCGAGCACGTAGCGCACGCTGCTGTCGTCCTGGTCCACCTGGGTGTCGAACGGCTGCACGCCGGCCGAGGTCCAGTGATCCACGGCCATCCCGAGCCGCTGCTTGGATTCCGAGGCTTCCCAGGACAGGCGCAGGGAGCCGTCCCCGCCGTCGAGCCGCAGGGGCAGCAGCACACGGCCGGCGTGGCGGCCGGCGCGGCGCGGATCATGGGCGGAGTGGTCCTCCACCGGCTGGTCCTGGCGGTTGATGACCGAGGACGTGACGTCCGCGGAGATATCCCGGTCGGCCGCCACTTCGAGGCTGATGCCCAGCGCCCCGCGGGTTGCGTAACCGACGGCGCGCCGTTCGGTGGTGGTCACGGTCGCGCCGGAACGGCACTGCCAGGTGATCCGGCACTCATAGATACCCGTGGCGAAATCCACCGAGCGGCGGTAGTCCAGCACGGTGGACTCCTCCAGGCTCAGCGGCTCGCCGTCGATGATGACGGTGAAGTTGTTGGCGTCCGGGACGTAGAGGATCCGCTGGCCGGTGCGGGCGAAGCCGTACGCGTTTTCCGCGTGCTTGATGTCCCAGGTCTCGTGGAAGCCGTTGATGAAGCTGCCCGGAAGTTCGGCGTCCGCGGCACCCCAGTGCGCGCCGCGGATGCCCAGGTGCCCGTTGCCGAGGCTGAACAGGGTCTCCAGGGTGCCGGCATTGCCGGGGAGGTGAACGGTCTCGACCAGCTGCCAGGGATCGTTGGGGAACCGGGCGCGGTCCGAGGTGATGAGAGCCATGGTTTAGGGGGTTCCTTCGGCGGGAGTGGGCAGTGGGCAGGGCGGTGGGGTGAGCGGGCCGGGCTAGAGCAGTTCGGCGAGGTCGTTGACCACGACCGTGGCCCCGGCGTCGAGCAGGGTCTGCCGGCCGGCGCCGCGGTCGACGCCGATCACCGAGCGGAAGTCTCCCGCGCTGCCGGCTTGGACGCCGGAGACGGCGTCCTCCACCACGACGCACTCCTGGCTTGGCAGGCCCAAGAGCCGCGCGGCGTATTCGTAGGTGGCCGGGTTGGGCTTGCCGGGCAGTCCCTCGGCGACGGCGACGACGCCGTCGACCACCACCGGGAAGTAGTCGGACAGGCCGGCAGCCTTCAGCACGGCAGGGGCGTTGCGGGAAGAGGAGACGACGGCGAGCTTGAGTCCGCGGGCCAGCGCGGCCTCAACCAGCCGGACGGAGCCCTCGTACGGCTGGACTCCGCCGGCCTCGACGATGTCGTTGAAGACCTTGTTCTTGCGGTTGCCGAGTCCGTGGACGGTGTCATGCGCGGGCTCGTCGTTCACCGGGCCCTCGGGCAGCACAATCCCGCGGGAGGCCAGGAAGTCCCGGACGCCGTCAAACCGCGGCTTGCCGTCGATGTGGTCGAAATAGTCGCTCTCACGGTAGGGCTCAGCACCGGGGACCGAGGCCAGGAAGCCGTCAAAGAGCTGCTTCCAGGCGTGCTCGTGCACCACGGCGGTGGGGGTCAGTACGCCGTCGAGGTCAAAAAGGATGGCGGTTGCACCGGAGAGCGCACCGGCGAGGCCGGAGGTGTCGGGAACTACAGTCATGAGTCGAGGTCCTTTCAGACGACGGGCAGGCAAGACGGTTTGGTCAAAGCGATGGTCTAAGGCAGGCAGTTCAGGGCTGCTCTGTTGGGGGCCGTTCCGGCGTCGGACGCCGTCCGGATCAGCGTCGGCGCGTGCTGGTGTGCTCTACCAATTTGGTGTCCAGCAGATGGTTCGACGGCGGACTGGCAGGCGGCGTGGCAAGTCCTGAGCGATGAAGTCTTTCAATCAGCAGGTTGGCCGCGAACGCGCCCTGGCCGGCCAGTGGCTGGGCAATTATGGTCAGGCCCAGGAACCAACTCATCTGATGATCGTCTATTCCTATGATGGACACGTTTTCCGGCGCTGACAACCCGAGCTCCCGCATGGCCATGAGCGCACCGCAGGCTGTCTCGCCGCAACCGGCGAAGACCGCGGACGGCATCCCGGGGTTTTCCACAGGCTCCACCATGGCCAGCCGGCCGCCTTCGATGCTGGAGCCGGCGTCGAGCACGAGGTCCGGAGGAGACAGTGCAGATGGAGAGTCCGGGGAGCGCGGGGACGTGCTGGATTCTCACGCGCGGGGTGTTGGCCTGCGGCACGGGCTCAGCCCTTTCTTCCCCCCGAAGTAGTGGGCCCGGTGTTCATGGCCGAGGTCGATTGTAAGCGCTTACATATTTGGCATGCAAGTGGATGATTCGGAGTTTGGCAGCGGAGTGGGAACGGGTTGGCAGGCCTGCTTGGCCGTGGGTTGGCGGGGCCGGGCGGGCGTCCTGGTCAGCGCCCGGTCAGCGCAGGACGTAGTGCCGCAGGAACGCACTGACGTCCACGAGTTCGGCCAGCGAGATCGTGTGGCCCATGCCCGGATAGGTCCTGGCTGTGAGCTGGGTATTCCGGTTCAGCCAAGCCTCGGTGTGCTCGGTAGCGGCGTCGTTGATGACGACGTCGCCCTTGTCCCGGCCCCAAAAGAACGGCGGCCGGGCGGTGAACGATTCACTCATCGCCAGCAGTTCGTTGTCCAGGACAAAACCCGAGAGCCCCACAGCTGCGCGGAATTGTTCCGGCCGGAGCCGCAGGAGCGTGCTGGCCATCGCCATCCCCTGCGAAAATCCGAACAGGCTGACGCTGCTGTGCCGGGCTTTGACCGACTCGATCCAGGCGAAGACCGCGTTCGTGGAGGCGATGACGTCGGCAAAGTCATGGGTGAGGAAATAGTCCAGCAGGAACCAGCCGTAGTGGTCTCCAATGTCCTTGGGTCCACGCAGGGCGGCGCAGCTGAACTCGGGCGGCAGGGAAGCGAACAGCTTGGACATGCGGAATTCGTCCGTGCCGTAGCCGTGCAGCATCACCAGCAGCGGGGTGCCGCCGCGTTCGTGTTCGGGTTTTGACCAGATCACCGTCTCCATTGGCTCAGCCTATCCAGCACCGCCACGCGTCCCGCACCGCACGGGGCCGCGCTCCGCGGCTTCCGCGGCGGAAACGGACCTCCGCCCCCCGGATCCGTGGCGCATCCGTCCGGAAAAGGCGAGGCTGGCCGAAACCGGCGCCGAAATTTTCCCCGCGGGGCGGAGGGCGCTTCATTGAAACAGTAGGAGCGGGGTTGTAGCGTGACGCTGGACAGCATGCTTACCATCATCAGTCCGCCCCCGGGCATCAAGGAGCACGTTATGAGAATCGGTTCCGCAATCTTCCTCATCGCCATCGGCGCCATCCTCGCTTGGGCCGTCGCCCCGGGGCTGATCCCCAATGTGAACCAGGCCATGATCGGCTACATCCTGATGGCGGTCGGCGTGATTGGACTCATCGCTTCTCTCGTCCTCGCCGGCCCCGGACGCGGCCGCACGCGCCGGGTCAGCGAGAGCCGCACGGTAGTGGACCCCAACACCGGCGAGACCATCACCCGCAATGAGAGCCGCGACGCAGGCATCTGAGATTTCCCCGCACCCACTGAGCGGCGCGGAAGCTAACGACCCGGAAGCCGGGCCGGACCTCGAGGTCGGGCCCGGCTTCCGCCATCCCGGCCCACTCCCACCACAACCGCAGCACATGCCCAGTCCCCGCGGCAGCCCATGGACATATTCCCCAAGTGCCCACTCCCCGGTCCGAACACTGGACATGTCCCCTGGCGCCCGGCCCGCAACCTCCGCAAGCGCAGCACATGCCCAGTCCCCGCGGCGGCCCATGGACATATTCCCCAAGTGCCCACTCCGCGGCCCGAACACCGGACATGTCCCCAGACGCCCGGCCCGACCACTGGACATGTCCCGCGGCGAAGCCCACCCTTCTGCGTTCATGTGGTTTTTCATTGACAAACCAACAAGAACAAAGATAAAGTCAAATAATTCCACTTCATGTGACGGGAGTCACCGAAGCGGCCAGGGCGCAATTCCAGCTCAACGCACGGCAAGAACAAGAACCAAGTCAGACGCAGTACGCAATGGAGGGTAAGTGTTCGCCGAAGAACGCCAGCAGCTGATCGTGGGGCTCATCTACGCCAGCGGCCGGGCCAGTGTCACGGACCTGGCCGAGCGCTTCAGCATCACCACCGAAACCATCCGCCGGGACCTCGCCGCCCTGGAAGCCTCCGGCAGCGTGCGCCGGGTGCACGGCGGCGCAGTCTCCCCGGACCGCTTCAGCACCACGGAAGAAAGCATCCTGGAACGGACCGTCCAGCGGCAGCCCGAAAAGACCCGGATCGCCGAGGCCGCCTTGGCCCTCATTCCCCAGGGCCTCACCGGCAGCATCCTGATCGACGCCGGCTCCACCACGGAGGCCCTCGCCGAACTCCTGTCCGCCCGGGCCGCCGGAGCCGCCGCGCAGGGCACCGTTGCGGCGTCCGGGTCCGACGCCGAACTCGTCGTCATCACCCACTCCCTGCCCATCGCATCCCGGCTGTCCGGCGGACCCGGGATCGCCCTGCACCTGCTCGGCGGCAAGGTCCGCGGCCTGACCCAGGCCGCCGTCGGCCAGTCCACGGTGGAAGCCGCCCGCCGGATCCGCCCGGACATCGCCTTCATCGGCACCAACGGCATCCATGCAGCCTTCGGGCTGAGCACACCCGATCCTGAAGAAGCCGCTGTCAAGGCTGCCTTCGTCCAATCAGCGCGCCGCATTGTGGTGCTGGCTGACTCCTCCAAGCTGGACGCGGAAACGCTGGTCCAGTTCGCCTCGTTGAAAGATCTGGACACCGTGATCACAGACACGCAACCCAGCCGGGAACTCGCCGACGCCCTTGCGGAAGCCGGAGTGGAGGTGGTGGTCGCGTGATTGTCACCCTCACCGCCAACCCCAGCCTGGACCGCACCGTGGCGCTGCCCGGCCCCCTCCTCCGCGGGGAAGTTCAGCGGGCCATCTCCGTCCGCCAGGAATCCGGCGGCAAGGGAGTCAACGTCTCCCGCGCCCTCGTCGCGTCGGGGCTGAAGACAGTCGCAGTTCTCCCCGGCGCCGAGGCCGACCCCGTCCTCACCGGCCTGCGGGAGACCGACGTTCCGTTCGCGGCCCTCCCGATTGGCGAGCCGCTGCGCAGCAACGTGGCCCTCACCGAGCCCGGCGGCGTCACCACCAAGATCAATGAACCCGGACCGGCCCTCAGCGAGGAGCAGCAGGAGGCCCTGATCAGCCTGTTGCTGGACCACGCCCGCGGTGCCGCCTGGGTAGTCCTGGCCGGCTCGCTCCCACCCGGGGTCCCGGCCGACTTCTACGCGACCGTCACCCGGCGGCTGCGGTCCATGTTCGACGGCGAGGCCGCACCACGGGTCGCCGTCGATTCATCCGGCGAACCCCTCGCCGCAGCGGTCTCCGGCGACACCTCGGGAAAGCCGGACCTCTTGAAACCCAACGCCGAGGAACTGGTGGAACTGGCTGCCGCAGCCGGTTTCGCCACGAACAAGTCCGCCGAGGAGCTCGAAGCGGACCCGGAGGCTGCAGCAGCCGCCGCCTCCGCCGTCGTGCGCTCCGGAGTGGGTGCCGTACTGGCCACCCTCGGCTCCAAGGGTGCCGTTCTTGTGACGGCCGACGGCGCGTGGCTGGCCACGCACCCGCCGGTCACCGCGGTCAGCACTGTCGGCGCCGGCGATTCCTCGCTGGCCGGATACCTGCTCGCATCCAGCCAGGGCGCCGCCCCGGTCGATTGCCTCCGTCAGGCGGTGGCCCATGGTGCCGCCGCCGCTTCCCTGCCTGGCTCCACTGTCCCGGCAGTCAACCAAACCACCCCTGATGCCGTAACCATCACGGCCCTCCGGAAGGATTGACAGTGACACAGCTCATTACCACCGAACTGGTCGAGCTCGACCAGAATCTGGGCAGCTCGCCCGAGGACGTGATCCGGCATCTGGCAGGCAGGGTTGCAGCCACCGGACGCGCCACCGAGGCCGAAGGGCTTTTCGCCGATGCCTTCGCCCGGGAATCCAAGACCGCCACGGGCGTCCCGGGCGGCATCGCGATCCCGCACTGCCGCTCGACGGCGGTCACCGAACCCACGCTGGCGATGGCGCGGCTGTCCCAGCCGGTAGACTTCGGCGCCAAGGACGGGCCCGCTGACATCATCTTCTTCATCGCCGCTCCTGAGGGCGCGGACCAGGACCACTTGAAGCTGCTTTCGAAGCTGGCGCGGTCGCTGATCAAGAAGGACTTCACAGCCAGCCTGCGCGCCGCGACCTCCGAGGCGGAAATTGTCGACCTCGTCGACGCCGCCCTGGCGGACAAGCCGGCCGCCCACACCGCTGCCGAAGCGACCGGCGCCGCATCCGCGGCCGGCGCCTCAACCGCGGCGGCCGCAACCGGTGAAGGTGCCGGCGCGGCGAAGGCCAAGGGGCCTAAGCGCCTCGTCGCCGTCACCGCGTGCCCCACCGGCATCGCCCACACCTACATGGCCGCCGACTCGCTCGTCGCCGCGGCCAAAGAGGTCGGCGTGGACCTGCAGGTCGAAACCCAGGGATCCTCCGGCGCCAAGGCACTTGACCCCGCCGTGATCGCCGCCGCCGATGCCGTGATCTTCGCAGTGGACGTGGACGTGCGCGGCAAGGAGCGCTTCGCCGGCATGCCGGTGATCAACGCGCCGGTCAAGCGAGGCATCGACGAACCGGACAAGATGGTCGCCGAGGCACTCGCCGCAGCGGACAACCCGCACGCCCACCGCGTGCCCCACTTCGGCGCCGAGGAGCAGGCTGAGATGGCCGCCGAGGAAAAGAGTGAGCACATTGGCACGAAGCTGAAGAAGGCCCTCCTGACCGGTGTCAGCTACATGATCCCGTTCGTGGCTGGCGGCGGTCTGCTGATCGCCCTCGGCTTCCTGCTGGGTGGCTACAACATCACCGCCTTCGCGGACAAGATCCTGGCGGAGAACAGCCTCACGAACTTGCCTACCGTGTACCCGGAGCTGGCCTGGGGCCCGCTGGGCGCCTACCTGGGGGCCGTGCTCTTCAAGATCGGCGCCCTGTCCCTGGGCTTCCTCGTACCCGCGCTGGCCGGCTACATCGCCTACGCCATTGCTGACCGGCCCGGCATCGCCCCGGGCTTCGTTTCCGGCGCCGTTGCCGTCTTCATGGGTGCCGGGTTCCTCGGCGGCATCGTGGGCGGCCTGATCGCCGGCTACGTGGCCCATTCGATCGGCAAGCTTAAAGTGGCCCGCTGGCTGCGCGGCCTGATGCCGGTGGTCGTTATCCCGCTCGTGGCGTCGCTCGCGGCGTCGGGCCTGTTGTTCGTGTTCCTGGGCGCTTACATCGCCCGGGTCACTGTCGGGCTCAACGAGTTCCTGTCCGGCCTCACCGGTGCCAGCGCCATCGCCCTGGGCGTCATCCTGGGCCTGATGATGTGCTTCGACCTCGGCGGTCCCGTCAACAAGGTTGCCTATTCCTTCGCAGTCGCCGGCCTGGGCGCAGCCTCCATCACCAACCAGGCCCCGTGGCAGATCATGGCGGCCGTCATGGCCGCCGGCATGGTCCCGCCGCTGGCCATGGCGTTGGCCGCGACCGTGCTGAACAAGAGGCTCTTCAGCCTTGCGGAACAGGAAAACGGCAAGGCTGCCTGGCTGCTGGGGGCCTCCTTCATCACCGAAGGCGCCATCCCGTTCGCCGCCGCGGACCCGCTCCGCGTCATCCCCGCCAGCATGCTCGGCGGCGCCGTGACCGGTGCCATCTCGATGGCGGCCGGCGTGGGCTCGAAGGCCCCGCACGGCGGAATCTTCGTCTTCTTCGCGATCGATTCGTTCCTGTGGTTCTGCATCGCCATTGCGGCCGGTACCGTGGTCGGCGCCTTCGCCGTGATCGGGCTCAAGCGCTGGGCAGTCAAGAAGCCGGTTGATACGGTGGAAACGGTTCCCGTAGCCGCCTGAACCGGGACGCTTTTCCAAGCAGATACTCACAGCTGACAAACACCCAAGCTGACTTCAAGGAGCAGAAATGACCGAACGTAACGCCACCATTGCCAGCCGGGTCGGGCTGCACGCCCGTCCGGCCGCCATCTTCGCCGAGGCTGCAGGCGAGTTCGACAACCTCGAGATCACGATTGCCCGGCTGGGCGAGCCCGAGGACGAGGCGATGGACGCCGCCAGCATCCTGTCGCTGATGAGCCTCGGCGCATCGCACGGCGAAGTTGTGGTGTTGCGTGCCGAAGGTGAGGGCGCCGACGCCGCACTTGACCGCCTCGTGCAGATCCTTGAGACGGATCACGACGCCGAATAGCCCCACCTTCCGGCCCCGCGCCGGAACACCGGCAGCTTCAGTTGGCCCGGCCGGCCCCGATCAGGGGCCGGCCGGGCCTTCGCGTTGCCTGCCGCTTCGTTCAGAAGCAACGCGGGGTCATTTACGGCCCATTCCGGTGGGGTACTTGGGCGCTAAGTGACCCCGCGTTGCTCTGGCGGCGGACCGTCGGGGCAACTTTTATAAGCGTTTTATAAGCGGCCTTAGCAAATGCTTGTCATGGCCCCGCGGCGCGGCTAGTTTGGAATCCCCCGGCGGCACCGACCGCGGGCCGCCGCCCATGTGGTTCCCGGCCGAAGGAGATGATCGCGCAGCCATGCCAACGACGAAAGGCGAGCCCCAAGGCTCAGAGAGCCCCAGCATCAAGGACCCCGAGCTCTATGAGAAGTTGCTCGAGGACGGCGCCTCCAAGCAAAAAGCCGCCAGGATCTCCAACGCCGCCGCCCAGCGGGGCCGGTCCTCGGTCGGCCGCAAGGGCGGCAAGGCCGGAGACTACGAGGACTGGACAGTGCCGCAGCTGAAGGCACGCGCCAAGGAGATCGGCCTCAAAGGTTACTCGGCCAAGAAGAAGAGCGAGCTCATCTCCGCCCTGCGGAACTCCTGATTAACGTGCACGACGGCGCCAGCCGGCATCCGGGCTCAGGCACGCTTTCGCGCCGTCTTCGACGCCGTCACTTTAGGCGCCGCTTCAGTCTTGGAAGCCGCCGCAGTCTTGGAACCAGTCCTGGTTGCCGCCGTCTTGGCGGCCGTGGATTTAGTGCCCGTGGACTTGGCTGCCGCCGTCTTGGCGGAGGTCCTCGGGGCGGCCTTGGCAGCAGAACCGGAGCCTCCGGCAGGAGTCTCCGCCGGCCCACCGCCGCGCTTTTTCTCGATGCTGCGCTTGAGGGCTTCCATCAGGTCGATAACTTCGCCCTCGCCGGCCTCGGCGGGGGCGCCGAAGGTCTCCTCCGTGTCCAGCGACTCCCCCTTGTCCAGCTTGGCCTCAATCAGCTGACGCAACTGCTCCTGGTAATCATCCGTGAACTGGTCCGGCTCAAAGTCGGAGGCCATCGAGTCAACCAGGGCCGCGGACATCTCGCGTTCCTGCGCCGAGATCCGGATGGAGGTCTCGAGTGCGGGAAAGCTGGCCTCGCGGACCTCGTCGGCCCACAGCAGCGACTGCAGCACCAGGACCTCGTCGCGAATCCTCAGCGCGCCAAGCCGGGTCTTGTCCCGGAGCGCGAACTGCACAATTGCCACCCGGTCCGTGTCCTCGAGGGCGCGCCGCAGCAGCACATAGGCCTTGGGCGACTTGGAGTCGGGTTCAAGGTAGTAGCTCTTTTCAAACATCATCGGATCGAGCTGGTCGACCGGAACGAACTGGACCACTTCGATTTCGTGGCTGTTTTCCGCCGGGATGGACTTGAGCTCGTCGCGCGTCAGGACCACCGTGCGGCCGTCGTCCTCGTAGGCCTTGTCGATGTCCTCGTAGTCGATGACCTTGCTGCAGACCTCGCAACGGCGCTGGTAGCGGATCCGGCCGCCGTCGGCGTTGTGGACCTGGTGGAGGCTGATGTCGTGGTCCTCGGTGGCGCTGTAGACCTTGACCGGCACGTTGACCAGCCCGAACGCTATTGCGCCTTTCCAGATGGCTCTCATGGATCAAGTGAACATCACAGTTGCGCGGAGGTGAAGGGTTTTGCCCAACGGTAAGGAACGCGTCCGCGTGGACGGGCGCGAACTGGTGCTCACCAACCTGGAAAAAATCATGTACCCGGAGACGGGCACCACCAAGGCCGACGTCCTGGCCTACTACGCCGCCGTCGCGCCGGTGCTGATCCCCGCCGCCCGCAACCGGCCGGCCACGCGCAAGCGCTGGGTCCACGGCGTCGGGACCGCCGACGCCCCCGGGGAAATGTTCTTCCAGAAGAACCTGGACCATTCAACGCCCGGCTGGGTGCCCCGTGCCGCCATCACGCACAAGGACCGGACCATCCAATATCCCCTGGTCAATGATCCCGCCACCCTCACCTGGCTGGCCCAGATCGCGGCCCTGGAGATCCACGTGCCGCAGTGGCGGGTTGACTCCCACGGCAACGCCATGCCGCCCGACCGGCTGGTGCTGGACCTGGACCCGGGCGAGGGCGCGGGACTGGCGGAGTGCGTGGAGGTGGCCAGGCTGGCCCGCACCATCCTGCAGGACGTTGGCCTGGACCCCGTACCGGTGACGAGCGGCAGCAAGGGCATCCACGTCTACGCGGCCCTGGACGGGTCCCAGAGCTCGGACCGGATTTCCGACTTCGCCCGCGAACTGGCCCGCTCGCTCGAGGCAGACCACCCGGATCTCGCCGTCAGCGACATGAAAAAGACCCTGCGCACGGGCAAGGTGCTGGTGGACTGGAGCCAGAACAACGCGGCCAAGACCACGATCGTGCCGTACTCGCTGCGCGGCCGGCTCCGGCCGACGGTGGCCGCCCCGCGCACATGGCGGGAACTCAGTTCCGCGTCGCTGCACCAGCTGGATTTCCAGGAGGTGATGAAGCGCGTCGCAGCCGGCAAGGATCCGTTCGCCCCGGTTTCCGGCGGCCGGCACGGCGCCGGAGCCCCGGCGGCGCACGCGCCGGACCGCCGGGCGGACCACCGGGACGTCCACCTGCCCGGAGGGCGGGCCGAAATCTCTCCCGAGCCGGCCGGCGACGGCGGCGACACCGATCCGCGGCTGGAAAAGTACCGCACCAAACGGGACAGGGCGGCCACTCCCGAGCCCTTCACCGCGGACCGGCACCACGCCGGGGACGACGGCGGGACACGGCGGGAGAAGTTCGTCATCCAGGAGCACCACGCCAGCCGGCTCCACTACGACTTCCGGCTGGAACGCGACGGCGTGCTGGTGTCCTGGGCACTGCCCAAGGGCGTCCCGACCAGCAAAACCAAGAACCACCTCGCGGTCCAGACCGAGGACCACCCGCTGGACTACGCCGACTTCGAGGGTGACATTCCCAAGGGCCAGTACGGCGCCGGGACGGTCAGCATCTGGGACCACGGACACTACGAATGCGAAAAATGGATCGCGGGCAAGGAGGTCATCGCCACCTTGACCGGCGCGGAGGGCGGCGGCCTCGGCGGACCGCGCAGGTTCGCCCTGATCCACACCGACCGGGCCGATGACCAGTGGCTGATCCACCTGATGGACCCGGCGGGCCCGCAAGGCCGTCCCGTCCCGCCGCTCCCGGCCGGCACGGCGGAGCATACCGAGAAAGACACCGACGAGGCAGCGGACGAGGGCGGGGAGGACGGCTCAGGGGACGGCCGCGGCCATGGTGAGGGCGGAGCGGAAACCGCCGACGGCACCGAACGTGCCCCCGACGCCTCAGGGTTCAGCCCGATGCTGGCCACATCAGGGACCCTGGCGGACCTTCCGGACCTGGACTGGCAGATCGAGCTCAAGTGGGACGGGGTGCGGGCCCTGGTGATCGGCGACGCAACGACAGTCCGGCTCATCAGCCGCAATGGCATCGACATGTCAGTGAGCTACCCCGAGCTGACGGACCGGTCCTCCTGGCCGGAGCAGGGCTTCGTCGCCGACGCCGAGATCATCGCCGTCGGCCGCTCCGGCCGGCCCGACTTCGGGCTGCTGCAGGGCCGGATGAAACTGAGCAGGGCCGCCGACGTCGCCCGGGCGCAGCAGTCGACGCCCGTGCGGCTGATGCTGTTCGATCTGCTCTTCGACGCCGGCGAGGACCTGCGGCGCCAGCCGCTGAGTGAGCGGCGCCGCCGGCTGGAGCAGTTCTTCCGCCCTTCCGCCGCCCCGGTGGAGCTTTCCGGCGTGATCGATGGCGACGTCGCGCACATCCTGGAAAGCGCCGCCGAGCTCGGACTCGAGGGGGTCATGGCCAAGCGCACGGACGGGCGCTACGTCGGCCAGCGCAGCCGGTCCTGGCTCAAGCTCAAGGTTGAACGGACCCAGGAGGTGGTGGTGGGCGGCTGGCGGCCCGGGAAAGGGGGGCGCCGGGAATCCGTGGGCTCGCTGCTGCTGGGGATTCCGGACGGCTCGAAACTACGGTATGTGGGCCGGGTGGGCAGCGGCTTCAGCACCCGTGAACTCAAGGAACTCAGGCAACAACTCGACGCCCTGCCACGGAAGACCTCCCCGTTCCGGGACGTGCCGGACGCTGACGCGGCAGACGCCAACTGGGTGAGCGCAAAACTCGTCGGCGAGGTCACCTTCGGGGAATGGACCGGCAACGGGAAGCTCCGGCACCCGGTGTGGCGCGGCTGGCGCCTGGATAAGGCGCCAGCCGACGTCGTGGCTGACCCTGCCGCCGGCCCCTAGTCGTGTGGGGCCAGCGGTGATGGGGCTAGTCGTGGTGGGGCAGCTGCGGACGGCTTTGCCGGTGCATGGCGCCGGCGGCCACCTGCTGGCCCTGCCGCCCGCGGGCGGTGTCGCGGTCCTTGGGGTGCCGCTGCTTGCCGCTGCCGTCCGGCCATTGCTGTCCCTGGCCGGGCCCGGGGGGAGCGTGGTGCAGGGCCTCGGGTCCCGGGGCTTCAGCCATGGACTGCGCCAGATGGCTCGCGACCTCGGGCTCGATTTCTTCTCCGAACTGATGATCCGCCATTGATCTTCCTTTCCGCTGTAATTAACCGCTGTGAAATGAAGTGTCCATCAATCGTAGGACTGCCCCGGGGAGATGTCTGTAGCGCCCGCCGTCGGACTTTCCGTCGGCCCGAATCCCGTCGGAAACCCCCGCAATCGAGGGCTGGCGCGGAAAATTTTGGGCGCGGCGCCGCCGGGAAGGCCGGTTCCCAGTATCCGCGCGGCGAAAGTGGGCAAAAGAAATTAGTGAATTGCCCCCAATTTGCACCCGAAATGGGCGATCATACGGCACACAACTCGGAAACTCCAGAGAATTCCCGTAAAATTGAAAGCCTGCCCAGAGCGGGGCAGCTACAAGTCGCAAGCAAATGATCTCCCTAGGAGCTTCCCAAATGCCCACAGACCGAAGCACGACCGACTCTTCAGCAGGCGTCATCGACGCCAGCAGAACCAACCAAGGCGCACCCAAGGGTGTGAAGAAACCGAAGCTACGTCGCCGTCGACTCCGCGAGTCCGACGTCAACGTTGTCGACCAGCCGATGCTAAAGAAGGCACTCGGCGGCACCATCGTGGGTAACACCATGGAGTGGTACGACGTCGGCGTGTTCGGCTACCTGATCACCACCATGGGACCGGTATTCCTGCCGGAGGCGGACAAGTCCGTCCAGACACTGTTCCTGCTCGGAACCTTCGCCGCCACCTTCATCGCGCGCCCCCTCGGCGGAGTCGTGTTCGGCTGGCTTGGCGACAAGATCGGCCGCCAGAAGGTCCTCGCCGCGACCCTGATGATCATGGCCGCCAGCACCTTCGCCGTCGGGCTCCTGCCCGGCTACGCACAGATCGGCATCTGGGCTGCGGTCCTGCTGGTCCTGTTCAAAGTTATCCAGGGCTTCTCTACCGGCGGGGAATACGCTGGCGCCACGACCTTTGTGAGCGAGTACGCCCCTGACAAGCGCCGCGGATTCTTCGCCAGCTTCCTGGACATGGGCAGCTACCTCGGTTTCGCCCTTGGCGCGGCCCTCGTTTCGGTGTTGCAGCTGACCCTCGGCCAGGACACCATGGAGCAGTGGGGCTGGCGCATCCCGTTCCTCCTTGCCGGCCCGCTCGGCCTGATCGCCGTGTACTTCCGGAGCAAGATCGAGGAATCCCCGCAGTTCCAGGCAACCCTGGATGCCCAGGAGAACCTCGCCAAGGACGCAACCGCCTCGGACTCCACAGCCTCCAAGGGCCCGGTGGGCATCGTGAAGGCGTACTGGCGCTCCCTCATCGTCGCGATGATCCTGGTCGCGGCAGCAAACACCGCCGGCTACGCACTGACCTCCTACATGCCGACGTACCTGACGGAGTCCAAGGGCTACGACGAGCTGCACGGCACGCTGCTGACCATCCCGGTGCTGGTCATCATGAGCCTCTGCATCCCGCTGACCGGCAGGCTTTCGGACCGGATCGGCCGCCGCCCCGTGCTGTGGATCGGCGCCATCAGCACCGTCGTCCTCGCCACCCCCGCCTTCCTGCTGATCGGCATCGGTGAAATCTGGTCCACGCTGGCCGGCCTTTCCCTGATTGCCTTCCCCGTGACGTTCTACGTGGCCAACCTGGCGTCGGCCCTGCCGGCCCAGTTCCCGACGGCCAGCCGCTACGGCGCCATGGGCATCGCGTACAACTTCTCTGTGGCCATCTTCGGCGGCACCACGCCGT
Source organism: Arthrobacter sp. 05N33_2 (assembly GCF_056397425.1). Taxonomy (NCBI): domain Bacteria; kingdom Bacillati; phylum Actinomycetota; class Actinomycetes; order Micrococcales; family Micrococcaceae; genus Arthrobacter; species Arthrobacter sp. 05N33_2. The sequence goes on from NZ_JBFTNJ010000001.1 coordinate 157,660, forward strand.
TCATCGTTGCCGCCCTGATCAGCGCAACCGGCAACGACATGATGCCGGCCTACTACCTGATGGCCACCTCGGCGATCGGCGCAGTAGCGATCTACTTCCTCAAGGAATCCGCCCAGATGCCGCTGCCCGGCTCCATGCCGAGCGTGGACACCCAGGCCGAGGCCCGCGAACTGGTCGCGACGCAGGACGAGAACCCGCTGATCGACCTCGAGCACATGGACATGCCCATGGTCGCACCGGCCGTCGATTCCACCGCAGGGCGCGGGGAAGCCGAGAAAGTCCCGGCCACAGCCTAAGCCTGCCGGTCCGCCCGGACCGGCAGCAGCAGTCCAGGCTACGTAGCTGACAGCCCCGCCCTTTGAGGCCTGTTCCGGATGCTTACCCGTTGGGGGACGCATCCGGGCAGGCCTTAGGCGTGTCCGAACCACTATTAGCACCCGGGCCCCGCGAACCCCGCAAACCCCGGGCCCCCGGGGAAACAACAGGAACCACAGGAATCGGAGAGGCAGTTGTGAAGTCCCTGCTGCACCACATCCGTTCGCTGCACAGCCTGGCCCCGGCCAACAAGGACCACGTGTCGGCTTGGCGGGTGGCGATCAGCGTGGCCGTTCCGTCCCTGGCGCTCCTGGCGGCCGATCGCCCCGGGCTGGCGGGCTACGCTGTTTTCGGCGCGCTGACCGGCATGTACGGCCGCACCGAGCCTCACCAGCTCCGGCTCCGGCATCAAGGCCAGGCGGCTGTCCTTTTGGTTGCCGGCGTAGGAGTCGGCGTCTTCCTCTCGGCCCACCACATTCATTCGTGGGCCCTGGTGATCATTGAGGCCGCGTTCGCCGGCGTGGGCTCGCTGTTCACGGACAAGACGGCCCTGAAACCCGCCGGTCCCTTCTTCGGGATCCTGGCCCTGGGCGCGTGCGCCTCCGTTCCCGCCGCCGTCCCCTGGCACACGGGCGTTCTCATCGCCGCGGGATCGGCCGCGTTCTCCATCATGGTCGGCTTTGGCGGCTGGTTTGTCGGCCGCACCTGGCAGCGCGGGAGGCGGCGGGACGTCACAGTGCTGCGCGGGGCCGGGCGCCGGGCGGCGTGGCTGCATGCCGCCCGCTACGTCACCGCTGTCGGCGGCGCCGGGACCCTGGGGGTCCTCAGCGGCAGCGGCCACCCGCACTGGGCCATGGCCGCGGCGGCGGTGCCGCTTGCCGGTGCGGACCTGCCCAGCAGCGTGTACCGCGGCGTCCACCGGATCGTCGGGACACTGGGCGGTCTCGTGGTGGTCGCGGCGGTCCTGTTCCCGTGGCCGGGGTCACCGCTGCTGGCCTTCCCCGGGCAGGAGGCCGCCGTCCTGGTCTGCCTCGTGATCGTGTTGCAGTTCAGCACCGAGCTGTTCATGACCCGGCACTACGGCCTTGCCATGGTCTCCTTCACCCCGGTGATCCTGCTGGTCGGACAGCTCGCCGCGCCGGCCGATCCCGCCGTGCTGGTGACCGAACGGGCCGTCGAAACACTGGTGGGCGCCGCCGTCGGGATCGCCGTCGTCGTACTGATCCGCCGACGGCGGCTGGCCGCCCGCTGATGTACCCGGTGGCTACTTGGCGCGCCGCGCCGGCCCGGCGATGAGCTTTGAGGGCAGCACCCGCGAAACCGAGGTCAGGACCTTGTAGCGCTTGCTGGGGATCGAGACGGCCTTGCCCTTGGCGTTGTCCGCCAGTCCCTCGCTGACCACCTGCCGGGCCTCGAGCCACATCCAGCGCGGCGTCGCCGTCTTGTCCATCCCCATCCGGTCGTGGAACTCGGTGTGGGTGAAGCCGGGGCACACGGCGGTGACCTTCACTCCCCGCGCCGCATAGGCCATGTTGGCCGAGCGCGAGAAACTCAGCAGCCAGGCCTTCGCTGCGGAATAGGTGCCGCGGGGCAGGAAGGCCGCCACGCTGGCGACGTTGATGATCCTGCCGGACTGGCGCCCGAGCATGCCTTGCAGGGCGGCGTGGCTGAGCTCCATGGCGGTTTCGACATGGAGCTTCAGGTGTTTCTTCTCCTCGGCAATGTCGTTGTCCTCGAAGGGCCGCAGCAGGCCGATTCCCGCGTTGTTGACCAGGATCTCCACCGGCCGCGCGGGGTCGGTCAGGCGCGCGACGACGGCGGCAATCCCTGCGTCGTCGGTCAGGTCCGCGGCGATCGTCTCCGTCGCGGTCCCGTAGCTGTTCTCCAGCTCCGCCGCGGTGGCCGCGAGGCGGCCGGCGTCGCGGGCCACGAGCACCACGCGGTGGCCCTGCTCGGCGAGCTGGCGGGCGAACTCGGCGCCAAGGCCTGCCGTCGCGCCCGTGACCAGGGCTGTGCTGCCGGATGTAGAGGCTGTTTGAGGGTTCATAGCGACAGCCTAGTCTCGTCCCGGCTCAGGCCAGGGCCGTGTCTTGCGCCAGTTCGTCCCCTGCCGGGTCACCGTCATCGAGCAGGTGGCGGTTCTGAAGCTCTTCGGCCGCAAGCTCGTACCAGGTGTGCGCCCCGAAAGAGGGGCTGCTGGTGTCGAGGTGGCGGTAGAGAGCGTCCGCGAGCCGGCACAGCGCCGTGTCGGACAGTGCCCGGACCGTGGCCACAGGATCCAGCGTTCCCTCGAAGTACTCCGAAAGCGCCAGCCCGTCGATGGAGCCAAGGTCGCTGGCGCCGCCGGTTTCCGCGGCCAGCGGGCTGTTGGCCTCCCCCAGCCCGGAGTCGGATCCGGAGCCGGGCCCGACGTCAAGCAGTCCGGCAGCTTCGCTGTCTCCGTTCCCGGCGACGGCGACGGGGGCCGGGCGGTCGTCGGTGTCGAGTCCGGCGAGGACTTCGGCGTCGGCGCCGACGTGCACGAGGCAGATTGGCAGCACCGCCGGCTCGTCGAGGGCGAAACGAAGCGGTCCGGACTCTGCGGAGCCCCCGGCATCGGGAGAGGGCAGGTGTCCGGCATCAGCGAGACGCCGGAGGTCCAGCAGCACCTCAGGGTCCAGGTGGGAGGCGCCGTGGAGATCGATGACCACGGCGGCGCCCGGTTCGAGGCGGCAGGCGCGGCGCACAATGTGCAGGAGGGTTGCTGAGTCAGACTGGGTAACGCAGCCGGTAATTTCGAGGGTGACCTGTGCGGGATCGACGTCCACCCGGACAAGCACACGCAGTTTATGGTTCATGGGGTACTCCAAAGTCACCTGTCCAAGAGCCAACTGCATAACTCTGGTCAAACTTTACGAGGTTGGTCCGCTGCCCACAAGCGGGCAGGCCGATGACTCCGTTCCGGCCCCCGCGCCAGGCGCTCAGGCTCCCTCTGGGACCCGCTCCGGCCAGTCCACATACTGGTGGTACGACTCATGTTTGCGCAGGTAGCGGTACATGAACGGGCAATTCGGGATGATCCGCTTGCCGGAGGCAACCACGTCATCGAGGGCGAAGTGCGCCAGCACTTTGGCGAGCCCTTGGCCCTGGAACTGCTCTGCGGTATCCGTGTGGATAAAGTCGATATGGCCCGGCCTGTCGATGAAGCGCACCTGGACGGCCAGCTTGTCGCCGACACGGAGTTCGTAACGGTGCAGCTCGTCGTTCCGGGTGGTGGAGACGTCCGGGGTGAAGGTGTCTTCCGTGGTTGCCGAGTTCTCCGTCATGGTTCGACATTGGCACTTAATGGCGGGCGTGGCAATGGCGGTTCCGATCCGCCCTGCCCGTCAGGTGGCGTCGTGAGCCGAACCGGAATCCGGCCCAGGAGCACGACGGCGAGCGCGAAGCAGGCGGCACCCCCGCCGAGGAGCCCGGGCGTGAGCCCGGTGAGCGCGGCGTTGACTGCCGGGACAAAAACGGCGACGGCGGCGAGCAGCACGGCGGCCGCCGGCCGGCTCGGCGACGGGCCGGACGCCGTCGGCCGCTCCTCCAGCCTGCCAAACAATGCCACCACCGGCAGCAGCAGGGCGATGACGCCCAACAGCACCAGGGGCCGCCCCCACCACCAGGCCGCACTACCCCCGGGGGGCTGCGGGAAATCCGTCAGCAGCAGCACACCGGACATCGCCGCCAGCAGGGGCAGATGCCACAGATAAACAGTCATGGACCGCCGGCCGGCCACGCCCATCATCCGGCGCACCCCGGCCACGGACGCGATCCGGGACAGCACCGGCCGGAAGAGCTGGAGGGCGGCGGCCTGCGAGATGCCCAGGAGCAGCAGCGTCACATTGGGCGGATTGAGGTTCACCAGCATGTTCCCCGAATACAGCCCCAGCAGGACTATCAGCCCCAGCAGCATGTTGCTGGCAACCATGATGCCCAGGTGCGCCGGCCGGCCCGGCAGCAGCCGCGGGCCATCCGCCACGATGAATCCGAGCTGCTGCACGGCGCACCACAGGAACAGCATGTTCAGGTATGCCAGCAGCGGCAGCACTCCCCGCAGGCAATCGACCGTCACCACCAGGGCGGTGAGGCCGGCGAAGGTCAGCCATGGCGCGCGGGTGTGGAGGGCCGCCAGCCAGGGAAGGTTGAGTTGCGCGGCGAGGTACGCGGCCAGGAACCACAGCGGCATGCCGGCTCCGCTGGTGAGCAGCTCGATGACCTGAGGGTCAACCCCTGCGAGGCGGGCCGCCGACAGGCCAACGAACATGACCGCCAGCAGGACGGCGGCCGGCCGAATCAGGCGCAGCAGCCGGGCCTGCATGAAATCGAAGGCGTTGCCGCCCCTGGCGCGGAGCCGGCGCCAGGACTGCAGCCCGGTGATGCCTCCGGCCACAAAGAACAGCGGCATGATCTGGAAGACCCACACCACTGGTTCAAACCAGTGCTGATCGCCCAAGGTGTTCTCGGACGTCACGGTGCCGTCCGGGTGCAGTACGGGACTCACCATCATGGTGTGCGCGACCACCACCAATGCCAGGCAAAAGAACCGGACAAGGTCGATCACCGGGTCTCGGTCCGGCATCGGCGCCGGGTCGCCGGTTGGCCGCTGCTGCGCAAGCATGGCACCCCTCGGGAAGACAGGCTGTGTTGCCATCATTGTCGGGCCGCGGCGCCCTGGCTGCCAGAGCAGTATGGCCCGGATGCGCGCCGGCTGCGGGCCATACTGCCCTGGCAGTCACAGTGTCAGCGCGAGAGTGTGGCCAGGGCGGTGGCCGCGAAGGTCCTGGCCGAGGCATTCCACAGGCCCAGCAGTGCCTGGAGGTTCTCGCCGTCAGCCCGGTGCGCTGTGGTCTGTTCCTCAAGGACCGTCAGGACGCCGGTGCGCAGCTCCGTGTTGAAGTTGACCTTGCCCACGTTCATCGCGGCGGCCTTGACCAGTTCCTCGGCCGGAATGCCGGAGGCGCCGTGCAGGACCAGCGGGATCCGGGTCCGCACGGCGATGTCCTGCAGCACGTCCCAGCGCAGCCGGGGCTCCCCTTTGTACTTGCCATGGACATTGCCCACAGCCACGGCGAGAAGCTGCGCCCCGGTGCGGGCCACGAAGTCCTCCACCTGGGCGGAGTCGGTGAGCCCGGCGGGGGCGTCCGCCACTGTGCTGCCTGCGTTATCCGCGGCGTCGGTCCCGAAGGCCCGGTCCTCGTCGCCGGCGAGTCCGCCGAGTTCTGCTTCAATGACGACGTCGGCCCGGCCCTGCGCTGCCAAGGCCGCGCGGACGTTCCGGACCAGGGCGATGTTGTCCTCGTACGGCAGCGAGGACCCGTCGACCAGCACCGAGTCGGCCCCGGCACTGACGGCGTCGGCGATCACCTGCGGGTCGGTGGCATGATCCAGCTGCACCGCAATCGGCACGGAGGCTGCGTCGGCGAGTCCGCGCAGGGCGGCGACCAGCCGCAGCCCGTTGGGCGTTGCCGCGGTCTTCGGTGCGACCAGCAGGATGGCGCCCCGGCCGGATTCCTCGGCCGCCCCCACAACGGCGAGCGCGGTGGTGAAGTCGTAACAGGTGAACGCCGGAACGGCAGAGCCTTGCTGCAGGGCGCCGGTCACCAGGGTGTCCAGTTGGGTACGCATCAGGCGCTCAGTCCCCCCACCAGCATCCAGGCGACGAATGTCAGGGCGAAGCCTGCCAGTCCCAGCGCGGTGGTGAGCACGGTCCAGGTCCTGAGGCCGTCGGCGACGGTCAGTCCGTAGTAGCGCACAACCACCCAGAAACCGGCGTCGGTCACGTGGGAGAGGCCGAGGGCGCCGAATCCGATGGCGATCACGATCACGGCGGTCTGCGCCGGCGTGTAGCCGCCGCCGGCGACGGCGGAGGAGAGCAGGCCGGCCGTGGTGACGATCGCGACGGTGGCCGAGCCCTGGGCTGCGCGGAGGGCGAGGGAGATGATGAAGCCAAGCAGCAGCAGCGGAACGCCGAGCGTGTCGAGGGATTCGGAGAGAGCCTTGCCGATTCCGCTCACCTGCAGGACGCTGCCGAACACGCCGCCTGCCGCAACAACCATCAGGATGGACGCGATCGGAGGCAACGCGCCTTCGAAGATTTCGCCGGTTTCCGTCAGCGACCACTGCCGGCGGACGGCCAGAAGGAAGAAGCAGAGCGCAACGGCCACCAGCAGGGCGAAGACGGGGTTGCCCACGAACGCCGCGACGCCGTACCAGAAGTCGTTCTTGTCGATCACCAGGGTGCCGACGGTGCCGAGGAGGATCAGCACGATCGGGGTGGCGATGAGGAAGATGATCAGTCCCGGACGGGGCGGGGCGATGGCTTTGCTGCCCGGGCCCTCGTGGCCAACGCGGACCATGGTGGCGGAGCCGAACTCGTCCACCTGGGTTTTGACGGCCGGCAGCAGTTCGTAGGTCTTGCGGTTCATGATGGACGCGACCCAGTAGGACAGGAAGCCCAGCGGCACGCAGATCGTCAGCGAGATCAGGGCGATCAGTCCGATGTCGGCGCCGAGCACGCCGGCACCGGCAACAATCCCCGGGTGCGGGGGCACGGCCACGTGGATGGCTAGCATGATGCCGGCCATGGGCAGGCCGAACTTCACCGGGTGGACGTTGGCAATTTTAGCGAAGGCGTAGACGACCGGCACCAGGACAATGATGCCGACCTCGAAGAACACCGGAATCGCCACCAGGAAGCCGACTGCGGTGAGGGCGACGGCCACCCGGGTGGCCCCGAGCTTGGCGGTGAAGTGGTCGGCGAGGGACTGGACGCCGCCGGATACCTCGATCATCCGCCCCAGGATCGCGCCGAGCGCAATCAGGAGGGCGACCTTGCCCATGGTGCCTCCCACCCCGGCGGCCACCACGGTGAACACGTCCTTGAGCGGGATCTGCGCGGCCACGGCCACCAGGATACTGACGGTCAGCAGGGCCACGAAGGCCTGGATCTTGAAGCGGATGATCATCACCAGCAGCAGGGCGACGCCGGCCGCCGCGATTGTCAGCAGCAGCGGAGTTCCCAGCTCCACGGCCGGCTTGATGACGGGCGCGTCGGCTGCGCGCACCATCAGGGAATTGAGCAGGGGGGTCATGAAGAGGTGTCTCCTTTGACAGGAAGGTCGCCCAGCGAGTCAGTCGCCGGGAACAGTGGGGTGGGGACCCGGCGACGGCGGAGGGGGACCGCCGTCGTCGGGGATGGGGGTGGCTGGTTAGGCGGTGCGCCTGGTGGGCGCGACGACCTTGATGACGGCGGAGTCATCGGCGGCGGCGAGGCCCTGGGCCTGGCCAAGGAGGTAGAGCTGCTCGGCGGCGGCGGCCACCGGGGCGGCGAGGCCGGCGGCGCGGGTGGCCTTGCCGACGATCCCCATGTCCTTGACGAAGATGTCCAGCCGGCTGAGGACTTCGGCGCCGTCCTCGGTGTAGGCCTCCAGGATGCGCGGTCCGCGGTTGGAAAGCATGAAGGAACCCGCCGCGCCGGCTTCAAGGGCGGCGAGGGTCTTGGCCTGGTCCAGGCCGAGGGCGTCGGCCAGGGCCATCGCCTCGGCGGCGGCGGCGATGTGGATGCCGCAGAGCAGCTGGTTGACGGTCTTGAGGGCCTGGCCGTCGCCGGGCTTGTCGCCGACCACGGTCAGGGTGGAGGCGAGCAGCTCAAGGGCCGGGCGGGCCTTTTCCTGGGCCTCGGGCGAGGCGCCCACCACGATCAGGAGGTCGCCCTCGCCGGCACGCTTGGGGCCGCCGGACAGCGGGGCATCAACCAGTTCGACGCCGTATTCGGCCAGGCGGTCGACGGCGGCCGGGATGGCCTCGGTGCCCACGGTGCTGCCCAGGATCACGACGGCGCCCGGCTTGAGCACGGAGGCCACGCCGTTCTCGCCGAACAGGACATCGTTTAGCTGTTCACCGTTGCGCACTGCCAGCAGCAGCGCGTCGGCGCCTTTCGAGGCTTCCCGTGCGGAGGCGAAGGTGCGGATGCCGGCCTCTTCAGCCAGCTTCAGGCGCGGTTCGGCGATGTCGAAGCCGTGGACGGTGAGCTCGCTTGCCAGGCGCGTGGCCATGGGCAGGCCCATGGCGCCAAGGCCAAGGACGGTGATGGTGTAGTTGCTGGTCATGGTGTTCTCCATCGAATGACGTTTGGTGCTGGGGGGATTAGAAGGTGTTGCTGAGCTTGCGCGTGACATCGGCGAGGGACTGGTCGTCGCCCACGTTGCCGGCGAAGACGATGTACGGGATGCCCTTGGCCGGTCCGTCCACCGGTTCCCACAGGCTGACGATGCCCGGCAGCATGGGCCCGCGGACTATCGCGTGCCGGATTTCCAGGCCGTGTGCGGCCACGTCCGAGGATGTGATGCCGCCCTTGGCGATTACGAAGCGGGGCGGGAAGGTCTTTAGCGTGCGGTTCACCACGGCGACGACGGCGGCAGAGACGGTGCGGGCGATCCGCAGGCTTTCGGCGGCGTCGGAGGTCTTGATCAGGAGCCGGCTCGTGTGCACGATCACGTCGCCGCCGCGGAGGGCAGCGACGACCGTGTCCACGGTTTCGTCCAGGTACTCCCCCGCGTTGTCGCCGAGGAGCTTCTCGACGTCGATCTCCACGATCCGGGCCGCGCTGTGCTGTTCGGTGAGGGCGTTGAGCTGGCGGGTGGTGACACCGACGTGCGAGCCGACCACGATCAGGCCACCGGCTTCCGAGGGGATGTTGCCCGCATAGGCTTCCTCGCCGCTGAGTTCGGTGCGGATTTCCTGGCCGATCCGTGCCCGCACAAACGGCGGGCCCACGCGGTAGAGCAGCTTCTTGCCGCGGCTTTCCGCTTCTTCCAGGCCCAGGGCCAGCGCCCGCAGGTCGTTTTCGGTGACGATGTCCGCCACGATCGGAGTCGAATCCGTGGCGGCGTCGATGGCATCGGCAATGGCCTTGGCGGAGATCATCGGATCGGCGGACGCCCGGATGATGTCCAGATCCAGCACGATCACCGAATCCGCGGGGAACCGGCCGTTCGACTTCTCCTCGACATACTTGGCCATCTCCGAGTTGGCGAAGCCGAAGCTGGCGTCCCGGGCGAATTCGGTCTCGGCCACGGGGGTGAGCTGCCCGGCGTCCGTGCCTGTGCCGCGGGTGAAGTGCACGCCGCCGACCGTCACGCGGCCGGCGTCAGGGAACGCGGGAACGATCACGACGCCGTCCGTCTTCTCGCCGTTGACGGCGGTGACGGTAGCTGCGATGACGTCCGGTTCGAGCGGGTAGTGTCCGCGGAGGGTGGAGTCGCTGCGGCTGACAAAGCTGAGCCGAAGCGCGGGTTCAGCGGTCGCTGCGGCCGCGAGTGCGTTGCGGACGATCTCCTCGTTGCGGGCAGCCGCCTCGGCAGGGTCAAGGCTGCGGGTGTTGGTGAGCACGTAGACCGCGCGCTGGCGCTGGCCGTCGACTTCGTAGGCGAACGCCCAGGCAAAGTCCGCCACTTCCCAGCGGGTGAGGACCGGCAGGTTCGCCACGGACTGGGTGCCGGTGGGGTCGTCGTCGAGTACGACCAGGACACGGGGGGATGCCTCGGAGGAGGCGGCCACGCTGTCTGCCACCAGCCGGGCGGGGATCTGTACTTCCGCGGGGAAAGCGGCGAGCACGTCTGCTTCGAGGGGCACTATGCACTCCATTGTGTGTGGATCTGTCAGTGGAAAACTGCGGTTCTCCGCGAGCCGCAGCAGGAACAAAATGTAAGATGTCAGACATCTTGCATATGAATGCTAGTGTGGCATATGGCACAACGACGCGCAAGTAGACTTGGCCATCACGGAGCACGCCATCAGGCAACAAGTCGCTGGACGGGGAGAATTGGCTAGGAAATCGCTGGTCGGCGTTGTGGCCGACGAACTGCTGGACCGGATTATTGGCGGCGAGTTCCCGCCCGGCGCGAGCGTCCCCGGCGAACTGGAGCTCAGCTCCCGGCACGAAGTCAGCCGCATGACCGTGCGCGAGGCCATGAAAACCCTTGAAGCCCAGCGGATCCTCAGCGTGGAACGCGGCCGGGGCACGTTCGTGAACCCGGTGAACCGCTGGGGCTCCCTGGACGCCGTGCTGCGGGCAGCCTCGGAAGGCACAAACGACGCCTCGGCCGCCATCCAGCTCATCGAGCTCCGGCGGATGCTGGAGACGGGCGCCTGCGAACTGGCCGCCGGGCGAATGTCGGACACGGACATCCAGGCCCTCCGCGCGCACGTCGACAGGATGCGGCTAGCCCACGAGAGGAATGATCTCGCGGCATTCGTGGAGGAAGACCTCGCTTTCCACGACCTCATCCTGCAGGCCTCGGAAAACGTCTTCGTCGCCGTGTTATTCGAACCCTTGCACCGCGTGCTGGAAAAACGGCGGACGGAAACTTCCAAGGTGCCGGAGATCCAGGAGCACGCCATCGGGCACCATCAGAACATCGCTGACGCCCTGGCCTCCCGCGACCCGCACCGCGCCCGCGACGCCATGGACGCCCACATGCAGCAGACCCTTGACGATCTGAAGACCTTCGTGCTGGCCGGAGGCCCCGCCTGACGCGGACCCGCGCTTTGCCCGGATAATGAACTCAGGCGAGCGAGAGGAAGAGCTTCTCGAGTTCGGCGCGGTCCAGGCTGGGGTCTTCCTGCTGCATGCACTGCTGCAGGCCCGTCGCAATGATGGAGAATCCAGCCTTGTCCAGGGCACTCGACACGGCCGCCAGCTGGGTCACGACGCTCTTGCAGTCGCGGCCCTCCTCGATCATCCTGGTGACGGCCGCGAGCTGGCCCTGGGCGCGGCGAAGCCGGTTAATGACAGGCTTCATGTCGGTGGGATCGAGTTCCATTGGTTCCTCCGGTTCGATGCGTCAGGCTCCACATTATACCCCCCTGAGTATTTCGCCTCCCGGGTGGCGGACGGCCGGGGGTGGCCGCCGCGGCCTCATGCCGCCCCGCTAGGGGCATAAGTACCTAGCGAGGCATGGAATATCGGCGTATTGCTGGTGATGTGAACGCCGCCAGGTTCCTAGAGCCGGACGCCGGCGGTACCGGCGTCAACCTCCCCGCCGCGGGGCCGTGGCATCCAGGGGATCAGAGCTCCGCACGCGGCCGTGCCGGTGACCTGCGTTCCCGGCCCTGGAGCCGGTATGTCGCTTTGGGCGACTCGTTCACGGCAGGCGTCGGCGACCCGGAACCGCTGAGCCCCGGGGGCATTCGGGGGTGGGCGGACCGCATCGCCGAGGAACTCGGCGAGGGCCGCCGCGAGTTCGGGTACGCAAACCTTGCCATCAGCGGCCTGGTCCTGCGCGAAATACTCGACCAGCAACTCGGACCGGCCCTGAACCTGAAGCCTGACCTCGTCTCGCTCTCCGCCGGCGGGAACGATCTCGTGTTTCATCGCGGCGATCCGGACCGGATGGCCGCGGCCCTGGACGACGCCGTGGCAGCCCTCTCTGCCACCGGGGCCACGGTGGTCCTGTTCACCGGGCCGGACTGGGGCGAAACCGCCGTGTTCGGACACATCCGGGGGAAGGTCGCGGTATTCAACGAGAACATCCGTGTCATCGCCGCCCGGCGTGATGTCGTCATCGCCGATTTGTGGGCCCTGCGGCAACTGAGCGATCCGCGGATGTGGGATCCGGACCGCCTGCACTTCTCGCCGCTGGGACACCACACCATTGCGGCCATGGTCCTGGACACGCTCAGCGTGCCACACCGTCTGCGGCCGCTGGAACCGAAGCCGATGCCGCCGGGCAACTGGCGGGAGACCCGGGCCGGTGACCTGGCATGGATGGCGCACTACATGCTGCCCTGGATGGTGAGCCGGATCAGGCCGCGCGCAGACACCCCGCCCCGGCAGGCCAAACGCCCGCTGCCCGGACCGCCTCCCGGGGTCCCGGACTCCGGGCACAAACCCCTAGTCCGGCCGGGTTCGGTCGGCTAGTCTGCAGGAACGGCCCACAGCCGGGCATCGATGGCGATCACGAGGAGCGAAGTTGCCTAATCACACTTACAGCATTTCTGAAATTGTCGGAACCTCGAACGAGGGCGTCGATGCGGCCGTCCGGAACGGCATCGCCGAGGCCGCCAAGACCCTCCGGAACCTTGACTGGTTCGAAGTCAAGGAGATCCGCGGCCACCTTGAAAACGGGCAGGTCGCCGACTGGCAGGTCACCATCAAGCTGGGGTTCCGCCTGGAGCGTTGACGCCAGACTCCGGAGCGGGCCGGCACGCACCGTCCCGCTCCGGAGAAACCCGCAACCCGTCAGGGCAGAGGAGGCCAGGGCGGAGAGGAAAACTTCATGCGCTATACGCATCTGGGCCGCTCCGGCCTGACAGTCTCGCGGCTTTGCCTGGGCACCATGAACTTTGGCCCGCAGACCGAGGAGACGCAGGCCTTCGCCATCCTGGACACCGCGCAGGCCGCCGGCATCAACTTCGTCGACACGGCCAATGTGTATGGCGGGTCCAGCCACCGCGGCTGGACGGAGGAAATACTCGGCCGCTGGTTCGCCCAGGGCGGCGAGCGCCGCGAGCGCACGGTGCTTGCCACCAAGTTGTTCGGCACCATGACCGACCGGCCCAACGAGTCCAAACTCTCGGCACTGCACATCCGCCGGGCGCTCGATGCCAGCCTGAAGCGGCTGCAGACGGACTACATCGATCTGTACCAGTTCCATCACGTGGACCGGAACACGCCCTGGGATGAGATCTGGCAGGCTGTCGAGGTCGCCGTCCAGCAAGGCAAGATCCTGTACTCCGGCAGCAGCAACTTCGCCGGCTGGCACATCGCCCGGGCCCAGGAAACAGCCGGCCGCCGCAACTACAACGGGCTGGTCAGCGAGCAGTCGATTTACAACCTGCTGACCCGGGACGTGGAATTGGAGGTCATCCCGGCCGCCCAGCAGTATGGCCTGGGGATCCTGCCATGGTCGCCGTTGCACGGCGGCCTGCTCGGCGGAGTGCTGAAGAAGGAGAACGACGGCGTCCGGCGCATCGCGGGCCGGGCCCTCGAGGCGCTCAAGTCGCACCAGAAACAGATCCGGCGATACGAGGAATTCGCCGCCGAACTGGGTCAGGAACCCGCGGACCTGGCACTCGCGTGGCTGCTCCACCAGCCGGCAGTCACCGCTCCGATCATCGGCCCGCGTACCCTCGAGCAGCTCGAAGCCTCCGTCAGGGCGCACAAATTGAAGCTCGACACCGATGCACTCAAGCGCCTCGACGAGATCTTCCCGGGCCACAGGACGGCTCCGGAAGACTACGCATGGTAGGGCGCAGTCGGCTGTTTTGGCACCCCGCCCGCCGAACCCACGGGTGTCGGGTGGCTCTTTGATACTAAGCATGATTAGTATTAGGGCAGAAGGATGTAGCGCACCCGGCGATCCGGGTGCCTCCTCTATGAAAGAAGAAGGAACGAAAAATGGGTTTTCTCGCATTTCTGATTCTGGGCCTCATCGCCGGCGCCATCGCTAAGGCTATCCTCCCGGGACGTCAGGGCGGTGGCATCATCATCACTCTGATCCTGGGCGTCGTCGGCGCCCTGCTCGGCGGATTCATTGGCAGCGCACTGTTCGGCGTGGGCATCAACGAGTTCTTCTCGCTGTCGACCTGGCTGCTGGCCATCGGCGGTGCGATCATCGTCCTGCTCGTTTACGGCATGATCAGCAAGCGCTCAGCCCGCTAACACGGAAGCTGACCGGAAACCGGCCCTGGGTTATTCCCGGGGCCGGTTTTTTGCACTATTTTGACAGCAAGGCGGCCCGCCGGCCGCATGGTCCGGCACTGCCACCCACTGTCCACGAACTGTTCAACAACGTCTACTTTTCACCTACGTCAGGGAGCAGGAGCACAGCATGAAGGGCAAATTTCTTTTCGCCACCGGACTGGCAGCAGGGTACGTCCTGGGATCGCGGTCAGGCCGCGCAGCCTATGACAAGCTCAAGGCCAGGTCGGCAGAGCTCTGGCACAGCAAGCCGGTCCAGGACAAGGTGGCCGCGGCAGCAGAAACGGTCAAAGACAAAGCCCCCGAGGTCTCCGAGCATCTCGGCGAAGCCGCGCGCCGCGCCGGTACCGTCATAAGCTCCGCTGTCCACCGCGATGCCGGCCACGGAAGCACGTCCGCGGCCACGCCCGGAACGGCCACGCCAGGAAAACCGGGAGCAGCCACGCCCGGAACGCCGGCACCCGCGGCCCGCGATGTCCATTCCGACCCTGCGCTCACCGACCAGACCGGCCAGGACTGGTCAGACGAGGGCGGCGCCACCCCGGCGGGCCCCGCCACCAACGTGGACGGGGACAAACTGCCCTAGGAGTTTCTTTGAGGGGCCACCGTCGCCGCCCCTGCCGGCCACCGCCCGCCGGAGGGCAGCAGCACGCCGGCCACCACGGTGGCCCCCAGTTCCTCCGAGCGCAGCACCCGGGCCGCCAGTCCGTGCCCGCGGAGGATTCCGGCCGTCTGCGCGGACTGCCGGCGGCTGGTCTCTATCAGCACGTGGCCGCCGGGCGCCAGCCACTGCCGCGCGCCGGCGGCGACCCGCCGCTGCACCTGAAGCCCGTCGGCGCCGCCGTCGAGGCAGGCCCGCGGCTCGTGGACGCGCGCTTCCTGCGGCATGGTTTCGATGTCTGCCGAGGGAACGTAGGGGGCGTTGACGGCCAGCAGCCGGACCCGGCCCCGGAGGGCCGCCGGGAGGGGAGCATAGAGATCACCCTCGTGGACCTCCCCGCCCAGGGGCAGGACGTTGGTGCGTGCACAGGACACGGCCGCGGGGTCGATATCGGCGCAGTGGAGTTCGGCGGGGCCGGCGAGGGCCGCGAGCGCCGCACCGACAGCGCCGGACCCGCAGCACAGATCGACAACGACCGGTGCCGGGGCGTCGCCCCGCGCCATGCGGCTTGCGTCCAGGAACGCAGCGGCCTGCCGGACGAGGAATTCCGTCCGGCGGCGGGGCACGAAGACTCCGGCGTCGACCGCGATGCGGAGTCCGCAGAATTCCGCCCAACCGAGAATGTGTTCAAGGGGAAGGCCGGCGACCCTCCGGCCGGCCATCCGTTCGAGCGCCTCCGGGGTCGGGGCCGCGTCGATCAGCAGGCGGGCCTCGTCTTCGGCAAACACGCAGCCGGCTGCCCGGAGCCTGGCCGTGAGTATCTCGTGCGGGGAAAGATGGCGGATTACTGGCATGGGTGCGCCTTTCGGTCGGGTGTCAGACGCCCTCACCGTGAGCTGGCCGAGGCCGGCACTGCTGGGCGGGCATCCTTTCTGGACTTGCGTGAACGGGACCCACCTCCTTTTGCTGCAGTTGCTCGATTGCCCCATGCTACCGAAGCCGCCCGCGGCCAGCTGTGATTGGGTCTGCTGTGATTAGTCCGGGTTTTGCGGCGGACTGCGGCGGCGGATTGTGACGCCTGCTTGGGATGCCTTGGCGGCGGCGGCTGGCAGGATGGCAGCATGGACTCCCTCCCTGCCCACGATCTCATCTGGACCGGCTCCTACACGGCAGATTCCGGCGGCCGCGGCACGGGGATCGGCGCGGTTGCCGCGGCGGCCGACGGCACATTGCGCTGGTTGGGTGTTGCGGCGGCGGCCGACTCGCCGTCCTTCCTGGCGGTCCACCCGTCTCTCCCTGTGGTCTATGCCGTGGCCGAGCAGGCCAGGACCGTCCGGGCCTACCGCCGGGCCGGCGCGTTTGGACTGGAGCCCGCGGGCCCGGCGTGGCCGGCCGGTGACGCGGCCTGCCATGTCGCCGTCGAGCCTTCCGGCCGTTTCCTCGTTGTCTGCTGCTGGGGCGACGGCCGGGTGCTGTTCTATGAGCTCGACGCCGACGGCGGCATTGTTGACCGGACGGCCGGCGTCGAATCGCGCGACCCGTACGGTGAGACTCCCGGCGGCGGCCCCGGCGAACGGGAAAAACGGCCGAGCCGCGCTCATGCGGCACTTATGCTGGCCGACGGCAGGGTGATGACCACCGACCTCGGCCACGACCTGCTGCGGATCTGGAATGTCGGATCCGGACCGGGGCTGGCTCTGGGGCCGGCCCTGGACCACGAGGTGGTCCTGCCGCGGGGCAGCGGCCCGCGGCACCTGGTCCAGCATCAGGGCGGCCATGTCTTTGTGGTGACCGAGTATTCAATCGAGGTGGCTGTGGCCGGGTTGTCGCCGGACTCCGGGGACTTCCGGCTCGGATTCGTCGGGCCCGCCGGCGCCGCCGGGGCGCAGCCGGATGATTCGGCGGCAGAGATCGCGTTGGCGGCCGACGGCAGGTACGCCTATGTGGGCGTCCGCGGTTCGAACCGGGTCTGCGTGCTGGAGGTGGAGGCCGGGGGCGCGGCGCTGCGTCCGGTGGCCGACGTCCCCAGCGGCGGCGACTGGCCCCGGCACCACGCGGTCCGCGACGGCTTGCTGCACGTCGCCCACGAACGCTCCGGCGACATCGTGACGTTTCCTCTGGACGCGGCATCAGGGTTGCCGGGTATCCCTGCGGACCGGCTGCAGGTGGCCTCCCCCACGGCGCTGGTGCCGGCCCGGCCCCGGCTGGCGCACCGGGGGTGAGGAGCCGGCGCCCGGCTGACGCGGTGCTGCGGCGAAGAGCAGGCTGGTGAGAAACGGCCGCTGGGTCAGCAGGCCGCGGCAAGCCCCGCAGCAGCCTGATCGACGCCCTGTTCGCCACCATCCAGCTGGATCCCGCTCAACTGAAACCCGCCCTCCAGCTGGAACACGCTCTCCGCCTGGAAACCGTCGGCGAAGTGGAGTCCGTCCCCCGGCTGGATACCGCCGTCGAGCTGGAAGCCACAGGGACAGCGCCACAGGGCCGGAAGATCGAGGGACGGGTCCGCGGGCCCGAACGAGTAGGAGGGCATCGCCGGCTCAGGCGAGGTCCACTGCATGGGTGCGCCGCAGTGCAGCGGGGCGCCGGGCGGGAGCACTGTCGCAGGGTCCCCGGTCAGGGTTGCGGATTCAGCCACGGCGCCTACTCTCGTTGAGATCTAAAAAACAAGTAGTAAGCATACATATAACTAGTTAAACGAGCTAGTTATGCCGCTCGGCGCCGATGGCCGCGCTCATCCGGCGGAGGAAAGTAATGACCACGCGGGCGTCCTCCGCGCTCATGGACTCTGCCACCTCCATCATGCGCCGGTGCATGTGTCCAAGCGTGGCGCGGACTTCGGAGTCCGTCGCCACCGTCGGCACGATCACAAGGGAGCGCCGGTCCGTCGGGTGCGGCTCCCGCCGGACATGCCCGCTTGCTACCAGCCGGTCGATCAGGGACGTTGTGGAAGCGGTGGTGATGCCCAGGACGCGGCTGAGATCCTTCGGGCCAACCCGTTCGCCTGTCGCCTTAGCCCGCAGCAGGTAGCGCAAAGCCAGCAGGTCCGTCTCACCCATGCCCATCGAATCGCGGGTGGACCGCCTGGTCGCCACCTCCGAGATCCGATAGTCGCGGAGGGCCTGCAGGATCGCCGCCGGAGGATCCAGGCTGTCATCGGGGCCATACCAGTATCCGGAGGCGCCGTGGGAGTCCATTCGCCAAGCCTAGCGGAACTGGTAACTAGCCAGCCGTGCAATCCGGGTGGCTGCAGCCACACGGCCCCAGGGCCCCGGAGCCCTGGCGGCTAGGGCCCCCGAACCGCCCGGACTGGACCCCGGTGGCGGGCACAAAAAAACCCCGGCCTCCTGTTGCCAGGAAACCGGGGTTTTTCCACTCTTCGCTAAAAGAGTGGGCCCTGTGGGGATCGAACCCACGACCCACGGATTAAAAGTCCGATGCTCTACCAACTGAGCTAAAGGCCCCAGCCGACAGCCCCGAACCAGCGGATACATCCGCTGATGCAGCGCGTTTCGGCCCAGTCCATTTCTGGACGTTAACACTGTACCCCAGACCCGGGCCGGCTTTTTTCACGTTGGCCGCACCGGCGGCGTCGGCCCCCGGCGTCTACGGCAGCAGCGCGCACCGATCCTCGATTCCCTTGCGGCACTGGAGTAGCGTGGGGGCATGAGCGAGCAAGCAGGATCAAGCGCCCCCGGCCCGCGGCACCACAAGCCGAAACCCTTCGCACCGATCGACTTTGAGCCTTTCGCCGGAGGGGCCGATCCTGCCCGCGTCTCGGAGGCGGCCCATCTGGCCGCGCAGGCTCTCGTGCGCCGCGGCCGGGACAGCGACGATCCCAAAGTCACCAAACGGCTCGTCAAACTCGCCGATGAGCAGGGCCTGGAAGCAATCGCCGAAATGTGGGCCGAAAGCCCCGCCCGGTCCCTCCCCGGCGCGCTGTGGCGCCTGTACGCCCTGCGGGCCGCCACCATCCAGGATCCCGAGCGGATCTCCGTCTACTTCAAGGCGGGCAAGGACACGGCCCAGGTTTCGCATGTGGTCGCCGGCGCGGCCGAACCGCCCGGCGCCGATGAGATGAAATCCATGGCGGACGCCATCCTCTCCGGGGCGTTCGACGGCGAATTCGACGTCGCCCTGGAACGCTCCGCAGCGTTCTGCCGCGTGGTGGCCCTGGGCCAGGCAACGCTTGCGGACAACGCCGAGCACAGCAACGAAAACCACGCCAGCAAACTCACCCGCAACTCGCATCTGCTCGTCAAGACGGCCGAGGACCTCGAGCACGCCGCCAACGCGTGGCGGCTGGGCGAACTGGACTGAGGGGCCAGCCGGGCCGGGCGGCAGGCGCCCGGATGACGGGCCCGCAGCACCCAGGACACGCACGGCTCGGGCAGGCTGTCAATGTTGACTTGCATGAACCTACGTAGAAAACTAAAAGCGGTGCCGAACCGCGAAACCCCCGGGCTTCAACATTTAGCCGCCTAGAGCGGCCTACCGCCGAGAGGCGTATCCGGTTCGGCACCATTTTCATGCCTTCTGACCCTGATGTTCGCCCGGTTTTCACCTGCGCCGTCACACGCCGCGTCGGGCCGGGCCGGACCCGCCGCGGACGGTAAAGTGATGCGTATGCACTGGTCACCGTCAAGTCACACGGCCGGCCGGCTCCACCCGCGAACCTCCTCCCGGAAGACCGGTGACACCACGTGAAGCTGCGCCTGTTCCCCCAGGAGTCCGCCGGACTGAACCTGCTCTCCCAAATGGCGCGCCAGATCGTGCTGGGGACCGGAACACTCTCGGAGATCCTCGGCGCCCCGGCCAGCGAGCATGCCCGGCTGGTGGAGGACATGCACAACCACGAGGCCAAATCCGCGGAGCTGCACTTTGCCCTCCTGACCCATATGCGCACCAGCTTCGTGAACCCGCTGCCGCGCGAGGACATGTACACGCTGTCCCGGTTCCTCAACGAGGCCATGGAGAAGCTCGACGCCGCCGCCGAGCTCGTCTCCCTTTACAAGCTCGAACGGCTGCCCAGGCGGGCCGCCGACCAGCTGGAAATCATCAGCCGCCAGGCCGAACTAACGGTCGATGCGATGCGGCGGCTGAACAATCTGGACGACCTCGAGGACTACTGGATCGAGATCCTGCGCCTGGCCAAGCGTGCCGAGCGCACGCACCGGGTCTGGGTCGCGGACATGCTCCACGAGATGAAGGCCATGCAGTACGCGCGCAACCGCGACGTCGCGAACCAGCTCGTGGAAGTCACGAAGGACATGCGCCGGATCGCCACCCAGGTGGGCAGCATCATCGTCAAGGAATCCTGACGTGGTGCTCTTCTTCCTTGCCCTGGTGCTGCTCTGCGCCGGGGCCTTTGCATTCCTCAACGGGTTCAGGGACGCGTCCTCGTCGGTGGCGCTGGCCGTGCGGACGCGCGCGCTGACCCCAACAGTGGCGGTGATTCTGGCCAGCCTGTTCAACTTCATCGGCGCCGGGCTGAGCGCCGCCCTGGCGCTGGCCGTCAGCCAGGCGTGGCTGTCGCTGCCGCCGGGCACAAACGGCCTGACGATTCTGCTGGCCGCGCTGCTGAGCGCCATCCTCTGGGGCGTCTACTTGTGGTGGCGCGGCATCCCCTCGTCCTCCACCCATGCCTTGGTCGGCGGGCTCGCCGGGGCGGGGGTCGCCAGCGTCGCCGTCGGCGGAAACCCCGTCATGGGCGTTGACGCCTCGCTCCTGTCCCAGGTGGTGCTCCCGCTGCTGATCTCACCGGTGATCGCCTATGCGGGGTCGTTCCTGCTGGTCTGGCCCGCGGGCTGGGCGGCCCGGTACACGCCGCCCAATGTCGTCAACACCCGCTCCCGGCGGGCCCAGGCCATTGCCGCGGGCGCCGTCGCCTTCGGGCACGGGCTGCAGGACGGCCAACGCACCAGCGCGGTGGTGATCCTGGCGCTGCTGGCGGCCGGGCTCTCCGACGGCGGTTCAGTGCCGGCGTGGGTGGCCCTGCTGACGGCCGTCTTGCTGTCGGCGGGAACCCTCGCGGGCGGGTGGCGGATTTCCTACACCATCGGCTACCGGCTGACCCGGGTCGATCCCCTGCGCGGATTCGTCGCGCAGATGTACAGCGCGGTGATGCTGCTGGTGGGCGCGATCGGGCTGCACTGGCCCGTCTCCACCACGCACACGGTGACGGCGGCAACCCTTGGCGCCGGCGCCAACCAGAGTTTCCCGGGCACCGACCGGCGGCTGGTGATCCGCATCCTGGTGTTCTGGGTAGCGACCCCGGTTGTCACCGCCGCCGCCGCGTTCGTCCTGCAGTTGGCGCTCTCGACGGTGGCCGGCCTGTAGGACTCGGTTGGTTATCCGAAGCGGCCGGAGACGTAGTCCTCGGTGGCCTTCTCGGTCGGGTTGCTGAAGATCGTGGGGGTGTCGCCGAACTCGATCAGCTTGCCCGGCTTGCCGGTGCCGGCAATGTTGAAGAAGGCCGTCTTGTCCGACACGCGGGCAGCCTGCTGCATGTTGTGCGTCACGATCACCACCGTGTACTGGTCCTTGAGCTCGTTGATGAGGTCCTCAATGGCCAGCGTCGAGATCGGGTCCAGGGCGGAGCAGGGCTCGTCCATGAGGATCACCTGGGGTTCAACGGCAATCGCGCGCGCAATGCACAGGCGCTGCTGCTGGCCGCCGGAGAGCCCGGAGCCGGGCTTGGCCAGACGGTCCTTGACCTCGTTCCAGAGGTTGGCCCCCTGCAGGGACCGCTCCACCAGGACATCGGCCTCGCCCTTGGAGATCTTCGTGTTGTTCAGCTTCACGCCGGCCAGCACGTTGTCCCGGATGGACATGGTGGGGAACGGGTTGGGGCGCTGGAACACCATGCCGATCTGGGACCGGACGGTGACCGGATCGACGCCGGGGCCGTACAGGTTGTCCCCGTCCAGCAGCACTTCGCCCTCAACCCGCGCACCGGGAATGACCTCGTGCATGCGGTTCAGGGTGCGCAGGAAGGTGGACTTGCCGCAGCCCGAGGGGCCGATGAAGGCCGTGACGGACTTGGCGTCGATGTTGATGTTGACGCCTTCGACGGCCAGGAATTTGCTGTAGTAGACGTTGAGGTCCTTGACGTCGATGCGCTTAGACATGGTGTTCCTTCACTTGCTGGAGGTAGGGGCGGCGGGCGCGGATGGCCTAGCGGCCTGTCTTGGGGGCGAAGATGCGGGCAATCAGGCGGGCGCCGAGGTTGAGCAGCATCACCAGGATGATGAGCACCAGGGCCGCCCCCCAGGCCCGTTGGGAGGACGGATCCGGGTTGGACGGCGAGGTGGGGTTCAGGATCTGGGTGTAGATGAAGGTCGGCAGCGAGGCCATCCAGCCGCTGAACACGTTGGTGTTGATGGTGGTCGCGAATCCGGCGGTGACCAGAATCGGCGCGGTTTCGCCGATCACGCGGGCGATCGCCAGGGTGATGCCGGACGCGATGCCGGAGATCGCCGTCGGGAGAACCACCTTGAGGATGGTCCGCCACTTGCGGACGCCGAGGGCGTAGGCGGCCTCGCGGAGTTCGTTGGGCACGATCTTGAGCATTTCCTCGCTGGAGCGGACCACCACCGGGATCATCAGCACCGACAGTGCGACGGCGGCGACGGCGCCGGTCTTGGTGCCCGGGCCGACCACCGCGAAGAACGCGGCGGCGGCGAACAGGCCGGCGACAATCGAGGGGATGCCGGTCATGACGTCCACGAAGAAGGTGATGGCCCGGGCCAGTGCGCGGTCCTCGCCGTATTCCACGAGGTAGATCGCGGTCAGCAGGCCCACGGGGACCGAGATGAGGGTGGCGAGCACCGTGATCAGCAAGGTGCCCATGAGCGCGTGGTAGATGCCGCCCAGCAGGGGGGCACCTTCCTCGACCGTCTTGTTGTCAAAGGCGCCGGTGACACCGTTCATGGAGGTGGTGAGGAAACCGGGATCCAGGAGCCCGGGTAGCCCATTGATCAACACGGTCCAGATCACCGAGAACAGGGGCAGCAGGGCAACCAGGAAGGCCCCCACAACCAGGCAGGTGGCCAGCTTGTCCTTGGCTTTGCGGGCGCCTTCCACAATAAGGCTCCAGCCCACCAGGCCGGCGGCGAAGAGGACGGCGGAGACGATTCCCCAGCCGAAGGCATTGAAGCCGATCAGCGCGAGGATCGCGGCGCCGAGGATCAAGGCAACGGCCAGGACGATGTACGGCGCGGCCTTGGGCAGTTGGCCCCTGGTCAGCGCCGAGCGCTTGCGTACCGGAGTCAGGGTGGAGGTCATTTAGTTGGCTCCCGAGAATTCTTTGTGCCGGCTGATGATTCCCCGGGCAATCATGTTCACTCCGAGGGTAATGACGAACAGCACCAGGCCCGCGGCGATCAGCGTGCTGACCTTGAGCCCGCTGGCCTCGGGGAAGTTCAGGGCGATTTCGGCGGCGATGGTCTGGTTGCCGGTCTGGATCAGGCTGGCGGTCAGGGCTCCGGAGGACAGCACCAGCGCGACGGCCATGGTCTCGCCGAGGGCCCGGCCCAGTCCCAGCATCACGGCGCTGATGATTCCCGGCCGGCCGAACGGCAGCACGGTCATCCGGATCATCTCCCAGCGGGTGGCCCCGAGCGCCAGCGCGGCCTCTTCGTGCAGCTTGGGGGTCTGCAGGAAGATTTCGCGGGTCAGGGAGGTGATGATCGGCAGGACCATGACGGCGAGCACGATGCCGGCCGTCAGGATGGTCTTGCCGGTGGCGGAGGCGGGGCCCTGGAAGATCGGCAGCCAGCCCATGTTCTCGGCCAGCCAGTTGTACGACGGCGAGATTTCCTTGGCCAGGAACGCGACGCCCCAGGCGCCGTAGACCACGGACGGGATGGCGGCGAGGAGGTCAATCACGTAACCCAGGCCGGAGGCGAGCTTGCGCGGCGCGAAGTGCGAAATGAACAGCGCGACGCCGATCGCGATCGGCGTCGCGATCACGAGAGCGATCACCGAGGCGATGAGGGTGCCGATGACGAGCGGCCAGATGTAGGTGAAGAATCCTTCGCCGCCCTGGATCTTGTCCGCCGGAGCCACGAGGGCGGGGAGCGCCTGGATCACGAGAAACAGTGCCACGCCGAAGAGCACGACGAGGATCAAACACCCTGCTGCCAAGGTGGCTGCGGAAAAGACTTTGTCACCGGCGTGGCCTGCGCCCCGGGACTTGGTCAGGGAGGTGGTGGTCACTTCACGGTCCTTCGGTTTGGATGGGATCCGGGCGCCGGGTGCGGAGGCCTCCGCGGCCGGTGCCCGGCAAATATAGATGTATGGAACAAACGCGTCAGTTCCCTGCTCCATGGCGGCCGCCGGTGACGGCCGCCATGGAGCAGGGAACCTCGATCAGGCCTGTGTTTCCACTATGCCTTTTTCCACTTCGCCTCGCGGCGCAGCGTATCCCTAGGCCTTGGCCTTGACGGAGTCGACGGCAGCCATGGCCTTGTCCTGGAGGGTCTTGGACAGCGGCGCCGACTTGGCGGCGTCGGCGGCGGCCTGCTGGCCCGCGTCGGAGGCGGCGTACTTGACGAAGGCCTTGACCAGGTCAGCGGTGGCCTGCGTGTCGTAGCTGGTGCAGACGATGTGGTAGGACACCAGGACGATCGGGTAGGCACCCGCGACCGTGGTGGTGCGGTCCAGCTTGATGGCGAGGTCGTTGGCGTTGCGGCCCTCGACCGGCTTGCCCTGGTCAACTGCCTTGGAAGCTGCCTCGGCGGAGATCTTCGTGAAGGAGTCGCCGACCTTGATCTGCGCGGTGCCGAGCTTGCCGCTGACAGCGGAGTCGTCGGCGTAGGTCACGGCGCCGGGGGTGTCGGTGACAGTCTTGACGACGCCGGAGGTGCCCTTGGCGTTCTCGCCCTTCAGGCTGGCGGGCCAGACGCCGGCTGCCTTGTCAGTCCACACGGAGGGGGCTACGGCGGACAGGTAGTCGGTGAAGTTGGTGGTGGTGCCCGAGTCATCGGAGCGGTTCACCGGTGTGACCTTGAGGTCCGGCAGCTGGACGCCCGGGTTCATGGCCGCGATGGCGGGGTCATTCCAGTTGGCGACCTCGCCGCGGAAGATCTTTGCGACGGTGGCGGCGTCGAGCTTCAGGTCCGTGATGCCAGGGACGTTGAAGGCGACGGCGATCGGGGAAATGTAGACCGGAATGTCAATGGCTCCGTCGGGACCACACTTTTCCTTGGAGCTGGCGAGTTCGTCATCCTTGAGGTAGGCATCGGAGCCGGCGAACTGGGCCGAGCCGTCGAGGATCGCCTTGCGTCCGGCGCCGGAACCGTCCGGGGAGTACTGCACAGTTGCGCCCTGGTTCGCGGTAGCGAAGTTGGTCTTCCAGACATCCATGGCTGCGCCCTGGGCGGAAGAACCGATGCCGGTCAGGGTGCCGGTGACCGCGGGACCCGAGGCGGACGGCGCCGCGGTCTGGGCCGTGTTGGTTGCGTTGTCCGAACCGCAGGCGGTCAGCGCAAGTGCGCCGACGGCGATTACAGCGATAGCCGCGTTGCGGCCGAAGCGGAGAGCCTTCACTGAGTTGTACCCCTTCCAGGGCTGTGAGTGCCGGGCCTGGAGAAGGCCCGCAGGGATGCGTACGGGTTTGTACCTTTACCGACCGTAAGTGGCCCAGGTGAAGAGAATTGCGGACCAAAGTGAACGGCCGGTGAACGACGCGGGACTATTGGCTTACATATGCCGGGCCGCCATTGTGTTCTGTGCGTCACAGTCGTATCGGCCACACAGTGCCCGCGGCCCGTGCCGTGTCCTGCCGTGCCGGCCGTCCCGGCGCAGCAAATAGACTGGAGGGCATGGCCTCCGCGACTGGACTCTCCGCAAGCGCACGATTCCTGCGCGGCCGGGTCCGCACCGGCTTTGTCCGGAGCCGGAACTCCCTGGGCCCGGCCATCCAGATGACCACTTGCGCCGTGGGCGCTTACGCTTTCGCAGAATACGTCCTGGGTCACAGCGGGCCGTTGTTTGCGGCCACGTCATCCCTTATTGCGCTCGGTTTTTCCCGCGACCCCAGACTGCGCCGCGTCATCGAGGTGGGCTTGGGCTGCACGCTCGGAATCGTGGTCGGAGACCTGCTGCTGCACTGGCTGGGCTCCGGAATCTGGCAGGCCGCCGTCGTGCTCCTTTTCTCCATCCTGCTGGCCAGGTTCCTGGACAGCGGGACGATTTTCACGACGCAACTGGGCCTGCAGTCGGTCCTCGTGGTGCTCCTGCCCGCACCGATCGGGGGTCCGTTCACCCGCAGCATCGACGCCGTGGTGGGCGGAGTGTTCGCGCTGCTGATGACCGTCCTCGTTCCCAAGGATCCGCGGCGTGAACCCCGCAGCGACGTCAAGAAGCTCCTGCACGAGCTCGCCGAGGTGCTGCGGGAATGCGCCTCGGCGCTGAGCTACAGCGATTCCACCCAGGCCTGGCATGCCCTCATCCGGGGCCGGAACTGCCAGCCGCTCGTCGACGCCATGCGCCAGTCGCTGCGTGCCTCCGGCGAAGTGGCAACCCTGGCCCCAGCCTACCGGCGGCACCGGGACGAGCTGGACCAGATGGAGCAGTCGCTGGACTACATCGATCTTGCGCTGCGCAACAGCCGGGTCTTTGCGCGCCGCCTGACCAGCGCCATCAACCATGCGGCGCTCTCGGACGAGGCCACCCAGAACATCGCCGAGGTCCTGCAGGAGACGGCCGCCGCCGTCGACGAACTCTCGCTCGGCCTGGCGGAAGTACACGACGGCGCCCGCCGCGCCCACCTGCGGACAGCACGCTCGGAGCTGCGCGAGATCGCCGTCCGGCTGCATCCGCGGATACTGGACGTCCAGCGGCTGGAGGGCGAAACGGTGGTCATGCTGTTCCGCCCGCTCATGGTGGACCTGCTCGAGGCCGCGGGGCTGGATTCCAAGGAAGCCCGGGACATCCTGCCCCCGCTGTAGCTGCTGCAGCTGGCGCACGGCGCGCTTGTTGTCGCTGGCCCCCGCCGGCGCACTTGTTGTCGCTGGCCCCCGATAGTGTGGACCAATGGCTACGAAGACTTCCCGGGGGCCGAAGGCGCCCGGCTATAAATGCGCCGAATGCGGCTGGACGACGGCCAAGTGGGTGGGCCGCTGCGGCGAGTGCCAGGCGTGGGGCAGCGTGGAGGAGACCGGCACCGCCGTCGCCCGGACGACGGCGGCCACGACGGTCCTGGAACCGGCCCGCCGGATCGCCGACGTCGACGCCACTACCGCCGCTTTCCTGCCCACCGGCGTGGATGAACTCGACCGTGTGCTCGGCGGCGGGCTGGTGCCAGGCGCCGTGATCCTGCTGGCGGGCGAGCCCGGGGTGGGCAAGTCGACGCTGCTGCTGGACGTTGCGGCCAAGTTCGCCCGCACGGCGCAGGACGTCCTCTACATCACCGGTGAGGAATCCGCGGCCCAGGTCAAGCTCCGCGCGGACCGGATCGACGCCGTCGCCGAATCCCTGTACCTGTCCGCCGAAACTGACCTGGGGCAGGCCCTGGGGCAGGTGGAGAAGCTGGAGCCGCGCCTGCTGGTGGTGGACTCAGTGCAGACCCTCAGCAGCGCCGACGTCGAGGGCAGCGCCGGCGGTGTGTCCCAGGTGCGCGAGGTGGCGGCGTCCCTGATCGCCGCGGCCAAGCGCCGCAACATGACCACGCTGCTGGTCGGGCACGTGACCAAGGACGGCTCCATCGCCGGGCCCCGGCTGCTGGAACACCTCGTGGACGTCGTCTGCCAGTTCGAAGGCGAACGGCACTCGCGGCTGCGGCTGCTGCGCGCGGTCAAGAACCGCTACGGACCCACCGACGACGTCGGCTGCTTCGATCTGAACGAGGACGGCATCGAGGGCCTCGCCGATCCCAGTGGGCTGTTCGTCTCCCGGACCAAGGAGCCCGTTTCGGGAACCTGCATCACGGTCACGCTGGAGGGCCGCCGGCCGCTGCTGGCCGAGGTGCAGGCGCTGCTCGCCGAGAGCGCCAGCTCCCAGCCCCGCCGCGCCACCAGCGGGCTCGACAGCTCGCGCGTCGCGATGCTGCTGGCCGTCCTGCAGCAGCGCGCCGGCTGCCTGCTGAACAAGGACGACTCATACGTGGCAACGGTCGGCGGGGTCAAGCTCAGCGAACCCGCCACGGACCTCGCCGTGGCCCTGGCTGTGGCTTCGGCCAAGGCCAGGAAGCCGCTCCCCCAGCGGCTCATAGCCTTCGGCGAGGTGGGCCTGGCGGGCGAAGTCCGCCCGGTGCCCGGCATCAACCAGCGCATCCAGGAGGCGCACCGGCTCGGCTTCACCCATGCCGTGGTACCGGCCAGCCCCAACGGGCACGGACCGGTTCCGGCGGGCTTCTCGGTCCGCGAGGTCGGCCACCTGGCCGAGGCCCTGGGACTGCTGATCAGCTGACGCCGCGAATGCCGGGTGGTCCGGTGGTCTGGGACCTCGGGATGATGGGCGTTATCGAGGTCCGCTGAGGCTGGAAATGCCCTCTTGCCAAAGATACCCCCCGGGGGTATGTTTGGCGTAGCCGCAGATGACTGAGCATCCGTCAGGAGCACACACCATGGAACACCGGCACAGCAGCCCCGGCGCGGACCAGGGCCTCAGGAACCACAGCCCGGGCGGGACGCCGCACGGCAACCATGCCGTGGGCTCCGCCGCGGATGAGCACACGGTACACAGCCACGGCCAGCATGCCGGGCACAGCGTCGCGATGTTCAGGGACAGGTTCTGGCTGTCACTGGCCCTGGCCGTGCCGGTGGTCTTCTTCAGCCCCATGTTCGCGGAACTCCTGGGCTACGCTCCTCCCGCCTTCCCCGGCTCAGCGTGGATCCCGCCGGTGTTCGGCACGGCAATCTACCTCTACGGCGGCCGTCCGTTCCTCAAGGGCGGACTCAATGAACTGAAGACGCGAAAACCGGGGATGATGCTGCTGATTGCCATGGCCATCAGCGTCGCCTTTATCGCCTCGTGGGTGACCAGCCTCGGCATCGGCGGTTTCGATCTCGACTTCTGGTGGGAGCTGGCGCTGCTGGTCCCCATCATGCTGCTGGGCCACTGGATCGAGATGCGCGCCCTCGGCTCGGCGCAGGGTGCGCTGGATGCCCTGGCGGCGCTGCTGCCCGACGAAGCGGAACGCGTCACGGCCGCCGGCACGGAGACCGTCAGCCTCGCCGAACTCCGCGCCGGGGACACCATCCTGGTCCGCCCCGGCGGCCGGATGCCGGCCGACGGCACCGTCAGCGGCGGGCAGGCCGAATTCGACGAATCCATGATCACGGGCGAATCAAAAACCGTCCTGCGGGCCCCGGGGGATCCCGTGGTGGCCGGAACCATCGCCACTGACAACTCCGTGCGGGTCCGGGTGTCGGCCATCGGCGAGGACACGGCCCTCGCCGGGATCCGGCGCCTCGTGGCCGAGGCGCAGGCGTCCTCCTCCCGGGCCCAGGCCCTGGCCGACCGGGCTGCGGCCTTCCTCTTCTACTTCGCGGCCGGCACCGGCGTCCTGACGTTCATCTTCTGGACCCTGATGGGCAGCATAGGAGACGCGGTCACCCGCACCGTGACGGTCCTGGTGATCGCCTGCCCCCACGCCCTCGGCCTTGCCATCCCGCTCGTCATCGCCATTTCCACCGAGCGCGCCGCCCGGGCGGGCGTCCTGATCAAGAACCGGATGGCCCTGGAGCGCATGCGGACAGTCGATGTCGTGCTGTTCGACAAGACCGGAACCCTGACCAGGGGCGAACCGGAACTCAAGGAAGTCGCCGCCGCAGACGCGGGAACAACCGGCCAAGACGCCGCGCAGGATACGGTGCTGGCACTCGCGGCCGCCGTGGAGGCTGACAGCGAACATCCCCTGGCCCGCTCAATCGTTGCCGCCGCCCGGGAACGGGGACTGAAACTTCCGACGGCGGACGGGTTCACGTCGCTGACCGGCCGCGGGGTCCGCGCCACGGTCGATGGCCGCACGGTCCAGGTGGGCGGTCCGGCCCTGCTCCGGGAGCTGGGTCTGCAGGAGCCGCCGGAGTTGGCCGCCACGACCGGCGCCTGGCTGAAGCGCGGCGCGGCGGTGCTCCATGTCGTGGACGGCGGCAGGGTCCTGGGTGCTGTCAGCCTCGAGGATGCCGTACGGCCCGAGTCCCGCCAGGCCGTCCGGGCCCTGCAGGCACGCGGCATCAAGGTGGCCATGGTCACCGGCGACGCCCGGCAGGTGGCGCACGCCGTCGCCGCCGAGCTCGGCATCGACGAAGTGTTCGCCGAGGTCCTCCCCGCCGACAAGGACAAGAAAGTGGCGGAGCTCCAGGGCCGCGGGCTGAAGGTGGCCATGGTGGGCGACGGCGTCAACGACTCCCCCGCGCTGGCACGGGCGGAGGTGGGGATCGCGATTGGCGGCGGCACGGACGTGGCCGTGGAATCTGCCGGCGTGGTCCTGGCCGGCAACGATCCGCGGGCTGTGCTGTCAATGCTCGACCTTTCCAGCGCGAGCTACCGGAAGATGTGGCAAAACCTCGTGTGGGCCACCGGATACAACATCATCTCGGTGCCGCTGGCTGCCGGTGTCCTCGCCTTCGCCGGAATTGTCCTGTCCCCCGCCGCGGGCGCCGTGATGATGTCGGCGTCGACCATTGTGGTTGCCCTGAACGCCCAGTTGCTGCGCAGGCTCAAGCTCAACCCGGCCGCGGTCAGCTGACCTGGTGGAGGCCCCCATGCCGGAAACCACCCGCCGTGAGTCATCATTCGGGAGATCGTATGCCCGGGTAGGTCCGCGGATGGACGCCCGCGGCGCAGCAGAGCACCGCCGCCGGCTCGTCGCGCCGGCGCACGGCTTCGTCATCGAAATCGGGGCGGGCTACGGGGCCACCTTCCCGTTCTACCCTTCCACGGTCTCCGGCGTGCTGGCCCTCGAACCGGACCCCACGCTCCGTGCGCTGGCCCTCGCCGCCGCCGGCAAGGCCCCTGTGCCCGTCACGGTGAGGGACGGCGTGGCGGAAGCGCTGCCGGCGGCGGATGCCTCGGCCGACGTCGTCGTCTCCAGTTTGGTGCTGTGCAGCGTGGCGGACCCGTCCCTCGCCCTGGCGGAGGTGGTCCGGGTCCTGCGCCCCGGCGGCCTGCTGCTGTTCTACGAACATGTCCGCTCAGCGCACCGCCTGCTGGGGGCTGCCGAAGACCTGCTCACACCGCTGTGGGGCCGGGTGGCAGGCGGATGCCACCCGAACCGTGACACCGCAGCCATGATCGCCGCGGCAGGCCTGAGCGTGCAGGGCATCGAGCGCTTCGGCTTTTCGGTGCTTCCCGGCAATCCGCGGCTGGCCCACGTCCTCGGCGCGGCGGGCAAATCCTGACCCCGCCCCGGCACAACGAAGAGGGGCGCCTGCCGCGATGGCAGACGCCCCTCTCATGATTTCGCTCCGGCTGAGCCGGCCTGGATTTGCTAGGCCTTCTTGGGCGGCAGCGCCAGCTTGAAGATCTTCGCCCACGTGGAGCCGACCTGCTTCAGCAGCGGACCCGTGGTGTACGGCAGTCCGTAGCGCTTGCAGATCTCCTGCACCTTCGGCTGCACCTCCGCGTAGCGGTTCGAGGGCAGGTCCGGGAACAGGTGGTGCTCAATCTGGTGCGAGAGGTTGCCGGTCATGAGGTGCATGAACTTGGAGCCGGAGATGTTGGCCGAGCCGATCATCTGCCGCACATACCAGTCACCGCGGGTCTCGCCCTCCACCATTTCCTCGGTGAAGGTGTCGGTGCCTTCGGGGAAGTGGCCGCAGAAGATCACTGCGTGCGCCCACACGTTGCGGACGGCGTTGGCGGTCAGCGTGCCGTAGAGGGCCTGCTTGCCGGAACCGGTCAGCATGGCGACGGCGGGAGTGGCGGCGTAGTCCTTGGTGAACTGCGTCAGTGCCTTGCGGCCGAGGGCCTTCAGGTCCTTGGTCAGGGCTTCCTTGGACTTCCGGCCCTCTTTGTAGTCCACCAGTTCGAGGTCGTAGATCGCGATGCCCCACTCGAAGACCGGTGCCAGCAGCGCGTTGTACAGCGGGTTGCCCAGGTTGAAGGGCGTCCATTTCTGGTCCGGATCCATCCGCAGCAGGTTGTATCCGATGTCGTTGTCCTTGCCGACCACATTTGTCCAGCGGTGGTGGAGATCGTTGTGGGTGTGCTGCCAGGAGCGCGCGGGGGTGACGAAGTCCCATTCCCAGGTGGTGGAGTGGATGTCCGGGTCCCGCATCCAGTCCCACTGCCCGTGCAGGATGTTGTGCCCAAGTTCCATGTTTTCCAGGATCTTGGCGAAGCTCAGCAGCGCGGTGCCGGCGAACCAGGCGGGCTTCTTCTTGCTGACAAGGAGCAGGGCACGGCCGGAGAGCTCCAGGCCGCGCTGGATCTTGATCATGCGGCGGATGTAGGCGGCATCGGCGGACCCGCGCTTGGCGAGGATGTCATCCTTGATGGCGTCGAGTTCGCGCCCCAGCTCCGCCACCTGCTCGTCGGAGAGGTGGGCGGCCGCGGGCGGACGCAACAGCGGGCTGCCGGTCTCGGCGAGGGCGCCGGGCCGCGTCTTCGCGACCGTGACGACCTTCGCTGTGTCGGCTGAACCGCTGGTGGCGGGGGTGTCGGCGTCGGAAAGGTCCGGTTTGTTGGAAACAATCGTCATGCGGTGATACTCCTCAGAGGTCGAGGTTAACGGGGCCGGCGGCTGCCGACACGCACGTCTGGATTAGTTGGCCGGGCTCGCCGTGCACTTCGTTGGTGCGCAGGTCACGGACGTGGCCGGCCCGCAGCGGGATGAGGCAGCTGTGGCAGATACCCATCCGGCAGCCGCTGGGCATGAGGATGCCGGCGTCCTCGCCGACATCGAGCAGCGGGGTGTCGCCATCGGCCTCGACTTCACGGTCGGAGGCCTCGAAGGTGACCAGGCCGCCGTCGTGCCCGGCGCCGCCGGCGAGGCTGGTGCTGAAGCGTTCGATGGTCAGGGTGCCCGAGCTGGCCGCGGCCTGCTGGGCGTCCTCCGCTTCGGCCTCCCACAGCGCCTCGGCGTCGTTGAGGAACCCTTCCGGACCGCATGCGTAGGCGGCGCGCTGGCGCCAGTCCGGGCAGAGCCGGTCCAGGTCGGCGGCCGAGGTGAAGTCCAGCCGTCCGCTCTCACCGGTGAACCAGTGCGTGACGCGCAGGTTGGGGAACTGGTCGGCGAGCTCGGCGAGTTCTTCACGGAAGATGGTGTCCGCGGCGGTGCGGGCTGTGTGGATCAGGACGACGTCCGAATCCGGGCGGTGCGGAACGAGCGTGCGGATCATCGACATCACCGGGGTGATCCCGCTGCCGGCCGTGAGCATGAGCAGCGGCCGCGGATGCTCGGGCAGGACGAAATCGCCCTGCGGGGGCGCCAGGAACAGGACGTCGCCGGGCTTGGTGCCGCGCACGAGGGCCCCGGAGACGGCGCCCATGTCGGTCACGGTGATTGCCGGGTCCTGTCCGGCGGGGGCGCTGAGCGAGTAGGACCGCCAGTGGCGGACACCGTCGAGCTCGACGCCAATACGGGCCCACTGGCCGGCAAGATGTGCTTGCCAGCCGCGGCCGGGACGGAAGAAAATGGTGGCGGAATCGGCCGTTTCTGGAACCACCCTGGTGACTACGCCGCGCAATTGGCGGGCGGAAAACACAGGATTGAACAGCGACAGAATGTCTTCTGGAGCTAGTGGGGTGGTCAGTAGAGATGCGGCGCGCGCCAGCTTACGGAGCCGGATCATTCATCAAGCTTATGTCAGATTGCGCCATACTTCTTCACCCAAGGCATACGATCGACTCAAGAAAACTATCCCGCCGCAACAACTCATCGGACTGTTCATGAACACATCCCCTGCCCGGGAGCCTGCCGGCCCCACCCCCGCCTACGATCCTCCCTGGCTGGCCCTGCCGCGGGAGGTCAGCGACATGCTGCGGCCGCGGATGCCCGGCATTGTGGAGGCCATCATCGAAGCCGTCCCGCAGCTCGTCCCGGCGTACGCCAGGCCGATCGAGGGGCGCTTTGGCAGGGGGCTGCGCAGGGGCGTGGCCGCGGCACTGGACCGCTTCCTGCAACTGCCCGGGACCCGGCTGCCGGCGCTGTCCGAGGAAAGCCGGGACCTGGTGGCCGGGCTGGGCAGCGGCGAGTTCCGGCAGGGGCGGAGCATGGACGCGCTCCTGAGCGCCTACCGGATGGGCGCCCGCGTGACGTTCCGGGAGATGTCCAAAGTCTCAGTGGAACATCATCTGGGCCAGGGCGTCGTGGTGGATCTGGGCGAATCGATCCTCGCGTACATCGATGAGCTGTCAGCGGTCAGCGCCGAGGCCTACGCCTTTGAGCAGTCCGAACGGGCCGGAGCAGTGGACCGGCGGCGCACCGAACTGCTGGACCTGCTCCTGCTCGGCCAGGCCGACGAGGCGGCCCTGCGCCAGACTGCGGCGATGGCGGACTGGTCCCTGCCCCAGCGCATGGCGGTGGTGACGCTGCCGCTGGACCGCGCGGCCGGGCTGCGGCTGCGCCTGGGCCCGGGCACCCTTGTGATTGAGCGCGAGACCGATGTTGTCGCCCTGGTGCCGGCGCGGATGTCGCGCTCCGCCCGGGACGACCTGGACCGTGCCCTGAAGGGGCGCGGCGCTTCCGTGGGACCGGCCGGGGGCTGGGAGAGGGTTCCGGACTCGCTGCGGCTGGCCGTGCTGGCCGCCGCAGCACTGCCTCCGCGGGAGGGACCGGATGACCCCCCGATCTGGGCCGACGAGCACCTGGCGCAGGTGATTCTCGGTGCAGAACCCTCGGCGATCACCGAACTCGCCAACCGCCGGCTCGCGCCGCTGGAAGGGCTCCGGCCCGCACAGCGCGACCGGCTCGCCGAAACCCTGCTCTCCTGGTTGCGCCACTGGGGCCAGCGGGCGCCCGTGGCCGCCGAGCTCGGGATCCACCCGCAGACCGTGGGCTACCGGGCAGCGCAGCTGCGCGAGCTCTTTGGCGACGCCCTCGAGGACCCAACGGCGCGCTTCGAACTCGAACTGGCCCTGCACGCCGGCCGGCGGTAGGCCAAGCCCGTCGGGCGGACCGCAGGTTACCCGGCGAGCGCCCGCCGGCTGTGGAGCCGCAGCTCCAGGTCGTGCATCACGAGCGCCGCCAGGTCCTCCAGCGCGGCAGTGTCCTCATCGCTGAACTCGCGGGGCTCACGGTCCAGGATGCAGAAGGTGCCCAGGTTGTAGCCGTCCGGAGTGCGCAGCGGCACCCCGGCATAGAACTGCAGGCCGAACTCGCCTGCCACGAGGGGGTTGGCCAGCGTCCGGGGATCGTTGACGGCGTCCCGGACAATCCAGGCATCGCCCTGCAGGACGGCGGAGGCGCACAATCCGGGGTCCCGGCCGATTTCCGTGACATCCGTGCCGTGGTGGGACTTGAACCAGATGCGGTCATGGTCCACAACACTGACAATCGCCACGGGCACCGAGAACATGCGTGCGGCCAGCGCCGCGATCCGGTCAAAGACGCCGTCCGCGGGAGTGTCCAGGATCCGGTACCGCTCGACCGCACGCATGCGCCCTTCTTCGTCGGTCAACAGCGCGGCCGGGTCCCGGCGGCGGCGTCCTGTGCCGCTGATGACTTCCTGGCGCAGGGCCAGGGACACTTCCCGGGCCGGCGGGCGGGCGGCCGGATCCCTGTCCAGCATGGAGGTCAGCAGGGCCGCCCACATGGGCGCGATGTCTTCGGGGACGTCCGGGTCGTGGAGCAACCGGGCCAGGGCGGACTGCACCGGCGCGCCCGGATAGGCCATTTTCCCTGTCAGGCCTTCCAGCAGGACCAGCCCCAGCGAATAGACGTCGCTGGCGGGGCCTGCCGGTTCGCCGGCAGCCTGTTCAGGGCTGAGGTAGGCCGGGGTGCCGGAGCTGTCATCGGGGTCGCCGTGGTGGCCTTCGCGGATGGTGATGGCCACGCCGAAGTCGCTGAGTTTGGCGCGGGCGCGCCGGTCCTCGACGCTGTAGTCCACGAGCAGGATGTTGGCCGGCTTGACGTCCCGGTGGATGATGCCGTGGTGGTGGATGTGCGCAAGACCGTCGGCGAGATCGTGTCCGATCAGCGCCATGTGGGCCGCCGACAGCGGACCCTCGGCCGAGCGGCGGCGCAGGTCGGGGCCGCGGACGAGTTC
The DNA here is from genome assembly GCF_056397425.1 of Arthrobacter sp. 05N33_2. NCBI lineage: Bacteria > Bacillati > Actinomycetota > Actinomycetes > Micrococcales > Micrococcaceae > Arthrobacter > Arthrobacter sp. 05N33_2. Next base: position 193,457 of record NZ_JBFTNJ010000001.1, read on the forward strand.
CATCACCAGATAACTGAGCCGGCGGGTCGGGTCACTGAGGTCCGTGCCGGCGTCGAACAGTGTCACGAGGGCGTGGTGGGCCATCCCCGCCAGGATCCGCACTTCATCGGCCTGCCTGCGGGTCCGCTCTTCGTCCACTGTCCCGTCGCGGAAGAGTTTGACTGCCACTTCACGCCCCAGGACCTCGTCCGTGGCACGGTACACGCTCGATTGGCTGCCCCTGCCAATGAGTTCTTCGATCCGGTAGCGCCCGCTGAGCAGGAAACCGGGGTCCATGGTTGTCAAAGGTCTACGTGGTCCCTCTAATGGGGCCGCCGCTGGAAGCGGGCGGATCAGTCCAAAGCCGGGACAAATCCCGGCACCCGCACCATAAGCAAGCTTACTTATCATAACGCGAAAACCGGATTCCGGAAGACTTCCCGGGACCCTTTCGGTCCGCCGCCTTGGGCTATTTTGCGGGGTTGTGGGTCCCGATCGGCACCAGGGTGAGGTCAGGGTGGTTCTTTTCGATCCGGCGCAGGGCCCAGACGTCGTTGAACAGGGCCAGGTATTCCCCGTCGGAGCGCAACAGGACTTCGGCGCCGGGGACGTTGGCCAGCGCCGGCATGGCGTCGGCGGTCGAGATCCGGGCCATGGAATACGGGAGCCGCTCCAGCCGCATCGGGGCGCTGAAGTCGTGCGCCATGCGGTCCTCGACCACTTCGAACTGCATGGGGCCGACGGCGGCAAGAACGGGCGCCTGGTCACCGCGGATGTCGGAGCGGAGCACCTGGATGACACCCTCGTGCTCGAGTTGTTCGATGCCGCGGCGGAACTGCTTGAACCGGCTCGGGTCCTTGGAGCGCGCCACCTGGAAGTGCTCCGGGGCGAACAGCGGGATCGCCGGGAACTCCACGGGCTGGTCCAGGAACAGGCTGTCCCCCACCCGGAGGGAGGAGGCGTTCACGAGGCCCACCACATCGCCCGGGAAGGCCTCGTCGATCACCTCGCGTTCGCGGCCGAAAACCTGCTGGGCGTACTTGGTGGCGAAGGATTTCCCCGTCCGGGTCTGGGTGACCACCATGCCGCGCTCGAACATGCCGGAGCAGACACGGATGAAGGCAACGTGGTCGCGGTGGGCCTTGTTCATGCCGGCCTGGACCTTGAAGACGAACCCGGCGAACGGGGCATCCACGGGGCGGGGGTCGCCGTCGACGTCGGGCCGCGGGGCAGCGGGCGGGGCGAAGTCGACGAGGGCGTCGAGGATTTCCTTGACGCCGAAGTTCAGCGCGGCCGAGCTGAAAAGGATCGGCGTCGCCTTGCCGGCGTGGAAGGCCGCGACGTCGAACGCCAGGTTGGATTCGATGACCAGCCCGGCCTCGTCCACGGCGTTGGACCAATCGTCGCCCTGGCTGGCGGCGGCCTCGTCGGGGGTGAAGTATTCGGTGAGGGCGATGTTGGCGCCGGCGTTGTTGCGCTTGAACTGCGCGAAGCGGTCGTTGCGCAGGTCCCAGACGCCGCGGAAGTCGCCGGAGATGCCAACGGCCCAGGTCAGCGGCATCGGCTGCAGGCCGGTGCGCTCGGTGATCTCGTCCATCAGCGCCAGGGCGTCCAGGCCGGGCCGGTCCCACTTGTTGATGACTGTGATGATGGGCAGGTTGCGCTGCTTGCAGACCTCGAAGAGCTTCATGGTCTGGGTTTCCAGGCCCTTCGCGGCGTCGACCAGCATGACGGCACAGTCCACGGCCGCGAGCACGCGGTAGGTGTCCTCGGAGAAGTCGGCGTGGCCCGGGGTGTCCAGGAGGTTGATGACGGTGTCCCGGTAGGCGAACTGCAGAGCGGCAGAGCTGATGGAGATGCCGCGGTCCTTTTCCATCTGCATCCAGTCCGAGACCGTCTCCTTGCGGTTGGCCTTTCCGCTGGAGGCGCCGGCCGTGCCGATCACCTTTGCGTGCAGCGCCAGGGCCTCCGTCAGGGTGGATTTGCCGGCGTCGGGGTGCGAAATGACCGCGAAAGTCCGGCGCCGGGCCGCCTGCTTGTGAATCTCCTGGACTCGGGCGGGGCTGAGGACTTCTTGAGACACGATGCTACTTTCGCTGCGGCAGTGGACGGGTCACGGCGCGGAGAGCCCGCGGTACACCCAAGGATCCAAGTTTATCGCAGGCCGCGGACCACGGTCGAAGCTGCGTCCGGACCGCGCATGAAGCTGCGCGAGGCCCGGGCACGAAGCTGCGGCCTTGCGGCGCCAAAATGCCGTCACGGACGGCGCCCGGGGCAGCCCTTCAGGAGGCCCGCGGCGGCACGCCGCAATGGACCACTTTAGGGCTTGCCTGTGCGGAAGTGGCCTTGCTTTACCCCTATCATGGGGAGAGCGGGGAACTGAGTACTTTGATCCTGCCGGGAGACCCTGGAATCCGGCGCACTTGCAGGCTCGTCCCTGCACCTTTGAAGGGAAATCTATGGCTCGGAGCCCTGAAGATGCGCTCAAGGCGACCCTGGCCAGGGTGGCACCGGGCACAGCCCTCCGCGACGGCCTGGAACGCATCCTCCGCGGCCGGACCGGCGCGCTGATCGTGCTGGGCATCGACAGGACCATCGAGTCCATCTGTTCGGGCGGCTTCGAGATCGGCATCGACTTCTCCCCCACCCGGCTGCGGGAACTGGCGAAGATGGACGGCGCCATCGTCTGCGACAAGGATGCCAGCAACATCCTGCGCGCGGCGGTCCAGCTCGTCCCGGATTCGAGCATCGAAACGCAGGAATCGGGCACCAGGCACCGGACCGCGGAACGCGTGGCCATCCAGACGGGCGTCCCGGTCATTTCGGTCAGCCAGTCAATGCAGATCATCGCGCTGTACGTGCACGGGCTGCGCCACGTCCTGGAGGGCTCCGAAAAGGTACTGGCCCGCGCCAACCAGGCCCTGGCAACCCTGGAACGCTACCGCTCGCGCCTGGACCAGGTCACCAGCTCGCTCTCGGCCCTGGAAATCGAGGCCATGGTGACGGTCCGTGACGTCGCGGTCACCCTGCAGCGCCAGGAAATGGTGCGCAGGATCTCCGAGGAAATCTCCCAGTACGTCCTGGAACTGGGCGAGGACGGCCGCCTGCTCTCGCTGCAGCTGGACGAGCTCACCGTCGGCCGCGGCCCGGGCAGCGACGTCATCATCCGCGACTACTCCGGGCCGGCCGCAACAGCGGAGGACATCGACAAAGCGGTCAAGGCCCTCGTCAGCCTGGGCCCAACCGAGCTGATCGACCTGGGCAAGATCGCCGGGATCGTCGGCTTCGCCGGCGGCGAGGCCAACCTCGACGCCGTCGTGCAGCCGCGCGGCTACCGCCTGCTCTCCGGGCTCAAGGCCGTGCCGAAGGCCGTCGCCGACCGGCTCGTCGACCACTTCGGCGGCCTGCAGTTCCTGATGGCGGCAACAATCGATGACCTCATGACCGTCGACGGGATCGGTGACCAGCGTGCCAGGACCGTCAGGGAGGGCCTGAGCCGCATGGCCGAGGCCAGCCTGCTGGACCGCTTCCTCTAACCCCCTCCACAAGCCCACCGGGGGGTAATCGGGGGGGTAACAGGAGTTATGCGGGTCAGCTGAGCTGGAACACGGCCTTGGGGCTGTTCTTGTTCGCCAGGCGCGCGGTGAAGACGTAGTAGGCGCCGCCGGCACCGGGCGTGGCCTCGACGGGCTCGCAGCCCTGCACCGTGCGGTTGCGCTGCCACGGGAAGTTCGCCGTCTCGCTCTTGCCCGGAGCAATGGTCTTCATCAGGTCCGCGCTCTCCGCCTGGCAGTCCTTGGAGGAGAAGATCCGGTCCGAGCCGCTGGTGATCATGTACTCCATCTGCGACGTCCCGATGTTGACCTCGCACGGGACCTTGTTGTTGTTGGTCACCGTGAGGCTCAGCAGCGGCTTCTCACCGGCGGCGTAAGCCTGTTTGTCGGTGGCGGCCGTAACGGTGATCAGATTCTGCTCGCAGCCCTCCCCCGATGTGGCCGTGGGTGAGGCCGAAGCCTCCCCGGACGCCGTCGGGCTCCCCGACGCGGAGCCAGCCGGGCTGGCCGCCGGCGACGCTCCTGCCCCGGACGGCTGGGCGCCGGCAGACTGGCCCCCGCCCATGGCATTCGAGACCGCCACAAAGCCGCCGAAGGCCACGGCGATGGCGAGCAGCAGGACCACCCCTGCAAACAGCCGGCGGCGGCGGTAGACCCGGCGCAGTGGGGGCCGTCCGGATTTGCGCCCGGATTGCCCCGGGGCGGAACCTTTCGGCCGCGAACCGCCCGTACCTGAAGTGCCTTGCCTGACCATTCTTCTAGCCTAGAGAACCACGCGGGCTATGGCGCCCGACCACGCCGCGGGACCTGACGCCGTCCCGATCCGTTACCCCGATCTATTACGCTGAATGGATCGAAACTCTAACCCCCACGCCCCCCGTATCCGCCGCGGCACTGCGGGACCCCCTGCCCGCCGGGGCGCCCGCCCGTGCCGACAATCTCCCAGCCCTCCATGCGGCCCTGGATGACTGGTTCGCGTCCAACGCCAGGGATCTGCCGTGGCGGGCCGCGGACTGCACGCCCTGGGGTGTGCTGGTCAGCGAAGTGATGCTCCAACAGACGCCGGTGGTCCGGGTCCTGCCGGTCTGGGAGGAGTGGCTGCGCCGCTGGCCGGAACCGGCAGATCTGGCCGGCGAACCCGCCGGGGAGGCCGTCCGGTCCTGGGGCCGGCTGGGATATCCCCGGCGCGCCCTGCGCCTGCATGCTGCCGCCGTCGCCATCAGGGACAGCCACGGCGGGGCCGTCCCCGGCACGTACACCGAGCTCCTGGACCTGCCGGGCGTGGGCAGCTACACGGCCGCGGCCGTCGCCGCGTTCGCCTACGGACGCCGCGAAACGGTGGTGGACACCAACATCCGCCGGGTCCACGCGCGGCTGGTCACCGGCTCTGCCCTGCCGGCCCAGGCCCTGACCGCCGCCGAAATGCGGCTGGCGGCATCCCTGCTTCCGGAACGCCCCGGCGCCTCGGTGCGCTGGAACGCCGCCGTCATGGAACTCGGCGCCCTGGTCTGCACTGCGCGGACCCCCAAGTGCGGCCAGTGCCCTGTCCGGGAGTCCTGCGCCTGGCTGGCGGCCGGGGAGCCGGCGCCGACGTACACGCCCAAGGGACAGGCCTGGCACGGCACGGACCGGCAGGTGCGCGGCGCCGTGATGGCCGTCCTGCGGGCAGCCGAGGAGCCCGTGGCGCCGGTCCTGTTCCACCAGGCTCCCGCGGACCTGGGCTTCGAACCGCAGGGCATCGGCATTCCGCTCGCGGCCCTGCACCGGCTCAACGCGGCCCCCGAGCAGCTGGAACGGGCGATGGCAGGGCTGCTGGGCGACGGCCTCGCCGAACTGCACCAGGGCGGCTTCCGGCTCCCGGGCTGAGGATCTACGCTGGAGCATGCGCAAGCTGGCGGCCGCGGCCGTGCTGGTCCTCACCGCAGTCGTGGCTGTCTCGTGCCGGCCGGAGGCCGCCTGCCCGGCGATCGCCCAGGCGCCCGTTGTGTCGCTCACGGTGGACCGGGAGTACGCCCCGTCAGTGCGGACCATCCATCTGGCCGCGTGCCAGGACGGCCGCTGCAAGGAGGCGGACCTCGAACTGGTTCCCGGGAGCACGGCCGTGGACCAAGGCTGCGAGCCGGGCCCCTACGGCGGCGACGGCGTCTGCTCGGCCACTTCTTCGCCCGACGGCACCCTGACCGGAATGCTGATGATGGAGACGCTGAGCGCCAGCCGGATCGAGGTGACGGCCACAGGCACGGACACCGCCGGGAACCCGCTGCCGGCCCGGACCGCGGCGTTCACGCCCCGGGCGGCACACCCGTTTGGTGAGCAGTGCGGAACCTTCATCACCGCCAGCGTGGTGCTCGACGCGGCCGGCCTCCGCCAGGCACCCTAGCGCTTACGGTTCTCCGAACCCCGAGCCGACCAGGCGTTCAAGGTAGTCGACCGCCTTGGCGGCGTCCGGGCCGCTGGCCTCCACGTGCAGGACGGTTCCCTTGCCGGCGGCAAGCATCATGAGCTCGGTCATGGAGGCGCCATCGGCGCCGTTCACGGTCACCTCGGCGTCCATGGCGGACAGGCCTCCGGCGATCTTCGCTGCCGGCCGGGCATGCATGCCGGTCTGGTTGACGAGTTCAAAGTCCCCGGTGGCGTCCGGCGGCTGCTGGTGCACATGCCCCGCCTCCGCGGGATGGGCGGGGGGCCGGTAGACGGCCTCGGCCGCGTCCTTCACCGCTGCCGCTTCGGCCCCTGCCTGGGCAGCCACCGCGGCCGCGACGAGTCCTTCGACGATGGGCGCGTCAGCAATCAGCACCGAGCCTGGATCGGCTGCAAACTCCGCAGCGGACTCGGCCGTCATCACCGCGGAGCCGAGGTCGGCGAGCACCACCACACCGTCACCGGCAGCCTGCTCCAGGGCCGCCATGACCTTGTCCAGGCTCGTGCCGATGCGGCCGTCGTCGGTGCCGCCGGCGGGGAGGATCAGGACGTCGGGAGCCATCTGCGCGGCGAGTTCGACGGCGCCGTCCGCGATCTTGGAGCTGTGCGAGACGACCACCAGCCGGACTGTCATTCGGCCGCTCCGGCCGCGGCGCGCAGAATCAGCGCGCTGGAGACCGCTCCGGGGTCGCGGTGGCCGATGCTGCGCTCCCCCAGGTAGCTGGCCCGGCCCTTGCGGGCGAGCATCGGATCCGTGGACACGGCGCCGGCTTCGGCGGCTTCCGCCGCGGCAAGCAGCACCTTTCTGACGTCCCCGTCGCCGTCGCCAGCCGCTGCGGCGGCCGCCTCGATCGCGGGAGTCCAGGCGTCCACCATGGTCTTGTCGCCGGATTCGGCCTTGCCGCGGGCGACGATCCCGTCGCGGGCGGCCTGCAGCGCGGCGGCGAGGGTGGCGGCGTCGACGTCGGAGCTCTCACCCAGGGCCGTGGCGGCCCGCAGGAACGCCGTGCCGTAAAGCGGGCCGGCCGCCCCGCCAACCTTGGACATCAGCGTCATGGCCGTCAGTTTCAGCGCCGCGGCCGGGGTTTCCGGCGGCGCCTCGGCAAGTTTGTCCATCACGGCCCTGAAGCCGCGGTCCATGTTCTCGCCGTGGTCCGAGTCCCCGATAGGCCGGTCCAGCTCGATCAGTTCCACCCGGTGTTCCGCCATGGCCTGCGCCGAAAGCGTCAGCCACCGCACCGCCCAGCCGACGTCCAAGCCCACGGTCAGACGCCCCAGCGAAGGGCCGGAGTGTGCACTGGAGCGTCCCAGAGCGTTGTCATCTCGTCATCGAGGCGCAGGACAGTGATGGAGCAGCCCTGCATTTCGAGGGAGGTGATGAAGTTGCCCACCAGGGAGCGGGCCACGGTGACGCCCTGCTCGGCCAGTTTCTGCGCGGCCCTGCGGTAGACGATGTACAGCTCGCTTTGCGGGGTGCCGCCCATGCCGTTGACGAACAGGAGCACCTGGTCCCCGGAAGCAAGGCCGAGGTCGCTGACCACCGGATCCAGGAGCCGGTCGGTGATGCCGTCGGCGTTTTCCATCGGGATGCGGTGCCGTCCCGGTTCGCCGTGGATGCCGATGCCGATCTCGATCTCGTTTTCCTCGAGCTCAAAACTGGGCACCCCGGCATGCGGAACGGTGCAGGCGGACAGCGCCACGCCCATGCTGCGCACGTTCTGGTTGACGCGGTCACCGATCGCGGCGACGGCGTCCAGGTTGTCACCGCGCTCCGCGGCCGCACCGGCGATTTTCTCGACCAGGACGGTGCCGCCAACGCCCCGGCGCCCGGCCGTGTACAGCGAATCCTCCACGGCGACGTCGTCGTTGACGAGCACGGTGCGGATCTCGACGCCTTCGGCCTGCGCGAGTTCGGCGGCGGTTTCGAAGTTCAGGACGTCACCGGTGTAGTTCTTCACGATGTGCACGACGCCGGCGCCGGAGCTTACGGCCAGCGTGGCCGGCAGGATCTGGTCCGGAGTGGGAGAGGTGAACACGGCGCCCGGGACGGCGGCGTCGAGCATGCCCAGGCCCACGTACCCGCCGTGCAGCGGCTCGTGTCCGCTGCCGCCGCCGGAGACGAGCCCGACTTTCCCTGCGACGGGAGCGTCCTTGCGCACGATGTACTTCGGGTCCGGGAAGACGGTCACGAGGTCGGCGTGAGCAAGCCCGAACCCTTCCACTGACTCGTCGACCACGGCTTTGGGATCATTGATGAGTTTCTTCATGGCGGTGCTCCCTGGATGGTGTCCTGGCTGCTTGCTTAGACCCTACTACCGGGGCACGGCCGGCGGTAGGCTCCCCGTTCCCCCGGCCCGGGCTCCCTGGCGGGCTGCGAATCCCGGGGCGGCGGGGTTGTGGCCGTGCGTTCCAAACCCCCGCGCTTCAGGCTTGCTGGTCGGCCCACGCCGGAGAATGCGGCCAGGCATCCACGCCCAGCCATGAGAACGGCGGCGCGGTGAGCCGGCCCTTGCGGGCGCGGGACGCGGCCGGCGGTCCTGACGCGGCAGATACCGCCCCGGCGGTCTGCCCCGTCACGCCGGCGCCGGCGCCGGGCGAGGAGTGGTTGGCGGGCTCGGGCGGCAGCGCTTCCAGCGGCTGGTCCGGCGGCCCTGCCGGAGCGCTGGCGATTGACCTGTGGATTGCGGAGAGATCGGGAAAAATCACGGCTTTGTGCAATTTTTTGCCTCCGGAAGTATGGCGGCCCACCCCCTGGGCCGGCATCAGTTTATCCATCAAATTTATTGAAGGGAAGCCCTGCGTGGACGTCGAGTTCCTGGCGGCCGCCGACGCCGGCGCCGTCTTCGCCGGCCGGGACGCCGCCTTCGCCGGCCCGGGCGCAGCCGCAACCCGGCGAGGGCTACAGCTCCTTGATCATCCTGGTGTTGCCCAGCGTGTTCGGTTTAACCCGCGCCAGGTCCAGGAACTCGGCCACGCCTTCGTCGTGCGAGCGCAGGAGCTCGGAATACACCACGGGGTCGACGGCGGTCTGGTCAGCCATGACTTCAAAGCCGTGCTTCTTGAAGAACTCCACTTCGAACGTCAGGCAGAAGACCCGGGAGACTCCCAGCGCGCGGGCATCCTCCAGCAGGCGCTCCACCAGCGCGTGGCCCACGCCCTTGCCGCGCCAGACGTCCGAGGCCGCGAGCGTGCGGACCTCGGCGAGGTCCTCCCACATGACGTGCAGCGCCCCGCAGCCGATCACCTCACCGTCTTCGGATTCTGCGATCCGGAACTCCTGCAGGCTTTCGTAATAGGCCACGGTTTCCTTGGCCATGAGGATCCGCTGGTCAGCCAGCGGCGCCACGAGGGTCTTGATGGCGCCAACGTCGTCGGTGCGGGCGGGGCGGATGCGGATCGTCTCAGTGGCGGTCTCAGTCACGGTCTCAGTCACAGCCCAATCTTACGGGTGCCCCGGGCGCGGCCGGCTCCCTGCCGGCACGGGCCCCGGGCCGTCAGAGACCTAGTTCGTCGGGGACGGGAACGTCCTTGTCCAGCAGGTTCCTGGCCAGGAAGTGCTCCACGACGCCGTACCAGACCTTGGCGTGCTGCGGCTGCAGGATCCAGTGGTTCTCGTCCGGGAAATACAGGAAACGGTGGTCCGTTTCGCCGTTTCCGTCCGCCGCCAGCTGCGACTTGGCGAGCAGCTCGTACCAGAGCCGGAGTCCCTCGCCGATCGGCACGCGGTAATCCTTGTCGCCATGGATGACCAGCATGGGAGTGCGGATGTTCTCCACGTGCAGGTGCGGGGAGTTCTCCAGCGCCATCTCTGCCGTCATCTCCTTGAGCCAGTACTGCGCGGCGTCGGTGGTGGGGCCGAACTGGTCCAGGGCCCAGAGGCTGGCGTGCGTGACGATTGCCTTGAAGCGGTCCGTCTGCCCGGCCACCCAGTTGGCCATGTACCCGCCGAACGAGCCGCCCATGGCGGCCGTGCGCGTCTGGTCGATGTCGGAGCGCTGCACGACGGCGTCGGTGATGGCCATCAGGTCGGTGAACGGAGCCTTGCCCCATTCCCCCCAGCCGCGCTGGATGTGGTCCTGACCGTAGCCGGTGGAGAGGGCAGGGTCCGGGAGTAGCACCGCGTAGCCGCGCGCCACCAGCAGCCACGGGTTCCAGCGCCACGTCCAGGCGTTCCAGGATCCCAGCGGGCCGCCATGGATCCAGAGCAGCAGCGGGGCCGGTGCCGCGGCGGACGCGCCCTCGGGGAGGGCCAGGTACGCGGGCACAAGGGCGCCGTCGGCCGCCGTCGTCTCCACGCGCTCCAGCGTGCCCTTGAAGTGCGGGCGTTCCGCGGGCGCGGGCAGGCGGACGACGTCACCGGAGGCGAGGTCGATCCGCACAGGTTCGGCGGGGAATTCGTAGGAGCTGCGCAGGGCGTAGGCGCTGCGTCCGTCCGGTGCGACGACGACGTCGGTGTACGCCGCGGCGTCGGCCGTCAGGCGTAGCACCTGGGCCGCCCCGTCCGGGTCTCCGGCCACACCGATCCGGAATACCGGCGATGCGCCGTCCTCGTCGGCGGTGACCAGCAGGGCCGATCCGTCCGGCAGCCATGCGGCGGGGCGGGCCCAGCGGTCCCAGTCATGGGCGAGCGGCGTCAGGGCGCTGCCCCCTGCCGCCGGGCCAGTGACGTGGAGGAGGTGCAGCTTGACCTGTGGCGCCGCCAGCGGCGTGGTGTCGCTTTCGCTGACCACCACCAGGCTCCGGCCGTCCGGGCTGACCGGGCCCGGGAAGTAGCTCAGGCCTTCCGTGTCCAGCAGGACCGTGCGGGTGCCGGTGGCGACGTCGATGGCGACCAGCACGGAACGTGAATCGGCGTTGGCGAGGGGCTTGGCGAAGCTGCTGTAGATCGTCGTGCCGTCCGGACTGAGCACCGATTCGGCGTCCCTGAGCCGCGTTCCGGCGTCGGGCGTCAGGTTGCGCAGCTTCAGCGGCGGCGCGTCGTCGACGGTGGCCGGCTTTCCGGCCTCCAACGGGTCTCCGGGTTCGACGGCGAACAGCCGCGGCTGCGCCGGGCCCAGGTCCGCGTCCCAGTAGCGGACTGGGTAGCCGCTGTGCAGGATGGCCGCGACCTTGTTGTCTTTGCGCGCTTTCCGGCGTTCCTCGTCATTGTCCTCGTCCGTGGAGCCTGCCAGGACCGAGGCCGCGACCACCACGGTGTCGGCGTCCTTGGCGGCGTGGACCCCGCCGATTCCGCCGGCCCGGGACAAGGCCACCCGGGCTTCGCCGCCGTCGGACGGCAGGATCCAGAGGGCGTTCACCGGGTCGGCCTCGGGGCTCTCCGGGTCGGGACGGGCCGAGGTGAAGTACAGGTCGCCGTTGGCGGCAAACACCGCACCGGCCTCCCCTTTGGCGCTGCGCGTGATCCGGCGGGCCTGTTTGGCCCCGCCCGGATCCACCTCCCACAGAGCGGTGCAGTATTCGGTGCCCTTCGCGCCGAGTGTCGCCACGGTGGTCACCAGCCGGGTGCCGTCCGGGCTCAGCGTCAAACCGCTCACTCTGGGGATCGCGAGGTAGTGGTCCAGATCGTGGAAGGGGGTCTCGGGTTGTTCGCTCAGGGTCTCTGAGTCCTTAGCAGCCATGCACCGATTCAACACCGAATGTGGCATCGATCACAAAACGTTCACTAAGAGTGAAACATTGCTTTCAGATAGGGCTCCCGAATCATGCGGGACGGGCCCTGGCGCTTCAGCACGGACACCGTCCGCCGTTCGCCGAAGATGGCCGCTAAGCCAGCTCCCATAGCGGCCATCTCTGGCAAATGGTTCACGACGGCGGGCAACGCAAAGGCCCCGCCGTCCCTTTCGGGGCAGCGGGGCCGTTGTTGATGGTGCTTAGACGCTCGGAGCGATCTCCGGGATGCGCGGCTTGGCGTTGCCGGCGAAGGTGAACTTCGCGTCGTCGCCTTCGCCTTCGACGTCCACCACGACGATGTCGCCGGAGTGCAGTTCGCCGAAGAGGATCTTCTCGGAGAGCTGGTCCTCGATCTCGCGCTGGATGGTGCGGCGCAGCGGCCGGGCACCCATGGCGGGGTCGTAGCCGCGGGTCGCCAGGAGCACCTTGGCCGCGGACGTGAGCTCGATGCCCATGTCCTTGTCCTTGAGGCGCTTCTCCAGGCGGGCGACGAACATGTCCACGATCTCGATGATCTCGTCCTGGGTCAGCTGCGGGAAGACCACAACATCGTCAACACGGTTCAGGAACTCGGGGCGGAAGTGCTGCTTGAGCTCTTCCGTGACCCGGGCCCGCATCCGGTTGTAGCCGGTCTGCGTGTCCGTGCCGGACTGGAAGCCGGTGGCAACGCTCTTGGAGATATCCCGGGTGCCGAGGTTCGTGGTCATGATGATCACGGTGTTCTTGAAGTCCACCACGCGGCCCTGGGAGTCGGTCAGGCGGCCGTCTTCCAGGATCTGCAGGAGCGAGTTGAAGAGATCGGCGTGCGCCTTCTCCACTTCATCGAACAGGACCACGGAGAACGGACGACGGCGGACCTTCTCGGTCAGCTGGCCGCCTTCCTCGTAGCCCACGTAGCCCGGAGGGGCACCGAAGAGCCGCGACACCGTGTGCTTTTCCGAGTACTCGGACATGTCCAGGGTGATCAGGGCGTCTTCCTCGCCGAACAGGAACTCGGCGAGGGCCTTGGCCAGTTCGGTCTTGCCGACGCCGGTGGGGCCGGCGAAGATGAACGAGCCGCCCGGACGCTTGGGGTCCTTGAGTCCTGCACGGGTGCGCCGGATCGCCTGGGACAGGGCCTTGATAGCCTCGTTCTGGCCGACCACGCGCTTGTGGAGCTCGTCTTCCATCTTCAGCAGGCGCGAGGACTCTTCCTCGGTCAGCTTGAAGACCGGGATGCCGGTGGAGTTCGCCAGCACTTCAGCGATGAGGTCTTCATCAACTTCGGAGATGTCGTCCATGCCGCCGGTCTTCCACTGGCGTTCCTTTTCGGCGCGCTCGGCAATGAGCTTCTGCTCCTTGTCGCGCAGCGACGCGGCGCCTTCGAAGTCCTGCGCGTCGATCGCGGATTCCTTCTCCAGCTTCATGGCGGCGATCTTCTCGTCCATGATCTTGAGCTCCGGCGGGGCAGTCATGCGGCGGATGCGGAGCCGCGCACCGGCCTCGTCGATCAGGTCGATCGCCTTGTCCGGCAGGAAGCGGTCCGAGATGTAGCGCTCGGAAAGGGCCGCCGCCGAGGCGAGGGCGCCGTCGGTGATGGTGACGCGGTGGTGCGCCTCATACCGGTCGCGGAGGCCCTTGAGGATCTCGATCGCGTGCGCGACGGAGGGTTCCTTGACCTGGATCGGCTGGAAGCGGCGCTCCAGCGCGGCATCCTTCTCGATGTGCTTGCGGTATTCGTCCAGCGTGGTGGCACCGATGGTCTGGAGCTCGCCGCGGGCCAGCATGGGCTTCAGGATCGAGGCCGCATCGATGGCGCCTTCGGCGGCACCGGCGCCCACCAGGGTGTGGATCTCATCGATGAACAGGATGATGTCGCCGCGGGTGCGGATCTCCTTGAGGACCTTCTTCAGGCGCTCTTCGAAGTCGCCGCGGTAGCGGGAGCCGGCCACGAGGGACCCGAGGTCCAGCGTGTACAGCTGCTTGTCCTTGATGGTCTCCGGGACGTCCCCGCGGACGATCGCCTGGGCCAGGCCCTCGACGACGGCGGTCTTGCCGACGCCGGGCTCACCGATCAGCACGGGGTTGTTCTTGGTGCGGCGGGAAAGGACCTGCATGACGCGTTCCATTTCCTGCTCGCGGCCGATCACGGGGTCCAGTTTGTTCTCGCGCGCCGCCTGGGTCAGGTTGCGGCCGAACTGGTCCAGGACAACGGACCCGGCCGGGGTCCCCTCAGCCTGCCCGGGGCCGACACCGGCGCCCGTGGCTTCCTTGCCCTGGTAACCCGAGAGCAGCTGGATGACCTGCGAGCGGACCCGGTTCAGGTCTGCGCCGAGCTTGACGAGCACCTGGGCGGCAACGCCTTCGCCCTCCCGGATAAGGCCGAGGAGGATGTGCTCGGTACCAATGTAGTTATGGCCCAGCTGCAGCGCCTCGCGCAGCGAGAGCTCCAGGACCTTCTTGGCGCGGGGGGTAAAGGGGATGTGGCCGGAGGGCGCCTGCTGGCCCTGGCCGATGATCTCCTGGACCTGCTCGCGGACACCGTCGAGCGAAATGCTCAAGGATTCAAGGGCTTTGGCGGCAACACCTTCACCCTCATGGATCAGACCCAAGAGGATGTGTTCGGTACCAATGTAATTGTGGTTCAGCATGCGTGCCTCTTCTTGGGCAAGCACAACTACGCGACGGGCACGGTCCGTAAATCGCTCAAACATTTCGCCACACTCCTAGCTACGACGTACTTTGATGCTACGTGGCCGGGTTCCAGATTTGGGGCTTGTTCGCCACAGGGGAAACCGGAGGGTTGCGCAACCGCGCCAGGACCGGGTCCCGGACAAGGGGCAAGAACCGCCCGGAACCCCACCGGACGGGCGCAACCTGCCGATCCGGAAGGGCGCATTCGGCCCTTCCGGACGGGCGCAACCGGCCGCTAAGCGGGCCAGCCGGGTGGACGGGCGCACCGACGGAAGGGCGCCGTCGGCATGGCAAAGGTGCCCGAATTGACGAAGATGGCCGCTAACCCTGGCCCCATAGCGGCCATCGTCGGCAAATGGTTCACTTCGTGCGGGACATATGCCTGGAAATGCTGCAGGTGAGGAACATGGGCGGCGGAGCCTGTTCATCGCCGGACGGGCGGGCCGATCTGCCGGACGGGCGCACCGACGCCGGCATGGCAATGCCCCCGTCAGATAACGGGGGCATTGGCATTTGACAGACGCTCGATTACGACGGCATGAAACGTGATTGCGGCTTGATACTGCGCCCACATGCCGGGCCCGGCACTGCGCCCTGACGCGGGGCCCTGCTAGGAATTAGCCTTTTGGTAGGCTTCCTGAATTTCAGCCTGGATGCGTCCGCGGCTGTTTACCGCATAGCCGTTGTCCCGTGCCCACTGGCGGATCTGGGCAGAGTCCTGATTCCGTCCGCTGGAAATTTTCGTGCGCGTGGCGCGTCCGCTTGACGTTTTGCGCGCGTGCGTCACAAATCGGTCCACCGCGGAGCGCAGTTCTGATGCATTGCTTGACGACAGGTCTATTTCGTAGCTGACGCCGTCAAGGCCAAACCGGACAGTTTCGTCCGCGGATCCCCCATCCAGATCATCAACGAGGATGATTTTTACTTTCTGTGCCATAAAGGACTCTCTTTCCAAAGATCGAGCGTTTAGAAAAGCAGGATGTATCTGGAATAAGTATCCTCCGCGTTACAGCAGGGAGTCAAAGCGCAAAACTCTGTCCAAAGGAAAACCTAAGGCGGCAATAGGGAACTATTACTTCTTTCGGGTAATTAGCTTCCCAGGGTCCCGGATTCCGGTCCTTTGGCCCTAGTTTCGGCCTCGGCATGGGCGCGGGCTTCTGCCTGCCGCTCTGATTTGTCGGCATTGAATATGGATTTCATGGCAAACCAGAAAAGCAGGCCCACCACGATGGGGGGCAGCAATACGGCGATATAGTCCATGCTCAGTGTCCTTCGGGCTTCAACAGGGGGAAGAGGATCGTTTCGCGGATGCCGGCTCCGGTGAAGAGCATCACGAGCCGGTCGATGCCGAGGCCGATCCCGCCCATGGGCGGCGCGCCGTACTCGAGCGCACGGAGGAAGTCTTCGTCCAGCTGCATTGCCTCCACGTCACCCGCGGCGGAACGGCGGGACTGTTCGGTGAGGCGTTCGCGCTGGATGACCGGGTCGATCAGTTCGGAGAACGCCGTGCCCCGCTCCATGCCGCCGATGATGAGGTCCCAGGCCTCGATCAGGCGGCCGTCTTCGCGGTGCTGGCGGGCCAGCGGCTGCGCGGACGGCGGATAGTCGTAGACGAACGTGGGGTTGAGCAACGTCGGCTCCACCAGTTCACCGAAGAGTTCGACGACGAGCTTCTCGGCTTCCCAGGCGGCGTCGACCTTGACCTCGTGCTTGGCAGCCAGCTCCAGCAGCTCGGCAACCGGGGTGTCGGGGGTTACTTCCTGGCTCACGAAGTCGGACAGTCCCGGGTAGACCGCCAGCCAGGTCCATTCGCCGTCGAGGTTGATCTCCCCGGCTTCGGTCTGCAGCACGCGGCCCACACCGGCGGCGTCGGCGGCGTCCAGGATGATCTCCTTGATCCGGTCCGCCATGACGAACTGGTCCGCCCACGCCTCGTAGGACTCCAGGGTGGTGAACTCGGGGCTGTGCGTGGAGTCCACGCCCTCGTTGCGGAAGACCCGGCCCATGTCGTAGACACGGTCGATCCCGCCGACCACCGTGCGCTTGAGGTAGAGCTCGGTAGCGATGCGCAGCGTCATCTTCTGGTCGAAGGCGTTCATGTGCGTCTCGAAGGGACGGGCCGTGGCGCCGCCGTGAACCAGCTGCAGCATGGGGGTTTCCACCTCAACGTAGCCCTGGCGGTGCAGGGTTTCGCGGATGGAGCGGGTGATCGCGGCGCGGGTGTACACCATCTCGCGGGCTTCGTCTCGGACAATGAGGTCCACGTAGCGCTGGCGGACACGCGTTTCTTCGTTCAGCCCGGCGTGCAGCACGGGCAGCGGGCGCAGCGCCTTCGAGGCCATGGTCCAGGAATCCGCCATGACGGAGAGTTCGCCGCGGCGTGAGGAAATGACCTCGCCCTTGATGAAGACGTGATCGCCGAGGTCCACGAGAGACTTCCACTCCGCGAGCGCCTCCTCACCGATGTTGGCCAGGCTCAGCATGACCTGCAGCCGCACGGCCTTCCCGTCCAGGCCGCCCTCCTGGAGGGTGGCGAAGCAGAGTTTGCCCGTGTTGCGGATGAAGACGATGCGGCCGGTCACGCCAACGGCGTCGCCAGTGGTTTCATCGGCCTGCAGGTAGGCGTATTTCTCCCGGATTTCCGTGAGCGAGTGCGTGCGTTCGACACCCACCGGATATGCCTCGACGCCGCGTTCGATCAGCTTGGCGCGCTTCTCCATCCGGATGCGGGTCTGTTCGCTGGCATCATGCGGCTCGGCGGCGTTGTTCGGGGTGGGGGTGTTTTGGGAAGTCACAATCCCCAAGTTTACCGTCGATTTGCGTCCGGGAAGGTCCCGGCCCGGTTCTGCCCGGGCGGCAGCCAGGCGGACGGGGTGCGGGAATAGACTCGAAGTTGTGGAGACATGGACAGTGAGGACCGACGACGGCAAGGGACACCTTGAGCTGCACACCATCCGCCCGGCGGGGCACGCACCGGGCAGAACAGCCGCGTCCGACGCCGCCGTGGCGTCCCGCGGCGAAGGATCCGGCGTCGTCGTCGTGCACGGGACCCTGATCACCGATGCGCTCTACCGGTCCTTTGCCCGAAAACTTTGCCGGCTGCTGGACCAGCCGGTGCACTGCTACAACCGCCGCGGACGCGCAGGTTCCTCGCACCAGCCGGCCGACTATTCCGCCGCCACCGAGGTGGCCGACCTGGCAACCGTGCTCCGCGAGACCGGCGCCAGCGACGTCGTGGCCCACAGCTATGGCGGGTTCGTGGCCCTCGAGGCCGCCCGGCGCCTGCCGATCCGCAGGATGGTGACTTACGACGCCGCCGTGAGCCTCTCCGGGAACCTCACCCAGCGCTGGCGGCCCGAACTGGAAAGGTCCGTGGCTGCCGGCGAACTCGACCACGCCTGGGCGCATTTGGTGCAAGGCCTGGAGACGGCCGGCCCGGTGTCCATGCTGCCCTTGGGCGCGCTGCGCATGCTCAGCATCCTCTCGGCCCGGACCAGGCTCGGCGCGGAAATGCGGCAACTGCTGCCCACGGCCGTCGCCGAGATGCGCGCCGTGCTGGATGCCGACGCCGAACTCGAGGATTTTGCCGCCATCACCACCCCCACCCTCATGCTCAGCGGCGGCTGGAGCCCCGGCTACTTCGCCGACACGAGCCACCAGCTTGCCGACGCCGTCCCCGCGGTCAGCTTCGCCGTGGTCCCCGGGCAGCTCCACGAAGGCCCCATCCGGCCGGGAAGCCGGCTGGCCCTCCGCACGGCCCGGTTCCTCCACGGCGGGCCCGGGGCAGCGACCCCGCCGCCCGTCAGCCTGGCCGGCAGCCTGGCCGCCGCGGGCGTGCCGGCCCGGTGGCGGCGCAGTGGGCCCGGCCGCTGAGGGCTGCGACGCGACCGACCGCTAGAATCGGGGGCGACCCTTTCGAAAGGACCCCCTTGGCCAAGCTCTACTTCCGCTACGGCGCCATGAACTCCGGCAAATCTACGGGGCTTCTGCAGGCGGCCTTCAACTATGAGGAACGCGGCCAGCGGGTCCTGCTGGCCAAGCCGGACGTGGACACCAAGGGCGACTCCGACGTCGTGTCCCGCCTGGGCATGACCCGTTCGGTGGACTTCCTGATCCCCGCCGGCGCGTCGGCCCGCGATCTGTTCACCGCCCAGGCCCACGGCGACGATCCCGACGCCCTGCTGCAGCACGTGGACACCCCGCCGGTGGCCTGCCTGCTGGTGGACGAGGCCCAGTTCCTGGAACCGGAGCAGGTGGACGACCTCTTCCGCATCGCGGTCCTGGACAACGTCCCCGTCCTCGCCTACGGCATCCGCACCGACTTCCGGACCCGCGCGTTCCCCGGTTCCCTGCGCCTGCTGGAGATCGCGCACACCCTCGAAGAGCTCAAGACCATCTGCCGCTGCGGACGGAAGGCCATCTTCAACACGCGCCGGATCGGGGACCACGTGGTGTTCGACGGGAACCAGGTTGCGATCGATGGCCAGGACGTCTGGTACGAGTCGCTCTGCGGCGCCTGCTACCTCGAGGTCTCCGGCGGCCGGCTGGGCAACTAGCGCCGGCGCGATCATGCAGCGCCGCTGCGACGGGACCACAACTGAACTGCTGTCATGGTGGACTGCGCCCTGCTGGACTGGCGCCATAGTGCACCGCGGCTTACTGCACTGGGGCGTGGCCTCGGCTAGGCTCGGAGCATGACCCGCGAGAACATCAGAACCCCCAACGGCGGAACGATCGAGCTTTTGAGCACGGGCGCCGAGCTCGCCTCGGCGGGTTCGGGCATCGTCGTCGTGCCGGCCTCGATGGTGACGGCCGCCGACTACACCCGTTTCGCGCAGAAACTCAGCGCGTCACTGGGGCGGCCGGTGCACACCTTCAACCGTCGCGGCCGCGGCTCGTCCTCCCCGCAGCCTGAGGATTACACCCTCGACGTGGACATCCACGACCTTGACGCCGTCATGAAGCACACCGCCAGCACGGACGTCTTCGGCCACAGCTTCGGCGGGGCAGTGGCCCTGCACGCGGCCCGCACCCTGCCGGTGGAACGGCTGGCCGTGTACGACCCCGCCGTGTCCGTCAATCACAGCGTCACGGCGGACTGGACGCCCGAATACGAGCGGGCGACCGCAGCCGGCGACGACGACCGCGCCCTCGCCGTCCTGCTCAAGGGCCTGGAGACCGGCAGCGCCCTGTCCCGGATGCCGCTGTCCATGCTGACGCTGGCGAACAAGCTTTCGGCGGGCACCCCGATCGGCAAGCAGCTGCGCGACCTCATGCAGACCGGCGTCCGCGAGATCAAGGCGATCATCGCCGCGGACATGCCGGCCGAACCCTTCCTGGAACTGCCGCTGGAAACGCTGATCATCGTGGGCGAGAAGAGCCCGGCGTATTTCGGCGTGGCCTGCGCCCAGATCCACGATGTGCTCTCCGGCTCCAGCTATACGATCCTGCCGGGCATGGGCCATGACGGTGTCAACAAGGCGCCGGACAAGCTGATCGCCGAGCTCAGCGCGTTTTACGCAGGCTGACCCGCAACACGCAACGCCCTACAAGCAACGCGGGGTCACTTAGCGCCCATTCCGGAGGCTCAGACCGGCGCTAAGGGACCCCGCGTTGTTTGTTAATTGCAGCTAGTGGGCGGCCGCGTGTGCCGCGCCTTCGGTTTTGCGCATCATGGCGGACAGCACGACGGCGGCGACGGCTATGACGGCCGCCGTCAGGAATGCCGCATGCATGCCGGCGACCATGCCCGAGGCAACGGCCACGAAAGCGTAGATCGAGACCAGCAGCGCCGTGCCGGCGGCGCCGGCCACCTGCTGCAGCGTGCTCATGATGGCCGAGCCGTGGGAGTACAGGTGCGGCGGCAGCGGGTTCAGGCCCGTCGTGAACGCGGGGGTGAACAGCAGCGCCAGGCCCAGGCTCAGTGCCACGTGCAGGGCGATGATCCACCCCAGCGGCGACGTGGCGTCCAGCATGGAGAACTGCCAGAGGGACAGCACCATCATGATCGAGCCCGTCACTGTCAGCGGCAGGGGCCCGACCCTGTCGAATACGCGGCCGATGAAGGGCCCCAGCAGGCCCATGGCGAGGCCGCCGGGCAGCAGCACCAGGCCGGTCTCGAGGGACGTCAGGCCGCGGATCTCCTGCAGGTACAACGGCAGCAGGATCACCGCGCCGAAGAGCGCGATCATGGCCACGACCAGCAGCAGCACCGATACGGTGAACATCCGGAAGGTGAAGGCGCGCAGGTCCAGCAGGGGGCCGCCGGTCTTCTGCAGCTTCAGCTGGCGCAGAACGAACGCTGCCAGGGCCAGCACGCCAACGGCCAGCGCCACCACGGCGGGGGTGGGGGAGCCTGCCTGGCCGCCGCCGATCTGGCTCAGGCCGTACACCAGGCCGCCGAAGGCGGGGACCGTGAGCACCACGGAGAGGGCATCGAGCCGGGTTTTCCCGGTCTCACCGATGTTGGTCAGGTACCTGGCCCCGATGGCCAGTGCGGCGAGGGCGATCGGCAGTACGAAGACGAACATGAACCGCCAGGAATAATGCTGGAGGATCAGGCCGGAAACTGTCGGACCCAGTGCCGGCGCGACGGAAATGGCGATGCTGACGTTGCCCATGACGGCGCCGCGGCGCTCCAGCGGCACGAGCGTGAGGATGGTGGTCATCAGGAGCGGCAGCATGATGGCGGTGCCGCCGGCCTGGACGATGCGGGCCAGCAGCAGGACTTCGAAGCCCGGCGCGAGGGCGGCCAGCAGGGTGCCGCCGGAGAACAGTCCCATGGCCAGCATGAACACGGCACGGGTGGTCAGCCGCTGCAGGATGAATCCGGTGGTGGGGATCACGACAGCCATGGTGAGCATGAAACCGGTGGACAGCCATTGCACGGTGGGCGCATCGATGTTCAGGTCCACCATCAGCCGTTGCAGGGCCACGTTCATGATGGTCTCGTTGAGGATCACGACGAAGGTGGCCACCAGCAGCGTGGCGATGATGGCCACGGACTCCCGGGGCATCTTTGCCGGCGCGGTGGGCGCGGTGGATGCGGCCGGGGCGGCCGGGGTGGCCGATCCGGCGACGGCGGGGGCACCGCCCGGTGCGGGATCGCCAGAGGCGTTGGAAGAGACGTCTGTTGACATGGGAATTCCCTCAGGGAGTTTGGTGTGGGTCCGGCGAGCGTCGGCGCTGCTGCAGGTTCCAACAGTCTAGGGCCCGGGGGCATTCCCGTCACCGCGAAAGCAACGCGGGGTCAGTTACGGCCCATGACGGGCGGCGGCATGGGCCGTAACTGACCCCGCGTTGCTTTGTGGTGGGGCTGGGGGCTAGGAATTCAGGGGCACGTTGTCGATGAGGCGGACGGGGCCGACCGTGGCGGCGATGATCGCCAGCCCCTCGCCGCGGAACGGGGTGTCCCGGCAGTTCTCCGCGAGGGGCTCGAGGGTGCGCGGATCCACTACCTCGAAATAGTCCAGCTCCACGAGCGGCTGGGACCGGACGAGGGCCTGCGCCGATTCGATGTCCAGCGGCTCATGGGCGTTGGCGCGCTCCTCGATGAGCCGCAGTGCGCGGGAGAGCACCAGGGCCGCCTCGCGCTGGTCTTCGGAGAGGAAGCGGTTGCGGCTGGACAGCGCCAAGCCGTCGGCCGAGCGCACAATGGGCACCGGCACGATCTCCACGGGAAAATTCAGGTCAGCCACCATGCGCTGGACCAGGGCCAGCTGCTGCGCGTCCTTCTGGCCGAAATAGGCGCGGTACGCGGGCTGGCCGCCACCGGGCAGGCCGGCCCCAGGGATGCCGTAGTGGAGCAGTTTCGCGACGACGGTCAGCGCGCCGTCGAAGTGCCCTGGCCGGGACGCGCCTTCCCATTTTTCGCCCAGGAGTCCCGCCGTGATCCGCACGAGGGGTGCCCCGCCGGGGTAGACCTCATCAACACCCGGCGCGAACGCCAGGTCCACCCCTTCGGCGTCGAGCAGCGCGAGGTCGGCGTCGAGCGTCCGGGGGTAGCGTTCGAGGTCCGCGGCCTCGCCAAACTGAAGCGGGTTGACGAAGATGGTGGCCGCCACGACGTCGTTCTTGGCGACGGCCGTCCGGGCCAGCTGGGCATGTCCCTCGTGCAGGGCGCCCATGGTGGGCACGAGGCCCTGGGACGTGCCGCCTTTCTGTGCCAGCAGCCGGGCGCTTGCGGCGCGGAGCTGGGCAGCAGTGGTGACGAGTTGGATTGCCATGTCAGGGTCCTTCCGGGGCGGGCGTCCCGTTCTGGCCGGGGCCGCCGAGCGCCTGTTCGATGCCGTCGAGTTGTTCCGGCTTCAGCAGTCCGCGGCTTCCTGCCCGGCGGGCTGTCGCCCGGGCCATGGCCAAGTACGCCTCAAGAATATCGCCGGCGGCGCCGCCGTCGTACTCGCGGAGGGCGCCGGCGTGCGCGGCCACCGTGCCGGTGTCACCGCGGGCCACGGGCCCGGTCAGGGCCGTTTCGCCGGAGGCGAGGGCGTTCTCGAGGGTGGCGCGCAGCAGCGGGCCCAGCATCCGGTCCGGGGCGTCGACGCCGACGTCGCGGAGCAGCTGCGAGGCCTGCGCCACGAGCGTGACCAGGTGGTTGGAGCCGTGCGCGAGGGCAGCGTGGTAGAGGACGCGGTCGGCCTCGGCGATCGCGACGGGCTCGGCGCCCATTTCGACGACGAGTGCCTGGGCGATCGGCAGCATCGCGGCGTCGGCCGTGACGCCGAAGGTGCAGTCCAGGAGCCTGGTGAGGTCCAGGCTCATGCCCGTGAACGTCATGGCCGGGTGCAGCGCGAGCGGCACGGCACCGGCGGCGCGGACCGGATGCAGGATCCCGACGCCGAAGCGCCCGGAGGTGTGCGCCACGAGCTGGCCGGGCTGCCAGGCGCCGAGCTTGGCCAGTCCGTTCACCAGCGGGCCCAGGGCATCGTCCGGGACGGCGAGCAGGACCAGTTCGGCCCGCTCCACGATGTCCTGCACATCCAGGATCGGGACGCCGGGCAGGAGCGTTTCGACGCGTTCTTTGCTGGCTTCCGAAACGGCCGACGCCCCGATGACGGCGTGCTCGGCTCCGCGCAGCGCCGCCCCCAGGACGGCGCCGACCTTCCCCGCGCCAATAATTCCGACGCCGAGGCGTCCTGGTTTAGCCATGATGCGGGCCTTCCTGGTGGTCTTCTGCGGGTGGTGCGGCCGGCTGGGCCGCCGGCTCCAGCCAGTGTTCGCTCTTCTGGTGCTTGCGCGCGGCACGGGCACGGGCCGACTGGGCATCGAACAGGGCCCGGGCTTCGTCGAGGCCGGCCTGGATGAGCCGCGGGGCCACCGGACCCGCCGTGGTGTGCAGGACCAGGTCGGCCACCCGGAACCGCCGGGCGAGCGGGCCCTGCTGGAGCGCCATGGACTGGGTGCGCTGGTGCGGCACCACCACGAAGTTCCGCCACCAGCGGCCCGACCTCAGGAGCAGGGCGGTCTCCGTTGCCGCGAAGCCGTTGCGGCGCCAGCCCAGCGGCGCCAGGAACCGGGCCCGGCGCGGGCTGGTGACGAAGCCGCCGTCGGCGGCCTTCCCTGCTGGGCTGCCCGGGGTCCCGGCAGGGTCCGCGAGGCCGGTGATCCCCGCGGTGAACAGCCCCACCGGGTCCTGGGTCCCGGGATCCGGGAGCACCAGGGAGAGGATGTCCATGACGTCGCCGAGGTATCCCACCGGAAGCAGCGTTGTCCGGGCCGATCCTTCGCCGGCGCTGCCGGCCAGGCCGTAGCCGGCCACGTTGACCTGGATCCGGTACCAGCCGAACATCCGCCACAGCGGCGGCTGGCTGACCTTCAGCGCCTGGATCCTGCCCGGCGGAACGGTCTGCGCCTGCGTGTCCAGCAGGCCGTAGCGCAGCCGGATGCCGTCCGGGGAAATGGCGGCGGTGAAGTTGTAGCCCTTGTTGAACGAGGACCAGTAGGAGGCGATGAGCCCGATTGCGGCTGGGACCAGGAAGACCGTGAAGTTCCGGTTTTCCGTGACGGCGGAGAGCATCACCGAGGCAATGCCGCCAGCCAGGATCACGACACTTTGTTCGCTCAGGAGCAGCGAGCCCACCAGGCGCGGCGGCGGCACGGTGAGCACGGCCTGTTCGGGGGCTTCCACGGCGGCGGCCGCCGGCTCTCCGGACTCCGGGTCTCCCGGCTCCCGCGCCGGCGTCCCGCCCGCGGCACCGGAGGCTCGGGCCAGGATTGTCGCGCGGAGCTGCCGGGCCTCGTCCGCGCGCAGGTACGCCAGGCGCACCGCGGACTGGCCGGCGTCGGCGACTTCGAACCGCAATTCAGCCAGTCCGAAGATCCGTGCCAGCAGGGGTTGCACGACGTCGATCGCCTGCACCCGGTCCAGCCTGGCCTGCCGCTGCTGCTTGAACAGGAAACCGGTGTTGACGCGCACGTAGCCGCCGGCCACCTGGTAGCGGGTGAAGTACCAGCTCAGGACGTAGCCGAGAACGGTCAGCAGAATCAGGGCGCCGCCGCCGAGCAGCAGCCAGGGCGCCCGTCCGGCCAGCCGCTCGTCGAAGAGCGGGCCGCCCTGCAGGAACCGTTCGAAACTGTCGCGTCCAAAAAAGAACAGCAGTGCAGCCAGCGCCACCCAGCCGCGGACAAAGGGCGACGCGGGGTGCACGCGCAGCCAGCCGGCGTCGGCAGTTCCTTCGATACCGGAGCCGACGGCGGTTCCGTCGGCGGCGCGCCCGGCATCCTCCGGTGTCAGCGCCATCCCGTCACGGCCTTCCCGTCACAGCCCGGCCAGCCGGGCTTCGCCGCGGGCGGACAGTTGTTCGCGGAGCCGGGCGCCTTCGCTCGCGGGCAGCCCGGGAATCTCGGCGCTGGTCGCGGCGGCCGCGGTGTGCAGTTTCAGTGTGCACAGGCCCAGCTGGCGTTCGACCGGGCCCACCGCGATGTCGACGTACTGCATCCGCCCGTAAGGAACCACGAGCGTGCGCTGGAAGAAAATGCCGCGCCGGATCAGGAGGTCATCATCACGCTCGGCGTAGCCGATCGAGCGCACCTGCCGGGGAATCAGCGCGAGCCGCCACAGGGCCAGCAGCAGCGCGACAGCGGGCAGGGCGACGGCCAGCCAGACAGGCAGCCAGGTCCACACGCCGGTCAGCACCAGGATTAGGGGAAGCGACAGCAGGGCCACCGCGACCAGGGTTCCCAGCGCCCATCCCGCGAGGCGCACCGTGACGTACTTCGGGGACACCCGGAGCCAGTCGATGCCCGGAGGATCAATCGCTTCGGTAGGCATATTCGCCTTCCGCCGAGGGCTTGCTGCGCTTTCCCTGCACGCCGGGCCGGGATTCGGCGTCGCCGTCCTCGGGGGGAATCCGGCAGAACCGCTCGACAACGAGCCCGACGATCACCATGATCAGTCCGCCGCCAGCCATGGCCAGGGCCTGCCAGGTGATCTCCTGGTTGCTGCGCAGGTTCCACAGCCGCAGTTGCTCCACCACGATTCCCGCGTGCCAGCCCAGCAGGACCGACCCGGTGTAGGCGCAGGCCTGCGCGAGGACCAGGGTCCAGGCAGCCAGGATGGGGTTGAGGATTTTCTTCTTCTTGCCGTTGCGCCACCGGAGCACGCGGATGCCCAGCACCAGCGTGAGGGCCACGATCACGCCCATGGTCACCAGGCCCGTCAGCGGCAGCACCGGGGTGGCCAGGCCGTAGCGGCCGGAGAGCATGGTGGCGAACCAGCCGGCCACGGCCAGGACCACGCAAATGGCAACCAGGAGCAGGGGGCTGGTCAGCTTCACGGCCGCTCCGCCGCACCGGGCACGCCGGTGATCTCCGTGGCAGTGACATCCGCTGCGGCGGGGTTCTGGAAGCCGTCAAAGGTGGCAAGGCCGGCGAAATCGGCGGCTTTCGCCGCGAGGTCGCCCACGCGTTCGCCGTTGAGCTCCGCCGCGGGATCGATCAGCGACCACGGGTAGAGCACGAACGCCCGTTCCGCGGCCCGGGGGTGGGGCAGAGTGAGCTCGGGATCGGAGCTGACCACATCCCCGTACGTGATGATGTCCACGTCCAGGGTCCGCGGCCCCCACCGGACCTCGCGCACGCGCAAATGCTTCTGCTCCACGTCGTGGCAGTGCTCGAGCAGACCGCGCGGCGGCAGCGACGTCTCGACGGCAATCACCATGTTCAGGAAGTCAGGCTGGTCCGGCGGGCCTCCCACGGCCTTGGTCTGGACGATCGGCGAGATGGCCAGCAGGCGCACCTCCGGCGGGTCGACGAGGTCCGCGACGGCGGCGGACAGGGTGTCGCTGCGCTCCCCCAGGTTGCTGCCGAGCGCGATCACGGCACGGGTGTAGAGCGGGCTCACGTCCGCCTCCGGTGCACGCTGACGGCGACGTCGCCAAAGTCGACTTCGATCGGGGCCTTGGGCTTGTGCACGGTGATGTCCACGGCGTCGACGGCGAATTTCTGCAGGACGTCCTCGGCAATCCGCACCGCGAGGGCCTCAATCAGGTTCAGCGGCTCACCCGTGATCCAGTCCCGGATGCAGTTGGCCACCTCGCCGTAATGCGCGGTGTCCAGGACGTCGTCGGAAGCGGCCGCTTTGCTGAAGTCCAGGTGCAGCACCGCGTCGACGACGAAGGGCTGCCCGTCGCGGCGCTCAAAATCGAACACACCGTGATGGCCGACGGCGGTGACGCCGCTCAGCGTGATCTGATCCATGGTGCCGGCCGGATCAGTTGGTGCCGGCGGGGGCGGAACCGGCCGGTGCCGGGGGAACCATGCGGGCGGCGACCTTGACGGCGTCCAGGCTCGCGCCGACGTCGTGCACGCGCACAGCCCAGGCGCCGCGGAAGGCGCTGATGGCGGTCATGGCGGCGGTGGCGGCGTCGCGTTCAACCGGCTGGGCGGCCTTGCCGGCCACGGTCAGGAGGCTGCCGAGGAAGCGTTTGCGTGAGCCGGCGACGAGGACCTTGTGGCCCATGGCCTGCAGGACATCCAGGTGCTGCAGGAGCTCCCAGTTCTGGCCCTCGTTCTTGGCGAAGCCCAGTCCCGGGTCCACAATGATCTGTTCCGGCGCGACCCCGGCGGCGTACAGCTTGTCGCGGACGCCGGCGAGCTCGGTTACGACTTCCCCGGCGACGTCACGGTAGTCGGTCAGGGAGTTCATGGTGCTGGCGTCGCCGCGGCGGTGCGTGAGGATGTAGGGGACCTTGGTGCGGGCGGCGAGTTCGGCCATTTCCGGTTCCATGGTCAGGCCCGAGACGTCGTTGATGATCGCGGCGCCGGCCTTCAGGGCCGCGGCAGCCGTCGCGGCGTGGGTGGTGTCGATGCTGACCAGGGCGCCGGCCTTGACCAGGGCCTCGATGACCGGCAGGACCCGGCGCTGTTCCTCGTCAGCGCCGACTGCCGTGGCACCCGGGCGCGTGGACTCGCCGCCGACGTCGATGATGTCCGCCCCGGCGTAGAACATCCGCAGCCCGGCCGCGATCGCTGTGTCCGCCGTCGCGTGTGCTCCGCCGTCGCTGAAGGAATCAGGGGTGACGTTGAGGATTCCCATCACCAGTGTCCGGTCCGTGGGCAGGTCCTGGAACTTCGCCGCCGGGCGCGGTTTGCGCAGGATGGGCAGGGGCGAAGTGGCGGGGCCGGTGCCCGGGGCTGCAGCTAGGGAGTCCATGGTCTGTGTTCTTACCTTCCGAGTATGAGGCTCATGGCTTCGGCACGGGTGGCCGGGTCATGGAGTTGCCCGCGCACTGCGCTGGTGACGGTCTTGGCGCCGGGCTTGCGGATTCCCCGCATGGACATGCACAGGTGTTCACATTCGACGACGACGATCGCGCCACGCGGATTGAGGTGCGTGACGAGGGCCTCGACGATCTGGGTGGTCAGGCGTTCCTGGACCTGCGGGCGCTTGGCGAACATGTCCACCACGCGCGCCAGCTTGCTCAGGCCCGTGACCTTGCCGTCGTGGGACGGGATGTAGCCCACATGCGCCACCCCGTGGAACGGCACCAGGTGGTGTTCGCAGGTGGAATAGAACGGAATGTCCTTGACCAGCACGAGTTCCTCGTGCTCGAGGTCGAAGGTGGTGGCCAGGATCTCGGCGGGGTCGTGGTGCAGGCCTGCGAACATTTCCACGTAGGCCTTGGCCACCCGCTTCGGGGTGTCAAGGAGGCCGCCGCGGTCCGGGTCCTCACCGATCGCCAGCAGGATTTCCCGTACTGCCGCTTCGATCCTGGGGCGGTCCACCTTGGACTTTGAATGCGGGGATCCTCCGTCCCCCGCCGAAGCAGCGGCGGGGGCGGGAACGTCGTCGTCGAAGTTAGAAGTCACAGAAGAAGCCTAGCCGGGATGACCATCAGTCCCGATATCTGTTGCACCGCCCTGGAAGGACTCCTGCCCGCCGACGCCCTGGGCATGCGGGGGCTGGGCATCCAGGGGCTCTTCGAGCCGGGCGTGGGTGGCTTCCTCCTGGGCTTCACGCTCCGCCTTTTCGCGGCGTGACTCCACCGGGCCGGCGGTCTGGAGCGTGCGGGTCTCCTTGGAGAGCCAGACGTCGCGGAAGTCGCGCTTGCGGATGTTGGTGAAAATTTGCGCGATTTCGGCCTGGTTCAGTGTTTCGCGTTCGAGCAGTTCCAGCGCCAGCTCGTCCAGGACATCCCGGTTTTCGGTCAGGATGGCGTAGGCCTCATCATGGGCACCGTCGATCAGGCGGCGCACTTCCTCGTCGACGATGTAGGCGATCTGGTCCGAGTAGTTGCGCTCGTGGCCGGCGTCGCGGCCCAGGAACGGCTCGCCGCCGCCCTGGCCGAGGCGCACGGACCCGACCCGTTCGCTCATGCCGAACTCGGTGACCATCTTCCGGGCGATCCCGGTGGCCTTCTCGATGTCATTCGACGCGCCCGTGGACGGATCATGGAAGACGAGTTCCTCGGCGACGCGGCCGCCCATGGCGTAGGCCATCTGATCGAGCAGTTCGTTGCGGGTGATGGAGTACTTGTCGTTTTCCGGGACCACCATGGTGTAGCCGAGGGCACGGCCACGGGGCAGGATGGTGATCTTGGTGACCGGGGCGGAGTTCCGCAGGGCAGCCGCGACGAGGGCGTGGCCGCCTTCGTGGTACGCGGTGACTTTGCGTTCGTGTTCCTTCATGACCCGGCTGCGCTTCTGCGGGCCGGCCATGACGCGGTCGATCGCCTCGTCCAGGGCGCGGTCATCGATCAGGTTGGCGTTGGACCGGGCCGTCAGCAGGGCGGCCTCGTTCAGGACGTTGGCCAGGTCCGCGCCCGTGTAGCCGGGGGTCTTCTTGGCAACAGCCTTGAGGTCGACGCCGGCAGCCATCGGCTTGCCCTTGGCGTGCACCTGCAGGATCTGGTCGCGGCCGATCAGATCGGGGGCCTCAACCCCGATCTGCCGGTCGAAGCGGCCCGGGCGCAGCAGGGCGGGGTCCAGGACGTCGGGGCGGTTCGTGGCGGCAATCAGGATGACGTTGGTCTTGACGTCGAAGCCGTCCATTTCCACCAGCAGCTGGTTCAGGGTCTGCTCGCGCTCGTCGTTGCCGCCGCCGATTCCGGCGCCGCGGTGCCGGCCGACGGCGTCGATCTCATCGACGAAGATGATCGCCGGCGCGTTGGACTTGGCCTGCTCGAAGAGGTCGCGGACACGGGAGGCACCCACGCCGACGAACATTTCCACGAAGTCGGAGCCTGAGATGGAGAAGAAGGGTACGCCGGCCTCGCCGGCAACCGCGCGGGCCAGGAGGGTTTTGCCGGTGCCCGGAGGGCCGTAGAGCAGCACGCCCTTGGGGATTTTGGCGCCAACGGCCTGGAACTTGGCAGGTTCCTGCAGGAATTCCTTGATCTCCTCGAGTTCCTCGACGGCCTCATCGGCGCCGGCGACATCGCTGAAGGTCACCTGGGGCATGTCCTTGTTGACGAGCTTGGCCTTGGACTTGCCGAACTGCATCACCTTGGACCCGCCGCCCTGCATCCGGGAGAGCAGGAACCAGAACAGGACGCCGAGCAACAGCACGGGCACCAGCAGGGAGAAGAGCCCGGAGAACCAGTTGTTTTCGATCGGCTGGTCGGTGAAGCCGCCGGACGGTTTGGAGTCCGTGACGGCCTTGACGACGTCCTGGGCGCGGGCGTTGACGAAGTAGAACTGGACGTTCTTGCCCTTGTCCTGCCCGTCGACCTGAAGGTTGTCCTTCAGGACCAGGTCCACCCGGTTCTCGGCGTCAAAAATCTTGGCCTGTTCAACCTTGCCGCCGGCTGTCAGCAGCTCAAGGCCCTTGTCGGTGTCAATCCGGCTGGCGCCGCCCGGCGCAAGCGTGGCAAATGCCAGCAGCAGCATGGCCACCACGACGACAATCCAGATGCCGGGGCCCTTGAAGAAACTCTTAGCTTTCATCTGTTCGGGGCTGGCCCCGTCCCTCCTGGTAGTGCTGCACGGCGACCGGTCTGCGCGCGTGTGGTGCTGCGTCAGCTTCTAGCTATACACCGTCGCACTACCTCACGCACGGCAAAGGGCAAAAGTTCCCTGTGGGCGTAGCGGGGCCGGGCCTCCGGCCGCCCGGGGCCCGGGCGGGGTTGCCATCGCGTGAACGATTTACTCGTAGACGTGCGGGGCCAGGGTGCCGACGAAGTCCAGGTTGCGGTACTTCTCGGCGTAGTCCAGGCCATAGCCCACCACGAACTCGTTGGGGATGTCATAGCCGACGTACTTGACGTCGATCTTAACCTTGGCGGCCGTCGGCTTGCGGAAGGCGGTGCAGATTTCCACCGACGCCGTGCCGCGGGATTCCAGGTTCGTCTTGAGCCAGGACAGCGTGAGGCCGGAATCGATGATGTCCTCGACGATCAGGACGTCTTTGCCCATGAGGTCGGTGTCGAGGTCCTTCAGGATGCGGACGACGCCTGAGGACTGCGTGCCCGAGCCGTACGAGGACACGGCCATCCAGTCCATGGAGACGTGGGTGTGCAGCGCACGGGCCAGATCAGCCATGACCATGACGGCGCCCTTGAGCACGCCGACGATCAGGAGGTCGCGGCCCTCGTAGTCCTTGTCGATCTGCGCCGCGAGTTCGGTGATCCGTTGCTGGATCTGTTCCTTGGTGTAGAGAACGTGTTTGAGGTCTGCCTGGACGTCGTTTGAATCCACCAATGGCTCCTGTGTAGATGCGGGGTGCGACTAATTTCGGGGCGGCTGTTGAGGCCGGAATACAAGCTTCCCACAGCGGGCGGCTTCGCGGGGAACACCGGCGGCGGACGGCTCCGCCGCAAGGAGCTGCGCGAGCGAGAGCCGGTAGACGCTGACCGCGCCGGGAAGCTCCACCGGGCCGGCCGATCCCTGCCGGCGCAGGAGCGCTTCCGCCGCGAGCAGCCGCTGGTAGCTGGGCTGCTGACCGCCGACGGCGGCGGCGGCCTTGGCGATCACCCGGAACCTCACGGCCGGGGCCAGGTCCCTCAGCCCGGCCTCCGGAAGGCTGATCTCCTCCCCTGTCTGCTGGCGCAGCCGCTCGAAAGTGTCGTTCGCCACGTCCTCCAGGTAATCGGCGTCGAGCTGCAGGATCGCGGCCGTGCGGGCGAGCGATTCGGCAACGCCGGGGCCAAGCTTGTCCTCCAGCAGGGGCAGCACCTCAACCCGTGTCCGGGAACGCGCGTACACGGGGTCGGTGTTGGACGGGTCGTGCCAGGGCTCGAGGTCCTCCACCCGGCAGATCTCCAGGGTGTCCGCGCGCCGCAGGCCCAGGAACGGGCGCAGCAGCCGGCCGCGGGCCGGCCGCATCCCGGCGAGGGACCGGGTACCCGACCCGCGCGCCAGGCCCAGAAGTACTTGTTCCGCCTGGTCATCGAGGGTGTGGCCGAGCAGGATTGAGGCTGCACCTGCCTCGTCCGCGGCGGCCTCAAGGGCCGCATGGCGGGCGTCCCGGGCGGCGGCCTCGGGGCCCGCGCCGCTGGAGGCGACGTCGACAGTCCTGATCGTCACGGGAGAGAGCCCGAGCTCCTCGAGGGTCCGGGCCGTGGTGGCCGCGACCCCGGCCGAGCCCGGCTGCAGCTGGTGGTCCACGACGACGGCGCCGACAGAGACAGGATGGCCGTCCACGTGGCCCCGGCGCCCGAAATAGGCGGCGACGGCGGCGAGAGCCAGCGAGTCCGGCCCGCCGCTGCAGGCAACCAGGACGCGGTCCGGGTAGCCGGCCGCGGCGAGGGCGTCCTGCAGCATTTTTCGTGCCGTGCCGACCACCGGCGCGAGGCGGCCGGGCCGGCGTCGTCCGCTGGAAATCGAGGTCGAACCGGCGCCGTCGGGGGCAGTCATGGCGGCTAGAGGCCCATCCGGTCGAGCCAGAGCCGGGAGTCGTGGATCTCGGGTTCGCTGGGGAGGTGGTCCGCGGACTCCCAGACTTTGTTGAAGCCTCCCATGCCGGCGGCGGCCACCACTTCCCGGACGAACTTGGCGCCGTCACTGTACTGGCGCATCTTGGCGTCGAGGCCGAGCAGGTTGCGGATGAATTTCTCGATCATGCCGCGGTCCTGGCCGCGGTCGTTGAAACGTTGCCGGATGGTCTTCACCGAGGGAACGATGCTGGCGTCCACGGCGTCCATGACCACATTGGCGTGACCTTCGAGCAGGCTCATGAGGGCAGTCAGGCGGGACAGGGCCGCCTTTTCCTCCGGGTTCTGGAGCAGGTCCAGGATGGCGCCGCGTCCGGGCGCGGCGCCGGGTGCCGCGCGGTCCTTCAGCGATTTCGCGGCCGCCGAGGCCCGTTCCATCAGGGAATCGACATTGCCCAGCAACAGTCCGCTGAGGTTTTCGATCTCCTGGAGCATGTGGTGCCGCAACCACGGTGCGGCGGCGAACTGCACCCGGTGGGTCTGTTCGTGGAGGCAGACCCAGAGCCGGAAGTCCGCGGGTTCGATTTTCAGTTCGCGTTCCACGGAGATGATGTTCGGCGCTACGAGCAGCAGCCGTCCGGAAGCGGGGGCCGTGGAGTTTTCGGCCAGCGCGGAGAAGGGATCGTACTGGCCCAGGACTTTGCTCGAAAGGAAGGCCAGGATGGCGCCGAGCTGGCTGCCGGTGATGGCCGCGCTGACCCCGGCAGCTCCGGGGCTGAGGGAACCACGGCCCTCCAGCAGCTTTCCCATGGCGGGCTTGAGCATGACGGCGAAGCTCTGCGTGTTGGCCTTGGCCCATGAGGCCCGGTCCACGACGAGGACCTCGGAGTCGCGCAGGTCCCGGGCGGCGTCCAGTCCGGTGATGTGGTGGACGTGCGGCACGGAAATGTCCGCCATGAGCCGCAGATTTTCGACGGCGGCGCCGATCTCGGCGCTGCCCAGGACGGGGCCTGCCGGCGTCAGCCGGGCTGCCGTGGACGCGGCGAGCTCCCAGTTGATGAGATCCGGGACCTGGACCGATGCCGCACTCGGCGTCTTGGGTGATGTCTCGCTTGATGTCTCGCTTGCAGAGGACTCCATGGGGTCCATCAGATCACAGGGCCCCGACAATGCGCCTTAATTTTCGCTGACCGGCGAACCGCCCGGGGCTCCGGGCCGAAGGGCCAGACCGGTGCGGGGTCCCGGCCGGCCGGCGCCGTCAGCGGCAGCCGCAGCCGGCGAGGACGGCGGCGGAGCGGTCCAGTGCGGCTTTGTTCGCGGCGCCGGGGGTCAGCCCGTTGCCGACGAAGGAAAAGACCAGGAGCCGGCCGTCGGCGTCGACCACGGAACCGCTAAGCGCAATGACCGTGTTCAGTGTGCCCGTCTTGGCGCGGACCAGCCCGGCGCCCGCGGCCGAGGCCGCATCCGTGTAGCGGTCCCCCAGGGTGCCGGTGAGCCCGGCGACCGGGAACCCGCTCAGGGCGGCGCGCAGCCGGGGGTCTGTGCCCGAGGTCATGGCCCGGACCACGTCCGTGAGCTGCCGGGCCGAGACCCGGTTGGCCAGGGCAAGGCCGGAGACGTCCGCGGCCCGGAGCGAGTCAGTGGGAACGCCCATGTCCTGGACCTGCTGCAGCACGGCGGCAATGGCGTCGTCGCTGCTGCCGGGCCGGCCGACGTCGAGGGCGGTCATCCGTCCCATCACCTCGGCGAGGTAGTTGTCCGAGGTCTGCAGCATCATGTCCACCTGCTGCCCCACCGTGGCGGACTGGACCTCGGCCAGGACTTTGGCGTGCCCGCCCTCCGGCGCGTCACCGGTCCGGCCCCGGGCGACGCCGGGGGCAACGGACAGCCCCCCGGCCGCCGCGGCCGCCGTGAGCCGGGCGGCGAACACCTCGGCGGCGGTCATGGCGCCGTCCTGCGGGCGGGGTCCGGTGGTCTTGGCGGGATCGAACCTCGCGGAGTTCAGCGCCAGCGGGTACAGCGGGGCCATCTCCCCGGCGGCGACGTCCTCTGGGCTCCACGCCTGGCTGAGCGAGGGGCCGCTGAAGAGGGAGTCATCCAGCAGGACGTTCACCGTGCCGGTGACGCCGCCGGCTTTGAGGGCATCGATAGTGGCCTTCGCGAGCGTGGTCAGCCCGGCGCGGCCCAGAACGGCGCCCGGGGCCGATTCCCCGGCGCCCAGGAGGACATCGCCTCCGCCGGTCAGGACCACCGAGCCGGGGGTCGGCCCTGCCAGCACCCGGGTGCTGAAGCGGCGGTCGGGGCCCAGGACGCGCAGGGCCGCGCCGGCTGTGAGGAGCTTCATGTTCGACGCCGGAACGCGAGCCTCGTCGGCAGCCCGGTCGAAGAGGACCTGCCCCGTGGCGGCGTCCTGGACGATGCCGGTGAAGGTGCCGGCGCCGTCGGGCTTAAGGGTCTGGTTCAGCTGCGCGGCGAGGGCGGCCCCGGCCGGAACCGGCGCGGAAGCGCTGAGGGGCCCGACTGCCCCCGAACTGTTGCCGGGAGGGCTCAGTGTGGCGGGGATCTGCTGCCAGGGCAGTGCTGTCTGCGAGGCGTCGGAGGACCTGTCATGGCCGAGGAACGCCGGGGCGATGGCGATGCCGGCCGGCACTGCCACGGCCACCACGAGGAGGGTCTGGAGCAGCAGCGCGGGCATCCTGCGACCCCTGCCGGGCGCCGGCTGGGTACCCTCGCGGCTGGTTCTCGGTTTCATGCTGCTGCTGGTCCTTAGTCCTGAAATGTCCCCACTAGTTCCTGAAACCAGCGCCTCTCGCTATATCCTCAATAGTAGTCGGCGGCACCGACAGCCCTTATGCACGTGCCGCGCACCCCCTGAATTCGTCAAGGAGCATTCCATGAAGCATGACGTGACCATCGAGATCCCCAAGGGATCGCGCGTCAAGTACGAAGTCGACCACGAGACCGGCCGCGTCCGCCTGGACCGCGTCCTGTTCACGTCGATGCAGTACCCCACCCACTACGGTTTCTTCGAGAACACCCTGGGTGAGGATGGGGATCCGCTGGACGCGCTGGTGCTCCTGCAGGACTTCGACCTCTACCCCGGCGTGATCGTCGAGTCCCGCCCGATCGGCGTGTTCAACATGACCGACGACGGCGGCGGCGACGCCAAGGTCCTGTGCGTCCCGACCGATGCCCGGTTCGACCACATCAAAGAGATCAGCGATGTCAGCGAGTTCCTGATCAAGGAAATCGAGCACTTCTTTACCCGTTACAAGGATCTGGAGCCGGGCAAGTGGGTCAAGGCCGAGGGCTGGGGCGACCGTGCCGCCGCCGAAGCCGAACTGGCAGCCTCCATCAAGCGTTACGTTCCGGCAGCCGGCCACTGACCGTTCCTGCACTCCAGCGCGGGGTCACGTACCGCCCATCCGGGGTTCCGGAACGGGCGGTACGTGACCCCGCGTTTTTGTTGGGCGTTTTTCGATTGGCGTTCAGTCAAGTGGCTGGGGCGCGGTGATGCGGACTCTCGGCGTCGACCTCGCTGCCGCCGCGAAGAAGACGGCGGCGGCCGTCATCGAATGGGATGGCGGCGCGGCGCGCCTGGCGCATCTGTCGTTGAACGTGGGCGACGAGGAGATCCTCCGCCTCTTCGGCACCAGCGCCATGACGGGGATCGATTCCCCCCTCGGCTGGCCGGACGCGTTTCTTCCCTTCATCGCCGGGCATCTGACCTTCGAACCCCATCCGGTGCTGGACCATGACGGGATCGAGGGCCGCCGGCTGCTCGCCTACCGCGACACCGACCGTTTCGTCACCGGCAACACCGGCATGATCCCGCTCAGCGTCTCCGCGGACCGGCTGGCCCACCCGGCGATGCGTTGCGCGGTGATTCAGGCGAAGATCGCAAGGGAGTACGGTCCGCAGGCCAGGGACGGCAGCGGCCGGCTTGCCGAGGTGTACCCGGCGGCGTCGCTGAAGCTCTGGGGGATCCATGCCCGCGGCTACAAGGGGCGCGGGGCGCCGGAGGCGGAAATGCTGTCCTCAGCGGTGGCGGACCTGGCCGTGAAGGCGCCGTGGCTGGACCTGGCGGAGTACCGGGCCGATCTTGCGGCGTCCGATGACATGTTCGATGCCCTCATCGCCTCCCTGTCCGCGCGGGCCGTCGCCGTCGGCGCGACGCTGCGGCCCGGGCCCGGGCACGCCGCGGCGGCCCTGACCGAAGGCTGGATCCACCTGCCCTCCGGCCAGCTTTCCGGCCTCGCTTCCCGGTAACCGCCTCTGTTACGGCCCCGGCACAGCACGCCCGCCAACAACTTGCCCCGCAAGTGCCAGCAGGTAGTGTGTCATCCAGAATGTTCACGCTGACCATCAATCAAACCGACAGCCGGCGCGACGGCGACCGCGTGCCGCAGCTCCTCAAGGACCTGCGGCACATTCCGGCGCGCCTTGATTTCGACCGTTCCGTCGAGGATGAGGTCCAAGGGATCCTGGACTGTCCGCATCAGACGGTGGAAGCGGCCATGATCGCCCTGCGCAGCGGCAGCTGGTATGTGGGCATTGGCGTGGGCCCGGTCAATGAACCCCTGCCGAACCAGATCAAGGACGCCTCCGGGCACGGGCTGATCTATGCCCGGCGCGCGGTGGATCGTCTCCGGACCCACAAGGACCGCGTCCGGGTGGCCGTGGAGGGCCCGCTGGCCGATGTTGCGGCAGAGGCGGAAGCCGTGCTGCGCCTCCTGGGCCACATTGTGCACGACCGCAGCCACGCGGAATGGCGGGTACTGGACCTGCTCACCCCGGGGGTGCGGGGTCAACAGAAGGCGGTCGCAGTGGAACTCGGGATCACCACCCAGGCCGTGAGCAAGGCCGTGGCCCGGTCCCAGTGGAATGAAGAGCACGCGGCCCGGCCCGCTGCGGCGCGGCTCCTGAGCCTCATCCTCGACGTCCGCTAGCCGTCCCGGCCCCTCCTCGGAACCGCCGGACCCTGCCGCGCCTTTGAGGCCTTAGAGGAGGCTGCGAAGCACGTGCGCGGCGCCGTCGTCGTAGACCGATTTCGTCACTTCATCCGCGGCGGCAATCACCTCAACGGGGGCCTGGCCCATGGCCACGCCGCGGCGCGCCCAGGTCAGCATCTCGATGTCATTGCGGCCGTCGCCGACGGCGACAGTGCGGTGCGTTTCGATGCTGAGCCGGTCGCGGAGCTGTTCCAGTGCGCTGGCCTTCGTGACACCGGCAGCGGCGATGTCCAGCCACGCCGTCCAGCCCACCGAATACGTGACGCCGGCGAGCCCGATGTGGCGGATCGCGGTGTTGAATTCTTCGGGCGTGTTCTCCGAGCTGAAGACCACCACGCGCACGGCAGTTGCCTCCAGCATGGTCTGGAAGTCGACGCCGACCGCTTCGACGCCGAAGCTGGCGTCCTGGAAGCGTTCCGTGGACAGGAAGTTGCCGTCCCCGTCCTCGAGCGCGTACTTGGCCGAGGGCAGCCGCTTGCGCAGCGCGCGAAGGACCGGCCCGGGGTCGAACGTTGCCTTGTGGAGGATTTCGTAGCCCTCCGGCAGGCCGGAGTCGACGCGCAGGATCACACCGCCGTTGGAGCATACGGCGTAACCGTTCTCGATCCCGATGTGTTCGATGACGGGCAATGTGGCGTTGAGCGAGCGGCCGGTCGCGATCATGACGTGGTGGCCTGCGGCCACCACGGCCTGGGCGGCCTCGCGGACGGGAACCGACATGTGCCCGTCGTGGTCCACGAGGGTGCCATCGACGTCCAGGGCGATCAGCATCTTGTCGCCGGCCCGGTTCCGAGAGTTTCCCACCCGGGCCGCGCTGGCCGGGGCCCCCGTGTTCTGGTCTGTCGTGTTCTGGTGTGTGGTGCGCCGGTCATCGTTGCCGGCGACTGAGGATTCAGTCATTGTTGTCATCTCACAAGTAGAGCAGAGACCCCCGACTGCCGCTAGGACACACGCCACAGCGAGGCGTGAACTTGCGGTAAACACCCACGGAATGTTCCCGTGGTGGGCGTTTGCCCGGCGGCCATCGGAGGCCTGGCTGGGGTCGGATCGGGGTTAGAGGACGGGGAAGACCGTCATGCCGCCGAGGTACTTCTGCAGGGCGGCGGGGACGTTGACGGAGCCGTCGGGGTTCTGGTGGTGCTCCAGGATGGCGACGATCCAGCGGGTGGTGGCCAGGGTGCCGTTGAGCGTGGCGACTGCCCGCGTGCCCTTGGGCGCGCCGTCCTCGTTCAGAACCCGTTCCCGGATGTTCAGCCGGCGCGCCTGGAACGTGGTGCAGTTCGACGTCGAGGTCAGCTCCCGGTATGCGCCCTGGGTGGGGACCCAGGCCTCACAGTCAAACTTCCGGGCCGCGGAATTGCCCAGATCGCCGGCGGCGGTGTCAATGACGCGGTACGGGAGCTCGCACTTGGCCAGCATCTCCTCTTCCCATGCCAGCAGGCGGGCGTGCTCGGCGGCAGCGTCCTCAACCGTGGTGTAGATGAACATCTCCACCTTGTTGAACTGGTGGACCCGGATGATGCCGCGGGTGTCCTTGCCGTGCGAGCCCGCCTCGCGCCGGTAGCACGAGCTCTGGCCCGCATAGCGGATGGGGCCGGCCGAAAGGTCCAGGATCTCGTCGGCGTGGTAGCCGGCGAGGGCCACCTCCGAGGTGCCCACAAGGTACAGGTCGTCCTCGGCGAGACGGTAGATCTCGGCGTCGTGCTTGACGTCAAAGCCGGTGCCCTGCATGGTTTCCGGGCGGACCAGGGTGGGCGTGATCATGGGGACGAACCCGGCGTCGATCGCCTGTTCCATGGCCATCTGGAGCAGCGCCATTTCCAGCCGGGCGCCGACGCCGCGCAGGAAGTAGAAGCGTGAACCGGAAACCTTCGCCCCGCGTTCCATATCGATGGCCCCGATCAGCTCACCGATCTCGAGGTGGTCCTTCGGCTCGAAGTCGGGGAATTCGCGCGGCGTGCCCACCGTCTTGACCACAATGTAGTCGTCCTCACCGCCGGCCGGGACGCCGTCCTCGATCAGGTTCGGGATGGTCCGGAGGAGTTCGTCCTGGGCGGCCTGGACGAGATCGGCCTCGGCCGATGCCGCCTTGACGGAGGCCGCCAGAGCCTTGACCTCGGCGAGGAGGGTCTGCTTTTCCTCGCCCTTGGCCTGCGCGACCTTCTTGCCGTACGCATTCTGCTCGGCCCGCAGGTTCTCGAACCGGATCAGGGCTGCCCGCCGGGCCGAGTCCCCTGCGATGATCGCGTCCACCGCGGATTCGTCGGCGCCTCGGGCGCGCTGGCTGGCACGGAACTTGTCCGGATTTTCGCTGAGGTCTTTTACGTCGATCACCAGACAAGAGTATCCAATCCGGTCACGGTTGCCCGGCAAGCCGGCCTGCATGCGCTGGCGGGATACTGTTGGATCACAATGCGCGACTGGCTGCTCTACCTCGTCATCGCTGGGGCCCTGGTCTTTGCCGTCTCCAGCTGGTGGGGGGTGCGCCGGCTGAAGGCCAAGCACACCCGCCGTGCCGTGTGGGAGGAAACCCACAGCCCGGGCCCGGGCCGCCAGAAGGTGGCCGTGGTCCTGAACCCCATCAAAGCCAAGTCTGCCGAGGCCCGGGGCCTGATTGAGGCAGCGTGCGCGGCGGCCGGCTGGCCGGCGCCCCGCGTCTTTGAAACCACCGCAGAGGATCCCGGCTTCTCGCAGGCGCGGGCTGCGGTGGCCTACGGGGCCGACGTCGTCCTGGCCGGCGGCGGCGACGGTACCGTGCGTGTGGTGGCGGAGGTCCTCGCCGGGACGCACACCGCCATGGGCGTGATCCCGCTGGGCACCGCAAACCTCTTGGCCCGCAATGTGCATCTGGAGGTCAACGACCTCGCCGGCAACGTGCAGGCCGCCCTGTTCGGGCACCAGCGGTTCATCGATACGGCGCGGCTCACCCTGGAAAATTCCCTCACCGGGGAGTCAGCGCAACACACGTTCCTGGTGATTGCGGGCATCGGCATGGACGCCGAAGTAGTCAGCGACACCCTTGACGGCCTGAAGAGGGCGGTGGGCTGGCTGGCGTACACGGAAGCCGGGGCCAGGCACCTTCTGGGGCGCCGCAAGAAGGTCTCCATCGCGCTGGATGGCCAGCCTGAGCAGGCCCGGAAGATCCGCAGCGTCCTGTTCGCGAACTGCGGCCTGATCCCCGGGGGAATCGACTTCATCCCGCAGGCCATGATCGATGACGGGATGCTGGACGTGGTGGTGATGAGCCCGCGCAGTGCGATCGGCTGGCTGGCCATGTACACAAAGATCGTCCTGAAGCACAAGAAGGACCTGCCGGTCATGACGTATTACCGGTGCGGCAAGATCACCATCCGGTGCCCGGAACCTATGCCCACCCAGGTCGACGGCGATCCTTCCGGCGAGGCCACGATGGTCACCGTCGAGGTGGACCCGGGATCCCTGCTGGTGAGGGTAAAGGACGGCGCCAAAGGCCGCTAGGCCGACGGCGGCTGGAGCGCGCCAGGAGCGAGGGACTAGGCGCTGGCGGCCTTCTTGGCCTCTGCCGCCTTCTTCGCCTCGGCCGCAGCCTTGGCGGCCCGGGCTTCGGACTGCTCACGGATCATTGCCTGCTCCTCTTCGAAGCGCAGGCGGTCCGCGCGGTCGGCGTCGTCGCCGTCCCAGTCCTGATTTTCAGCTGTGGGCTTGGGATTGACAATCATTCCCTGGCCGTCATTTTCTGTGCTGGTGCCTGACATGACCCGCTCCCTCCCGTAGGGGAATTCCCCAATATGGATCAGGCAAGCATACGCACAGTTGGGAGGGCGTGGAAGTGCGCCATATGGCATTTGCCTACGCTCTGGGCGAAGCCCCCGGGGTATATTCCGGCACAGCAGATGCGCCGCCCAGTATGTCTTTCACCCACGCATGCGCGGCGCGGAATGCCTGGTCGGAGGTGTGCGGCGCGACGCTGGTCCGGTGGCCGTCGGCACGCTGGTAGGACCCGAGGAAGCGGGTGGCCGGGCTGATCCGGTGAAGACCTGCGAGCGCGTCGGCCACCCGGGCGTCGGCGACATGGCCGTCGGCGTCAATGCTGAAGAAATAGTGGCCCAGGTACTGCCCGGTGGGCCGGGATTCGATCCGGCTCAGGTTTACGCCGCGGGTGGCGAACTGGTCCAGGATCTCCATCAGCGCACCCGGCCGGTCCTCGGGCAGCGGCACCACGACAGTGGTCTTGTCGGCTCCGGTGGGGGCCGGCAGTTCGCCCGGGCGGCCCACCAGCACGAACCGGGTGACGGCTCCGGGGTTGTCGCCGATGTTTTCCGCCAGCACCTTCAGGCCCGGCTGCTCGGTGGCCACGATCGGGGCGCAGATCGCGGCGTCGTAGTGGGCGCCGTCGCCATCCAGCAAGCCCATGGCGGCAGCGGCGGTGGAAGAACCGGGAATGTATTCCGCATTGGGAATATTGGCGTCCACCCAGAGCCTGCACTGGGCCCAGGCGTGGCCGTGGGTGGAGACGCGCCGGATGTCCCCGAGCGCCACGCCGGGCCTGGCCACCAGGACGAAACTGATGGGCACCAGAGCCTCCCGGAGGATCCGGAGTTCCTGGCCGGTGGCGATGGCGTCGAGGGTGGCGGTGACCCCGCCCTCGACCGAGTTTTCGATCGGTACCATGGCCGCATCGGCGGAGCCGTCCCGAACCTTGTCCAGCGCCGTGTTCACATTCGAGGACGGGATGCGGATGGCCTCCGCCGCGTCCGGGACCTGCATCAGGGCCGCTTCGGTGAAGGTGCCCTCGGGTCCGAGGAATGTGTAGGTGAGCGTCGGTGCGGGCATCAGTTCTTCCTTCTTCAGTTACAGGACAACCGGTTTGAGGCCGTTGTCGGACACCAGCGGCATGCCGGTCTCAACCCACTGGTCCATGCCGCCGGCCACATTCACGGCGGAATATCCCATTCCGACCAGCCACTGGGTGGCCCGGAAGGAGCGGCCGCCGGTGCGGCATATGACGTAGACGTCCTCGTCCGGGTCCAGCTCCTCGATCCGGGCCGGCAACTGGTCCATGGGAATGTGCAGGGCACCCTCGGCGTGGCCCGCAGCCCACTCATAGTCCTCGCGGACGTCCACGATCTTGGCACCATCGGGGATGCCAGACACGCTTACGCTCTGGAAGTCGCTCATGTTGACCCTTTCCGCAGAATTCAAGCTCCGATCCCAGCGTATCCCCCGCCGCTGGCACCGCACCCCCGCTGGCGGCACGTTACGCTTCTGGGGACCGCAAAGGAGACCTCATGGCTGCCGAACACCCCGCGGCGCGGCCGGTCCGCGGCCCCCGCCACGGGACATGCCCTCCCCTGGCCGCGCGCGCTGGGCATGATGCCAACGTGTCCTTCCGCCGGACCCAGGAATGGGCATGTCCCCCGGGTAGCCGGCCCGCGCGGCCCCACGTACGGCCGGAGTCCCGCCTCCTTGGCTGAAATCCACGAACTCTCCGCCGTCGAGCTCCGCGATGCGCTCCGTTCCGGGGAACTGTCCGCCAGGGCCGCCGCCGATCATTTCCTGGACCGGATCGAAGCCGAGAATCCGCACCTCGGTGCCTTCATCACGGTCACCGCGGAACAGGCGCGGAAAGACGCCACGGCAGCTGACCGGCGCTACGCCCTCCGGAGCCGGAACGGCGGCGCCTTGCCCCTGCTGCACGGAATGCCGGTCGCCTTCAAGGACCTGACGGATGTGGCCGGGGTCGTCACCACGCATGGAAGCGCGGCCCTGGAACGCAAGCCGGCCTTGGCCGACGGCGCAGTTCCCGCCGCGCTCAAGGCCGCCGGGGTCCTCTCGCTGGGCAAGACACAGGTCCCGGAGTTCGGCCTGACCGCCTACAGCGAGAACCGGATCGCCCCGCCGTCGCGCAATCCGTATGCACTCAGCCGCAGTTCGGGCGGCTCCTCGGGCGGCAGCGCTGCCGCGGTGGCCGCGGGGCTGTTGCCGTTCGCCCCCGGGTCCGACGGCGGGGGCTCCGTGCGGATCCCGGCCGCGGCATGCGGACTGGTCGGGTTGAAGCCCGGACGTGGGCTTCTGCCGGCCGGGGAAAGCTCGGGCGATCCCGCGCAGCTCGTGGTTGCCGGACCGCTCGCCCGCTCCGCCGCCGACGCCGCGCTGCTGCTGGATGCTCTGGTGCCGGGCCCGGACAATCAGGGTGCGGGCGAACAGGGTGCGGGCGTTCCGGGCATGGGCAGCCGGACGCACGCCGGCTACCTCGAACTGACCGCCAGGGAGCCCCGACCGCTGAGGATCGGCATAAGTCTCGACAGCCCGTGGCAAGCGAAGTTTCCCTTCATCCCGGACAGTGAGGCGCTCGACGCACTCGCGGACGGCATCTCGCGGCTGGAGGCGGCGGGGCACGAGACGATGGAAGCCGCGATTCGCTACGACAACCGCTACCCGGATGCTTTCACCACAGCCTGGACGGCCGGCATTGGCAGCGCGCGCATCTCGCCGCAGCGCGAGGCGCTCCTGACGCCGCTCACCAGGACTTTCCGCCGGCGGGCACAGCAGCGCAGTGCAGCCAGACTCAACGAATCCCTCGGGTTCCTCCGGCAGTTCCAGCAGGACACGATTGTCCAGTACGCCCAATG
This sequence comes from Arthrobacter sp. 05N33_2, assembly GCF_056397425.1. Classification (NCBI taxonomy): domain Bacteria; kingdom Bacillati; phylum Actinomycetota; class Actinomycetes; order Micrococcales; family Micrococcaceae; genus Arthrobacter; species Arthrobacter sp. 05N33_2. The sequence continues at coordinate 237,685 of NZ_JBFTNJ010000001.1, forward strand.
GGACCTCATAGTGACGCCGGCCCTGGCGCAGACACCCCGTCCGGTGGGCTGGTTCACGGGCGCGACCCACGGCGGAGGCTACTGGCCAACCGCGGAATGGGCGGGCGACGCCGACGGCGACTACCGCAAACAGTGCGAGTACGCTCCATGGTCATCCATGGTCAACGTTTGCGGGCTGCCGGCCATCAGCATCCCGGTGCACTGGACCGGCGGCGCCCCTGGTTCCGGCCTGCCGATGGGCATCCAGGTGATCGGGCCGATGGGCTCCGAGGGGCTCCTGCTGCAGGTGGCCGCCCAATTGGGCTTCTAGCCGTGGACCCGGCACTCACCCGTGGGCATGCCCACTCCTGACGCCGCGCAGGGGACATGTCCGGAACTCACATCGGGCACCGGACATGTCCGTCCTCCACCAGTCGGGACATGCCCATTCCGCACGCCGCGCACCGGACCCGCCCGCCCTTCACGCCGCGCAATGGACATGTCCAGCGCTCATCACGGACATGTCCGCCCGTAGCCGAGGCGGGTGGACATAATGCCATCATGTCCACGCCCGGGCGCCAAGAATGAGCATGTCCCCCGGTGAGGCCCAGGAACTCAACCAACTCGCCCTCGACGGACCGCAGCCCTACCCGCGGAAGTAGCCCGCAACGTCGGCGATGATCTGCACCGAGCCACTCGAGGTATTCGTGATCTTGACCTTGCCGTCCGGCCCCACCGGGACCACAGCGAGGTTAGCAACCGCCTGACCACGCTGGTAGGAGAGGTTCGAGGCGTTCGGCGTGGACGAGCCCGAGGCGAACGCAGTGAGGTATCCGATGGACTTGGACTCGGTGACGGTCAGGTTGACTACCACGGCGGCCACGGTGGTGGGAATCCCCTTGACGCCGCGCACGTGGACAGTGACTGAACCGCCCGCCGCGACGGGGCCGGAGGTGACCCGCGTGTCCAGGAACCGCGTGGGGCTCCAGGCTCGCAGGGCCCCTACCTGTGTAGGTTTGCCGGGTAGGAAGTACCCGGTGACGTCTGCGATGATCTGTGCCGATCCGGACGACGTATTTGCCACCGTCACTTTCCCGTCGGTCCCGACGGGAACCACAACACCGTTGGACACGGTCTGTCCCGCGGAGTAGTTCAAATTGGAAGTGCTTGGCATCGGGGACCCCGTGGCGTAGGCGGTCAGGTAGCCGAGCGACTTCGTCCCGAATGCCGTGATTCTCAGGACCACCGCCGAGGCATTGGCCGGGATACCCGTCGTGCCGCCGGCTTTGAAGGACACCGTCCGTCCGCCGGCGACGGCCCCGGAGGAGGAACCCGTGTCCAGCAGCCGGGTGGGCTTGACGGCACTGAAAACGCCCGGCGCTGTCGGTGTGCCGTCATGGAAGTACGCAGACACATCGGCGATCAGATGCACGGTCCCGGACGAGGTGTTGGTCAGGGTCAGCCGGCCGTCGGTGCCAAGCGGGACCATGGCGAGGTTGGAAACAGTCTGCCCCGCAACATAGTTCAAGTTCGGGGTGTCCGGTTTGGATGTCCCGGAGGCATAGGCGGTGATGACGCCGGACGACGTCGCCGAGGTCACCGTCAGGTTCACGGCGACCGCGGACGCATTCGCCGGTACGCCGCGGACGCCGGCGACGCGGAAAGTTACCGACTTGCCCGCTGCCACCCGGCCCGGCCAAATCCTGGTGTCCAGGAATCGTGTTGGGTCGATGGCGATGGCCCGGCCCGCACAGTTGGGCACGCTGAGGGCCGGTGTGGCGATCGGCGACGCCCGGGTGTTCGCGATCGCCTGCCAATACGCGGCAAGAAATGCCCGCCCCAGGTATTCGACCCCCGTCCGCGAGAAGTGGGTGGAGTCCCCCGGGTTCAGGGCGCAGGCCATCGATGGCGCGAATCCTGTATAGGCCACGCGGTCTGGGGTTTGGTAGTGGCTCTTGTCCACGTTGGCCCGGCCAGGCACACTCGCTATGCTTTCCGGCGACATGCGTCCCACGACAAAGGGCAGCGTCGGCGCGGACAGCCGACTGCGGAAGAAGGCAATGAGTCGGTCCAGGCTCGCACTGTATATGGCGGTGGTTGTGGCGGAGTTACTCTCGCCCTGGTGCCACAGGATCCCTTTGAGGTCCACCGCGTACCCGGCCGCCTTCGCCGCCGCAATACCGCTCAACGTCTGCTTGACCGCCAGCGCGGGCAGGTCATAGCCCGGCGCGGAAGCCGCCCCGACTGACCAGGTCAATGTCCCCGGCGCTGCCGTGAATGCGGTGTCGCCGTGTGCCGCGGGGATGATGAGGACTCCGACGTCGGCGGGCTGGGTCTTCAAATACTCCCTGGCCATCGTCGTCGCCGGAGAAATGCCGCTGGGGGTGTCGAGCATGTCAAGCGGGACGGAGGCCGAACGGAACGTGCGGGTTTTCGCTCCGTACTGGAAGATACGCGGGTCTGCCGCCGTGTCTGCCAGGCCGAGGACGGGAACGCCCCGCCCCGACATGTTCGATTGACCGACCGCGAGAAAGACGTGAAGAGTGGTGATGGCCTTTGCGGCCTGCGCCGGCACCATGCCCGCGATCATCAGCACGCATACCGACAGGCCGATCAGCAACCGGTGAAACCGCCGGTCGTGGACCGACGTCGCAGACCTTCCCGGCGGTTCCGGGGCCCAGTGCCACCGGGGCAACAGCCGCAGGATAGAGGCCGTTGTTGAGGAGGGCACTGTCATCACTGCCGGCTCTGCCGAGTCCGGGGGACGGCAGAGCTTTCCCCAACCAGCCATGGTTCACACTTTGGCGCAGTCACCTTGAGGTTTTCTTGCCCGCGGCGGTGGCTGGCTGCCCTACGCGAAACCGCCGCACCCCCAGCCACCCCAAGCCCGCGGCCGCCGTCGGACCTCCCCAGCCCCCCAAATGGACGCTGGCGGCGGCAGGCGGCTATCGTTCACTCAAACCCGACCAGGCCGCGAAAGAGGATCGATGAAGATCACCGGTGCAGTACTTGAGGAAATCGGCCGCCCCCGCCCCTTCGCGGAGTCCAGGCCGATCAGCATCTCCGAGCTGGAACTGGCGGCTCCCGGCCCCACCGAGATCCTGGTCCGGATGGAGGCCGCCGGGATTTGCCATTCGGACCTGAGCGTCGTCGACGGCAACCGGGTCCGGCCCGTTCCCATGCTGCTGGGCCACGAGGCCGCGGGCCGCATCGTGACGGTCGGTTCCGGCGTCACGGACCTGCAGCCCGGTCAGCGGGTGGTCATGTCCTTCCTGCCCCGATGCGAGAACTGCGCGAACTGCGCCGAGGACGGCCGGCTGCCCTGCACGGCAGGGTCCAAGAGCAACAACGACGGGACCCTGCTGCACGGATCCCGGCTCCTGAGCCGCGACGGCGAGCCCGTCCACCACCACCTGGGCGTCTCAGGCTTCGCCACCCACGCCGTCGTGGACCGCGCTTCCGCCGTGCCGGTGGACGACGACATCCCCGCGGACATTGCGGCAGTGCTGGGCTGCGCCGTGCTGACCGGCGGCGGCGCGGTGCTCAACGCGGCCCGGCCCCGCCCGCAGGACAGCATCATGATCGTCGGCCTTGGAGGGGTGGGCATGGCGGCGCTCATCACCGCCGTCTCGCAAGGAATCTCGCGGATTGTCGCTGTGGACACGCTGGAGCAGAAACTCGATCACGCCCGCCGCCTCGGCGCCCACGAGACATACACCCCGCAGCAGGTCCTCGACGCCGGGGTCAAAGCCAGGTTCGTGATCGAGTGCGCGGGAAATCCCCGCGCGTTCGAGACCGCGTTCGCCGCCACCTCCCCCGGCGGCACCACCGTCACGGCGGGACTGCCCTCCCCCGAGGCCCGCGCCCAGCTGGCGCCGCTGACCGTCACCGCCGAAGCCCGGACGATCGTGGGCAGCTACCTGGGCTCCGCCGTCCCGTCGCGGGACATCCCGAGATACGCCCAGTTGTGGCGGGACGGGAAACTGCCCGTCGAGGAGCTGATCTCGGACCGCATCGCCCTGGCCGATATCAACCGGGCCATGGACCAGCTGGCGGACGGCCTCGCCATCCGGCAGATCATTATGTTCGACGCCGGCGAGCCCGTCCAGGAGCCCGCCGGCGAGCCCGTCTAGGACGCAGCCGCCCAGCCCGGAACGCCCCGCGAAACCGGCGGAAAGAGAGGCAAAACACGGCCGCGGTTGCTTGCCTCGGGCCTGCTCGAATGTGACAATCGCGCGTCACAATGTCACCATTAAGTAAATGAGCACAACTCATTTATCCAATCCCCCCGCTATAACGCCGGGCGATCCCTCGTTACGTCCCCCCACCAAGACACCGGGCGACACCTCGTTTTTTGGCCACCCAAAGATGCTGGCCAGCCTTTTCTCCGTAGAGATGTGGGAGCGCTTCTCCTTCTACGGAATGCAGGGGATCCTCCTTTACTACATGTACTTCACGGCTGCCCAGGGTGGCCTTGAGATTCCACAAGCTTTGGCGGCCGGCCTCGTCGGCGCCTACGGCGGCGGCGTCTACCTCTCCACAATCCTCGGCGCCTGGCTCGCGGACCGGCTCTTCGGGTCCGAGCGGGTGCTGTTCGGCGCGGCCGTCCTGATCATGGCCGGCCACGTCGGGCTGGCACTCGTGCCCGGCATACCCGGCCTGATCGCCGGACTGGTGCTGGTGGGCGTCGGCTCCGGCGGCCTGAAGGCCAATGCCACCGCCCTCGTCGGCAGCCTGTATGGGGAGAAGGACGAACGCCGCGACGCCGGGTTCTCCATCTTCTACATGGGCATCAACGCCGGTGCGCTGATCGGCCCGCTGGTCACCGGCTGGCTGCAGGAAAGCCGCGGCTTCCACTGGGGCTTCGGCGCCGCCGCCGTCGGCATGGCCATTGGCCTTGTCATCTACTCGCTGGGCCGCAAGAAGCTGCCCGAAGAAGCACACCGGGTACCGAACCCGCTCCCGGCCGCCCAGCGCACCCGCTACGGCCTCGTCTTCGCCGGCATCGCCGTGATCATCGCAGTGCTGCTCGTGACCGGCACGGTGAACGCCGAAAACCTGGCCATGTCCATGGCCTACGCCGCAATCGGCGCGTCGGTGCTGTACTTCGCGCTGATCTTCAGCAGCAAGAAGGTCACCCCCACCGAGCGCGGACGGGTCGCAGCGTTTATCCCGCTGTACATCGCCTCCGCGGCGTTCTGGGCCCTGTTCCAGCAGCAGTTCACCTTCATCGCCGTGTACTCGGAGGAGAAGCTGGACCGGAACCTGTTCGGCTGGGAAATGCCTGCCGCCTGGGTCCAGTCCATCAACCCGGTGTTCATCATCATCTTCGCCGGCATCATGGCCGCCCTCTGGACCCGGCTCGGCCGCAAGCAGCCCGGTTCGGCCCTGAAGTTCTCGATCGGCCTGTTCGTGATGGGCCTTGCTTTCCTGGCGTTCATCCCGCTGGCCGGCGGTGGCAAGACCCCTCTGCTGGCTCTGGTTGGAATCCTGCTTCTGTTCACGCTTGCAGAGCTGTTCCTTTCCCCCATCGGCCTGTCTGTGACCACCAAGCTGGCGCCCAAGGCCTTCCACACCCAGATGGTGGCACTGTTCTTCCTCTCGGTGTCCCTGGGCACCACCCTGGCCGGCATCCTGTCCGGCCTGTACAACCCGCAGGACGAGCTGCCCTACTTCATCGGCATCGGCGGAACCGCAATGCTGCTGGCTGTGGGCCTGGCGGTCGCCTCGCCGGCGATCAAGAAGCTCATGGGCGGCGTACGCTGACCCGATGAGCACCGCCCATCGCGTTCCGGTTGCTTCGCGCGTCTACACCCCCGCCCCCGGCGAGGCGTCCGACGTCGAAGTCATGCCGGCAGGCGATGTCACCGACGGCGTGGTGCGGGTTGGCGGAACTATCCGCCGCCCGCACCAGCCGCAATCCCTCGCCGTCGCCGAGTACCTCGACTGGCTGGACGACGCCGGTTTTGCGGGCTCCCCCCGCTTCCTCGGCCGCGACCCGCAGGGCCGGGACGTCCTGACCTTCGTGCCGGGAGACTGCGCCGGGACGCCGCCGGAATCCTGGGTGCAGTCCGAGGACCTGCTGGCCTCCGTGGCCCGCCTGGTGCGGCGTCTGCACACCACGTCCGCCGGCTTCGTGCCGCGGGCCCACGCGTTCCCGCCCCGGCCGGTCCGGCCGAACCCCACCGACGCCGCCGGACTCATCTGCCACCTGGACGTGACACCCCAGAACGTGGTGGTCCGGGACGGCCTGGCCGCGGGACTGGTGGATTTTGACCTCGCCGGCCCCGCCACGGCACTTCACGATTCGCTCAACACCGCCATGCTCTGGGTGCCGCTCCGCGACCCGTCAGATAGGTGGCCGGGCTGGGAAGACCAGAATCCGTTCCGCCGGCTGCGCATCTTCGCCGATGCCTACGGCTGGAGCGAGGATGAACGACGCCGGCTGCCCGGCGCCGGGATCGACGCCGCGGCGCTCAGCTACGAGCGGATGCGGCACAACGCCGCCGCCCTGGGCGGCGGCTGGGCGCGGATGTGGCAGGACGGCGTGGGCGGCCAGATCAACCGCCGGCGCGCTTGGCTTGAGGCCAACGCGAAGCCCCTGGTGGCTGCGCTGACAGCCTGACCAGGCGCGGCTCCGGCGCCACAGGGCAGACCTAGGCTCCGTACCCGCTGTTGCGCGCGGTGCCGATGACCAGTCCGAAAATGACCAGGACCAGGATCGTGACGGCGATGCCCACGTAACCCATCACCAGGCCGGCGATCGCCATGCCCCGGCCGGCCGGTTCGCGCCGCAGGGCCAGGTGCCCCAGGATCACGGCGGCCAGCTGTGGGAGCAGGAAGAATCCGAATCCCACCAGTGCCGCGATGCCGCAGCACATGCTGGCGATGCTCAGACTCTTGGGCGACGGCGGCGCGCCGTAGTACGCGGGCTGGCCGTAGGCGTTGGGGCTGCCCGGCTGGGCATACGGCGACGGCTGGCCATACGGGGCGGCCGGCTGGCCGTACGGGGCGGCCGGCTGGCCGTAGATCGGGGGGTACGGGCTTGAGTACTGGCCGCGGTCAGGTGCCGCCTGGCCGGTGTAGGGCTGTTGTCCGGTGTAGGGCTGCTGTCCGACGTGGGGCTGCTCGCCCGTGTCGGGCTGCTGGCCTGCGTGAGGCTGCTGGCCCGGGTAGGGCTGCTGCGGGGATTCGGGTTGCGCGAACTGCTGCGTCGCCGACGGTCCCTGGTCCTGGCCGGCGGGTGGTGCCTGCCCCGGCGGAACGTCGGGTTGCTGGTCCGGGAGGCGCAGGGTCGGCTGGTAGCCCTCCGGGGTCTCGTCTTTGCCTTGTTTTGGCTGTTCAGTCATGGCTTGTCCCCTCAAGAAGTCTCTGGATCCAGAGTACCGCCGCACGGTTGGCTTGGGACCGGGCCTATTGGCTGGTTTTCTTTCGTCACAGGAGCGGGTTTGGCGCGAAACCGTGTTGCACCCCGCCCTCGTCTGGCATGCTGGTGCCATGGCTAGCCGCGCGGGCACAGTTGCCCAACCCCAAGACCTTGTTGACCTCACTGCGCTTTTGGATGCGTACTACGACGTTTCGCCGGACCTTTCGGACCCGGGCCAGCGGGTGGCCTTCGGCACCTCCGGGCATCGGGGATCGAGCCTGAAGGCGTCCTTCAACGAACCCCACATCCTCGCCATCACGCAGGCGATCGTGGAATACCGGGCAGGCCAGGGCATCACCGGCCCCCTCTACATGGCCAAGGACACCCATGGCCTGAGCGAGCCCGCACAAAACTCCGCCCTCGAGGTGCTGGCCGCCAACGGCGTGCACGTCCTCATCGACGCCCGCCACGGCTACACGCCCACCCCTGCCCTGAGCCACGCCATCCTGACGCACAACCGCAATGCCGCCCCTGGCGCGCCGCAGGCCGACGGCATCGTGGTGACCCCCAGCCACAACCCCCCGGGCGACGGCGGATTCAAGTACAACCCTCCGCACGGCGGCCCCGCGGACACCGACGCCACCGGCTGGATCGCCAACCGCGCCAACGAGCTGCTGGAAAACGGCCTGCGCGGCGTCAAGCGGATTCCGGTGGCCGAGGCACTGGCCGCCGGGACCACCGGCAAGTTCGACTTCCTGAGCAGCTACGTCGACGACCTCCCCTCCGTACTGGATCTCAACGCGATCCGCGAGGCGGGCGTCCGGATCGGCGCCGACCCGATGGGCGGAGCGTCGGTGGACTACTGGGGCGAGATCGGTGAGCGCCACCACCTGAACCTCACCGTGGTCAACCCCACCGTCGACCCGCAGTGGGCTTTCATGACGCTGGACTGGGACGAGAAGATCCGGATGGATTGCTCCTCGCCGTCGGCGATGGCGTCCCTGATCAACCGCATGTCCGACGGCGCCAAGTTCGACGTCGCCACAGGCAACGACGCCGATGCCGACCGCCACGGGATCGTCACCCCGGACGGCGGGCTGATGAACCCGAACCACTACCTCGCCGTCGCCATCGATTATCTGTACCGGCACCGGACCGGCTGGAACCCGCAGTCCGTGATCGGCAAGACCCTGGTTTCCTCATCCATCATCGACCGCGTGGCCGAGAGCCTGGGCCGCAAACTTGTTGAAGTGCCCGTGGGCTTCAAGTGGTTCGTCCCCGGGCTGCTGTCCGGAGAGGGCGCCTTCGGCGGCGAGGAATCCGCCGGTGCCTCCTTTAACAAGATGGACGGGAGTGTCTGGACCACCGACAAGGATGGCATCCTGCTGGCTCTGCTGGCCTCGGAGATCACGGCGGTGACGGGCAAATCACCGTCGCAGCTGTACAAGGGCCTCACCGACCAGTTCGGCGACCCCGTCTACGCCCGGATCGACGCGGCCGCCACCCGGGAGCAGAAGGCGGCGCTGGGCAAGCTCTCGCCGTCGGACGTCACCGCGACCGAACTGGCCGGCGAAACGATCACGGCCAAACTGACCGAGGCGCCGGGCAACGGCGCCGCGATTGGCGGCCTCAAGGTCGTTACCGAAAACGCCTGGTTCGCGGCCCGGCCCTCCGGCACGGAAGACGTCTACAAGATCTACGCCGAGTCCTTCAAGGGTGCCGAGCACCTCAAGCAGGTCCAGGCCGAGGCGAAGGCGCTGGTGGACGGGGTTATCTCGTAGTTCAGCCGCCGGTGGCCAACTCGGCGCGGTCCCTGCCAAGCGTCTTTGCCTGGTAGAGGGCCGCGTCGGCCGAGATCACTGCGGCATCGAGGCCGCCCGGGCCGGCGCCGGTGGACGCGATGCCGTAGCTCACGGTGGGCAGCCGGGGAATGACTGCGGAGCCGGATTGATGGAGCCGGACGCTGATGTCGGCAGCGATTTCCCGTGCCCGGTCCGGCGTGACGCCAGGCAGCAGGAGGATGAATTCCTCGCCGCCGTAACGGCCCACGAGGTCGGTGGAGCGGACGGTGCCGGAGCAGGCCCTGGCAAAGGCCTGCAGAGCGGAGTCTCCGGCCGAGTGGCCGAACTGATCGTTGATGGCCTTGAAGTGGTCCAGGTCCGCGAGGATGATCGATGCCGTGGTGCCGGTCCGGCGCAAACGGCGGAGTTCGTTTTCGGCGAGGTCCAGGAACGCAGAACGGTTGAGCAGGCCCGTGAGGCCGTCCACGGTGGCCCGTGCCCGGAGATCCTGGGTCTGCTGTTCGTAGCTCAGCTCGGCCATGGTGAAGGAAGCAACCACGAGCGTGATCGTCGAGAAGACGGTCATGGGGACGGAGCCGAACACCGATGTGAAGACGGCACCGTCCGGTCCGTTCGCCAGGAAAGCGACGAGGCGGCCCAGGTAGAACACGGCCAGGATGCCGGCGCCCACGGCGAGGGGACGGTGGACGCGCGAGTAGTCGCGCTCGAGCAGGAACAGCTCCCGGGATGCCAGGCCGATCAACACGGCCATGAATCCCAGGTACACCGGGCCTCCCGCCCAGACGTTGGTGGCCGGGTGGCCGAGGAAGGAAGCGACGGCGGTGGCGGCAGGACCGGCCGCGAGCTGCCAAGGCCGGAGGGAGGGGGCACGGAGGGATCGTCCGCCGGCCCAGATGCTGGCGGCACCGGCGACCAGCAGGACGTTGCCGGCAGGGATGGCCCACCCCTGCTGCGCCGTACCCTCCAGCAGGTACGCGGCGTTGCCGACCAGGAACAGCAGGAGCGCCATGCACCACCAGCCGCTGTAGTGCGACCGGGTGCGCCGGAACGTAATGAAGTAGAAAAGCATGAGCAGTGTGAGATCGACAAGCGCCAAGGCAACCCGCAGTGTCGCGGCGTCAAGCATCATTTAGTGGTCCCCCCGGTCCGCTGTGACTTGCCCGAAATACTCACTTCGTCTTCGAATTACCGTCGAATGGCTGCCGAAGTTGACCCAAGTATGGCACCCGCTCCGCAAGAATCCAGCGCCGGCGTCGCGGATATGACGTCGTGGCCTCCCAAGACGCCGTTCTGGCGCCTACGCCTGGCCGACAGTCCACAACTTCAGGATCCGGCGAGTGGCGTGCCCGCCGTCGGGCGCCATGTCCACGAGCGCTATTCGGTCAAGCGCGAACGTGTCCCCCTGCCGGAGCCGTTTGTCGCCGTGGTGCGAGACGTGCGGCCGGTACCCCTCCTGAGTGTAGGCAGGCGTGGAGATCCGGCCGGGCAGCTGATCCACGATCCGGACCAGCTCGTTGTGGAGGACCTGCAGCTCATTGCTGGGTTCAATCAGGTTGACCGGGATTGACCCTGCGCGCCCGAACCCGGCTTCGCCGCCCACGCTGATCCGGCAGCCCAGGGCAGCGGCCACCGGGTCCGCCATGAGGGCGGCGATGTGGTCGGCGAGCGGATCGCCCGCGGCCGGCGGCGTGCCCGGCCCGGGTTCGGCGCGGGTTTCCTGGCCGGGTTCGACGACGCCGGACTTCACGACGCCGGCCTTGACCACGTCGAACTTGACCATGGTGAGATGCAGCGGCCAGTCATCCCGGGGAAACTCGAGCCCTTCGGCTACCGGTTCCACGAAGGCCACCGCGATCAGGTTCCGCATGGGAAAAGTGTGCCACGCCGCGGCGCCTCCGGGGCCGGGCGGGCGCCGCAAACTCACAGTGCCGGCGGCGACGGCGCGGACTAAAATGGGAAGTGGCCCTGGGTGTGGGCCTTGCGCTGAACCGCAGAATCGCATCCCGCGTGCCTCCGGCCTGTCCCCCATGGTGCCGGAGGCACCTCCGCGGGAGGACAGTGCCGCAGGCACCTCCGCGGGATTACAGTGCCGGAGAACGGCGCCGCAGGCACCTCCGCGAAAGGACAGTGCCGGAGGCACCTCCGCGGGAGGACAGCGCCGCAGGCACCTCCGCGAAAGGACAGTGCCGGAGAACGGCGCCGCAGGCTGTTAGACGGTGCGGACGACGTCCTCGTAGGCGAATTTCGGCTTGGCTTCGCCCCAGGCGTCTGCCCCGGGCTGGCCGATGTTGACCACCAGGAAGCTCTTCTGGCTCCCGTCGGGGAAGAACGCAGCGTCGATCTTGGCGAAGTCGGCACCGGTCATGGGACCTGCCGCGAGGCCCAGGGTGCGGACCGCGAGGATGAAGTAGCCGGCCTGCAGGTGGGCGTTGTTGTTGCCCGTGGCCGCGGCGAGATCCGGCGCGGCGTCATACATGGCCTTGGGGGCGTTGTAGCCGGGAAGGAACGCGTCCCACTGCTCCTGCCACGCGGTGTCGTAGCTCAGGACCGCGACGAGCGGCGCTGATGCCGTCTTGGCGCGGTTTCCGGCGGCCAGCGCATCAACAAGCGTGGCGCGGGCTTCGTCGGAGCGCACGTACGTAACGCGCAGCGGCTGGGAGTTGAACGCCGTGGGGCCGAACTTCGTCAGTTCGTAAATCGCGCGGGCCTGCTCGTCGGTGACGGCGCCGGTGAAGGCGTTCGCCGTGCGGGCTTCGGCAAAGATGGCGTCGACGGCGGCTGCCTCGATTACTGCTTCATCGTGGGCGAGTGTCATGGGCATCCCTTTCGCTGGGCCGGCGCACTCTTGGGCGGCCGGCGTCTCCTGCTGTCAATAGTTGCAACTTCAACGGACGGCGCCTGCTTCCCGCTGCGTCCTGTGACGTCGGGCACACCGGACCGGCCCGCAGCACGCCGGCCCGACGGGACGGCCGGTAAATGCTGCGCGGTAAAGTTGCTCGGGAAGATTCCTTCCCGCCCGCCCCACATTCTCTGAAAGGCTCCCGGCATGAGCATGCTCGGCACCAAATGGAAGCTCCACGGCAACGGCAAGTCCGTCCGCCCCGGTGAGGTCGTCAGGCCGGATGAGCGGCTCACCTGGCCCCTGACGGTAGGGATCGGGATGCAGCATGTTGTGGCCATGTTCGGTGCTACCTTCCTAGTCCCGATCATCACGGGCATGCCGCCAGCCACCACCCTGTTCTTCTCCGGCATTGGCACGCTCCTGTTCCTGGTCATCACGCAGGGACGGGTGCCCAGCTACCTCGGTTCCAGCTTCGCGTTCATCGCGCCGATCATGGCTTCCCAGCAGCAGTTCGGCGTCCCCGGGGCACTCGGCGGCGTGGTCTTGGCGGGCGCGACCCTCGCCGTCGTCGGCGCCGTAGTGCAGAAGTTCGGCGCCGGCTGGATCAACCGAGTCATGCCGCCGATCGTGACCGGCGCGATCGTGGCGCTGATCGGCCTGAACCTGGCACCCGCGGCGAAGGCCAACTTCGACCAGGCCCCCGTCACCGCCTTCATCACCCTGGCCGTCATCATCGTGGTCAGCGTGTTGTTCCGCGGCATGCTGGGCCGGCTGAGCATCCTGGTGGGTGTCCTGGTGGGCTACCTTGTTGCGATGATCCGGGGCGAGGTGGACTTCTCCAAGGTGGACAGTGCTGGGTGGGTGGGCCTGCCGCATTTCCAGACCCCCGAATTCCACCTGGGCGTCGTGGGCCTCTTCGTGCCGGTCGTACTGGTGCTGGTGGCAGAGAACATCGGCCACGTGAAATCCGTGTCCGCCATGACGGGGCAGAACCTCGACGGCGTCTCCGGCCGCGCGCTGCTGGCCGACGGCGCCGCCACCGTACTTGCCGGTCTTGGCGGTGGGTCCGGGACGACCACCTACGCCGAGAACATCGGCGTCATGGCCGCCACCAAGGTGTATTCGACGGCGGCGTACTGGGTGGCCGGCGCCTTCGCTGTGATCCTGAGCTTCTCGCCGAAGTTTGGCGAGCTTATCGCCACCGTCCCCGCCGGCGTCCTGGGCGGCGCGGCCACGATGCTGTACGGCATGATCGGCGTGCTGGGCGTGAAAATCTGGGTCCAGAACAAGGTGAACTTCTCCAACTCGATCAACCTGACCACGGCCGCCGTCGCCCTGATTGTCGGGATTGCCGACTACACCTGGACCATCGGCGACTTGAAGTTCACCGGGATTGCGCTCGGCTCGGCCGCGGCCCTGGTGATCTACCACGGCATGAAGGCGATCGCGAAGGTGCGCGGCACGGTGGCCGAACCGGAAACCGAAGATTCCGCGCCGGCCGCAGCTTCGACGGCCGCGGTCAAGGCAGCCGTCAAGCGCTCCCCCAAGAAGCGCCGCTAAAGAACGCCGCCCGGAAGCGCGCGGCGAGCGGGCAATCCAGCAGACGAGAAAGGCCGGACTCCGCCCAAGGGCAGGAGTCCGGCCTTTTCGCTGTCACGGCCGGCAGCGCCGGGGCGCGACGGGCCTGGGACTAGCCGGCGTCGAAGGCGTTCTTGTCATCGTCGCGGTCCTTCGGCGACTTGTTCTCCGGCAGGTCCGTCCCGGAGCCGTCCGGCAGCCCCGCCGCGTCCTGTCCGGACTCAGAGGAGAAGGGCCGCCCGGCGTCGGGCTCTTCCGTGTTGGCACCGTCCATCTCCGCTTCCGACGACGGCACTGCCGTCTCGGAATTCTCCGAGGCGTCCGGGTCGAAGCCGGGGGTTGCGCTGGCGTTTTCTGAACTCATTTGTTCCTCCGCTCCTCCGAAGCGTCCTGCTCCGGGTTCTCCTGCACTGTCTTGGTCTTCTGCACCGAACTGGCTCAGGTCCGGCGCGCCGGCCGGATACGTCTCGCCGTCGGGGCTGTCCTGGTTCAGCCCGGCGGCGTCGAAGGCCTCCTCCTCGCGGGGCTGGGCAAATTTCTTCCCATCGCCGCCCATCTCCTGCTCGGCGGTCGGCGTGCCGTAGCCGCCCGCTTCCTCGGTGACGGACTTGGGATCCTGCTGGTTTTCAGTCATGTCATTCCTCCTGGTACTGGAAACTGGTGCTGGAAATGCGACTAGCTGGCAGTGGACGGGTCCGGAGCGGGTTCAGAGCGGGTTCAGAGACCCTTGCCTCCGGTGACCGGAAGCACGGCTCCGGAAATGTAGGAACCGTGGTCGGAGGCGAGAAGGACATAGGCGGCCGCGAGCTCCGCCGGCTGCCCCGCCCGCTGCAGGGGCGTGTCCTGGCCGAAGGACGGGAGCTTGTCGGGCCATTCGGTGGCCGGAATCAGCGGTGTCCAGATGGGACCCGGGGCCACGGCGTTGACCCTGATCCCCTTGGGTCCGAGCTCCTGGGCCAGGGCTTTGGTGAAAGCCACCTGGGCCGCCTTGGTCATGGCGTAGTCAATGAGTTCCGGGGACGGGTTGAAGGCCTGGATTGACGCCGTGGTGATGATCGACGCACCCGCTTCCAGATGCGGGACCGCGGCACGGGCCGTCCAGAGCAGGGAGTACAGATTGGTTTTGAAAACGCGATCAAACTCTTCGGTGGGCAGTGATTCGAAGCTCTCGCGGTTCTTCTGGTAGGCCGCATTGAGCACCAGGACGTCGAGGCGCCCGAATTCGGCCAGCGTCGCCTTCACGATGTCCGCCGCGAAGTCCTCGCTGCGGCCGTCGCCGGGGAGCAGCAGGGCCTTGCGGCCGGCCTTTCGGATCCACTCGGCGGTGTCCTGCGCGTCGTCTTCTTCCTCCGGCAGGTAGGAGATGGCGACGTCGGCCCCCTCCCGGGCGAAGGCGATCGCCACCGCCCTGCCGATTCCGGAGTCGCCGCCCGTGATCAGGGCGGCCTTGCCGCTCAGGGCACCGCTGCCGCGGTAGCTTTCCTCGCCGTGGTCCGGCTTGGGCTCCATGGGCGCGGTGAGGCCGGGCTGCTTCTGGACCTGTTCCGGGAACGGGCCGGAATGGTAGCCGGCGCGCGGATCGCGCGGCTGTTCGGGCTGCTTGGGCTGATCCTGCCGTTCGCTTGAGTCGCTCATAGTCCGCCTTACAACGTGTCGGTTTCCAGGATGTTCATCGATCCCGTGTGGCCGGGGCCCGCTGAATCCATCCCAGCGAAGTAATCAGTTTCTACCCTAACTACAATATCGTCAGCAAGCTTAGTACCAACTTGTTTTTGGCAACTCTCAAGCCTAGGTTGAGGGTGGGGCCGCATGTTGTGGCGGCCTTGGTTTCAGGATTTTGCGGAGGAGTACCGATGACCGGCCCAGTAGTGCCGAAGAACGACGGCAGGGACGAGTCCGTTGCGGAGCGGATGGACCGCAACTGGGTCGAACTGCTGCAGGAACTGCGCGTACTGCAGACCGGCGTCCAGATTCTCGCCGGCTTCCTCCTGACGCTGCCGTTCCAGTCGCGCTTCGAGACGCTCGATGACTACCAGACCCGCCTGTATCTCGCCAACGTCGTCCTGGCCGCCCTGACCACGGCCACGATCCTGCTGCCCGTGAGCGTGCACCGCCGGCTGTTCCGGCAAGGGCTGAAGCAGGCCCTCGTGAGCAGCGCGGACATCATCGTCAGGTTTTCGTTGACCGGGGTGGGGCTGCTGAGCGTGGGCACCACCTCACTGATCTTCGATGTCACCGTAGGCCGGACGGCGGGCGTGATCGCCGGCGTCGGACTGCTCGCCGTGCTGGTGCTGCTGCTGGTACTTGTCCCTGCCTGGATCCGTCGACGGGCCCGCAAAGAGGAGTCGCTATGACAAACGTTTCACATGAGCGCCACACCGCAGGCACCGGAACCATGGGCAAGTGGGTCAAGGAACATGGACTGCTTCTGGCCAACATCGGGCTGTTCGTCGTGTTTTTCGGCGGCATGGTCCTGAGCGGGGCAAGCACCTACAGCGACGAGCAGCTTGCCCACGGCGAACCTGCCGTGACCGTCCTGCAGTACCTTGGCACCGGGAACTTCCTGGAGGCGACTTTCGAGAACTGGGAGTCGGAATTCCTGCAGATGGGCATGTACGTCATCCTCACCGTCTTCCTGTTCCAGAAAGGGTCCTCCGAGTCCAAGCCGGTGGGCCGGACCGCCCCGCAAGACGAGGATCCCCGGCAGGCAAAGCTCAAGGAGTCCACGCCGTGGCCGGTGCGGCGCGGCGGCTGGGTCCTCAAGCTCTATGAACACTCGCTTTCGATCATGTTCCTCCTGCTGTTCCTGGCGTCGATCGCCCTGCACGCGGTTGGCGGCGCGGAGGACTACAACAGTGACCAGCAGGCGCACGGCAAGCCCACCGTGACGGTGCTGGGCTATCTGGCGACGAGCCGATTCTGGTTCGAGTCCTTCCAGAACTGGCAAAGCGAGTTCCTCGCCGTGGCGGTCCTGGTGGGCGCCTCGGTATACCTGCGCGAGAAGGGCTCCCCCGAGTCCAAACCCGTGGCCGAACCGCACTATGAGACCGGCGCCTAGACGGCAGGCCGGCCGGCACGGGCGTCAGGAAGGCGCGTCAGGCGCCTTCGAGGACCTGGCTGGTGACCCAGGTGAGGTACTTTGCGGCGTTTGCTACTGCGTCCTGGGGGCTGCCGGCGACGTCCAGCAGCTGCGCCGCGGCCACCACGCCGTGACGGGCAAGGTCCTCCGGGGTGACGAGGATCCGGCCGGCCACCACGACCACCGGAATGCCAAGGGCCTGGGCGGCATCGGCGAGGGCAATCGGCGCCTTGCCTGCCAGCGATTGGCTGTCCATGGAGCCTTCCCCGGTGATGACCAAATCAGCCACCGCGAGTTTCGCGTCCAGCCCGGTGAGACCGGCCACCAGCTCGAAGCCGCCTTCCAGGGCGGCCGTGCTGAAGGCCAGGAACGACGCCGGGAACCCGCCGGCCGCCCCGGCCCCGGGCACGTTGACGTCCCGGCCGGTACTCTGGCGCAGGACCGAAGCCCAGTTGCGCAGGCCGGCGTCGAGCAGTTCCACCGCATCGGCGTCGGCGCCTTTTTGCGGTCCGAACACGTGTGCCGCGCCGTCACTGCCGAACAGCGGGTTTTGGACGTCGACGGCGATCCTGAACTTCACCCCGGCCAGCCGCGGGTCCAGGCCGCTGATGTCCACGGACGCGACGTCGGCAAGCGACCCGCCGCCGAGGGGCACCACGTTGCCGGCGGCGTCCAACGGCTTGAGTCCGAGGGCGCGGAGGGCCCCGCTGCCGCCGTCGCTCATGGCCGAACCGCCTACGCCCAGCACGATTTCCGTGGCACCGGCGTCCAGTGCGGCGGCGATCAGCTGGCCGCAGCCGTAGCTGTGGGCGCGCAGGGCGTTGGCCGGTGTGGGCTCCATGTGCGCCAGCCCTGAGGCCTGCGCCGTTTCAATCACCGCGGTGGCGCCGCCGAAAGCATCCGCCCGGATGGCCCACGCGGCACCGATCGGGGCCAGGATCGGGCCGACGACCGCGTTGAGCCGTTCCTCGTAGCCGGCCGCGACGGCCGCCTCGAGGGTTCCTTCGCCGCCGTCGGCCACCGGGAACTGGATGGCGTCGGCCTCGGGGTAGACGCGGAGGGCGCCTTCGGCAATGGCCGCGGCGGCTTCGACGGCGGTGAGGGAACCCTTGAACTTGTCCGGGGCGATGAGGATGCGCATGGCTCTATCCTGCCAGCCCGGCGGCCCCGGTGTTGCTCGATCGCCGGTGCAGGGGACAAATCCGCGCCACCGGGAGTAACCTTTCTGCCACACATATTCCAGCCCGGGCCCGCCCGGCAGAGGACGACGTTGGAAAGCAACGGATAGGGGGACGGTGAGCCACTATGGACACGGCGTTCCGGGCGTGAGCGAGTTACTGCTCGTGCGGCACGGTGAAAGCCAGGGCAACGTTGCCGCCACGCTGGCTCAGCAGGCCGGCGCGCATGTCATTGACGTCCCGGCCCGGGACGCGGACGTCGGATTGTCGGACACGGGACGGGAGCAGGCGCTGGCCCTGGGCAGACTCCTCGCCGGCTACCCGGACGGCCGGCGCACGCCAGTCTGGTCCTCGCCCTACCTGCGCGCACGCCAGACCGCGGAACTCGCCGTCCAGACCGGCGGCTGGCAAACATCTATCCTGATCGATGAGCGGCTGCGCGACCGTGAGCTCGGCATCCTGGACATGCTCACTTCGGCCGGGGTGGAAGCCCGCCTCCCGGAGGAGGCCGGCCGGCGGCGGTGGCTCGGCAAGTTCTACTACCGTCCCCCGGGCGGCGAGTCCTGGGCGGACGTCGTGCTCCGGCTTCGCTCGCTGCTCGCCGACCTCGACACCAGGCATCCGGGCGGGGGCGTCCTGTTGGTCTGCCACGATGCCGTGATCCTGCTCATCCGCTACATCCTGGAGGGGCTCTCGGAGGAGCAGCTGCTGGACATCGCGGCCGCGTCCACCATCCTCAACGCCTCCGTCAGCCGCTTCATCCGGCCCGGCGGCCGGGGGGAATGGCAGCTGGAGGGGTTCAATATGGCCGACCACCTCACGAGCGAAGGTGTCCCGGTAACCCAGCACTCGGGAGACGCCGATGTCCACCCCCGCTAACTCCCGGCAAGCGAAACGCCGCCCCCAGGCCGAGGCCGTCACCCCTGCTTTGCTGCGGGCCTGGCCGCTCCCCGACGGCGGCTCCGGAAAGGATGACCGCGGCTCCGTGCTGGTGATCGGCGGCGCGCGCAAGACGCCCGGAGCGGCGTTGCTCGCCGGCGTCGCCGCCCTCCGCGCGGGCGCTGGCCGGCTGACCCTGGCCGTGGCGGAGTCCGTGGCGGTGCCGCTCGCCATCGCCCTGCCCGAAGCCGGCGTCCTTGGCTTGCCGGAAACGACGGCCGGGACCGTGGTCGGTTCCGCCGCCGGGTCCCTGGCCGCCGAGCTGGAAACCGCCGACGCCGTCCTGGTGGGGCCGGGCCTGGACGACAAGGACCAGACCACGGCGCTGCTGCGCGAACTCCTTCAGGCCGCCCCGGGCAGCCCGCCGTGCATTGTCCTGGATGCTTTTGCCCTGGCCAGCGTCCCGGAGCTCGAAGCCGAACTGGCGCCGTGGGCCGGCCGGCTGATCCTGACCCCGAACGTCACGGAGGCGGGCATCCTGCTCGGGCGGGAGGTCGAGGACCTGCACCGCCAGCTCCCTGAGGTTGCCGACAAATACGGGGCCGTGGTCACGTGTCAGGGGGCCATCGCAGAACCCCGCAGCACCGGCAGGGCTGCCACGTCCGGGGCCGGCCTCTGGGAGATCACCACAGGGCACAGCGGGCTGGGCACCTCGGGCAGCGGGGATGTCCTCTCCGGCGCCATCACCGGCCTCCGCGCCAGGGGAACGGGCAACGCGCAGGCCGCCTGCTGGGGAACGCATCTGCATGCTGCGGCCGGAGACCGCCTTGCCAGCCGGCTGGGCGGCCTGGGCTATCTCGCCCGGGAGCTCACCGACGAATTGCCGCCACTCATGATGGAACTCTCCGCCTGAGCGGAGCGACCCTTCAGGACCAGGTCCCGCGCTCCTGGAGGACCGATTTGAGCAGGTCCGCGCGGTCCGTGACAATCCCGTCGACGCCAAGGTCAAGCAACCGGTGCATTTCCGCGGGCTCGTTGATTGTCCAGACGTGGACCTGCAGCCCGTGCCGGTGTGCCCGCCGGATGAAGCCCGGCGTCACCACAGGCACGGCGCCGTAGCGGACGGGGACCTGCAGGGCGTGGACTCCGCGCAGTGCCCGGCGCACCACGGCGGACATCAGCGGCGTCGGCAGCACGGGGCCCAGCAGGACGAACACGGCGTTGGACACGATGCCGGCCGAGCTCGCGGCGGGACGGCTCAGCTGCTTCAGCACTGCCCGGCGCCGCCGGTCCGAGAAACTGGCCACCAGCACGCGGTCGTGCAGTCCGTGGCGTTCGATCGCCGAGGCCAGGGTGCCCACGGAGTTCCAGTCCTTGACGTCGATATTGAGCCGGACGTCCGGGAAAGCAGCGATCAACTCATCGAACCGCGGGATCGGTTCGGTCCCGCCGATCCTGGCCCGGGCCACGGTTGAGGCCGGAAGGTCAGCGATTTGGCCCCGGCCCTCTGTGATCCGGTCCAGGGTCTTGTCGTGGAAGAGCACCAACACGCCGTCGGCCGTGGTGTGCACGTCCGTCTCCAGATGCCGGAACCCGAGGTCGACGGCGGCGCGGAACGCGGCCATCGAGTTCTCCAGCCCGTCCAGCGAAAAGCCCCGGTGGGCCAGCGCCAGCGGCGCCCGGGAACCGCCCGGGGCCGGGGTGGCGGCGCCCTCCGGGCCGCCGTCGCGATCCCCGCGGGGGGCAAAGTAGGGGTGCAGGTCAGTCACTCCTGAAGCGTACCTTGGTCTGCCGGGACCGGGGCTTGGGGGGCCGGTACTGGCGGGCCGGGCCCATCCGGGCCGGGTCAGCGGGCCTCAGTGGGCCTCAGTGGGACGGGGTGTCAGGAGCCTGCTGGCGGATTTCGACGCCGTCACTGCAGTGCAGCAGCGTGCGGCCGCGGCCGCCGTCGAGGTCGACCCAGACGACGCTGTGGTCCGCCGTCACGGCGTCCACAAGCCCGCCGGTCTCAAGGCCCGGGGCGAGCCGGACGCTGACGCGGTCGCCCTGGCGCAGCTGCCTCCAGTGCCGGTCCGGTTCCACCGGGTGCAGGGGTTGTTCGTCCGTGTTGTTGATGCGGTGCCTGGCCATGATGTCCCCATTCTCGGTCAAACGTTTCGTCGCGAGCTTCCAGCCTAGGAGGCCAAGGTGAACGCCAGTTGACCGCGAGCTGGGAATCCGGTGTCCGCCGGGAACCGGGGCGGGCGTGGGGACCTGGGCCGGGGGCGGGCGTGGGGACCCGAGGCGGGTGCGTGAACCGGGGCGGGCGTGGGGCGCGGGTGCGGGGCCGGGGTTTTAGGGCAGCCGGACGCCGAGTTCGGCGAGCTTGGACTCAAGGATCTGGGCGACGCCGTCGTCGTCGAAGTGCGGGGCCTGCCGGCCGGCGGCCCGGATCGCTTCCGGGTGGCCGCTGGCCATCGCGTAGCCGTGCCCGGCCCAGCGAAGCATCTCGATGTCGTTGGGCATGTCCCCGAATGCCACCACGTCCGCGGCGCCGATGCCGAGGGACGACGCATATTCAGCCAGGGCCACGGCCTTGTTCACGCCTGGCAGGGACAGCTCGAGGAGGGCCATGTTCGGCGCCGAGTGCGTCGCGGCGGCCAGATGGGCGACGGCGGGCGTCACCTCGGCGAGGAACTCGTCGGCGGTGCCTTCGCGGACAATGGCCAGGAACTTCGCCACGGCGTCCGCCTCCGTGAGGGTGGTGTGAAGCGGGGCCGGGGTGAATTCCGCGAGCAGTTCGCTCGAGCCGTTTTCGATAAAGCCCGGTTCCAGATGGAAGCCGGTCAGGGTTTCGGCGGCAAACAGCGCGGACGGACGCAGCCGCTTGATGATGCGGCGGGCCTCGAACATGGCGTCGAGGTCCAGTGTCCGCGCCGAGAGCAGGCGGTCGGCCTCGAGGTCCCACACGACGGCGCCGTTGGAGCAGATGACCGTTCCGGCATGCCCCAGCTGGTCCTGCAGGGGGTGGAGCCAGCGCGGCGGCCGTCCGGTGACGAACACCAGTTCCAGCCCGGCGTCGCGGCAGGCGTGGAACGCGCGGACGGTCCGGTCGCTGATTTTGCCGTCATGGCCGAGGATCGTTCCGTCAATGTCACTTGCTACCAGCCGCATAGTGCCAGTCTACGTGCGCCGGGGCGGTAGGCCCTCGCGGCCGCATTCGCCGAGTTCGCCGGACCGCGTCGGGTTCGCCGGACAATCACGGCGAATTGGGGAGGTTCCGGCGAACTCGGCGACAGGGGCGACAGGGGCGACAGCCTCGGCGGGCGGCGGCGGGCTCAGTGACGTTCGAAGATGCCGGTCAGCGTGCCCCGGCCCAGGGTGTGCTGCGACAGCTTCGCCTCCAGGCTGCCCGGAGCGGTGTGCTCGTTGAGTCCGGACGGTGCGATGTCGAGCGCGTGGACGGTGATGACGTACCGGTGCGGCCCGTGTCCGGGAGGCGGTGCGGCGCCCAGGTAGCCATGGAATCCGGCGTCGTTCTTCAACTGGATGGCGCCCGCGGGAAGGAGCCTGCCGCCCTCGGCGCCCGCTCCTGCCGGCAACGAGGTGACGTCGGCGGGGACGTCCAGCACGGCCCAGTGCCAGAAGCCGCCGCGCCCCGGGGCGTCGGGGTCGAACATCGTCACCGCGTAGCCCTTGGTGCCGGCCGGGGCGCCGCTCCAGCTCAGCTGCGGGGATTCGTCCCGGCCGCCGGCGCGCATTTTGCCGCTGCGCTGGGCGGCCGGGAGCGTCTGGCCCTCCGCGTAGGATTCACTGCGGACGGGGAACACCGGAACATCGTGCCGTGTCATGGCTGCCTTTCACTCACTGCAGGGGCTGGGCCCCCATTTCCATCCGTGCCAGTTCCGCGCGCGTAGGCGGGTTCGCGCCGGCGCGGGACACGGTGACCGCCGCTGCCCGGGAGGCATGGGCGAGGACATCGCGGAGGCTTTCGGCGGAGAGTTCGCGCAGGCCCTTGCGGTTTTGTGCCCCGTCCAGGCCCAGATCCACAACGCCGGACAGGAGCGCGGCCATGAAGGAATCCCCGGCGCCGACTGTGTCCGCGACGTTGATCTCAGGGGCCGGGAACTGCGCCTCACCGGCGGCGTTGATGCCCCAGGGGCCCTTGCTGCCGCGGGTCACCACCACCATTGCCGGCCCTTCGGAACCGCCCAACGCCTGCCAGCGGCGGGCCGAGTCCAGCGGGTCCACGCCCGGGTAGAGCCATTCGAGGTCCTCGTCAGAGGCCTTCACAACGTCGGCGAGGCGCACAAACTTTTCGGCCTGCCCGCGGGCGTAGTCCACGTCCGGGATGATGCTGGGACGGCAATTGGGGTCGAAGCTGATGGTGGCGGACGGGTGGGCGCGCTCGACGGCGGCAAACACGTCGGCGGCGCCCGGCGCCAGCATGGTGGCGATCGAACCGGTGTGCAGCAGCGTGGTTCCCTGGAGCAGGAACGGCAGGCGCGCCGCGACGCCGGGAAGCTCCCAGGCGAGGTCGAAGGTGTACGTGGCGGCGCCGGCGTCGTCGATCAGGGCGGAGGCCACACTGGTGGGCAGCTCGTCGGGTCCCAGCGGGAGCAGCACGGAGCTCGACTTTAGGTGCGCGGCCAGGGCCTCGCCATACGCATCGCGGCCGTAGCGGCCGATGAACTGGACCGGATGGTCCAGCCGCGCCAGCCCCACCGCCACGTTGAGGGGGCTGCCGCCGACATGGGCCTGGACGCCGGAGGACCGCTGGACAACATCAACCAGCCCCTCGCCAATAACTGTGAGCATGACCATACTCTGCCAGAGAATGCGCTCCGGTGCCGTGTGTTGCGCCCCCACCCGCTTCCGCCCTGCCGGCGCTCAGGCCGCGGTGGTGTCCAGCGCGATCCCCGCGGACGCGGCATGGGCAAACCTGGCGTCAATGTGGACCACGTCCCGGCCTGCCCGTTGCAGGAGGCTGGCGGCGACCCCGGCACGGTACCCGGAGCCGCAGTGCACCCAAAGTTTCCCGGCGGGAATGTCTCCGAGGCGCAGCAACAGTTCGTGCAGCGGCACGTTGACCGCGCCCACCACGCGGGCGGCAGCGAATTCGTCGGCCCGGCGCACGTCCAGGACAGTGTCCTCAGGCGCCCGGCCGGCGAGCATGCCGTCCCAGCCCACGCGCGGGTAGGAGGCGAGGCCGGCCTGTGGGGCGAGGGCGTGCGGCTCGGAACCGAGCGCGGCGTCGGGGGATTCGATGCCGATCCGGGAGAGGTCGCGGATGGCGTTCTCAACGTCTTCCCGCGAGCCCACCAGGGTTAGCGGTTCGCGCCACGGCAGCACCCAGCCGAGATAGGTGGTGAAACTGGAGCCGGAGCCATACTCAAAACTGACGCTGCCCTTGAGGTGGCTGTTGGCGAACGCCACGCGCCGGCGCAGGTCCACCACCCACTCGCCGCCGTCCAGGCGCCGGGTGAGTTCGGCGGCATCGAGCGATGCCGGAACGGCCAGCTCGGCAGGGCCCGGGCCGCGGACATTGGCCGGGCTCATGTGCGCGTAGTAGGAGGGGTGGTCCGTGAGGTTGGCGATGAGCTGGCGGACGAAGTGGTCCTCATCGGGGTCCGTCAGGGCGTGGTTGGCGGCAAGCTGCTCGCCGATGGTGGAGGACCGGGCACCGCTGGCGGGTCCGGAGGAGCAGAACGAGCCGAATCCGTGGGTCGGGAACAGCGCCGCGTCAGGGCCGGCCTCTGCGGCGAGGCGACGGACCGAGGCGTACTGGTCGTGGGTCAAGCCAACGGTGTCCGCCTCGGCGACAAGGTCCGTGCGGCCCACCGAGCCATACAGGAGGCTGCCGCCCGAGAAGACGGCCTGCTTCCCGCCGTCGTCCACGATGAAGGACAGGTGGGTATGCGTGTGGCCCGGCGTGGCGACCGCCTTGACGGTAAGCGAGCCCACGCGGACCGTTTGGCCGTCCGTGATGGGAGTGCGCTCGAACCCGACGGCGTCGGCGGCGTTGACGAGATAGCTGGCGCCGTGGGCGCGGGCCAGGATCAGCCCGCCGGTGATGTAGTCATTGTGCATGTGCGTTTCGGCCACGTGCGTGATGGCTACCCCGGCGTCACGGGCGGCCGCCTCGATGCGGTCGGTGTCGCGCTGCGGGTCGATCGCCAGCGCCACTGAGCCGTCGTGGACCAGGTAGCTGCGGTCCCCGAGCTGCGGGGTCTCGATGACGATGACTTCCATGGTCCCTCCGGTGCGGTCAGCCCCTTGAAGGTCAGCCCCGGTTGACGGGGTGTCCCTCGTCCTGCCACTTCATGATCCCGCCGGTGACGTTGACGGCGTCGTATCCCTGGTCCTCCAGGTAGGTGGCAGCCTGGGCACTGCGGCCCCCGGCGGCGCACATGACGTAGACGGTGCCGCTGGCCGGGACCTCGGCGAGGGACTGGACGAACCGTGAGAGCGGGATGCTCCGGGCGCCGGGAACGCGGACGGCGACGTATTCGTCTTCCTCGCGGACATCGACGATTTCGGTGGCATCGCCCAGGGCGGCCAGGTCCTTGACGGAAATGCTCTTCATGCCTGTTCCTTTCGCGGGCGCCAGACGGCCCGGCGCGCGTATTCCAGCTCAATCATGATACCCCTTGGGGTATCATTGACCCTCCGGACGGCCCCTCCCGCCACACCCCTAAATATAGCCCGTCGGCCTGGCCTGCCAACCTAGCCTGCGGGGCGGTCCTGCTGGTAGACGTCCGGGATGCCGTCGTGGTCCGAGTCGACCTGTTCCGCCTCCTCCGCACGCCGGTACTGGTGGTTGCGTGTCCGGAGCACCGTGGTGGCAAGGAGCGCGGCGAGCAGTGAGGCCGCGAGGATCCCTACCTTCGCGTGGTCTTCATGCGCAGTGCCCTGGCCGAAGCTCAACTCGGCAAGCAGCAGCGAGACCGTGAAGCCGATGCCGGCGAGGATGGCGAGGCCGAAGACGTCAATCCACTTGAAGGACCCGTCCAGGCGGGCCCGCGTGACTTTGGTGATGAGCCATGTGGTGCCGAGGATCCCCGCCGGCTTTCCGGCAACCAGCGCCACGATGATGCCCACCGCTACGGGGTCCGTCAGGGCGGCACCGAGGCCCTGCCAGCCGCCTATGGCCACCCCGGCGGAAAAGAACGCGAAGACCGGGACGGCGATCCCGGCCGAAATGGGGCGGAACCGGTGTTCGAAAATCTCCGCCAGGCCCGGGCCGGCTTCAGGGCCGCCGCTGGCCTTCGAACGTTTGACGGGAATGGCAAATCCGAGCAGGACCCCGGCCACGGTGGCGTGGATGCCTGATGCGTGCACGAGGGCCCACGTCGCGAAGCCGAGCGGCAGCAGGATCACCCAGGCTGCGGCTGCGTGCGTGCCGAAGAACCGCCGGTATTTGTGCGCCAGGAACGTGTAGAGGCCCAGCGGGAGCAGGGCCAGCAGGAACGGCTCGGGGTGGAGATCGCTGGTGTAGAAGATCGCGATGATGGCGATGGCCAGGAGGTCGTCGACGACGGCGAGGGTCAGCAGGAAGATCCGCAGCGCACTGGGCAGGTGGGAACCGATGAGCGCCAGCACCGCGACGGCGAAGGCGATGTCGGTGGCGGTGGGAATGGCCCAGCCGTGCAGCGTTTCGGGACCGGAGAGGTTGATGGCCGCGTAGATGAGTGCCGGAACGGCCACACCGCCAACGGCGGCGGCCACCGGAACCACGGATTTGCTCGGTTCGCGCAGGTCGCCGGCGACGAACTCGCGCTTGAGTTCGAGCCCCACCAGGAAGAAGAAGATGGCCAGCAGTCCGTCGGCGGCCCAGGCGCCCAGGCTCAGGTCCAGATGCCAGGGCGCGTAGCCGATGGTGAAGTCGCGCAGTGCGAAGTAACTCTCCGAGGCCGGTGAGTTGGCCCAGATAAGGGCCACCATCGCCGCGGCGACCAGCAGGGCGCCGCCCACGGTTTCCTTGCGGAGGATCTCGCCGATCCGCAGGGCCTCGGCATAGCTGCCCCGGCCGAAAATGGTGAGGCGGGGCGGCGAAGGAGGAGGCGGTGTTGGTGAAGAGGGTGTCGGCGAAGGGGGCAGGGCGCTCATGGGGTCCTCAAAATGGGGTCGACGGAACTATGCCGACCAGACTTCCCGGCGCACCTGCGCTCCAGTCTATTCGCTTTCGCCGGCCAGGGGATGCCATCGGGGACACCGGGGCCCCCCATCCCGGCCGCCGGGCGGACTTCAGACCAGCAGCTGCTGCACGAGTTCACGGCATTTCCGGTATGCGGGTGCCTTTGGGTCGATGAGCGCGAAGTGGTCGCCCGGGACCTTGAGCAGCTGGACCGGCGCGCCGGCGGCCTTGGCTGCGCCGGCGTAGGTCTCGGACTGGCTCACCGGCACGGTATCGTCCTCCGTGCCGTGAACGGCATATACGGGCACGCCCAGCGGCACCGCACTCATGGGGTCGGCAAATTTATGCCGTTTGGGATATTTCTCCGATGAGCCGCCCAGGAAGTTGCTGACGGCGCCGTTGCTGAGGTTGAGCCGCTCGGCGGCCGCGAGGTTAAGTACCCCCGACTGGCTGACGACGCCGGTGAGCTGCACCGCGCCGTCGTCGTCGCCCCGACGCGTCAGCTGGCGGTCCGCGTCCGGGGCACCAAGCCCCGCGAGCCGGCGCCGTCCCGCCGCCCAGACGGCGAGGTGGCCGCCTGCCGAGTGGCCCAGGGCCACCACGCGGTCCAGTCCCAGCCCGTGCTCGTCAGCCAGTTCACCGAGCTTGTCGATGCCGGCCAGGACGTCGGCGAACGTGTTGGGCCAGCCTCCGCCGTTGCCGGCCCGCCGGTACTCCAGGTTCCAGGCCGCCATGCCGTGCGCGGCGAGGTCCTTGGCAAGGGGCTCCCCCAGTTCTGCGCCGTACTGCGAACGCCAGTACCCGCCATGGATCACCACCACCACGCCCTTGGGCGCGGCAACATCCGGGAGGAAGAGCTCACCCCACTGGCTGGGGTCCTCGCCATATTGGTACTTGTGCCTCTTCACAGCGTCCTCCTTGGGGCCCGGTGAACAGGCGGCGGAGACTGCCCCCAGAGTCACCGCCGCTGCGGCCGCGATCATAGTCCGCCGCCGCATTTCAGCCATATGCTGAGCCTACCTTGGGCACCAAGCGGCCCAGCGCAGGCCGGACCCCTCGCATGCCGGACCCCTCCCATGCCTGCTGCGCCGCCCTTGCCTGCGGGCGTGCCCGGCGTTGCCAGCCTGCGGGCCGGTGCCGGTGGTGCGCCGTAAGCTGGATCCATGGCGAGCAACTGGGACCGTTTGGACGTGAGCCTGCGCGATTCCGTGCAGGAGAACGTGGAGTTGTACGAGCGGGTCCGGCCTGCCCTGAAGCTGGTCACCCGGGAGGTCCTGCTCACGCTGCGGACCATGCTCAAGGACACCGAAGTCACGCCGTTGTTCGTCACCGGACGCACCAAGACCGTTGAATCCTTCCGCGAGAAGATTTCCCGCATTGAGGAACCGCTGGAGCCGGGCGGGCCACCTGTGCTGAAGTTCCCGGACCCGTTCCGGACCCTGAATGACATGGTGGGAATCCGTGTGATCACGAAGCTGCCGGCGGAAAACGCGGTGGTGGCGAATCTGATCAAGCGCCAGCGCCAGCTCTTTGACTGCCGGGGGGACCGGGAAAAGGACATCGGCTCGATCGAGTCCGGCACATACGGCTACTCGAGCCGGCACCTGATCCTGCGGACCATCCAGAACGAGGCCGTCAAGGACTACCAGCTGGCCTTCAACCCGGACGTCCCGCCGAACGGCAGCTACTTCTTCGAGTGCCAGATCCGCACCGTCTTCGCCCACGCCTGGAGCGAGATCGAGCACGACATCCGGTTCAAAGCCGAGGACCCGCGGGCCTGGACCCCGCACTTCGACCGCCAGTTCACCGCGACGGCCGCCATGCTGGAGACCGTGGAGAGCGCGTTCTCGGACCTGCACGAACGCTACGAGGAGGTCCGCGGCTACTGGGACATGGACGGTGAGGGTGCCGCGCAGCTGACGCCCAACCGGATCCGCGACGTCTGGCGGACCCTGCTGCCGCACGTGGACCGGAAGGTCGACGACGACTGGGGCTGGGCCGCGGAGCTCATGGCCGCCCACGGCCTCAACCAGACCATGCAGCTCGCCGGGCTGCTTAGCGCCAACCGGATCACCGAGGTCCGCAAGGCCCTGGACCACCGCTACTCCCCCGGGCCGGACCGGCTGCTCGATGACCTGCTGCTGTGGCAGTACGGCACCGAACACATCGAGCTCACCGCCGAGCCGGCCGACGCCGTCCCGCACCCCCGGCGCGACAGCCTCCTGCGGCGGCTCAAGCAGATCGAACGGTACCGGCTCACCCAGGGCTAGCGCGCCTGCCTCAGCGGATGCCCTCTGCCACCACCGATTCTCCCCACCTTTGAACCAGCGACGCCGGTCCTCACCGGCGGTTCGGCCCGACACGCCGGGTGCGGCGACCAAAGGTGGGGAATTTCAGCGCCAGCGGGGCGGATGGTCGATGGACGCGGACGGCGGGTGCGGCTACGTGTGGGCGTAGGTGAGGCAGTCGGCGTTGTCGACGCCCGGGCCCACATGAACTTCGGGCGCCTTGCACATCAGATGGTCGTTGTGGGTGCACTCGGAACGCTGGCAGGCGCCGACGTCGGCCAGCACCTTGGGGAGCCCGCCGTGCACCCCGATGTCTATGAAGGTCGCGCAGGAGGCATGATCTGCGGCGCCGCCGACGGTAATGGCGGCCGCGTTGCAGTGGGAGTGGTCATTGAAGGAGCAATTGCTCACGCTGCAGTCGGCTACGTGCGTCGTCATTGGATTTCCTCCATGCTCCGGCCACCCGGACGGGCGGCGCCGTAAATCCACGCTAGGCCGCACCAAGGCAAACAAAAAGACCCAAACGTGTGACCTAATACCGGCCCGACCGGTCGCGCCGCCCCGTCAGTTCCCCGCGCCGAGCTTGCCGGCCAGGCGTTCGCGCATCAGGGCGCTGGCCCGGTTCAGGCCCACGACGTCGACGCTCTTGCCGTGCTGCCGGTACTTCTCCGTGATGGCATCCAAAGCGGCGATCGTGGAGGTGTCCCACAGGTGGGAGTCGCGCATGTCGATGACCACGCGCTCGGGGTCCAGTGCGTACTCGAACTGCGTGTAGAGGTCATTCGCGGAGGCGAAGAACAGCTCGCCGTCCACGCGATACGTGGCCCGGCCGCCGTCGTGTTCCGTCACGGTGCGCTCGACGGTGACGAAGTGGGCCACCCGCCTGGCGAACAGGACCATCGCGACGAGTACGCCGACGCCGACGCCGATTGCCAGGTTGTGCGTGGCAACGGTGACCACCACCGTCGCCGCCATGACGGCGGTTTCGCTCTTGGGCAGGGCCTTGAGGGTGGCGGGCCGGATGCTGTGCCAGTCAAAGGTGGCAACTGATACGAAAATCATGACGGCCACGAGCGCGGCCATCGGGATGAGGGACACAATGTCTCCGAGTGCCACCACGAGGATGAGCAGGAAGACGCCGGCCAGAAGGGTGGAGATCCGGGTCCGGGCGCCGGAGGCTTTGACGTTGATCATGGTCTGGCCGATCATTGCGCAACCGCCCATGCCGCCGAAAATGCCGGTGACAATGTTCGCGACGCCCTGCCCCCAGGCCTCGCGGGTCTTGGCCGAACGCGTGTCCGTGATGTCATCCACGAGCTTCGCGGTCATGAGGGATTCGAGCAGGCCCACGAAGGCCATGGCCAGCGCGAACGGGAAGATGACCTGCAACGTTTCGAACGTGTTCGGCACGTTGGGCAGTGACAAAGAGGGCAGCGAGTCCGGCAGTGCACCCTTGTCCCCCACAGTGGGAACGACGACGGCGGCCGTCACCGTGATGAGCGTCAGGGCCACAATGGCCACGAGGGGTGCGGGGACGGCTTTGGTGAGCCTGGGCAGGCCGAAGACGATCAGCAGGCCCAGCGCGGTGAGCGGGTAGACCAGCCAGGGCACTCCGATCAGCTCGGGCACCTGCGACAGAAAGATCAGGATGGCCAGGGCGTTCACAAACCCCACCATGACCGGGCGGGGGATGAACCGCATCAGTTTCGCCACGCCGGAGAGGCCCAGCACGATCTGGAAAATGCCGGCCAAAATCACCGCCGCCACAAGGTAATCCAGTCCGTGGGACTTCACCAGTGGGGCGATCACCAGGGCGACGGCGCCGGTGGCCGCAGAAATCATCGCCGGACGGCCGCCGACGAAGGCGATGGTCACTGCCATCGTGAAGGACGCGAACAGCCCGATCCTCGGGTCCACGCCGGCGATGATCGAGAAGGCGATCGCCTCAGGAATCAGCGCCAGTGCCACCACGAGGCCGCCCAAAACCTCGGTCTTGAGCCGTCGCGGGGACGTCAAGGCGCCTCGGACCGATTGCAGTTGCGCGGGCGTGGCGGCCGGGGCCTGCGCGTCGATACTGGTGGCCATCGCTGGCTCCGTTCGTGGTCAAGGAGGCCGAACGGCCTCCAGATGTCAAAGAATGTGCAGAATTCAGGGAAGGTGGGGCGCTGCGTCGCGCCGGGGTGGGGAGTTCGCCTTTCGGGCTCACCCACGCAATGAACCCTACCCGTCGGACTCCCGCCCGCACGGCCGCCTAAAAATCTGACATATTTGTCCGACAGGTGGTCACGAAGTGGCACCCCGTGGACGCCGGTGGCACCATTCTTGGATGCTTGAGGCAACTAAAACTTCGAATACCGCCCGGGACGCGGGCACTGCCGCCGACGTCCCGGCCAATCCCGCCCTCGCCGCCGAGGCAAAGATTGCCCGCATCGCGGTGACGGTCTTCCCGGTCCTTGTGGTGGTGGCCGGACTCGCCGGCTTCCTGCTCCCCGGCGCGTTCAAACCCCTCGCCCCCAGCGTGCCCTTCCTGCTGGGCATCATCATGTTCTGCATGGGCCTGACGCTGACGCCGCCCGATTTCGCGTCGGTGGCCAAGCGGCCCTGGGCCGTGGCCCTGGGAATTGTGGCGCACTACGTCATCATGCCGGGGGCCGGCTGGCTGATCGCCGTCGGCCTCCACCTCGAGCCGGAGCTTGCGGTGGGCCTGATCCTGGTGGGCTGCGCGCCGTCGGGCACCGCCTCCAACGTGATGGCGTTCCTCGCCAAGGGCGACGTCGCCCTGTCCGTGGCCGTCGCCTCCGTGTCCACCCTGATCGC
The DNA here is from genome assembly GCF_056397425.1 of Arthrobacter sp. 05N33_2. Lineage (NCBI taxonomy): Bacteria > Bacillati > Actinomycetota > Actinomycetes > Micrococcales > Micrococcaceae > Arthrobacter > Arthrobacter sp. 05N33_2. Next base: position 269,609 of record NZ_JBFTNJ010000001.1, read on the forward strand.
GCCGATCGTGACGCCGCTGCTGGTGCTGTTCCTGGCCGGCTCGTACCTGAACATCGACGCCGGGGGCATGGTCCAGGACATCGTCAAGACCGTCCTCCTGCCGGTCATCGCCGGACTGCTGGCCCGCCTCTTCCTCAAGAAGCTCGTGGCCAAGGTCCTGCCCGCGCTGCCGTGGGCCTCGGCCGTCGTGATTTCCCTGATCGTCGCGATTGTCGTGGCCGGCAGCGCCAGCAAGATCGTCGCCGCGGGCGGCATCGTGTTCCTCGCCGTGGTGCTGCACAACGGCTTCGGCCTGGGTCTGGGCTACCTGGCCGGCAAGCTGGGGCGCCTGGATGACAAGGCGCGCAGGGCCCTCGCCTTCGAGGTCGGGATGCAGAATTCCGGCCTGGCTGCCACCCTCGCCACCGCGCACTTCGGCGCGCTGGCGGCGCTGCCGTCTGCGGTCTTCTCCCTGTGGCACAACGTCTCCGGCGCGATCGTGGCCGCGTGGCTGGCCCGGCGTCCCCTCCGGGAGGCCGCAACCCCGGAAGCCGCACCGGAGGCCGCAACCCAGAACACGGCACCGGAGGCCGCGCTGAAAGCCTAAGGTTCCTAACCCCGCAACTGTGCCAGCAGCAGAATGACGGCGCGCCCGGCCAGGATCTCGGGGGTGTCCGTGCCGGCGGGGACTACCTCGTGTCCGCCCTGGACAGCAAGGCTGCCGGGCCCGGCGTCGTCCGTGATGAACACGTGGGGCGTGCCGCGGCCGGCGGGCTCTGCCATGGCTTCGGAATCGTCGTCCGCCTTCGGCGCGCTGGTGTGGATCACGCCGTCGGCTCCGCCGGAGAGCATGAACTGCCGCCAGTTCCCGCCCAGCAGGATGACCGGCTGGTAGCCGTGCTCCGGCAGGATCCTGGCCAGCACCGTGGCGATGGCCCTGTCCCGGGGCTGCTCGAGGTCCGGGACGGCCACGGCCACCAGCTCCGTCCGGCCCCGGCGCATTCCCCGGGCGGCACTGTTGGCCACATAGCCAAGTTCACGGACCGCGGCGTGCACCCGGTCCTGGGTGGCTTCGCTGATCCGGGTGGTACCGCCGGAGCGGCCGGAGAGCACATAGGAGACGGTGGTCAGGGAGACCCCGGCCGTCTGCGCGACATCGCGGATGGTGGGCTTGGATCCAGGCCGCACTGATGACTCCCGGCTGTTTCTCCGCCGGGTCCGCGGCGGCTCGTGAAAACGTTGTTTTAGGGCAGACCCCCTGTGTGAACTCTAGCCCGAAGCGCCGGTTCCCGGCCGACGCCGACCAAGCAGCGCGGCGGGGTTTGCGCCCGGCAGGTCCTTGGTGAATGCCAGCGGCCCGATGGTTTCCGGGTCGGCGGAGAGATCGAACTGTGCCTCGTAACCGGTGCTCAGGTAGAGGTGTTTCGCCTCCGGCTGGCGCGGGCCGGTTGTCAGGTAGACCTTCCGGTAGCCGCGACGGCCGGCCAGCGCCTCCAGCTCGGCAAGGACAAACCGGGCCAGTCCGCGGCGGCGGTGCGCTGAATGCGTCCAGATCCGCTTGAACTCGGCGGTCTGCGGGCCGTGCCGGCGGAACGCGCCGCCGGCCACGGATTCGCCGTTCTCGCGCACAATCAGCAGGGCCCCGCCCGGCGCGGCGAATTCCTCGGCCGGGTAACGGTTGAGTTCCTCCGCGGCGGCCCCGCGGCCAAAGAGGCTGCCGTAGCGGGTGTCGTATTCGACCGCGAGCTCGTCCAGGAGCGGACGGACCCTGGGATCGCTCATGGGGAGATTGAGGACCGTCAGCGCGGCGGTGTCCACGGGCGGGGTGTCCACGGGCGGGGTGTCCACGGGCGGGGTGTGTAGTGGGGACGGGGTCATGACGGGTCCTTTCCGCCGGCGGCGGCCTGCGGCACCGCCCGGCCGGCGTCCGTTTGATCGTTGTTCGCCAGGCCGCTGTCGGCCGGGCCGCTGTTGGGGTTCGCCAGCAGGTTCAGGACTCGCCGGGCCAGGGCATCGTTTTCGCGGAACGGCGCGGCGTTGGTGCCGGGCCGGGCGAAGGCGCCGGTGCCCCAGCCGGAAGTACCGGGCCCGACGCCGAACAGCCGTTCGCGCCGCTCCCCCACCGGACTGATGAGCTCGTTGTGGGCGGACACCAGGAGCCGTCCGGTCGCGTGCGTGCCGTCGGCAGTGAGGAGCTGCTGTTCAGTGCCTAGCCCGGAGGCGTGCAGCTGGCGCAGCAGCGGGTTCGCGGAGCGGGCCACCGACGGCGCCGGGAGCCGGGCCTCGATCAGGGCCGGCGCTGACACGCTGATCCCGGATTGGGCCGAGCGGGCGACGAACCGGCCCGAGTACTCCGCGGCCTCGATCTCCAGTCCCGGGCCAATGAACTGCAGCAGACCGGCCCGGTGGATCGCCAGCATCTCCCGCAGCCTGCGCGGCGGCGGCCCGGAGTCGACGAAGCTGAAGAAGCCGTGCCACCAGCCCTGGACCTCCCGCTGCGACCGCGCGTTCAGCCGCTCGGACGGCACCAGCCGGCCCAGGTCCATGTAGGACTTCAGCAAGGAAGTGAACAGGGCCAGGGTTTCCGAATGGTCCGGCCCGGTGCGCAGCTCAAGGTCGCGGCCAATGTACGCTGCCACCGCCGACTGGAAGTCTGCGTGGCCGGCGAAAACGCGGCCGGCGAAGGGATGGTCCAGCCGTTCGAGGTCCAGGTGGAGCCCTGCGTCCGGGACGGACCCGGCGACGAGCCGCCGGCGCTCCTGGCTGTACCAGTCCGCAGCGGCGAACCGTTCGGCGAATTCCCGCCAGCCGATCCGGACCCGTTCCGGGTAGCCGGTGAACAGCTCGCGGTAGTACGCGTAGCCGGCGTCCTTGGCGATCAGGGGCCACAGCTGGGCGCGGAAGTCCACCTCGCCGGGCGCACCCAGCAGCGCTGTGACGGCGTCGGCCGTGAAGAACGCCGGCTCGCCCGCTGCGTCGCCGCGCAGGGCGGACGTGATCTTGGAGTGGTAGGGCACGCCGCGGCGGGAGCCGGCCCACAGCCGCGGCTCGGCACCGGAGGGCACGTAGCGCAGGCGGCCGCCTGGCAGCTCCTCGAACCTGCCGCCGCGGCCCTCCATGAGCAGGACCAGCAGGTCCACGAAGGCCAGGCCCATGCCGGAGACAATCACGTCCTGGCCGGCGGCGAGGGGTGAGTAGTCGACGTCGGTGGTGTAGCTGGGCGCCGCGTGGAACGCACCGTGCCGGGCGGCAAAACCGGCCCACGCCGCAGACTCCTCATTGGGCAGCGAATCCGTGTGCCCCAGGGAGGCGATCACGACGTCGGCGGGCAGCACCGCGCCGCCGGCCAGCCGGACGCGGTAGCGTTCCGGACCCTGGTCGGCTTCATGCTGCACCGGTTCGACGGCGGACGCCGTGTCCCGGTGCACGGTGACGGTGGTGTCCGGTCCGAGGGCGGCGACGGAGCGGCGGAAGAACCATTCCAGGTAGACACTCTGCAGCTGCCGAGTGGGGAAGGTGGCACCGGTGAGGGCGGCCAGCTGGCGCCGGAGTTCCGCCGGCAGCTCCGGAACATCCGCGATGGACCCGTCCAGGACCCCGGCGGCCCACTTTGCCAGGCCGGGGCCGTCGACTGCGGGTCCCTCGCATTGGACGGAGGCATCCGTGAACATCGTGACGTCCGCCGCCGCGGAGTTGAGCATCAGCCCGGGATGCTGCTCGTAACGCCAGATCCTGCCGGCACCCGGGGTGTGCGGCTCCACGACGTGGATCTGCAGGGCGCCGTCGAGCAGCTCCGGCCGGTTGGCGGCGAGGCGTTCCAGCAGCCCGGCCGCGCGCGGGCCGCCGCCGATGAGGACCACGGATCGGGCATTCACTGGCATGACGGTCTCCTGGCTCGGGTGCGGAGCCCTCATGCTAGGCACCCGAAATGGAGCCGGTCGAGGCGCCGGTCACGGCCGTTCACCCCGCGTAACGCGACGTAAATCGAGGCAAGAATTCGTCGTGTGACGCCGTGCGAACCTGCGTGAACGTATGCAACCTGCCGCCTTGCCGCGCGTTTTCGCACGGCCCTAGATTGGCAGCCAACTACCCCCACAGCAACTGGAAGAAGCGAGGTGGCGCATGAGTTCAACAGCAACCCCGGTGGCACAGTCCGCCCCGGAGCCGGCGTCCGCCGGCATCGAATCCGCACCCGAGACCGCGGAGGTCCGGCCCGCAGGACCCGTACCCGCCGGCGAGTGCGCACCGGCCGGAACAGTCGGCTCCGGTTCGGTGGGCCGCAAGGCCGCAACCGACTACGCCGACTACCGGCTGGTCCCGGCCCGCCACCCGTGGCGCTGGGTGGGCACCGCCGTCGTCGCCGTGGGCGTGGCCGGCATTGCCTGGTCGCTGGCCACCAACCCGCGCTGGGAGTGGGGCGTGGTGGCGCAGTGGTTCACCGCGCAGTCGATCGTGAACGGCCTGCTGGAGACCCTGAAACTGACGGCGATCTCCGGGGCGCTCGGCTTCATCCTGGGGTTCATCCTGGCGCTGATGCGGCTGTCCGCGTCGCCCCTGCTGGTCTCCGTCTCATGGACGTTCTCCTGGATTTTCCGCTCCACGCCGCTGCTGGTGCAGATGCTGCTCTGGTACAACCTGGGCTACCTCTACGAGAAAATCAGCCTGGGGCTCCCCTTCACGGACGTGCGCTTCTTTGAGGCGCAGACCACCACCCTGATCAGCCAGTTCGCCGCGGCAGTCCTCGGCCTGACCCTGAACCAGGCCGCCTACTCCGCCGAGATCATCCGCGGCGGCATCCTGTCCGTGGACCAGGGCCAGCTCGAGGCCGCAACCGCCCTGGGCATTCCGGCCTGGCGGCGTTCCACCAGGATCGTCCTGCCCCAGGCCATGCGGGCCATCCTGCCCACCGCCTTCAACGAGGTGATCGGCCTCGTCAAGGGCACCTCGATCGTCTACGTCCTGGCCTATTCCGAGCTGTTCTACACCGTCCAGGTCATTTACAACCGCACCCAGCAGGTCCTGCCGCTGCTGCTCGTGGCCACGCTCTGGTACATCGTCATCACCTCGGTCCTGAGCGTCTTCCAGTACTACATCGAGCGGCACTACTCCAGGGGCGCGGTCCGCACGCTGCCCCTGACCCCGCTGCAGAAGGCCCGCAAATTCCTCGCCATCCATACGCCCGCCGGCCGGGAATCGAACCAGGAAAGGGGCACCCGATGAGCACCGCACTCCGTACGACCACCCAGACCCCGTCCGCGGCCGCTGCCACGGACGCCGTAACCACCCGCGGCCTTGTCGAGATCACGAAGGTCCGCAAGTCCTTCGGCGCCGCGGAAGTCCTCAAGGGCATCACGCTGACGGTCGAGCCCGGGGGTGTCGCCGTGATCGTCGGACCGTCCGGATCCGGCAAATCCACCCTCCTGCGCACCATCAACCACCTCGAAAAGGTCGACGCCGGGTTCATCGCGATCGACGGCACGCTGGTGGGCTACGAGGTCCGCGGGCGCCGGCTCCACGAGTTGCGCGAAAAGAACATCCTGAAGCAGCGCACCGAGATCGGCATGGTGTTCCAGAACTTCAACCTCTTCCCGCACCTGACCGCGCTGGAAAACGTCACCGAGGCACCGATCGTCGCGCCGCGGACCGGAAAACCCCGGCTCTCCAAGACCGAGGCCCGCGACCGCGGGCTGGAACTGCTGGACCGCGTGGGCCTGAAGGACCGTGCCGGCGCCTACCCGCGCCAGCTGTCCGGCGGCCAGCAGCAGCGCGTCGCGATCGCCCGGGCGCTTGCCCTGGACCCGAAGATCCTGCTCTTCGACGAGCCCACGTCGGCCCTGGACCCGGAACTGGTCAACGAGGTCCTGGACGTCATCCGCGGGCTGGCCAAGTCCGGCACCACGCTGATCATCGTCACGCATGAGATGGGCTTCGCCCGCGACGTCGCCGACACGGTGGTGTTCATGGACCAGGGCCAGATCGTCGAGCAAGGCACACCCCAGGAAATTTTCACCAACCCGCGCGAAGTTCGCACCCGGAGCTTCTTCTCCAAAGTCATCGAACCCGCTTTCAACATCTAAGGAACCCCATGGCAATGAGCTCCGCCCTCCGCACCGCCCGCGCGAGTACTGGTCCCCGGCGGACGCGTGCCGCGCTTCCCGCCGTCGTCCTCATCGGCACCCTGTCCGGCACCGTGGCCCTGAGTGGCTGCGCGGATCCCGGCGCATCTGCCGCGTCCGGCGGGCAGCCGGCGACGATGGCTGCCCGCAACGGCGTCGTCTACAACACCTCGCCGGACCAGCAGCGGATCCGGGCCGAGAAGGATGCATCCCTGGCCGCGAAGGTCCCCGCGCTGATCGGCAAGGACGGCAAGCTGACCGTCGCGACGACGGCGGGCGCGATTCCGCTGTCCTTCCACGCCACGGACGACAAGACCCCGATCGGCGTGGAGGTGGACCTGGCCCAGCTGGTCGCGGACAAGCTGGGCCTGGACCTGGACGTCCAGGTGACCTCCTGGGAGAACTGGCCGTTGAAGACCCAGTCCGGCGACTTCGAGGCCGTGTTCTCCAATGTGGGCATCAATGCCGCCCGCGTGAAGCTCTTCGACTTCTCCAGCTACCGCGCCGCGTACATGGGCTTCGAGGCGAAGAAGAGCTCCGGTTACAACATCAAGGGCTCCGATGACATCTCCGGGCTGAAGATCTCGGTGGGCTCGGGCACCAACCAGGAGAAAATCCTGATCGCCTGGAACAAGGAGCTCGAGGCCAAGGGAAAGGCGCCCGCGGTGCTGCAGTACTACTCCTCCGACGCCGACACCATCCTGGCGCTGTCCTCCGGCCGCACCGACCTGAACCTCGCGCCCTACCCGTCCGTCACGTACCGGGAAAACACCCGCGACGACCTCAAGGTGGTGGGCAAGGTCAACGCCGGGTGGCCGTCCGAGACCCTGGTCGCGGCCACCACGCTCAAGGGCAACGGCCTGGCCCCGGCCATCACGGACGCCCTGAACTCCGCGATCAAGGACGGCTCCTACGCCAAGGTCCTGGACCGCTGGGGACTCTCCGAGGAAGCCCTTCCCGAGTCCACGACCGTCACTGAGGGCAACTTCGGGACAGCCCCTGCAGGGAAGACCCAGACCGGGATCAGCAAGTGAGGTTCCAGGTCCTCGACATCATCCCGCACCTGAAGAACCCGGTCACCGGGGAGATCGTCTCCACCGCGGACCGGCTCAACCAGGTGGTGGAGACCGCGCGCCGGGCGGAGGGCCTCGGCTACGACAGCTTCTCCGTCGGGGAACGCCACGCGGGTGAGTTCATCTCCTCCTCCCCCACCACCGTGCTCGCCGCCATCGCCGCCGTCACCACCAGGATCCGGCTGCAAAGCGGCGTGACGGTGCTGTCCGTGCTGGACCCGGTGCGGGTCGCCGAGGACTACGCCACGATCGACCAGCTCAGCCGCGGCCGGCTGGAACTGGTGATCGGCAAGGGCAATGAGGTGCTGCAGTACCCGCTGTTCGGCCTGGACCTGGCGGACCAGTGGGAGCTCCTTGCGGAGAAATATGCCCTGCTCCGCCGGCTTTGGACCGAGGAAAACGTCACGTGGTCCGGGAGGTTCCGCGCCGCGCTGACGGAGCCCACCACCACGACGCCGCGGCCCTTCGCCGGGGCGCCGCGGGTCTGGCACGGCTCCGCCACCAGCCTGGCCTCGGCGGCGCTGGCGGCGCAGTGGGGCGATCCGCTGTTCACGGCCAACGCGATCCAGCCGCGGGAAAACTACAAGGTGCTCATTGACCACTACCGCGAGGAATACGCACGCCACGGCCACGATCCCCGGCACCAGTACCTGGGCTCCGGATCCGGCGCGGGCGGGGTGTTCATCGCGGACACCACACAGGAGGCCAAGCGGCAGTTCGGCCCGGTCTACGAGGCCCTCACGACCGGCCGGAACGTTCCCGGCAACAACTCCCCCTACCGGGACATCGACCACGCCGTCGCCGACGGTCCGGCCCTGGTGGGCAGCCCGGAGCAGGTGATCGACAAGATCCTCAGCTACCACGCGCTCTACGGCCACGACCTGCAGTCCATCTCGCTGCCCACCACACTGCCCTTCGCCCAGCAGCTGGAAATCCTCGAGCGCTTCGCCCTCGAAATCATTCCGGCCGTCCGCGCCGCCGCGCCCACCACGCTCTGGGCCGACGGCGACCCGTACGCCGGCCGGCCTGCATTCGCCGGCACTACTGAGACCGACGCCGCCCGCGTCACGGCCGACCACACCCACCACAGGAGCTCCCATGTCCACGCCCACTGACACCGACGGCCGTCCTGACATTCGTCCCGACCGCCGTCCCGACAATGAATTCCAAGCCGCCTGGGCGGACTGGCATGCCGCGCACGAACGCCACCGCGCCGACCCCCACGGCTTCCTCGCCGTTACGCACCTGCATTGGCTCGATGCCGCGCCCGCCCGGCTGGACGGCGCGCCGGGCACCTGGAGCGTCGAGGACGGCGCAGTCCGCCTGGCTTTGGGGGCCGGCGAACGCGTCCTTCGCGATGGGCGGGAACTGAACGCCGACGGGACCGGAGCCACCGTGTTCCTCGGCCCCATCCCCGAGCGCGACGGCCTGAATCTGCGGGTGGAGGATGCCGGCGCCGGCCATACCGTGATCGAGCTCGCCAAACGCGGCGGCCGCTATGTCGTGCGGCCGCGGCATCCCCTGAACCCGCTGCTCACCGGCTACCGCGGCACGCCCGTCTACGCCCCCACCCCTGAATATGCCATTTCAGGAATATTCGTCCCGTTCGCCGAACCGCGGCCCACCACCGTGGGCGCGGCGGTCGAAGGAATCCACCACGTCTACGAGGCCCCGGGGGAAATCCACTTCCGGCTCCGCGGCAAGGACCTGAGCCTCACCGCATTCAACGGCCACACTCCGGGCACGCTGTCTGTCCTTTTCACGGACGCGACCTCGGGCAAAAGCACCTACGCGGCCAACCGCTCGCTCACCGTGGCCGCTCCGGGCGCCCACGGCACGGTCTGGCTCGACTTCAACCGGGCGGTGAACCTGCCGTGCGCCTACACGGACCTCGCCACGTGCCCGCTGCCGCCGGCCGAGAACCGCCTGCCGGTGCCCATCGAGGCCGGCGAACAGATCCCCTACGAACGACAGGACGCATCATGAGCAGCCATCCCGCCCAGAACGGGCCCCGCGAACTCGGCCTGCTCCTGCTGGAGCTCGACGGCGCCGGCAGCCACCCGGCCGCGTGGCGGGTTTCCCGCACAGCACCCGCGTCCGTGCTGGGCCCGGAACACCTCCGCGGCGCCGTGCTCGCCGCCGAGTCCGCCGGATTCCACGCGGCGACGTTTTCCGACCCCGGCCTGCCGGACCCCGGGCACCCGGACGCCGCGGCCCGGCTCAACGCCCTGCAGCGCGCCGCGTTCGCCGGCCCCGTGACCCGCTCCCTCGCACTGATTCCGGAAGTGGACACCGCCTACACCGAGCCGTTCCACATCTCCACCCAGCTGGCCAGCCTCGACTACGTCTCCGGCGGACGGGCCGGCTGGCTGGTGGCCGCTTCATCAAGCGCGGCCGATGCCGCCGCCGTCGGACGCGACACCGTGCGCGGGGACCGGCTCTCCCGCGAGGCCGCCGATTCGATCGAGGTCAGCCGCAGGCTCTGGGACTCCTGGGAGGACGACGCCGTGATCCGCGACGTCCCCACCGGGCGCTACCTCGACGTCGACAAGCTGCACTACATCGACGTCGAAAACGGCAACTATTCCGTCAAGGGTCCGTCGATCATTCCGCGGCCGCCCCAGGGCCAGCTGCCCGTCCTGGCCCCGGCCGGGCTCCTCGCCCCGGAGGCCGTCGCGGCCGGGGCAGCCGACGCGCTCCTGGTCTCGGCCCCGACGCCCGGACTCCTGGCCGCCGAGCTCGCGGCGACGCGCGCAGGACTCGCCGCCGGCGGCAACGGTCCTGCGCTGATCGCCGAGCTCGACGTCGTGCTGGACTCCCGCGGCCAGGCCGCCGCCCAGCGGCTGGCCGGGCTGAACGGCCACACCCCGTGGCAGAGCCCGCGCGCACAGTTCATCGGCTCGGCGGTCGGGCTTACCGATCTGCTCACCGAGGTGCTGGCCTGGGCCGAAGGGGTCCGCCTGCACCCCGCCGTGCTGGACACGGATCTTGAGGAACTGACGCGGCTGGTGCTGCCCGAACTGCGCCGGCGCGGGGTCCTCGCCCCCACCAGCCCGGACGCCACATTCCGCGATCAGCTGGGGCTGGCACGGCCAGCCAGCCGCTACGCCGCCGCATCCAGCGCCCCCGGCGCGGAAAACTAAGGAGCCCACCATGAGCCACAGCACCCACCCCGCCGCTGAATTCACCGCGTCCGGGTTCATCCCCTCTGGTCAGCTCCAGCTGGGCGTGTTCTTCCAGGGCGTCAACTCCGGAACCGTCTGGAAGGCGGCCGAGTCCGGCTCCCAGACCGACTTCGAATCGTTCCGGCGCATCGCCCAAACCGCCGAGCGCGGCCTGTTCGCGGCGTTCTTCCTCGGCGAAGGCCTGCGGCTGCGCGAGCATCTTGGCCGCCCGCACGCGCTCGACGTCGCCGGCCGTCCCGACGCGCAGACCGCCCTCGCCGCCTTGGCCGCGGTGACCACCAAGATCGGGCTGGTCGCAACCCAGAACACCACGTACAACGACCCCGCAGACCTGGCGCACCGGCTCTCCACGCTGGATCTGCTGTCCGGTGGCCGCGCGGCCTGGAACATCGTCACCACGGACAACGCCTGGACCGGCGCCAACTTCCGCCGCGGCGGCTACCTGGACCATACCGACCGGTACACCCATGCCGAGGCTTTCGTGGAAACCGCCAAGCGGATCTGGGACGCGTGGGACGACGGCGCCGTCGCGGACTCAGCCTCCGCCGAGCGGTGGTCGGCGGAGGGCGCGGTCCGGCGGGTGCGCCACACCGGCCGGCACTACACCGTCGACGTCACCCCGCGGCTGCCGCGCAGCGCCCAGTACCGGCCGGTGCTGTTCCAGGCCGGGGATTCGCCCGCGGGCAGGGACTTCGCCGCCCGGCAGGCGGACGTCATCTTTTCCGCGCACCCGCAGCTCGATGACGCCCTGGAGTTCCGCCGCGACATCGTGGAGCGCACCCTCCGGGCCGGCCGCGGCGCCCAGGACGTGAAGATCATGCCTGCCAGCGAGTTCATCCTCGCCGCCACGCCGCGGGAGGCCCTCGAAAAGAAGGCCTGGGTCCGCAGTCTGCAGATCGGCCCGCAGCAGGCCATCGCATACCTCGAACAGTTCTGGGGCCGGGAACTGCAGGGCTACGACCCCGACGGCCCGCTGCCGGACATCGACCCCGTGGTGGAGGAAACCTCCGAAACGCGAGGCAGCGGCTTCCACGGCGCCAAGGCACGCCAGCTGGCCGACCAGTGGCGGGCCGAGGCCACGGAGAAGGGCCTGTCCATCCGCCAATTCGTCTCGGCCAAGACCAGCCGGGGCGACTCCACCTTCACCGGCTCGTACACCGAGGTCGCGGACCGGCTCAGCGAGTATGCCCGGACCGGTGCCGTCGACGGCTTCAACATCTCGCCGTGGCTCATCCCGTCCGGCCTCGACGACATCGTCAACCACCTCGTGCCGGAACTGCAGGAGCGCGGCGTGTACCCCACCGAGTACGCGGGCAGCACGCTGCGGGAGAACCTCGGCCTGGCCACCCCGGTGCGCACAGGTGCCAGCGTCGAGGCCGGCATCGATTCAGGTTCGGTCACGGCACAGGCCTAGACGATCACCGCTGCTTCACCACGCAGGCACAACGAATCCCCGCCGGAGACGTTCCCGGCGGGGATTCGTTGGCTTTCGGCACCGTTCATTCAACCAACGCGGGGTCACATCGCGCCCATAATCCTCTCCGGGTTGGGCGCGATGTGACCCCGCGTTGGATTTAGGGCGGCCTACTTCTTCGGCAGGCCCGCCGGGTTCAGCTCCGACTTCGCGACGGCTTCCGCGGACAACCCCCAGCGGTCCAGGATCTTGGCGTAGCTTCCGTCCTGGATCAGATGGTTCAGTCCGGCCTGGGCCGCTGCGGCAAACCCGTTGTCCTTCTTGGTGGTGACGGCGATGCTGGCCTTCAGCGGCCAGCCGCCGTCGACCAGGCCGACGAGCTTTGTCTTGGCGTCGGAGGCCGCCTTGTAGGCCGCCGTGGCGTTGGGGCCGAACGTGAGGTCCGCCCGTCCGGACTGGATGGCGAGCTGGGAGGCGGAGTCGTCGTCGTAATACTGGAACTCCACGGGCTTGAGGCCGTTTTTCTTGTTCTCCTCATCCCAGCGCAGCAGGATTGCCTCCTGGTTGGTGCCGGAACCGACGATCACGCGCTTGCCGGCGACGTCCGGGGCCGATTCGACCTTGGTGACGCTGCTGTCCGCCTTGGCGTAGAAGCCGAGCTTGTCCTCACGGTAGCTGGCGAAGTCGAACTTGAGCTTGCGCTCCTCCGTGACGGTGACATTGGAGAGCACAGCCTCGTACTTGCCGGAATCGACGCCGAGCGGCCAGTCGGCCCAGGCCGTCGGGACAATGTCTGCCTCCAGGCCCAGGGACTCGGCCAGAGCGACGGCGATATCCACCTCGTTGCCCACCGGGGTCTTGTTGTCGGTGGCGTAAACGGCCAGCGGCGCCGCAAACGGGCTCACCGCCACGGTCAGCTTCCCGTCCTTCTTAATGGCTTCCGGGACGAGCGCGGCGGCCGCGGCATCCACCGTGGCCTTGACGCGGTCCTGCTGCGGCGAGAGGTTGAACTGCTTCACCCCGGTGGACGACGCCGCCGCTGCCGACGGGCCGCCGGCAGCGGCGGCGCCGGGATCGGAGCAGGCCGCCAGACCCAGGACAGTGGTGGCCGCCAACGCGACCGCGGCGCCTGATTTAAACGAAAGACTGGACATGTTCTCCCCTTGAGAGTGGACTGAAATGGTGCTGGTGCCAGCAACTATCCGGGGCCCGGGAGAGCCGGTCAAAGCGCCGTGAAACCGGGTGAAACCAAGGGATACAGGCGGTAATACCCGTTCATCCGGCGTCCGCGGACGCTGCCTGCGGACGCCCTGTGTTACCGAAGATTGCCCTGCGTGACGCGACGGGACGGAATTGTTCACGGCAGGCCGCAACTGGCCTAGCCTGCATAGAAGACCTGCAAGGTGACAGCACGACACAGGAGGGGTGAACTTGTCAGTGAGCACGCACCAGCAAACGCACCGGACCACGCACCGGCTCGGCATCAACGCCCCGGCGGACCTTGTCTTCAGCATGCTGCGCGACGCCTCACACTGGCCCTACCTCGAGGGCCTGACGGTGTACTCGGAGCGCGTCAGCGGCGACGACGCCGGCCACGAGCTGCGCACGTCCGTGGTGTCCAACGGCTCACTCAGTTCAAGCCACTGCTGGCGCGTCTTTGACACCGCCAGCCACCGCGCCCAGTTCCACCAGCTGGACCTCGAGCCCCCGTTCCGGGAGCTCGGCGGCGACTGGGCGATCCTGCCGGCGGACGGGCTCTCCGTGGTCACGCTGAACCATGAGTTCGAGGTCGACGACGAGCACCTCACCGAGCGGATCCGTGCGATCATCGAGGACTACAGCCGGCGTGAACTGGAGGCGTTGCGGATCAGCTGCGAACGGTTGTCCGTCCTCCTGCAGCACCACGCCCCGCAGACGCACCCCACCCCACATCTCACGGCGCAGTCCACCCCGCACCCCACAGCACAGGAGGCCTAAATGTCAGAGGCCAGGTTCACGACGGAACGGGACAGCTTCGGCCGGCTTCTCGCGGACCGCGAAGTCTGGCGGCAGGCCTCCACGATCCCGGCGGCCGGCGAACTGACCGCCCGTTGGCTGGAGGGCAACAGCCAATACCAGCCGGGAGTCTTCGCGCCCGGGTTCGACGAGGAGACCGCGGCCATCGCCGGAGAGCTCGCCCGGCTAAACCGCAACGGGCTCTTCACCAAGGAATCGCAGCCGGGCGTTCAGGCCGGGGGCCTCGCGCAGCGCGCCTACGTGACGGCCTTCTGCGGCCCGGAGGCGGCGACGGCACTCCTGGCCCTGTCCGCACGGACCGGCCTGGTGACGGTCGTCCACGACCCCGGCGAGGCGAGCAGCGTCTCCATCCCGGTGACCGTACAGGACGACGACGTCGCGACCTTGCTCGGCAGCAGCGAGGGGCCCGTTGGGGAGGACCAGCTCAGGGACTGGGCAGCCGAGACCAACGAGACCTTGGCCCTGGTCCTGGCGGATGCCTGGTACGTGGAAATCTTCGACCCCGTCTGGGGCCGGAACGATGTCCTGTTGGCCGCCGTACTCGAGGCGCTGCAGGCCGCTTAGCCGGCGGGAACGCGCGCCGCGCTGCCGGCGGCGACCCGGTTCCCTGTAAATTCACATATCGGTCGCATCCCACCCGATGCTCGCGGCCTCGTCCAGGGTTCGCGCCTCGAAATGCTCCAGCATGTCCTTCATTGCCTCGAGGCCCTGCTTGAACAGGGCAGAATCCCGCCACTGTTCAATCTGTTCCAGGGACTCCCACGGGCCGGTGCTGATGAACCTGTTCTTGACGTCGCGATCGTGCATCAGCACGGCTTTGGCGTTGGGAAAGTCTTCCTTCGTCTTCCTGGCCAGATCCCGCCAGGCCTGCACAAAATCGTTCTCGCGGCCGGGATGCACCAGCCAGATTCCGAGCGTATAAACAGACACGTCGATCGCCTCCACTGTCCGTACGGGTTGATACGCCGATTATGTTCCTGTCCTCCGGCCGGCGGTAGTGCCGGACCGCCCGGAGCCCGGTTGTGGCCGCAAATGAACCGTTGTAAGGGTGAAGTGGAAGGCCTAGCATGTGGGCAGACCCCCACTCTGGGGCCAGCCTCGGACCTTCCATCGTTGGGAGCGGGCACACGTTCGGATGCCGATGTCCTGGGCGAACACAGGATAGGAAAAACGATGAGCAAATATCTGTTCGAAGCGAACTACGTCGGCGACGGAATCAAGGGACTCATGCGCGAGGGCGGCACCAAACGGCGTGATGCCGTTGTCGAAGCCCTCAAATCGGTGGACGGCTCACTGGAAAGCTTCTACTACGCCTTCGGGGAGACCGACGTCGTCGGAGTCTTCGATATCCCCGACCAGGCCAACGCCGTCGCCCTGTCACTGATGATCAATTCCACCGGCGCCGTGAACCTGCACATGAAACCGCTCATGTCAGCAGAGGATCTCGACGCGGCAGCCAAGAAGACGCCGTCGTACCGGGCCCCCGGGCAATAGCCCACGCGGTGCCCGGCATGCCGCTGCGGGGCCAGTCCCCCGGGCTGGCCCCGCACCGGCAGCGCCGGATGTTTTAGCGCAGCCGCGCTAACTGCCTGGCGGTCGTGCTACTTGGCGCCGTTGTATTCCTCGTCGGTCACGAGGTCACCCCACTCAGACTCCGCGCCCTCCGCGGGCGCTTCCCACATCGCGAGGTGGGTCATGAAATGGTCCGGCGCGGCCCCGTGCCAGTGCCATTCGCCCGGCGGCGTGTAGATCGTGTCGCCGGGGCGGATTTCGGTCACTTCGCCGCCGCGGGCCTGGACCAGGCCGACACCTTCGGTGACGTGCAGGGTCTGTCCGACGGCGTGCGAGTGCCAGGCCGTGCGGGCGCACGGGGCAAAGTGCACCGCGTTGACGCGCATGCGGGACGGTTCGGGCTGCGGGGCCGCGACGACGTCAAACCAGACGTCGCCGGTGAACATCTGCGCCGGTCCCTTGACGCTTGGCTTCCTGGCTTGGATTTCCACTGTCATTTCCTCACAGGGTGTTTTTGTCGGGTGGCGGGCGCGACCGGAGGCCGCGTCCGCCCACTCCCGGGGTTCTTCGTGCGCTGCTGCGTCCTAGTTCAGGGTCGCGGTGTCGATCACGAAGCGGTAGCGGACGTCGGAGGCCAGGACGCGCTCGTAGGCGTCGTTGATCTTCGCGGCCGGGATGACCTCGATTTCGGCGCCCAGGCCGTGCTCGGCGCAGAAGTTGAGCATTTCCTGGGTTTCGCGGATGCCGCCGATCATCGAGCCGGCGAAGGAACGGCGGCCCATGATCAGGGCGAACGCGTTCACCGGGAGCGGTTCCGCGGGGGCGCCGACGTTGACCAGTGCGCCGTCGAGGGTCAGCAGCTGCAGGTAGGAGCTGATGTCGATCGCGGCACTGACCGTGTTGATGATCAGGTCAAAAGTGCCGGCAAGGTCCGTGAAAGTGTTCTCGTCGCTCGTGGCGTAGTAATGGTCCGCGCCCAGCTTCAGCCCGTCTTCCTGCTTCTTCAGCGACTGCGAGAGGACCGTGACCTCGGCGCCCATGGCGTGGGCGATCTTGACGGCCATGTGGCCGAGTCCGCCGAGGCCGACGATCGCGACCTTCTTGCCGGGACCCGCGCCCCAGTGGTTCAGCGGCGAGTAGGTGGTGATGCCGGCGCACAGCAGCGGCGCGGCGACGTCGAGCTCGATGCCCTCGGGAATGGTGACCACGAAATTTTCGGTCACAACGACGTGGGTGGAGTAGCCGCCCTGGGTGATGGTGCCGTCACGGTCGACGGCGCCATAGGTGCCGGTGTTCCCGGCGAGGCAGTACTGCTCCTCGCCGGCCTGGCAGTTGACGCACTCGCCGCAGGAGTTGACCATGCAGCCGACGCCGACCCGGTCACCGACGGCGTGCTTGGTCACGGCCGTGCCCACCTCGGTGACAATGCCGGCAATTTCATGGCCGGGAACCAGCGGATAGGTCTGCAGGCCCCAGTCGCCGCGGACAGTGTGGATATCGGAATGGCAGATCCCGGCGTACTTGATCTCGATCAGGACATCGTGCGGTCCAACGTCGCGGCGCTCGATGGTGGTGAGGGCGAGCGGCTCGGTCGCGGACGGTGATGCGTAAGCGTTGACGGTAGGCAATGAATCTCCTGCTTGTTGATCGTTGGGGGTTGTTCAACGGAACACCATCCATCAAACCCGGTAACGCAGCCGTGAGGGAGTCTCTGCTGATAGGGGTACTGGCAGGGCCTCCCTCAGAGAGCCCAAAGGCCTAACGTTGATGGCATGGATAATCGAGAGGCGACCCGCGAGTTCCTTGCCTCGCGCCGGGCCAAGATCACCCCCGAAGAGTCGGGATTGCCGATCTACGGCGCGAAACGCCGGGTCCCCGGACTCCGCCGCGGGGAAGTCGCCATGCTGGCCGGCGTCAGCGTCGAGTACTACACGAGGCTGGAGCGGGGAAACCTGTCCGGCGTTTCGGAGGGGGTGCTGGACGCTGTGGCCAGGGCCCTGCAACTCGACGACGCCGAACGGGCCCACCTCTTCGATCTGGCCCGGGCGGCGGCCCCGGGCAGCCGGACCCGCCGTCGTCCCCGTCCCGCGGAGTCCGTCCGGCGCAGCGTTCAGCTGACGCTGAACGCCATCGCCCACGCGCCCGCCTTTGTGCGGAACGGACGCATGGACATCCTTGCGGCCAACCCGCTAGGCCATGCCCTGTATTCGGACATGTACGCGGGTCCGGCCCGCCCGGCCAACCACGCCCGGTTCATCTTCCTGGACGCACGATCGCGCAGCTTCTACCCGGACTGGGGCCGTGCGGCGAGCGACACCGTCGCGATCCTGCGCACCGAGGCCGGCCGGGACCCCTACGACCGCGGGCTGACCGACCTGGTCGGGGAACTATCGACGCGGAGCGAGGAATTCCGCACCTTGTGGGCGGCGCATAACGTGCGCCAGCACTACACCGGGCTCAAGCACTTGCACCACGCGGTGGTCGGGGATCTCCACCTGATGTACGAGGCAATGGACGTCTCCGCCGACGCCGGGCTGTCCCTGCTGATCTACAACGCCGAGCCCGGCTCCGCGTCGGAAGATGCGCTGCGGCTGCTGGCCAGCTGGGCCGCGACCAACCAGCAAGTCAAGGAGGCCGGGGCGGCTTTTACGGTGGACAAGGCCTAACCGGGGCAGGCCGGCACTGTCACGCCAGGGCGGAAATGCCGTCCGTGTATTCACCGGACTGGCCGCTGGAGGTGAAGTTGTTCAGCCAGGCCATAGCCTCGTCCCGGGACGTGAAGAATTCGTGGGGGTAGCGGGTGTGCCGGCTCATGGCCGCCGCGATCACACGATCCACTGTGCTGGATCCAAGCACGGCAATCGCCAGAACCCCTGTTGTCTGCGCGAACTCGTACCTGGCAGCCGCGCTGATCTCCACGTCCGTCATTTCGGAGAGCATCGGCATCGGTATTCCGCCGCTGATCTGCGCTACGGCCAGCATCGCGTCCCTGGCATCGTCGACATCAACAAACGTGCCCGGCTGCCAGACGGATGTGATGATGCCCGCACTGATGCTCAGCACGTTCTTTCCGTCAGCAGCTGCTATATGTCCTGGCATCATCGAGACCATTGTAGGGCCGGTCCTGACAAGCCACGGGTTTGGGGCCCGGTGCGCGTGGCGGACCGCAAACCATGGCTGCACTCCGCGTCGCTGACCGGCAAGGCGTACCCCGGGTGCCACGTGGCCCGCAGCCCGTGCCGGTATTCAGCAAAGGCATTGCCTTCGCCATGCCCCGCAGGCATACTCGTGCCTGCGGGAGGACGTCCCCGCGTCCCCCACCGACGACCCGCGATGCACACGCGAACGGATGAGCGCCATGGCTGATATGACGAACCTCGAGCAACAGCAGGTGGACCGGGCGAACGCTTCCGGCCTCAAACCCGTCGTCTTCGTCCACGGACTGTGGCTCCTGTCCAGCAGTTGGGACCGGTGGCGGGCCCTGTATGAGGAGAACGGCTACACCACGCTCGCCCCCACGTGGCCCGATGATCCCGAAAGCGTCGATGAGGCCAGACGCGACCCGGAGGTCTTTGCCAAGAAGATGGTCAGGCAAGTCACGGACCACTACCTCGACGCGATTGGCCAGCTCACCATCAAGCCCGCCGTCGTGGGGCATTCCTTCGGCGGACTCATCGCCCAGAGGATCGCCGGAACCGGAGCCGCCGCAGTCACGGTGGCGATCGACCCCGCACCGTTCCGGGGAGTCCTGCCGCTGCCGGCCTCAGCCTTAAAGTCAGCAGCGCCTGTGATCGCGAATCCCGCCAACGCCAAGCGTGCAGTGTCTTTGACTTTTGACGAATTCCGTTTCGGCTGGGCCAATGCCCTGGACGAGGACGAAGCCCGCCAATTGTTTGACACCTTTCATGTCGCGGCCTCCGGTGTGCCTCTGTTCCAGGCTGCAACCGCAAACCTCAACCCGTTCACCGAGGCCAAGGTCGACACGAAGAATCCGGATCGGGGGCCGTTGCTGATCATCTCCGGGGAGAAAGACCACACCGTGCCGTGGGCCATCGCCAATGCGTCTTACAAGCGTCAAAAAAGAAATTCGGCGCACACGGCAATCAAGGAGCTGCCGGACCGCGGCCACTCTCTCACGATCGATCACGGCTGGCCTGAGGTCGCCCAAACCGCCCTGGACTTCATCAAAGAGTTCGGCTGAGTACTGCCGGCCAGAGTCAACGTGTCCGGCCGAGGGCATGCCCCTGCCGGCGCTCAGCAGTGGACATGTCCCCCCCTCAGGAATGGACACGTCCCCCGGCGCGGCCCAGGGATGGACATAGTGGGCATATGTCCATCCCTGGGCGCCGGAGGAGGGCATGTCCCGCGGAGGGGTGCCGGAACCGGCCCGGCCGTCACAGCATCCGGCGGTCAGGACTCCAGGACCAGCAGCTGGGCCTTGTCCGCGTCCCAGCCCACCCACAGCTCCTCATCCGGCCGGATCCGGGCGACACTGTCGGAGCTCAGCTCACGGAGCTGGAGGTCGTGGCCGCCGGCAGTGAGGCGGTGGCGGACCGTGGCGCCAAGATTCGTGGAGGACAGCAGGGTCGCGGCGCATCCGTTGCCCGCCGCGGCCCGTGTCCTGAATTTGAGGTGCTCCGGGCGGATGGAGACGGCGTAGTTCTCACCGCTTGCCCCGCGGTCCCGGACCTTTGCCATACCCAGTCCGCCGAGGTCCACCACGGCTTCCTCGCCGTTGCGCTCCACGATGGTGCACGGGATGAGGTTGGTGTCGCCCAGGAAGCTGGCCACCCAGTCGGTCATGGGGTGGTTGTACACCTCCTCCGGCGGGCCGGACTGCACGATCTGCCCGTCCCGCATCACCACGATCCGGTCCGACATGGCCATGGCCTCGTCCTGGTCGTGTGTCACGAACAGCACGGAGATGCCCAGGCCCTTCTGCAGGGTCTTGATCTCCTCCTGCATCTGCTCGCGAAGGCGCTTGTCCAGGGCTGCCATCGGCTCATCCAGCAGCAGGGCCGCCGGGTTGAAGACCAGTGCCCGGGCCAGCGCCACCCGCTGCTGCTGTCCGCCGGAGAGCTGGCGCGGCTTGCGCCCGCCCATCTTGCCCAGTCCCACACGGTCGAGGGCTTCCTCGGCGCGCTGGCGGCGTTCCGCGCGCGGGACCTTCCTCATGCGCAGCGCAAACTCCACGTTTTCCAGCGCGCTCATGTGCGGGAACAGGGCGTAGTTCTGAAACACGACACCGAGATTGCGGTCCCGGGGCGGCAGCATGTCCACGGGTTTGCCGTCAATGAGGATGGCTCCGGCGGTGTGTTCTTCAAACCCCGCCACCATCATCATGGTGGTCGTCTTGCCGGAGCCGCTGGGGCCCAGGAGGGTCACGAACTCCCCCGGCTGGACTGTCAGGTCCAGTTCGTCCACGGCAACGACGTCGCCGTAGTGCTTGCTGACCTGGCGGAGCTCAATGGCGCCCTGGGCGGCCCTGCCCGTGCCGGGAATGGGCCCGGCGGAAATCACTGATGCGGTCATCGACTTTCCTTACGTTTGTGCGGACACGGCCAGCGGCAGCATCCGGGTTGAAGAGCGGCGCTTGAGGACAAACAAGACCTGGAGCAGCAGCCCGATGGTGGCGACGCTGACCAGCAGGGCGGAGGACACCGCGATCTTCGGGGTCAGGTTGAACTGGATATCCGTGAACATCTTCACCGGCAACGTGGTGGCCCCCGGGGACTGCATGAACAGGGACATCACCGTCTCATCGATGGAGACCGAGAACGCGAAGAGCGCCCCGGAGATCAGGCCGGGCAGGATGATGGGCAGATACACGTGCCGCAGGACGGAGAGCGGTCCGGCCCCGAGGCTCTGCGCCGACCGGACCAGGGCCGGGTTGAGCCCGGCGAGGCTGGCGCGGGTGGTCAGGTACACATAGGGGGTCGCGATCACGGCGTGCGCAAGGCCGATGGGGACGATGCTGCCCACCATGCCGATCGAGATGAAGAACTGGTAGAACGCCAGCGCCAGCACCACGGTCGGCACGATCATCGGCGCGAGGATCAGACCCACCACGGCGGGCTGGCCGGGAAACTTGCGCCCGTGCAGGCCGATCGCCGCGGTGGCGCCCAGCAGCACGCCGATCACGACGGCGATTGCCGCCGACTGCAGGCTGGCCGTCAGGGCGGAGGTCCAGGCCCGGTCGGCGAAGAATCCGGCCACGGCGGCGAAGGAGATTCCCTCCGGCGGGAAGGTGATGTAGCGGCTGTCGTTCAGCGCGACCGGCACCACAATCGCTGTCGGAATGACGAGGAACAGGAAGGCCGGGATGGAAAGAAGCGCCAGCAGCCGGTGCTGTGGATTAGTTGTCTTCATGTTGGCCTCCTGCCTTGAGGACGCGCTGGTAGACGGCCACGAGGATGCTGACCATGACCGTCAGGATGACGGCCAGCGCAGCGGCCCCGGAGAAGTCCGTGAGCTGTCGGGCGTAGTAGTCGATCTGGTTGGCGATCATCATGTCGCCGGGCCCGCCCATCACCACCGGGGTGATGAAGAAGCCTGTGCTGATGATGAAGACCAGCAGCCCGGCCGCGGAAATGCCGGGCATGCTCAGCGGCAGCGTGATCCTGCGGAAGACGGATCCTTCCCGCGCGCCAAGGGAGCGGGCCGCGAGCCCGAGCCGGTCATCGATCGATGTCAGCGAGGAGAAGATCGGGAACACCGCGTACGGCAGGAGGCAGTGCACCATGCCGACGATCACGGCGAACCGGTTGTGCAGCAACGGGACCGGCGCACCGGTCAGCCCGATTCCCTGCAGGAATGCGTTCACAATGCCGTTGTCCTGGAGCAGGACCGCCCAGGCGAAGTTCTTCACCAGGATGCCGGTCCAGAACGGCAGGAGTACGACGGCGAACAGGATCACCCGGGTGACGTTGCCGGCCCGCCACAGGACCATGGCGATGATGTAGCCCAGCACCACGGTGACAATGGTGCTGGCCAGGCTGATGGTCAGGGTGTTGACCAGGGCGCGCATCACTAGCGGGTCCTCGAGGACCCGCTGGTAGGCGTTGTCGGCGAAGCTTGCGCCGACCAGTTTGCCCAGCGGCGTCAGGAACAGCACGACGTCGAAGGCAAGGATCGGAGCCAGCAGCAGCCACCAGCCGCTGCGCCGCCGTCGGGGTGCTGTCTCGGCGGAGGCAGGCGCGCCGCGGCCCCGCGGCCGGGGCCGTTCGAGGGTTGCGTTGCTCATGTCAGCTGGCCTGCCAGAGCTTGAACTGCTGCTCGGTCTTCTTCAGGTTCTGCGACCACCACTTGTCGTCTCGGACCAGGATCTTGTCCGCGAGCCGGGGGCTGGTGGGGAGCGTGTCGGCGATTTCCTTCGGCAGCTTGGACAGCGCCGGGGTGTTGGCCAGGGTCAGGTTGGTGACCTTGTCGAACGCCGCGCCGGCCTCGGCGTCGTTGGACATGAAGTTCATCAGTTTGAAGGCCGCTTCCTTGTTCTTGGCGCCCTTCGGAACCACGAAGTAGTCGCCGGCGAGGACGGCGTTTTCGGCGGAGAAGTTCAGTTTCGCGCCGTCGTTGCGGGCTGCGTTAATGCGGTTGTTGAAGCTGGTGGAGAGCGAGACCTCGCCGGAAGTGAGCTGCTGGATGGGCTCCTGGTTGGCGGCGTGGTACAGAAGCCGGTCCTTGCCCGGGTGCTGGCCCAGGACCCTCAGGGCCCGGTCGACGTCGAGCGGGTAGATCTTGTCGAAGGGGACACCGTCGGCCAGCAGCGCGGCTTCCAGGACGGAGCTGTCGGAGAGCTGGTTGTACACCGAGCGCTTGGTGTTGTACTTGCCCTGGTCGAAGAATTGGGCCCAGTCTTTCGGGGCCTGCGCGTCGGAAATGACCTTCTGGTCCCAGGCCATGACAAACAGGAAGCTCAGGTACTTGATGCCGTATTCAGCCTTCGCGTATCCGGGCAGGCCCCTGTCGCTGATGATGTCGTAGTCGAACTTCTCCAGCAGCCCCTCGGCCACGGCCACCTCATACTCCGGCGCCGTGATTTCCACGAGGTCCCACTGCACGTCGCCGGACTGGACCTGGGCCTTGAGCGCGGCCAGGGAGGTGTTGGCCAGCAGCGTCGTCTGGATCCCCGACTGCTTGGAGAACGGGTCCAGGATTGTCTGGGTCAGCTGGTCGTTGTACGAGCCACCATAGGACGTGACGGTCACCGTCTTGTTGGCAGCGGCACTTTCGGCGGGCTTCGCCGCGCAGCCGGAGAGCGCCAGACCCGCAAATGGCGTCAGCGCTGCCGCCTTGAGGAGCTGCCTGCGGTCAAAGGGAGTGGAACGGAATGCTGTCATGGGGGAAGTGCCTCTCATGGACGCGGGCACGCCAAAAGAGGGCGTGCAGGATTGCGGGCGTGGCGGGGTGCGGTGCGTGTGATTGCGTGTGACGCAGTGAAGCGAGAAGAAGTGAAGAGAGAAGGAGAAGTGACAGCTGCGGTTCGCGCGCGCCATCCATTCCAGCTGGAGATCTCGAGTCCGCCTTCCGGCGGCTTTTCGGTTTCGCAACTGTAACTGTGAAGTTGCTCACTAGTCAACAGTTGTATTGCTTTAAGAAACAACGAGATTTCTGCCCCGCGAGCTCCCCTAACGCCGGCCCTCCTGAGCCCGCCCGGGCATCTCCAGGGTCACCGAATGATGCGCCCGTCGTGGATAACAGTCCTCGACCTGTTGTGGTCCCAGAGAACTGCCGGGTCCACAAAGGGGTCGCCGTCCAGAATCACGGCATCGCCCGCCATTCCAGCGCCGATGCTCCCGATGCCTGGGTCCTGAAGGAGCTCTGCGTTTACTGAGGTAAGGGATCTCAGCGTCTCCAAGACGCCTGCCGCCTCGATCTGCAGCCGAATGCCGACAAGCTGATCATCCTCAAGGTCCCCCATCAGGTCGGATCCGAAGCCCACCTTGACTCCGGCCTGCAGGGCCAGTTCCACAGCAATTTTGCCGGCCTCAAGCACCTCGGCGTTCTTGGCCTGGGAAACGGGGTTCAGGCCCATTGCAGCTCCCCTTCGGCTCATGGCGTCGTAGGCGGCAAGCGTCGGCACGAGGAAGCTCCCGTGCTCGGCCATCATCTGCGCCGTGTCCCGGTCCAAGAGGTTCCCGTGTTCTATGGAACGTACCCCGTTTTCCACGGAATGCCTGATTGCCTCGGGTGAATACGCATGGGCCGCCACGTAACTCTTGCGCCGGATGGCCTCGTCCACCACCGCCCGGACTTCTTCCGCTGAATACTGCGGCAGCCGGATGGGATCTGTCAGGGAGACCACGCCTCCGGAAGTCATGATCTTGATGGCGTGGCTTCCCGTGCGGAACCGATCACGAACTGCCCGGCGCAGGTTGTCCACCCCGTCCACCACGGCGCACATGTGACCGTGATCGAAGCAGACATCCAGATCCGCGGACCGGGGATCGCCATGGCCACCGGTTTGGCTGAGGGCCGGACCCGTGTAGTAGTATCTCGGAGCCGTGACCAGGCCGCTGCGGATGGCGCGGGCCAGCCCGCTGTCCCCGCCGGCCACATCGCGGACGGTCGTGAATCCCCGCCGCACGGCGGCGCCCAAGCGGCGCGCCCCCACCAGTGCGGTGTAGCTCAGGAGCGAGCGCTCAACCTCAAGGCCGCCCAAACCCACGGCGTACGCGTGAAAGTGGGCATCGATGAGCCCTGGCACCACGACGCGGCCGCCGGCGTCGATCACCTCACCTTCGGGGATGACGTCGCCGGTCTCCTGGATGATCCCGTCCCGGAACAGGATGGATCCGCTCGCCAGCTCGGGCGAATGTCCGTCAAAGATCCGGGCATTGTGGATGGTCAGGGCGTCTGCGTTGGTCATGCTGACAACTCCTCGGGTGAGATGTTCGTGGGTGGGCTCGGTCCGGTTTTCTAGGTGCTGGCCGGTTCCGTGGAACCGCGGACCATCAGTGAACCCTGGAGGATCAGCTGGTGCTGTTCCAAGCCCTTGCCCTCCATGACCCTGCGGAGCTGTTCGCCGGCCCTGGCCCCGAGGGCGTCGCCCGGAAGGTGGACGCTGGTCAGGCCCGGGTTGGACGTGGCCGAATAGGGCAGGTCATCGAAGCCTGCCACGGCCAGTTCCTGCGGAATGCGGACGCCGGCCACCCTGGCTTCCTGCAGCACGCCGTAGGCATGGGTATCGGTGGCGCAGACGACGGCGGTGACACCGTCCCGCTGCCAATCCGGCCACGCCGCGGCGAACGCGCCGGCGGCGACGCCGACGTCAATGGTGGTGCCGATGACATGGTCCGTGGCCACGGTGATGCCCAGCGCCGCGGACTCCTCTAGGAATGCCGCCCGCCGGATATCGAAGGTCGCCGTGCCGGTCACACTGTCCATGTACGCCGCTTGTTTGTGTCCGGCGTCCGCCAGGTGCCGGGCCAGCAGGCGGGCGCCGTGTCCGACGTCGAGATTCACCGAGGGGGCGAAGGACTCCAAGCCGGGGGCGTCCAGCAGAACGAGAGGCCCAGCGACGGAAAGATCCTCCAGGAACTCCGCGCTGGGCGCATCTACGAGCAGCCCGGCCGGCCGCAAAGCCAGGAGCCGGCGGACGTCGTCGACGCGCGGGAACTCCCCGGCGTCCGTGACGGAGAGCAGCAGCTGGTATTCGGCGCCGAGCGCGCCGCGGACACCTGCAATGACGTTGGCGAAGAAAGGGTTGGAGATGTCCGGCGCCACGAGAATGACGATCGAACTGATGCCCTTGGCTAGCGAACTGCCAATACTGTCCACCACATAGCCGAGTTCCGCAATGGCTTCCCGGACCCGCGAAATGTTGTCCTCCGAGACCCGCCCCTGGGTCTTTCCGTTGGCCACAAGGGAGACCGTTGCGGTGGAGACCCCGGCCCGCGCAGCCACCATCGCCGCAGTGACGCGCGGGGTGCGCCCCCGAAGCTCGTGTACTTGTTCGCCGGATTCCATACCTCGATCGTAGCCGGGAGTGACGCATCGCACCTGCCGCAAGACATCAAGCGCTTGACGTCACTTACGTTAAGCGCTTGACGCTTGACGCTTGACAGTGCCAAACTCACTCTGAACGCTTTATCGCACCGCCCCGGCGGACCCCCAACGACGTGGAGATATTTACGTGGATCCCATCACCCTGAAACCGGAACGCAGGAAGATCATCCTGGACTGCGACCCAGGCCATGACGACGCCGTGGCCATGCTGCTGGCTCACGGCAATCCGTACATTGAGCTGCTCGCGGTCACAACGGTCGTCGGCAACCAGACCCTCGAAAGGGTCACCCGCAACGCCCTGTCGGTGGGCACGATTGCCGGCATCACCGGCGTCCCCTTCGCCGCCGGCTGCGATCGGCCCTTGGTCCGCAGCATCGAAACCGCCCCCGACATCCACGGTGAGAGCGGCATGGACGGCCCCGCCCAGCCCGAATCCAGCATCGAACTGGACCCGCGCCACGCCGTCGACCTCATCATCGACACTGTTATGGCGCACGAGCCTGGCACTGTGACGCTGGTGCCCACGGCAGGACTGACCAACATTGCCATGGCGGCCCGCAAGGAGCCGCGCATCGTGGAGCGCGTGAAAGAAGTTGTGCTCATGGGCGGCGGGTACCACGTAGGCAACTGGAGCGCCGTTTCCGAATTCAACATCATCATCGACCCCGAGGCCGCACATATTGTGTTCAACGAGCCGTGGCCGGTGGTCATGGTGGGCTTGGACCTCACGCACCAGGCCCTCGCGACCCCCGAAGTCGTGGAAAAAATCGCCGCCGTGGGTACCAAGCCCGCCCAGTTCGTGCTGGAGCTGATGGAGTTCTTCACCAAGACGTACAAGGACGCCCAGGGCTTCGATTACCCGCCCGTCCACGACCCCTGCGCGGTGGCCTACGTCATCGATCCCACGGTGATGACCACCCGCAAAGTCCCCGTGAACATCGAACTGCAGGGCCAACTGACGCTCGGCATGACCGTCGCCGATTTCCGCGCCCCGGCACCGGAGGACTGCCACACGTCTGTTGCTGTGGACCTCGATCACGCGAAGTTCTGGAACCTCGTCACAGACGCCCTGGTGCGCATCGGCGACGTGGACCCGTCCGCCGCCGTCAGCATCGGCGCAGGAAACGGAGCCAACTCATGAGCACTCTGACTTACGAATCCAAGACAACGGGACGAAGCGTCGCTGCACTCACGGCGGCCCTGTTGACGGCCTGCATTGCCTTCCAGCTCAACGCATCGATGCTCAGCCCCGCCCTGGTCACGATGGGCAACGAACTCCACACCGATCAGGCCGTGATCGGCCTGTCCCAGACCTGGTTCTTCACCGCGGCAGCACTGTTTTCCCTCTTCCTGCCGCGCCTGAGCGACATTGTGGGGCGCAAGAAGATCCTGCTGGGCATGATGTTGATGATGGCTGTCGGCTCGGTGATCGCGGCCATGGCTCCCGATATCACCTGGCTCTTCGTCGGACGCATCATCCAGGGCGTCAGCGGCCCCACGGTCCCGCTGTGCCTGATCATGCTGCGCTCCGCCGTCAGTGACCCGCGGAAGTACGGTGCCCTCATGGGCCTCATCACCGCCGTCAACGGCGGGGTTGCCGGCGTCGACTCCTTTGTCGGCGGTTACTTCGCCGAGCATTACGGATTCCGCAGCATCTTCTGGCTCATGGTGGTGCTGGCCGTCGTGGCGGCGGGCCTGGTCGCCGTTCTGGCCGGTGAGAGCAAGCCGGCGGTGGGCACCAAGATGGACTGGCCCGGCGTCTTCTTCATCGTGATCGCGGTCGGCGCCCTGCTCACAGCCCTCAACGAGGCCTCCAAACTGGTCAGCGGATTCTCCCCCGGCACCCTCGCACTGGCGACTGCCCTCATCGCCGTTGCAGTGATCGCCTTCTTCGGGTTCTGGACGGTGGAAAAGCGCTCCCGGCAGCCCATGGTGGAGACCGCCCACCTGCGCCAGCGCTCCACTTGGGCGCCGTTGCTGACCACAATCCTGACCATGACCGGCGTCTTCGCGGTCATCAACGGGATCGTTCCCGCCTACGTGCAGGCCACGGCTCCCGGCTTCGGCGTGGGACCGACCGAAATGTCACTCATCATCCTGACTCCCTACGCCCTCCTGGGCTGGGTTGTCGGACCCATCAGCGGCCGTTTGGCCCCGGTTTTCGGCTACACCAAAGTTTTGCGGATCGGCATGGCCGGCAGCGTCGTGGCCCTGGCGATCATCGCCTTCTTCGGCCTCAGCAGCCTGCCCATGATGATTGCCGGAACAGCGTTGCTGGGCATCATGTACGCGGGTACGGTCAACATCATGCTGAACGGCCTTGGCGTTGTCCTCTCCCCAGCTGGCAACCCCGGCTTTCTCCCCGGCATGAACGCCGGCGCGTTCAACCTGGGCGCCGGCCTGAGCTTCCTGGTCCTGCCGGCAGCGCTGGTGGCCTCTTCTGCACTGGGCGATGCCCAGGCATCCTACTTGACCGCGATCACGGTGGGCCTGATCATCACCGTGGCGGCTTTCGCCGCCTCACTCCTGATTCCCAAGCCCTTGGAAGCTGAGGCGAAATGACCCGCCCGGACTCTGGCCGGATCGTCGTCGTCGGTTCACTGAATGCGGACCTGACCATCTACTGCGACAGGCTCCCCCTCCCCGGCGAAACGGTGCACGGGAATGGCTTTGCGGTCAATCCCGGCGGCAAGAGCGCCAACCAGGCGGTCGCGGCGGCCAAACTCGGAAGCCGGGTCGCGCTGATCGGTGCGGTGGGCGACGACACCAACGGGACCATGCTTCTGGCCTCCACCGCCGGGGCCGGGGTGGACATTTCCCGCGTCCGCCGCACGCCTGATGCTGCGACCGGCGTCGCCGTCATTTCCGTCGACGCCCACGGTGAGAACAACATCATCATCTCGGCCGGAGCCAACGGCACACTGGCGCCCGGGGATGTTGCCGCTTCCGCCGAATTGTTCGAGGGCGCGTCCGTGATGTGCCTGTGCCTCGAGGTCGGTCTGGACACCGTTGAGGCCGCGGCCCGCTTGGGCCACGACGCCGGGGCGACAGTTCTGCTCAACCTGTCGCCCTACGCCGAGATCCCGGCGAGCTTGGCCGCACTCTGCGACATCCTGCTGGTGAACGCGCATGAGGCGTCGCTGTTCCTGGGCGGCGCCGCCGTGCCCGACGCCGGGGCTGACACCGCGGCGTGGGCGCCGGTCCGGGACAAGTTCGCCGATCGCGGACTGCACCGCGTTGTGGTCACTTTGGGGGCGAACGGCTCCGTCGTCCTGGACTCCGGAGCCGGCGCCGAGGGCCGCATCACCCGCATTGAACCCACCAGGGTCGACGCCAAGGACACCACCGGTGCAGGCGATGCATTCACCGGGGCCGTGGCTGCGCGCCTTGCCGCCGGCGATTCACTTCCGGCCGCTGCCGCCTTCGCGTCCGTTGCCGCGGCCTTGGCAGCGACCAGGAAGGGGACGCAAACGGCGTACCCGAAAGCGGCGGATGTGGAGGGACTGCTCGCTTAACGGCCACCCCCGCCAGTTAGGGCCGCCACGGGAGGGGGCGCCGCAGAGCCTGTCTGCGGCGCCCCCTCCCGGTTAAGCGCCGGACCGGTCTGGTGGTCCTTGGTTGATGCAACCCAATTGCACAGCAGATTCACAGCGAGGCGCTATTGAAGTTACAGCCGCGGGGCCGACAATGGTTCGACCTGATAGGAGTATTTGCCGGGCGATGGTGGCCGCGACTTACTGGAGCGTCAGTGGCGAGCGTCCTGACCAATCGAGCCGGAGCAAGCGAACTTGTACCGACTAGTGATGGGCTCCCGGCATGATCACTCTCCGCAAGCACGTACTTCCCTCGCTCCTCGCCCTGGTCCTGCTCTCGACGTCGGCCTGTACCTCCGGTGTCGCGGCTGGCATCCCGTCGGCCGGCGTTCCGTCCGGTGGCACACCATCTGGCACACCCTCAGGTGGCACACCGAGCAAATCCGGCGGCGGGACGAGCCAATCCGCCGCACCCGCCGAGTCCGTCAGCCCGAGTGCTGCGGTCCCGCAGCTAACCCCGGCGAGCACGGTGGATGCGCGCACGGTGCTGGCGGCGTTCAAGTCCCGGGACATGGTGGGGCACCTGCAGGCGCTGCAGCGGGTGGCCGATGCCAACGGCGGGAACCGGGCCTCGGGCACCTCGGGGTATGAGGAGTCGGCCCGCTACGTCGAGGAACAGCTGCGCGCCGCCGGGTATGAACCGGTGCGGCAGAGCTTCACGTTCAAAGAGGACGGCCGCCGCGGCAAGACGGTGGAGTCCTTCAACATCCTCGCCGACACCGGGGGCAGTGCCGGGCACACCGTGGTGGTGGGCGCGCACCTGGACTCCGTGCAGGAGGGACCGGGCATTGATGACAACGGCAGCGGGGTCGCGGCCGTCCTGGAGACCGCGCGGTGGATGAAGGAGGCCGGGATCACCCCGGCCAACCGGGTCCGGTTCGCGTTCTGGGGCGGCGAGGAGGACGGGCTGTACGGGTCCCAGCACTACGTCGACGAACTGAGTGCGGCCGAGATCGGCCAGACCGCGGCGAACCTGAACGTGGACATGGTGGCCTCGCCCAACGGGGTCCGCTCGGTCCATGACGGGGACGGCACGGACTTTGGCCACGCCGGCCCGGCCGGGTCCAAGGCGATCGAGGACGTCTTCTTCCGCTACTTCCAGGAGAACGCGCTGCCGGCCGAGACCACGCCCTTTGACGGGGGCTCGGACTACGACGCCTTCCTCTCGGCCGGCATTCCCGGCGGCGGGCTGTTCACCGGGGATGAGAAGAGGAAGACCCAGGCCCAGGCGCAGGCCTATGGCGGGGTGGCGGGCAAGGACCTCGATCCCTGCTACCACGAGGCCTGCGACACGATCGCCAACACAAACCCGGAACTGCTCACCGAAATGTCCGGCGCCCTGGCCTACGGCACCGTGGCCTACGCGATGGCCAAGACCGGCTAAACACCAGCTTCGCCGCCGGCTGCGGGCCGCCCCGCAGGAAGGTCCCCGGCCCAGCCACCTTCTGACGAGGGGCCGTGCCGGGGACCTGTGCTTGCCAGGGCCGAATTTGTGCCCTAGATTCCGGCCCCGCGCCGCGCCGTGGCTCCTTGGGGCTGCCGCACGCCGGCCGGTGTGAACTGTGCGCCGGTGTCCGGGAATCCGGGCACGGCAATGCGCGCGTGGGTGTGGATCTCCTCGACGGAGTCGCGCGTGTGCTGCGCGATCTTCTCCATGGTGGTGACCCACATGCCGTCCATCGACTTGACCCGGTCCATCAGCTGTTCCAGGGCCACGGCCTTGGACGGCCGGCCGGAAATGAAGGGGTGGTTGGTCAGGACGAAGCAGCTCCCGGCAGCGTGGTGGGCCTCGGCCTCCAGCGTCCACATTTCGAGGACCTTGGCCGGGCTTTCGATGACGCCGCTTCCGGTGACGCCCGGGTAGAAGGCATACTGCTCCCAGTCGTCCAAAGCCCAGTCGACAGGGATTTCCACGAGATCGCGGGGGTCTGCCTCGGCAACGCTGAAGCGGTACGGCGCGTCGCCGTCGAGCAGGCTTGAGTCATACAGGAACCCGCGGTCGGCAAGGAGGGCCGGGGAATGCCAGTTGAGCTCCCACCACGGTGCCCTGTAGCCGGTCGGCCGGACGCCGGCGGCCTTGGCCAGGGCATCCAGGCCCCGGTCCAGGTACCGCGCCTCCGTGGCGGCGTCGATGCCTTGCATGGGTTCGTGCAGGTACCCGTGGTGTGCAATCTCGTGGCCGCCGTCGGCTATCCGGCGGACCACGTCCGGGTAGCATTCGGCGGTGAAACCCGGGACGAAGAACGTCGCCTGGATCTGCTGGCGCTCGAGGATCTGCAGAATCCGCGGGACGGCGACCTTGGGCCCGTAGGACTGGTGCGTCATGAGGGACATGCGCCTGGTGCTCTGCGGGTCATGGGCGATGGTGCAGGATTCGGCGTCGACGTCGAAGGTGAAGGACGCCGCGGCACGATGACCTTCGGGCCAGGTAATGGGATGGGCGGTGTCGGCGAAAGCGGGGAAGTTCACGGGGTTGATCTCCTGCTAGAGGGCGGCGGGCGTGGTTGATGTGACCGCAAGGCCGGTAGCGTCAGGTGAATCTGCGGTCTGTTCGCTGGGGGTGGGGACATCCAGGAACTTCCTGTGGAACCGCGGACCGAGGACGGCGTAAGCCGCGGCACTGGCCAGTCCCCCGGCGAGCCAGGACAGGTCCCATCCGCCCAGGGCGACGGCGATGGGCCCCTGCATGGCCGGCACCAGTCCGTACATGAACAGCCAGGTGGCGAAGATGCCGATGAGCAGGGAAGCGACACCGGCCGGATTCACGCCCGGCAGGCGTTTGGTGCCGACGGCGTCAAAGAGCCGGGACGGGTCGCCGGGCCAGCGCTTCTCGATCCAGAAGTAATGGACCAGCATGACTCCGCCCCAGGCAGCCACCCAGGCGACCAGCCCAATCAGCCAGGCATCCAGCACGGAGGCGAAATCCTCCTGGAAGATGAAGAAGATCACGGCCGCGAGGGAGAAGACGCCGACGAACAGGTTCAACTTGCGCCGGCTGATGGAGATGTCCAGGGCCTGCGTGGCGACGGAAAAGGTGTAAATGTTCAAGATGTTGGTCGCGATCGGGCCGTGCAGGACCATGAGCAGCACCGGGAGGGCCAGCGCGCCGAAGTTCTGGACGATGAGTTTGCCGGGATCAATTTCACCCGTGTTGGTCGCCAGGCTGGCCCCCAGGATGCCCAGCCAGACGACCGGGATGAACTGGCCCAGCACCGAGGCGAGGTAGACCTTGCGCTTGGGCACCGAGGTGCTGACAAAGCGGGAGTAATCCGCGGCGTAGGTGAACCAGGTGATGCCCCAGCCGATGCCGATGGCCGTCATGACTGCGCTCATCGCGGCGATGCGTTCCGAGCCTTCCAGGATGTGGCCGGCCGGGCCGGCGTAGGTCCAGTTGATCTTCATGCCGAACCAGGCCACTGCCGACATCACGGTCAAGATGATGATGGTGGGCGGAACGGTCCACTTCTCGAAGGCAGCAATGGCTTTATAGCCGAACCAGGCGATGGCTACCTGTACAGCCATGATGAAGGTGGCGATGCCAATCTTCCAGGCGTAGTTCTTGGCCTCCGGGTCAACCCAGCCGAGCGTTCCGAACAAGGCCATGACCAGATCCAGGATGATCCAGGTGTTGACCGCACACCAGCCGATCACCAGGAGAGCCTGGATGCCGGCGGGCAGGTAGTTGCCGCGCCGGCCGAAGGCGGCGCGGGCCAGCACCATGCCGGTCGCCCCGGTCTTCTGGCCCAGCAGGACGAAGCAGCCGAAGAGCAGCATCCCGATGAGGTTTCCGAGGACAAGAACCGTGACGGTGTCCGCGAATCCCAGGCCAAGCTGGATGCCGAGCGCTCCGAGCACCCAGTTGATCGGGGCGAGATTGGCGCCGGCCCAGATCCAGAACTGGCCCGAGACCTTGCGGGTCCGTTGTGATTCGGGGATGGGCTGGAGCCACGCTTCGTGGTCTACGCTCGCTTCCGGCGCGGTGCCGGCAGGGGCCGCTGGGGATTTTTGACGCATGTGGAGCCTCCGAGGATGTGTGGGATTCCTCAAGATTATGTGTCGCAGGCCACATACGACTATATACAATGTGTCTAAATATACCCAGAGCAACGCGACGGAGTGTAATGTCCATCCTTCTTCAAGACGTCCTGAACCACCCGACCATGGCGGCCGCCGACCCCATTGTCCGCGCCGCGGCCAGGGCCGCCGCCCGGGCGCAGCTCCGGTGGATCCACTCCAGTGAAATCATTGATATCGCGCCCCTGCTGGCCGGCGGGGAACTTCTGCTAACGGGCGGAGAAGCCCTGGCCCTCGCCTCGGAGGAGCGGCAGGTCAACTACATCCGCCAACTGGCGGAGCGGGGCGTTGCCGCCGTAGCTATCGAAACCGGGTCCGCCCTGCCGTCCCTGCCGTCCTCAATGGTGGCGGCCGCCGAAGCAGCCGGCCTTCCGCTGATCGAACTTCGCGGGGTGGTGCCGTTCGTCGGAATCACGCAGGCCATCAATTCGATGCTGGTCAGCGACTCGGTATCGCAGTTGCGGCGGGCCGATGAGGCCAGTCACGCGATGGCCGTCGAACTGGCGCACGGCGGTGGCCTGGACCGGATCCTCGCCGTGCTGGCCGGCATCATCAATGCCGAGGTGACGCTGACGTCCATAGCCGGCGCGACCCTGGCCAGCGCAAGCCCGGGGCGGGCCGAGGCCGCCGACGTCGATGCCTCCACCGTTGGGCCGCAGGAGCAGGCACGCCTGATTCACATCGACGTGCCTATCCGCGGCATCCTTGCGGCTCAGCTGCTGCTGCGGGTCCCGGCGGACGAGGACCAGAACCTGGCCCGGACGGCCGGAAATCGTTCTGTCGACATCCTGGCCCTGGCATTGCTGCAGCGAATGTCCCCCGGGCTCAAGGAAGTCGCCGGGGCGGCCCTGCTTCGCGCGATTGATTCCGGCAGCCAGGCCTGGCGGCTCCAGCAATTGGCTTCCGCGGCCGGGATTCCGCCGGGTGCCACAATCGTGGCCATCATGGTCCGCTCCGGCATGCTCCAACACCTCCGCGCTTCTGTGGAGCAGCTCTTGGCCCGGCGGGCGCAGCCCAGCGCAACCTATGTCGATAATGCCGAGCTGCTGGCGGTCGCGGTCCTCCCGGGCGACAGGCCGCTGGACAGCAGGGACGCACTTCTGGCTGGTCTGCGGGCGCTACCGGCCCCATCAGACACGCTGGTTGCCGTCGGCCCGGTGGCCGCCGGGATTTCGGAAGCCCCCTGGTCCTTGTCGGAGGCCAGACTGACCCTGGAATTGGCGGGCGCGCTGGGGCAACCACATACGGGAACCCAAGGTCCGCACAGTCCCGTGATCGATTGCGAGGCATTCGCCGTCGAACGCCTCGCTGTTGGAAGCCTGGATACCGGGCAGCGGCGGAACTTCGTGCGCCAGCAGCTGGGGGCCCTCCTGGATTATGATGCGCAACGCAATTCCCGGCTGCTTGACACCCTGGCCATGTGGCTGGATTCCGGCTGCAACACGGCCCAGGCGGCGAGGGAACTGCACGTGGAGCGGCAATCGATGCATCAACGGCTGCAGCGGATCTTCGAGCTGTGCGGCGGCGACCCCCGGCGGACGGGCCGGCTCGCAGCGTTGCATTTGGCCGCGCGGCTGGCCCGGCTCAGCTGACGTGCGCTCGGCGCCTTAGTCCGGGCGCGCGCCGCGTCAGCCGTTGCTGGACGCCCGGCCGCCCAGCCGGCTGGTGATCTTGTCGGCCGCAGCGGCGCACGCTTCGCCCAGGCCCTGCAGCCCTTCGCGTGAGACGCGGAACCGCGGCGCCGAGATCAGGACGGCCGCCACGATATCGCCGCGGTGGTCGTGGACGGGAGCGGCCACGCCCACTTCATCGATGGAGGATTCGCCGTAGTTGATGGCCCAGCCCCGGGCCGTCACGTCCTTGAGCTTGATCTGGTAGCCATCCAGGCCCGCATCATCGAGCCCCGGGTAGCTGATCGCCCCGCTGCGCAGGAGCACACGGACGCGTTCGACGGGCGCTGCGGCCAGGAAGACCTGCACGGAGGCGCTCATGGCGTCGGTGTACCGGGCTCCCAGCGGGGTGGTGTGCTTGATCTGGTGGTGGCTGGCGATCTGCTCCACGCACATTGACTCTGCGCCGTTCCACACCATGAGGGCGCTGGTTTCGCCGGTCTGTTCGGTAAGTTCACGCAGGACCGGATACGCCACCCGCCGTTCTTCCAGTTCGGCCAGCAACGGCCCGGCGACGGCGATCAGTCCCAGCCCCAGCCGGAAGCGGCGGGTTTCCGGATCGCGTTCCACCAGGTGTTCCTGTTCGAACGTGGCCAGGATCCGGGAAACCGTGCTCTTGTGCAGGCCCACCCGGTTGGCGATCTCGGTGACTCCGAGCAACGGTTCGTCCGCCGTGAAGGTTCGCAGCACGGCGATGGCGTTGACGATGACGGAGGTGCCCTTGGTGTCGCCGTTTCCGGTGGTCCCGGGAGATTCTGCTGGGGTCATGGTGTCTACCATCATTCCGCATGAGGGCCCAAAAGCGGCGCCACGGTGGACGTGGCGCCGCTTCTGGGTCCTGCCTTCAGGGGGTCTGGGCGCCTCAGGCTCCGATGATGTTGTATTCGGGGCCGAACGGGAACTTCGTGATGTTCTCGGCTCCGTCTTCGCCGACCACCAGGATGTCGTGCTCACGGTAGCCGCCTGCGCCGGGCTGGCCGTCCAGGACGGTGATCATGGGTTCCATGGAGACCACCATGCCGGGCTCGAGCACCGTGTCGATGTCCTCGCGGAGTTCCAGTCCGGCTTCGCGGCCGTAGTAGTGGCTCAGGACGCCGAAGGAGTGTCCGTAGCCGAACGTCCGGTTGGCGAGAAGCCCGTGGCCCACGTAGATCTCGTTCAGCTCGGCGGCGATGTCCTTGCAGACAGCCCCCGGCTTGATGAGCTCGAGGCCGCGCTTGTGGACCTCGACGTTGATGTTCCACAGTTCGAGGGAGCGGGCGTCGGGTTCGCCGTAGAACAGGGTGCGCTCCAGTGCCGTGTAGTAGCCGGAGGTCATGGGGAAGCAGTTCAGGGACAGGATGTCGTGTTCCTGGATCTTGCGCGTGGTGGCCCAGTTGTGGGCGCCGTCGGTGTTGATGCCGGACTGGAACCAGACCCAGGTGTCACGGATTTCCGAGTCCGGGAACGTCCGCGCGATTTCGTGGACCATGGCTTCGGTGCCGATCAGGGCGACCTCATATTCGGTGATGCCGGCGGTGATGGCGTTGCGGATGGCTTCGCCGCCCAGGTCGCCAATGCGGGCCCCGTGCTTGATCACCTCGATCTCTTCGGCCGACTTGATCATCCGCTGGCGCATCGCCGCCTGGGCAACATCCACCAGGGTGGCCCCTGCAAAGGCCGCCTGGATCTTGTTGCGGTTGTCCAGCGGGAGCGAATCGTCTTCGACGCCGAGCCGGCGGGGGTTGATGCCGCGGGTGCGCAGCGCCTCCTGGATGGCGAAGATGTAGTTGTCCCGGCGCCAGTCCGTGTACACCACGTTGTCGCCATAGCTGCGCCGCCACGGCATGCCGGCGTCGATGTTGGCCGTGACGGTCACGGTGTCGTCCTTGGTGACCACCATGGCGTAGGACCGGCCGAAGTAGGTAAAGAGGAAGTCCGAGTAGTACTTGATGGAGTGGTAGCTGGTCAGGACGACGGCGTCCAGGTCCTTTTCGGCCATGATGCGGCGCAGTCCGCCGAGCCGGCGCTCAAATTCGGCGTTGGAAAAGGTCAGCTTTTCCTTCTGCCCGTTGTGCAGGACTTTCAGTCGCTCCAGTTCGGCGATGGACGAAGCGTTGTTGGACGTTGCGATGGTCATGGTGGTGGTGCCTTTCTGCATTGCTGTTCTTTGGAGGGGAAAATTTGGGGGCGTCGGCCGGGACTACTCGTGGCGCAGCGGTTCCTTGCTGGTTTCACGAGAGAGGACGACGGCGATCAAGGAGATGACCGCGGCGCCGGCGAGGTACCAGGCAGGAGCCAGGGCATTGGCCGTCGCGGCGATCAGGAGGGTCGCCACGAACGGCGCCGTGCCGCCGAAGAGCGCGTTGGAGAGATTGAAGCTGACGGCGAAGCCGCTGTAGCGGACGCGGGTGGGGAACATCTCCGCCAGGAAGCTCGGGAGCGTACCGTCGTTGAGCGTCAGCATGCCGCCCAGCAGGATCTGGACCAGGACGATCACCAGGAAGTTCCCGGTGCCCAGCAGTGCGAAGGCCGGCACGGTCAGCAGGATGAAGCTCAAGGATGCGGCGATCAGCACCTTTTTGCGGCCGTAGCGGTCCGAGAGCATACCGGTCAGGAAGATGAACCCGATGTACGTCACCAGGGCGATGGTGGTGGCCAGGAAGGATTCGGCCGCGCCGAGACCGAGCTCCGAGGACAGATATGTGGGCATGTAGCTCAGGATCACGTAGAACCCGACGGCGTTGAGCAGCACGGCTCCGACGGCCTTCAGCAGCAACCGCCAGTGCTTCCGGAAGAGGCTGGATACCGGGGCCTTGATGGCCTGGTCCTCCTCTGCCAGTTCGCGGAACACCGGCGTGTCTTCGAGCTTGGTGCGGATGTAGCGTCCGATCAGGCCCATCGGTGCTGCGAGCAGGAACGGCAGGCGCCATCCCCAACTCTGCATCGCCTCGGCGCTGAGCAGGACGGTCAGCAGGCCCGCGAGCAGGGAGCCGAGCAGCAGGCCCGCGGCCGTGCTGGCCGGAACCACCGCCGCGTACAGGCCGCGTTTGTTGGCCGGGGCGTACTCGACCAAGAAGGCGGACGCGCCGGCGTATTCGCCGGAGGCGGAGAAGCCCTGGACGACGCGCACCACCAGGAGCAGGATCGGGGCCCAGATGCCGATGGAGTTGTACCCCGGGATCAGTGCGATGCAGAAGGTCGCTCCGGACATGATCAGGATAGACAGGGAAAGGGCAGTCCGGCGCCCCACCCGGTCACCGATGTGGCCCCAGACGAAGCCGCCAAGCGGCCGCACCAGGAACGAGATGGCGAAGAGGGCGAAAGTCAGTAGAAGCGCCGTCTGGGGATTGGACTCGGGGAAGAAGACCGCGGCGATTGTTGCGGCCAGGTAGCCGTAGACGGCGTAGTCGAACCATTCGACGAAGTTTCCGATGAAGCTGGCGGCGACGACCCGCCGTCGGGTTTCCTTACTGACTGCGGGATCGTGGCCGCCAGGGGCCGCATGGCCGCTCAACGTGGTCTGTCCCGAGGACGTACTGCCATGCCCGCTATTCGACTCCGGGCTGGTCTGCCCCGCAAGTGTCGACGGGGAGAAATTTTCGTTACTCATGTGTCCACCAAAGAGTTTTGGGAGTTGCAATCAGCGCAACGCTGTTGCACCAGAGTAGGCGTGACGCATGACACAGTCAATGCTTTTTGTGATTTCTCTTACGCGGATCAATCCGGATGAGGCACCAAGACAGCGCCGCGGGCACCCAGCCGGACCGCACAACAATAGTTGCAATGAACGAAACGGTGTTGCATAAATTGAGCGATGTGTCCGTCAACTTGGGGAAAGCTTGAGCCGGACGGCGCCGCGGTTCCGCTCAGTCCGGCGCGGTGGCACACTAAGTGGACTATCGAGTGACTGGGGGGATCCACGTCAGGAGATCGTCATGGGCATTCTGGTACGTACGCGCACTTCAGGTCGCCGGTCGGCGGTCGAGCCATGATGGCCGGGTGGGCCTATCTCATGGCCGGAATCATGACCGTCGACTCGCTCCTGCTGGGGCTACTTCTGATGAACGTGA
The DNA here is from genome assembly GCF_056397425.1 of Arthrobacter sp. 05N33_2. Taxonomy (NCBI): domain Bacteria; kingdom Bacillati; phylum Actinomycetota; class Actinomycetes; order Micrococcales; family Micrococcaceae; genus Arthrobacter; species Arthrobacter sp. 05N33_2. The sequence goes on from NZ_JBFTNJ010000001.1 coordinate 309,300, forward strand.
AGTGGCCGAAGCGCTGGAAGAAAAACGGCTGAAGTTCCGGAACTCTAATCCACTGCGGCGGTGACTCGGGCGCCCGTCGTGGTCGAAGTCGCCGGTCACGTGCGGGCTCGCCGGAAGCTTAAGGCGAGCCCGCACGCTTCCCGCGACCTCGGCGGGAGGGTCGCCGCGGCTAGAGGACCTTGCGGATGGTCTCCTCGAAGCTGGTGACGTGGTGCAGGGCGAGTTCGCCGGCCCTGTCCGCGTCGCCCTCGGCCACCGCCTTGAGCAGCTCCACATGCTCGCTAATGTGGCCGCTGACCGAGGGGACCTTGTCCAGGACCAGGCACCAGATGCGCGTGGCCAGATTGTCGTAGCGGATCAGCGTATCCTCCAGGTGCGGGTTGGCCGCGGCCCGGTAGATCAGGCGGTGCACCGTCAGGTCGTAGCGCATCAGCTCCCGGGACTCTGCTGGGCTCGGGGCCAGTTCCGCAATGGTCTTGGCGACATCCAGCAGTTCGCGGCGCATGGCGGCGTTGGCCCGCGTTGCCGCCCGCCGCGCCGCCAGGGGTTCCAGCAGTTCCCGGATTTCCGAGACGTCGGCCAGCTCCGTGAAGTCCACGGTGGTGGCAAAGGTTCCCCTTCGCGGGTAGGAAACCACCAGGTGGTCCACTTCCAGCCGCTTGATCGCTTCCCGCACGGGAGTGCGGCCGAACCCGAGCTCGGCGGCGAGCTGCCCGTCATTGATGGGTTCGCCCGGCCGGATTTCGAGCATGATCAGCTTGTCGCGCAGCTGCCGGTACGCGGCCTCCGCCTGGGAGAGGGCTTCGTCCTCTGCGGGCGGCAGGACGGTCAGTGCATTCACGGCTCGGCTCCGTTTCTGGATTTCAACGTTCCTGGATTTCAACCGGAAGCCTGGTTCCACTTGGCTTCCAGCTATTGACTCTGGTGTGATCTCAATCATACCATTGTTCTCACACTGATATATCAGTCATAGCAATAGTGGTATTTCAAAGGAGCAACCGTGGTTGAGCAGTTGAACGAGCGACTTTCCGTAGTCGATCCCGAGGTCGAAGAGGCCGTGGCGCGCGAACTGAAGCGCCAGCAGTCCACCCTGGAAATGATTGCGTCCGAGAACTTCGCCCCCGCCGGGGTCATGGAGGCACAGGGTTCGGTGCTGACCAACAAGTACGCCGAGGGCTACCCGGGCAAGCGCTACTACGGCGGCTGCGAGCACGTTGACGTGATCGAACAGCTCGCGATCGACCGGGTCAAGGCCCTGTTCGGCGCCGAGTACGCCAACGTCCAGCCGCACTCCGGCGCGCAGGCCAACGCCGCCGCCATGTTCGCCCTCCTGGAACCGGGCGACACCATCATGGGACTGGCCCTGGCCCACGGCGGCCACCTCACCCACGGGATGAAGATCAATTTCTCCGGCAAGCTCTACAACGTGGTCCCGTACCACGTGAGCGAGCACAACCACCTGGTGGATATGGCCGAAGTGGAGGCCCTGGCCCTTGAGCACCGGCCCAAGATGATCGTGGCCGGCTGGTCCGCCTACTCCCGGCAGCTGGACTTCGTCGAGTTCCGGCGCATCGCCGACCTCGTGGGCGCCTACCTCATGGTGGACATGGCACACTTCGCCGGCCTCGTGGCCGCCGGGCTTCACCCGAACCCGGTCCCCTACGCCGACGTCGTCACCACCACCACGCACAAGACCCTCGGCGGACCGCGCGGCGGCGTGATCCTGGCCAAGGAGGAGTACGCACGCAAGATCAACAGCGCCGTGTTCCCCGGCCAGCAGGGCGGCCCGCTGGAACACGTGATCGCGGCCAAGGCCGTGGCCTTCAAGATCGCGGCGTCACCGGAGTTCAAGGAACGCCAGGAGCGCACGCTCGAAGGCGCCGGGATCCTCGCGTCCCGGCTCCTGAAGGACGACGTCGCGGCGGCCGGGATCTCCGTGGTCAACGGCGGCACCGATGTGCACCTGGTCCTGGTGGACCTGCGGGACTCGGAACTGGACGGGCAGCAGGCCGAAGACCGGCTCCACCGGATCGGCATCACCGTCAACCGCAACGCCGTCCCCTTCGATCCCCGCCCGCCCATGGTGTCCTCCGGGCTGCGGATCGGCACCCCCGCCCTGGCCACCCGCGGCTTCGGTGCCGCGGAGTTCACCGAGGTGGCGGACATCATCGCCTCCGCCCTCATCTCGCAGGCGCCCGGGGACGAACTCAGCGACCAAACCGCCGCTGAACTGCGTGGACGCGTCAGCGCCCTCGCGGACCGGTTCCCCCTTTACCCGCATCTCGGCACCGGCACGACGGCGACCGGGCTTGAGGCAGAACTGATTGGAGCAGCACAATGACCACCGAACACCTGCCGGAGCACCCGGACTTCCTCTGGCGCAACCCGGACCCCAAGTCCTCCTACGACGCCGTGATTGTGGGCGGCGGCGGACATGGACTGGCGACGGCGTATTACCTGGCCAAGAACCACGGGATGACCAACATCGCCATCCTGGAAAAAGGCTGGCTCGCCGGCGGCAACATGGCCCGGAACACCACCATCATCCGTTCCAACTACCTCTGGGACGAGAGTGCGGCGATCTACGAGCACGCCCTGAAGCTCTGGGAGATCCTGCCCGAAGAACTCGAATACGACTTCCTGTTCAGCCAGCGCGGGGTTATGAACCTGGCCCACACCCTGGGCGACGTCCGCGAAAGCGTCCGCCGCGTCGGGGCCAACAAACTCAACGGCGTCGACGCCGAGTGGCTGGACCCGCAGCAGGTCAAGGAACTCTGCCCCATCCTGAACATCAACGACAACATCCGCTACCCGGTCATGGGCGCCACCTACCAGCCGCGCGCCGGCATCGCCAAGCACGACCACGTCGCCTGGGCGTTCGCCCGCAAATGCGACGAGCTCGGCGTGGACATCATCCAGAACTGCGAGGTCACCGGCTTCATCAAGGACGGCAACCGCGTCACCGGGGTCAAGACCACCCGCGGCACCATCAACACCGAAAAGGTCGGACTCTGCGCCGCCGGGCACAGCTCGGTGCTTGCCGAAATGGCCGGATTCCGGCTCCCCATCCAGTCCCACCCCCTCCAGGCACTGGTGTCCGAGCTCCACGAGCCCGTCCACCCCACCGTCGTCATGTCCAACCACGTCCACGTCTACGTCTCCCAGGCGCACAAGGGCGAACTGGTCATGGGCGCCGGCGTGGACTCCTACAACGGCTACGGCCAGCGCGGATCCTTCCACGTGATCGAGCACCAGATGGCAGCCGCCGTCGAACTCTTCCCGATCTTCGCCAGGGCCCACGTGCTCCGGACGTGGGGCGGGATCGTGGACACCACCCTGGACGCCTCCCCGATCGTAGGCACCACCCCGGTGGAAAACATGTTCGTCAACTGCGGCTGGGGCACCGGCGGATTCAAGGGCACACCGGCGGCCGGGCTGACGTTCGCCCACACGATCGCCACCGGAGAACCGCACAAACTCAATAAGCCCTTTGCACTCGAGCGCTTCGAAACCGGCGCCCTGATCGACGAACACGGCGCCGCCGCCGTGGCCCATTAGAAAGAGGTAAGGACATGCTCCTGATTCCCTGCCCCAACTGCGGTCCCCGCGACGAGACCGAATTCCACTACGGCGGACAGGCCCACGTGGCCTACCCCGAAAACCCGGCAGAGCTCACGGACCGCGAATGGGCCGAATACCTGTTCTACCGCGACAACACCAAGGGCGCCTTCGCCGAACGCTGGCTGCACAGCACCGGCTGCCGGCAATGGTTCAACATGCTCCGCGACACCGTCACCTACGACATCCAGGCCGTATATCCGATGGGCCAGCCGCGCCCTGACAAGGAAAACGCAGCCACGGGCCCCACAGTCCCCACCGTCACCAGCCCCGTCTCCCCGGAAGGAGCAGTCAAATGACCGCTCAGCCGCAGCCCGCGCGTCTTAGCACCGGCGGACGCATCGACCGCAGCGTCACGTGGCGCTTCACCCTGGACGGCCGTGAGTACACTGGCCACCCCGGCGACACCCTCGCCTCCGCCCTGCTGGCCAACGGCCGGCTCCGCGCGGGTGACTCCCTATATGAGGGCCGGCCCCGCGGCATCATGTCCGCCGGCGTCGAGGAATCCAACGCCCTGGTCAAGGTCGCGGCCCGGTTCCCGGGCCACGTGGCCGAATCCATGCTCCCGGCCACCACGGTGTCCCTCGTGGACGGCCTCAGCACTGAACTGCTCAGCGGACTGGGCAAGCTGGACCCGGCCGAGGACCACGCCGAATACGACAAGAAGTATGTCCACACCGACGTCCTGGTGGTCGGTGGCGGCCCGGCAGGCCTGGCCGCGGCCCGCGAGGCCGTCCGCTCCGGCGCCCGGGTCATCCTTATCGACGACCAGCCCGAACTGGGCGGCTCGCTGTTGTCCGGCTCCACGGATCCGGCCCTCGTCGAGAGCATCGAAGGGCAGCCCGCCCTGGAATGGGTGGCCAATGTTGAAGCCGAACTGATCTCCGCGGCCGAGTGCACGGTACTGAACCGCACCACGGCCTTCGGCTCCTACGACTCCAACTACATCATCGCGGCCCAGAACCGGACGGACCACCTCCTCACCCCGGCCGCGCCCGGCGTGTCCCGCCAGCGGATCTGGCACATCCGCGCCGCCCAGGTCATCCTGGCCCCGGGCGCCCACGAACGCCCGCTCGTTTTCGAAAACAACGACCGCCCCGGCATCATGCTGGCCTCCGCGGTGCGCAGCTACCTCAACCGATACGCCGTCGCCGCCGGTTCCCGGGTGGTCATCAGCACCACCAACGACAGCGCCTACGCCCTGGCCGCCGACCTCCGCGCCGCCGGCATCAAGGTCGAGGCCGTCGTGGACGCCCGCCCACAGCTGAGCGAAACCGCCGCGGTAGCTGCGGCCGCGGGAACGCGGGTGCTGATCGGCAGCGCCGTCGCCAACACCACCGCCGCTGTGACCGGCGACGGTCGGCTCCTCGGCGTCACCGTCCGGAGCATCAACGACGCCGGCGAACTCACCTCGGGCATCGAACACCTCGCCTGCGACCTGCTGGCCGTCTCCGGCGGCTGGTCACCGGTGGTGCACCTGCACTCCCAGCGCCAGGGCAGGCTCCGCTGGGACGAAGACCTCGCCGCCTTCGTCCCCAACAGCGTGGTCCCCAACCAGCAGGTGGCCGGCTCCGGACGCGGCAGCTTCGACCTCGACGACTGCGTGGCCGAAGGCATCTCCGCCGGGGCCGCGGCGGTCATCGCCGCGGGCTTTGAGTCCGATGCTGAACCGTCTGCGCCGACGCCGCCGCGCGCCGCCGCCCCCACCCGCCAGCTCTGGCTGGTACCCGGGCAGGACGGCGGCCCGGATGACTGGCACCACCACTTCGTGGATTTCCAGCGCGACCAGTCCGTGGCCGATGTCCTCCGCTCCACCGGTGCCGGCATGCGGTCCGTGGAGCACATCAAGCGCTACACCTCGATCAGCACCGCCAACGACCAGGGCAAGACCTCCGGGGTGAATGCGATCGGCGTCATCGCCGCCGCGCTCCGGACAGCCGGCGAAGCGTCCCGCGGGATCGGCGACATTGGCACCACCACCTACCGCGCACCCTTCACGCCCGTGGCGTTTGCCGCCCTGGCCGGACGCCAGCGCGGCGAACTCTTCGACCCCGCACGCCTCACTTCCATTCACCCCTGGCATGTCGTCCAGGGAGCCCTCTTCGAAGACGTCGGCCAGTGGAAGCGCCCCTGGTACTACCCGCAGGACGGCGAGGACATGGACACTGCGGTGCTCCGTGAATGCGCCGCCGTCCGGGAATCCGTGGGCTTCATGGACGCCACCACCCTGGGCAAGATCGAGATCCGCGGCAAGGACGCCGGCGAGTTCCTGAACCGCATCTACACCAACGCGTTCAAGAAACTCGCTCCGGGTTCGGCCCGCTACGGCGTCATGTGCACCCCGGACGGAATGATCTTCGACGACGGCGTCACCCTGCGCCTGGACGAGGACCGGTTCTTCATGACCACCACCACCGGCGGCGCGGCCAAGGTGCTGGACTGGCTGGAGGAATGGCTGCAGACCGAATGGCCGGAACTGGATGTGCACTGCACCTCCGTCACGGAGCAGTGGTCCACCATCGCCGTCGTCGGTCCGAAATCCCGCGCCGTTCTCGCCAAAGTGGCTCCGGAACTGGCAGCCGACGGCGGCCTGGACGCCGAGGCCTTCCCGTTCATGACGTTCAAGGAAACCACCCTGGCATCCGGTGTCCAGGCCCGGGTCTGCCGGATCTCGTTCTCCGGCGAACTGGCCTACGAAATCAACATCCCGTCCTGGTACGGGCTGAGCACCTGGGAAGCCGTGGCGGCGGCCGGCGCGGAGTTCAACATCACCCCGTACGGTACCGAGACCATGCACGTGCTGCGTGCGGAGAAGGGGTATCCGATCGTCGGCCAGGACACTGACGGGACCGTGACGCCGCAGGATGCCGGCATGGAATGGGTCGTGTCCAAGGTCAAGGACTTCATCGGCAAACGCTCCTACACCCGCAAGGACGCCGGCCGCACCGACCGGAAACACCTGGTCAGCGTCCTCCCCGTGGACGGCACCATCCGGCTCCCCGAAGGCACCCAACTGGTGGAACAGGGCATCACCGTCAACCCCGCCTACGGCCCCGTGCCCATGCAGGGATTCGTGACCTCGAGCTACCACAGTGCGGCGCTGGGCAGGTCGTTTGCCCTGGCCCTGATCAAGAACGGCCGCAACCGCATTGGCGAGACCCTGGTGGCCGCCGCCGGCGACCAACTCGTGGACGTAATCGTCGCAGAAACCGTACTATTTGACTCTGAAGGGGCCCGCAAAGATGGCTGACACCGCAGCACTCGAAAATTCCAAGAAGATCCAGACCCTCAGGAAGAGTCCGGCATCACTCCTGAGAACGGCTTTTGAAGCGGGATCCGTTGCGGGCACCGTGGAGCTGCGCGAGGTGCCGTTTCTGACCATGGCAGGGCTCCGGGTCGATCCTGCCGGCGACGCAGGGCAGCGGCTGGGCGCCCTCACGGGTGGCCTGCCCTCCGCTTCCGGGGAAGTCCGCGGCAGCGGCAACACCGCAGTGCTGTGGCTGGGCCCGGCAGAATTCCTGCTCGTGGCCCCCGCCGAATCCCACGAAAGCCTGGGCGGTGAGCTCCCCCGGGCGCTCATCGCAGCACTGGGCGACGGCCAGGGCCAGGTGGTGGATCTGTCCGCCAACCGCACCACGCTCGAGCTCTCCGGACCCCGGGCCAGTGCCGTGCTGGAGAAGGGCTGCGCCCTGGACCTGCACCCCCGCGTCTTCCAGCCCGGAACGGCCCTGTCCACGGAAATCGGCGGCATCCCCGTCGTTCTGTGGAAGACCGGGGACGAGACCTACTGGATCTTCCCGCGGGCATCCTTCGCGGAGTTCCTCGGCCGCTGGCTCCTCGACGCCATGCGCGAATATGCCTCCACCGAGGTCCCCTGATGGCGCTCAGCGTCCTCGACCTGTTTTCTGTTGGCATCGGGCCGTCCTCCTCCCACACGGTCGGCCCGATGCGGGCGGCCAAGCGGTTCGCAGACGGGCTCAAGAGCGACGGGCAGCTGAGTTCCACGGCGAGGGTGCAGGCCGAGCTGTTCGGTTCCCTCGGCGCTACCGGCCGGGGCCACGGTTCGGACAAGGCCGTCGTCCTGGGCCTCCAGGGCCAGGACCCCGAGACAGTGGACACGGGCACTGCCGATGACCAGGTGGCTGCCGCTGCGCTGGATGCGGAGCTGCAGCTCGCCGGCCATCACCGGGTGGATTTCAACTGGGATGAGGACGTGGTCCTGCACCGCCGCAAGTCGCTGCCCGCCCATCCGAACGGCATGACCTTCCGGGCCCTCGACCACGCCGGCGACGTCCTCAGCGAACGGAGCTTCTATTCGGTTGGGGGCGGCTTCGTCGTCGATGGCAATGCACAAGGCGCCGACCACGTGGTGGCCGACGACACGGTGCTGCCCTACCCGTTCACAACAGCTGACGAACTCCTTGAAATATGCCACCGAGAGAATATGTCCGTCTCCGACGTGATGCTGGCCAACGAACTCGTCTGGCGCACCGAAGCCGACCTCCGGGAGAAGCTCTTGGCCCTGTGGGCGGTCATGCGCCAGTGCGTGGACAACGGCTGCGCTGCCGAGGGCATCCTGCCCGGCGGGTTGAACGTCAAACGGCGCGCCCCGTCGTTGTTTCGGACGCTGGCAGCATCCGCCGTCAGCGCCGAGGCGGACGCCCGGAACCCATCGCCGGTCCAGGTCCCGGCCGACCCGCTGCTCGCCATGGAATGGGTGAACCTCTTCGCGCTGGCCGTCAACGAGGAAAACGCCGCGGGGGGCCGGATCGTCACCGCGCCCACCAACGGTGCCGCCGGCATTGTGCCGGCCGTGCTGCACTATTACGTCAAGTTCGTCCCCGGCGCCAACGACGAAGGCGTCATCCGCTTCCTGCTGGCGGCGGCCGCCGTCGGGATCCTGTTCAAGATCAACGCTTCCATCTCCGGCGCAGAGGTCGGCTGCCAGGGCGAAGTCGGATCCGCCTGCTCCATGGCGGCGGCGGGACTCTGCGAAGTGCTGGGCGGGACCCCGGAGCAGGTGGAAAACGCCGCCGAAGTCGGGATCGAGCACAACCTCGGGCTGACCTGTGACCCCGTCGGCGGGCTCGTGCAGATCCCCTGCATCGAACGCAACGCGATCGCCAGCGTCAAAGCCATCAACGCCGCCCGCCTGTGCCTCCACGGCGACGGCAGCCACAAAGTCTCGCTGGACAAAGCAATCAAGACCATGCGCGAAACAGGAGCAGACATGAAAACCAAGTACAAGGAAACCTCCCGCGGGGGCCTCGCCGTGAACGTCGTGGAGTGCTGACCATGGCCGCGGACCAGACACCCGACACCGTTGAGCACGTCCTGACCCTGGACTGCCCGGAAACGCGCGGGATAGTCCACGCCGTGTCCGGTTTCCTGCTGGACCAGGGCTGCGACATCCTGGAAAGCAAACAGTTCGACTCACAGCTGGACGGCCATTTCTTCATGCGGCTCCACTTCGCCTCGGCCGGGGACCAAACAACCCTGGACACGCTTCGGGAAGCCTTCGTTCCGGTCGCCGACAAATTCGGCATGCGCTGGGACCTGCGGCGGCACGGCAGCAAACGGCGGGTCCTGATCATGGTCTCGAAGTTCGAGCACTGCCTCAACGATCTGCTGTACCGGGCCCGCACCGGTGAACTGCCCATCGAGATCGTCGGCGTCGTCTCGAACCATCCCGATCACCGGCGGACCGTCGAATGGCACGGAATCCCGTTCTTCCATGTGCCCATCACCCCGGACACCAAGCCCGCGGCCGAGCAGCGGCTCCTGGAACTGATCGACCGGATGGACGTTGAACTGGTGGTCCTGGCCCGTTACATGCAGGTCCTCAGCGACAACCTCACCCGCCAGCTGGATGGCCGCGCCATCAACATCCACCACTCTTTCCTGCCCAGCTTCAAGGGCGCGAAGCCCTACCACCAGGCGCACGCCCGGGGCGTGAAGACGGTCGGCGCCACAGCCCACTATGTCAACGCCGAACTGGACGAGGGGCCGATCATCGCCCAGCAGGTAGTGGAAGTAGACCACACCTTCGGGCCCGAGGACCTCGTGGCCGCCGGACGCGACACCGAGTGTAAGGCGCTCTCCAACGCCGTCCGCTGGCACTGCGAGGGACGCGTCATCCTCCAGGGCAACAGGACGGTCGTGCTGCGCTAGGTTTGGCACCATGATCCTGCCCCTCGAGGACCGCGAAGCCGCCGCCCCTGCCTACATCCTGCGGGGTGCCCTCATCACGGACGGCGCCTGCACACCGGGCTGCGTGGTGGCGGTGAAAGGCGGCCGGATCGCCTACGCGGGACCCGGCGATGGCTTTGACGCCGCACATTTCCCGGATGCGGAGGAGCTCCCGCTGCCGCCCGGCAGCTCCCTGCTTCCCGGGCTTGTCGACCTCCATTGCCACGGCGCCGCGGGCGGCGGATTCCCGGCCGGCAATGACCGGGGCTGCCGGGCGGCCGTGGACTTCCTGCACCGCAACGGGACCACCACCCTCCTGGCGAGCCTCGTCACCGCCCCGGAAGATGAGCTGGTGGGGTCGCTCGGCGTACTCAACGTCCTGGCGGCCGAGGGACTGATCGCCGGCGTGCACTCCGAGGGGCCCTTCCTCTCCGCCGCCCGGTGCGGCGCGCAGGACCCGCGCTGGCTCCGCGCCCCCGACCCTGCGCTGCTCCGGCGGCTGGTGGCGGCGGCCGGCGGAGCCCTGCGGACCATGACGTACGCCCCCGAACTGCCCGGCGCGAGTGAGCTCCTACGGATCCTCACGGACCACGGGGTGATCCCCTCACTGGGCCATACCGATGCCGCTGCCCCCGTGGCCGCGGCCGCACTGGCGGAAGCCGCGGACCTCATCCGCGGGGGCGCGGCTTCCGGGGTCTTCGGGCCGCGGGCCCGGCCCACGGTGACCCATCTGTTCAACGGCATGCCTCCCCTGCATCACCGGAGTCCCGGACCGGCGGCCGCGTGCCTGCGGCTGGCGGCCACCGGCACGGTCGTGGTCGAGCTCGTCGGCGACGGCGTCCACCTCGACCCGGAGACGGTCCGGATGGTCTTTGACCTGGTCGGAGCCGGGGGCATCGCGCTGGTGACGGACTCCATGGCGGCAACCGGTCTGCCCGACGGCGACTACGAACTCGGCCCCGCGGAAGTGGTGGTGCACGACGGCGTGGCCACCCTGCGGAGCAACGGCGCCCTTGCCGGGGGCACGGCGACCCTGTTGGAGGTTGTCCGCATGGCCATCGCGGCGGGGGTGAGTCCGGCCGACGCTGTCGCGGCGGCCACCCTGGTCCCGGCCCGGGTCCTGGGCCTGGAGACGGAGATCGGCGCCCTCCGGGCTGGAATGCGCGCCGATATCATCGCCGTTGACCCGGGCTTCGACATCGTGGCCGTGCTGCGCGGCGGACGGATTCTGCCGGACCATCACGTGCCGCGCGTTAGCCCCTGAACCCGCGGGGCCTACGGCGGTTGCGGAAGTTTCGAGCCCTTCGTTTTGTTGTTCTGAGTGTGGGCAAACATTACTTCCGGAAAGGAGCCCGCCATGATCCGCATCGCTATCGTGCTCGGGAGCACCCGGCCCGGTCGCCTCGGAAAGGCCGTCGCCGACTGGGTAAGTGCCCGGGCATCAGAACGCGGCGATGCCACCTTTGACGTCCTCGACGTCGCCGATTTTGATCTTCCGCTGCTGGACGAGCCGCTGCCACCCTCCTTCGGCCGCTACAGCCAGCCCTACACCAAGGCCTGGTCCGAAGCTGTCGACGGATTCGACGGCTACATCTTCGTCACGGGCGAGTACAACCACTCGATTCCCGGCGCACTGAAAAACGCTGTGGACTACCTCTACAAGGAGTGGAACAACAAGGCGGCCGGGTTTGTCAGCTACGGAAGCAGCGGCGGCATCCGCGCCGTCGAACACTTCCGCGGAGTGTCCGCGGAGCTGCAGATGGCCGACGTCCGGGCCCAGGTGGCGCTGCCCCTGGCCACGGAGTTCGCGAATTACCGCACTTTCATCCCGACGGCGGCCGCGGAAAAGAGCCTGCAGATCCTGTTTGACCAGGTGATCGCGTGGTCCGGCGCGCTGAAGGTCCTCCGGCCAGGTCATGCCCACGGAACAGAAGACGCCAGCGCGGCCTGACCGCTGCCCTGGCTTAGCCCGGATTGCCGTCCCGCGGGGCGCGCGCCGGTGTCCGCCTACGCCGGAGTCCCCGTCCTGCGCCGCCGCCGCCGGACGGGGGGCGTGTCTCCGCCATGTGGCGCCGCGGCATAGGGACTGGGCAGGGGCACGTTCTGGCCCGGAACGGAATCGGGCACCAGGACGTGGACCGTGGCGCCGGATGATTCCCGCGCGGCTCCGCCCGCGACGCTGCGCAGGTAGTCAAGCGCCCCTTCTTCACTGAACCCGTACTCCCGCACCAGCGTCCGCAGCGCCAGCCCTGCCAGTGCCCGGGAGAGCTGCGCCGAAGAGAGATCTGCGCCGCCCCCGGACCTCAGCGCCAACTCCTGGACCAAACGCAGTGCACGGGAGATGTAGCGGGCCAGCCGAGCCGCTGCGATGATGTCTGCGCTGGTGAAGACGTGCGGCCACGCGGCGTACAGGTTCACGGCGGCATGGAAGACCGCTTGTGGTGCCAGTGGAACGGATACGAGGGACCGGACCCCGAAGGCTGCGGCAGCGCTGGCGTACCCGGGCCAGCGCCGCTCCAGGGAAGTGTCGCCCACGAACACATATTCGCCGGTTCGGACCGCCGTGCGGGCGGGCCCGTCATCGAAGGAACGCTGCGCCTCGTCGGCGGCCCGCGCCGGTGCGCTGCCCGCAGTCAGCGTGAGGGCCTCCGCGGACCCGACCAGTGTCACTGCCCAGCTGATCCCACGGCCGGGACCACCGATGTCGTCGACAAACTCGCTCACGGCTTCGCTGAGGAAGGCACCGACATCCGGGTCGTTGAAGTGCAGCTCCCAGAAGGAGGCATAACGATCCTGCCGGCCGTCTCCTGCAATTCCTTGGGTCATGTTCCACGCTCGAGATCAAAGCACGCAGCTCACTGCTGAACCGATGAAAACAGCATACGTCCGGGCGGACACCGCCGCGCCTCCCATTTGTCAGAGCCAGGGCCTCTGTCGTTTTGGTATGGTTCCGGGCTGTCCCGGCGACCTGTTTCGATGAACTGTTCCTCAGCTGTTCCGCTGAGCTGTTCCCGAGACAGCGGGAAATCTGCTTCAGCGCCGCGGCGGCCCAGGGAGGCTTTTAACATCCGCCCTGGACCGCCCGCCCCGGCTTCAACACCAGTCGCGGAGGACCCGTCCCGCCGTGGCACAACCATTAATACCCGCGTTCCGCAGGTCCCAAAAGGGCCTTTGGGCCCGTGCCGGCCGGCAGCGCACTACCGCCCATTTCACCCCCGGCGGATGAGGTCCGCACGCGCGTCCGGGCAGACGATGGATATGCCCTTCGATGCCCCACTGCTCGGGGGCGATCCCAGCTGGGAGAGGAGCCTCCAAATGTCAAGACCGCACGCAATCACCGTGGGATCCATCGCGCTTGCGACCGCCGTCGTACTGGTCACCGGATGCAGCCCCACGAGTCCGCCGGCTGCCACCCCAAGCCCCACCGCGGCCATCTCGAGCCCGCCCGCGAGCGTGTCGGAAATCTGCGCTGCTGCCGATGCCCATGCCGCGGCCCTGGCGAATTTCAAGGCCACGCTCAAGCCGGACGCCACCATCGAGCAGGTGCGCGCGGCCCAAGACCAAGTCTCCAAGACCTATGAAGAGCTGGCCAAGGCAAGCGAGAACCTCGCCCAGCAACGGGCGGAGGCGGTTATGGCCGCCGAAGCCAAGTTCAATGCCGCAGTCGCCGCGGTGCCTGACAATGCCACGTTAACTCAAGCAGCTGATTCCCTCCGGGACGAAGCCTCCAACGTCGAGGCCGCGATCCGCGACCTCCGGACTGAGGTCAAGTGTTAGCGGTCTGACATGTCTTGTCCCAATCGGTGCCCGTTGGGCCCTCAGATACAGGAATGGTCGTAGTCGAATCCTCCCGACACGTACTGGGCAATGGTGACTTTCCCGCCGGCCGTCAGTGGCGCCTCGGAGCATTTGCGTTTTGCCACGGCGAGTGACTTCGCCCCGGCCAGCCAGCTGGGCAGCGTGTAAAGGTTGCTCGAGGACGGCACCGTTCCCACAATTTGGGTCCACTGCGTCTTGGCGGAGTAAAGGCCCGTTCGGGCTCCGACACTCGCGAAGTAGGCCGCCATCCCCTCCAGATCGGCACGGTTCGCCGCCGGGCGGGTTGACCAGCTGTTGCCGGTCTCGACATCGAGCCACCACGTGTAGGCCGCCGCGTTGCTTATCCCCCGGATGTTGGCATCGTCGTAGGCCTTGGCATAGCCGTACATGTAGGAGCAGGCTTCCTCGACTGAACCCTCGGTGCACTGTCCGTAGGGGTTGGCGACGGTGGTTCCTCCGTAGTTGTTGCTGGTAGGCCACCAGGATCCTGAAGTACCGGGGTTGGCGGTGTTCACGTAGAGCGCGACCAGGGGCTGGCCAGTCCCGCCGGTGGACGTCCCGGCCCAGGACAGCTGCGTCGCCAGACACGGGTTGGTGGTGTTGGCCAGCCCATTGTTCACGCCGACGACGGCGAACGTCTGGCCCCGGGGCAGCGTTTTGCCGCATTGGGGCCACGACACATCGTTGCCCGGGCCCGCAGCCCCGGCTGCGTGGGCCGGCGTTCCGGCCAGCATCAGCGCGAAGCTTGCGGCGGCCGCAAGGATCACCCGGCAACGCGAGGAAAAGGGTGCAAGGGACATGGTGGGCCTTCCCGTCGATGCTGCTGAGCAGTTAGCACAGCATGGCCGCCGCAGGTTTGCCCGGTCAAGGCTTTCGGTAGTGAGTTCATGGGCCGGTCCGCCGGCGGCTCCCACAGACGCGGTGGCCCGGCATGGGAGGATCGGTGTATGGAAACCACCCCGGAGGTCCTGCGCTATGCGGCCTTTTCCACGACGCCCAACGGCGGAAATCCTGCAGGCCTGGTGCTGGATGCCCGTGATCTGGATGATGCCGGGATGCTGGCGGTGGCGGCCGCCGTCGGGTACGCAGAGACGGCTTTCGTGACGGAGCCGGGCATCGACGGCGACCCGCGCCGGAGCCGGGTTCGGTACTTCTCGCCGATCGCCGAGGTGCCATTCTGCGGGCATGCGACGATTGCGCTGGCCGTTGCGCTGAGCGCACGCGACGGGGCGGGCGCCTTCACCTTCGAGACCCCCGTCGGCCCCGTCCGCATAGAAACGGCGGGAGATGGTGCCGAGATCACGGCATCCTTCACGGGCGTTGAACCACAGCTGGCCGCCTTCGACGACGACGTCCTGGCTGAACTTCTTGGATTGCTCGGTTTCGGTCTGGACGATCTCGATCCGGCCTATCCGCCGCGGATCGCGTATTCGGGGAACTGGCATCCGGTGCTGGTCGTCGCGGACCGCTATCTTTTCGACTCCTTTTCCTTCGATCCGGAGGCCGTGCGCCGGCTGATGGACGCACAGGGCTGGGCCGCGACGGTGACCGTCCTGCACCCGATTGCAGATGGCGAATTCGAAGCCCGGAACCTGTTCCCGGTGGGTGCCATCACGGAGGACCCCGCAACCGGGGCGGCCGCGGCGGCCGTTGGCGCCTACCTGCGCATCCTGGGCCTGGTCGATCCCCCGTCGAGAGTCCTCATCCACCAGGGACGGCACGTCGGCCGTCCGGGCCTGCTCACCGTGGACATTCCCGCTGCCGGCGGAATAGTGGTCAGCGGCAGGGCCGTCCGGATCCCCGCCGCTGCGGGCAACAGCTGATCACTGGGTGGAGGCTAAGCGCCGGTAGCTGAAGGACTTCAGCGTCAGCGTGCCCCCTGCCGTGACGGCTTTGACCCCCGGCGTCCCCGCAGCGGGGAAAACGAGTGACGTCATGGTCTTTTCCCCGCCGTTGATGAAAACCTCCACCGAGCAATAGTCGACGAAAATCGTTAGCTCCACCGTCCCGTTCCGCGCTGGGCTGGCTGCGCGCCGCGATGCCCGATAGTCGGGGCTGAGTTCTGCCTTGCCGGTGGCGGCAACATCGGACTCCCGGGAGATGAATGCTGACTCGGTGGCGAAGTCGTATCCGACGGTGGCAAACGTGCCCCCGCCGCTTTCGAGTTCGATCCTGGCAACGGAACCGTCGTCCTGCGCTGTCCGCTCTAGAGTTACATCGAGCCGGTACGCCCCGCCTTCCGGGACCGGCAGTTGTCCTGCGCCATCCGGTGTCAGTCGACGTTCCCCGGTGGTTGCCGCCGGGCCTTCAAGGGACTTCATGGCAGTCGTGGGGCTCGACACCAGCGTTGGCTTTCCGGCGATTGTTTGCAGCCGTATGTCCCTCACTATGGAGTCGGCGCCGCCGTGCCAGTCCTGAGTGGGCAGCTGCCGGGCGTACTGCCAGTTGTTCATCCACCCGATGGCGTGCCGCGAGGACATCCGCTGGCTTTCGGTGAGCCTGGGATCATCCCACGTCACGGCGGCGTAGAAGTCGGAGCCGGCGTCGAGCCACTGGTGCGGCCCGTCAGACGGGGTGAATCGGGTTCCGTCCCATTCGCCAGTCCAGTAGGCAACGCCCGTGGTGAAGCCCTCTTCGCTCCCGTTGGCGCTGGCGGCCAGGACCCAGGTCCGTTTGGATGGATCACCGTCGAGATCCAACTGGAAGAGGTCCGGGCACTCTAGGACGCCCAGACCTTTGCGTTCGATGCCTGAGGCGTAGTTCCAGTCCAACAGGTTCGACGACGTATACATGCCGATCTTGTCACCTTCGGCCAGGGCCATCACCCATTGGCCGTGGGCCGCATCCCGAATGATTTTGGGATCCCGCCAGTCCGGTTCGCCCGGGTTTTCCATGACCGGGTTCTGCGCATAGGCGGTGAAGGAGTATCCGTGGTCAGTGGAATAGAACAGGGACTGCCGCTGGATTCCCTGGTCCTGCTGCGTCATGACCGCGATGACAGCCCCCTTGCCAAAGCCGGCCGAATTGTCCTGGTCCACCACGGCGCTTCCGGTTTCGATGTCGCCCAGCCCGTTTTTGTACTTGGTGATCGCCACTCCCTCCTCCTTCCAGTGCACAAGGTCCGTGCTGGTCAGGTGGTACCACTCGGTGCCGTTCTCCTTCGGGTACCCGGCGTTGTAGAGGTAGTAGTAGTGCCACACGCCGTCGAGCAGGATGGGACGCTGCGGATCATTCATCCAGTTCTTCCCGGGCGTTATGTGATAGCTCGGCCGGAACTCGGATGCCCCCTCGGGCCGGTCGAAAGCTGGCTGCGCCTGCCCGGCGTGGCTCTGGGAACCCGGGCTGGATCCCGGCGAAGGGACCAGCGCCACCGCGATCAGAACGGCCGCGGCGGCGGCCACGGCGGCCACCATCCAGATCGTCCAATGGTTTTTCATGATTTAACATTCCTGGTCTTGGTGGAAGCCATCCCGCCCATCTATGGCCCGTCGGTCTAGGCCCTGTCGGTCCAGGGCCTGCGGGGGGACGGAAGCACCCGGAAATCCGGGCGCTTCCGTCCCATGACTGCCTACTGCACTACTTGTACAGCCCGGCACCGCCGACGTTGAGGTTCGTGGGCAGGTACCCGAACGGGCCTAGGCCGTTCTGGCCGAAGCTGCGGTCAACGGCCGAAACTCCGTTGCGGAAGTTGATCTTCACGGTGGGCGAGAGGGACCCGCCGCGGACGCCGTCCACGTTGTCGATAAAGGACTGCACCAGCCCGCCCGGCTGCACGTAGTGCGAGTAGGCCTGGAACTGGCGGCCGTTCTGGCGGGGATCCGGCCCTTCGGGCGCATTGGCTGGCATATTCAGGTCCGTGGGGGATGCCAGCGTCAGGCCGCTGTTGTTCATGGGCTGGTAGTCGGAACGGACGCCGTCGCCCACAAAGCCGTAAACTCCGTCGGGGCCCCGCATTCCATCCGCATAGGTGAACTGGTGGCTGATGGTGAACAGGTAGTACTTGTTCTTGCCGCCCTCGCTCTGGATGAAGATCTGCGGACGCTCGGTCTGGTCGTTGACGCAGTTGGCGGACAGGATCGGCGGCAGGAAGTGCCATTTGGTCAGGTCTTTGTTGTCCGCCACGGCCAGGCCCACGTTGGCCGTCTGGAACCATGCACCGGTGGTGGCGTTGACGGTGTTCGCGGATTCGGCGCGGGGGTCCCCGGGCTGGTAGCCCAGGTCCTGCTCCGTGCACTTGTAGTCGCCCCGCTGGCCGCCGGCGTTGCCTTCGAAGACCATGAAGGTCTTGCCCGGGTGCGCCGGGTCTACGAACGTGTAGGGGTCCCGGAAGGCGAACCCTGGGTTCTGGGCCTTGTTCTGGTACATGACGCCGTCCGGCTCAAGGAGTTTGGTGTGCTCGAAGCCGTCGAAGCTCACGCCGTTCTTGTCAGCGTGGATGTTGCCCAGTGCCTTGGCGATCACGGCATCCGGGGCGATTCCGCCGCCGCCGGCGTTGCGCTCGGCAACGTCGTAGAACGTCGTTGCGGTGTAGAAGACGTTGACGTGGTTCCCCTGCATGAGGCGGGTGGAACCGGACCATTCGGTGTTGCCGACGGAGGTGTTGTCCAGGAACAGGTGTCCGCCGTAGTTCCACTTGTCCTTGGCCGGATCGGCGTTGGTCTTGCGGAAGAAATAGCCGATCCGGGCGTTCCAGTGCCGCTGGTCGAAGCCGTAGCCGGCGTGGCGGTCGGCAACGAGTGAGAAGATCACGTCCCAGCCCTTGTAGCTGATCTGGTTTGCGTTCTCGTCGGTCAGGGACCACGTGTCCCAAACCCAGACGTCGTCGTTCATGGCCGGGAAGTCCTGGGGAATTTCCGGCATGGTGACGTTCGGGCTCATGGAGTTCTGGCCCGGGGTTACGCTTGTGCTGCTTTGGGCCATGATCTGCTTGGCATCGGCACGCGTCCATTTGGAGGTGAAGGCCGCGGCTGGATCGAACGCCTGCTGGGTGTGCTTCGTGGGCAGGGGGAAGCCGGGTGTCGGAGCCGGCATCTGCCCGCCGCTCGGCGGATCCGAGGGCATGTTTGCCTGGGCTGACGGAACGGCAAGGAAGACGGAGGCCGCCACGGCCGCCGCCAGTGCAGCGGCGACAGAACGCCACCGCAGCTTCCGGTGTGTATTGGGGTGCTCGTGCATTTTTGCTCTTCTCGCGGAGTTGAGACCATTCGTGGAAGACGGGCATATGCCCTCATTCCCCGAAACTCCGGCAGCCCCGATGACACCGCAGGCGTCATCGAGGACGCCATCGTGTCGAGGGGACGGGACCTCGGTAGGGCCCCGTCGGTGGCCCGGGAGGGTGCTGACCTCCTGGACGTTCATCACCGTAGACAGTGCCGGCGAGGATTCAAAACCACATTTCAGACACCAAAACGGCTCATACCCCGGTCGATGTAAGCGCTTACACAAACTCTCCGCGCGCGTGCCACGACTCAAAGAGTGAGTCAAATATTTCCTAAAAAATATGCTTTCTTTTTCAAGTCGCCCGCTGTTTACCTGTTCGTTGCCCCGCAGCCGTCCTTCACCCAGCCCACACTGCGGAGCACGACGCCGGCGCCTTGAGTGAGGCGCCGGGTGTCCAAAGCGTTCGTACTCCGGTCACCGGAGGCCACGAATCCGGCGATAAGTGCCACAGATCCCCAACCATTCCCGGGGTGCCTCACGTCGCTTCTCTCGTCCCCGGGGTGGCAGGGAATTCGGTTCGGAACCCGATCAATTTGTGGGTGCCGTCGCAGTAGGGTTTGATCGCGGACGCGCCGCAGCGGCACAGGGCGACTGTTTTGCGCGACCGCGGCACTGCTCCCCCGGACGGGGTGACGATCTCAAACTCGCCGCGGACCAGGATCGGTCCATCGGGACAAATAACAATGGCGGCGTCGTTGGACGATTCCTGCGGGTTCTGGTTCATAGATGCTCCCTGACTGGGTTCGTGCCCGGGTCAGACCCCGGCGGGGACAGGCGGCTTCAGCGACGACGTGCCGCTCTCCCACGCCCCCATGATGTGCGCGGTGAGTCGGGCGTCGATGGCGAGCACCGCCGTCGCGCCGAACAGGACGTCCGGAAGGAGATCCGGTTCTGCCTCCACGAGCCCTCCGGCGAGATCCCGGCCCGCGATCTGTTCGTGGACGGCGTCCGCTTCGACGTGCTCGTCGAAGTACGCGGTCACATCGGCCCCGAATCCGAGACGCCGGAAACCGTTGCCGTACAGCTGATTCGGCCGGGAGGAGGTCATCTCATAGATCGCCAGATGCCCTGCGATGGCTCCCCGCAGTCTGCGGTTCAGGCCGAAAAGGGACATCATGTTGACGGCGGCGAGAGAGATGGCCGGGACGGCATCCACATAGCCGCCGTAGACATCGTTCAGCCCCAGCCCTCGCATGGTCCGGGCGAAAAGTGCGCTGTGCATGCGGTCCGGGCGGCCTCCGCCGTACTCGTCAGCCTGTATCTCCACCAGCGCAGCCTTGGCCCGCCCGGTCAGCCTCGGGATCGCCCAGGTGTGCGGATCGGCTTCCTTGAGCTGATAGATCGATTTGTGGACCAGGAATTCACGGAGCTGCCCGAGGGTGGCCAGCTTCGCCACATGGCGGGACATGCCCGGTCCACCGTCCTGGCCCGCGAGCCCGAACAGAATGTCCGCCACCGCGTCGCTGTCCAGGCCGGCGGCAGGAGCAGGCTGGACTGATCCGGCGGACGAGCGGGCCACGGACCGCAGCTCCAGCTCGAACGGTCCCTCCAGCAGCTGCCGGAGTGCGATCAGCCCGGGGTTCCATTCCCAGCGGTCGTCCACCCCATCCAAGCCGCCGTAGTGCAGCTCGTAGAGGCAGAACAGGGTCAATTGCACATCGCCGTCGTCGATGATGTCATCGGCGAGTGCCAGCTGCCCGTTGATGAGCTCGGTGAGATCGCGCAGCGTGCCCTGGGCTGCGGAATCATCTCCGGTCCCGTCGGCCAGAAGCCGGAAAAGGCCACGGCTTATGGGTCCGCGCGCGTCAGGGATCTTCATGTTTTCTCCTACGTGGGCCTCAGCGGTTTTGGCTGCGGCCGGTGAAAGTGCGTCGAAGTGAGCCCGCCCCGGGGTTACGGCCGGAGGGGCCCCAAGGGTGCAGCCCCTTAGCTGTTGCCGGTGTAGACGAGGCTGTCCGGGTCGACTTCGTTCGCCGGGGCATCCGCGAGTCCCTGCGGGGACAGATCCATGTCCATCAGCGCGGGTCGTTGATTGTGGGCCGCGGAGGCTCCGGTGGTGGCAGTGCTGTGGTTGAAAACGGTGTGCCCCTAATACTTTGTTGGATACAGACCCCGGAGGGTGCTGACTGTCACGGGCGGGGTATTTCCATCTGGAACCCGCACCGGCACCGGAGAACACGCGTCCGGAGATAGTCGCCCAGAACATCCGGGCTCCCGGCGTGTGTGGAAACCGCCCGGTGGGCACTTCGCCGCTCGGGGTCCACTGCGGACATCGGCTCCTGGCAGTGGCGGTAGGCGTCCTCCCGGTGCATGGCACCGCCGCTGTTCCCGTTCCGCGCCGGGATGATTGCGAGAAACGCCGCAGTCGTAGCTACCACGTGCGAGCTGCCGCAGTTGGTGCAGCTGATGGCGGCCGCGAGGGTTTCCTGCTGCGGATTCAAGGTGGCGACAGAGTCCAGGAGCAGGTGCCGGTCGGTCTCACATGTCGCACACCAAGGCCGCCGCCCTCGGGGCTGGTGGGTATCCCGGGGCAAGTACGTGCTTGACGTGATTGTCATCCGGGTCAGACCAGGCCCGGGTAGCTGGCCAGGATGTAGTCCGCCGCGGCTGGTCCTTTCATGCGGAGGCCGTTGCGCTTGGGATGGATCTGCTTTTCTTTCATGGCCGCCCAGAAGGCATCTTCGGGGCGGGGCGCGGTCTGGCTCAGGAAGCACCAGCTGGTGTAGAGCCCGTAGAGGCAGTCCCGGCCCAGTGCGTGGTCGGATGCAGGGTCCCGGGTGGTGGCTTCCTGCAGGAATTGGTCGTATTGGGAAGTTGCCATGAGTGGCTCGTTTCTTCGCGGTGCATTGTGTGCCGCCGTGTGGCTACAGCAGCTGAGCGTCAAGGCCATGCACGGGGCGATGAAGCAAGATCCCGCACTGCTGCGTCACCGCAGATCCGGGAATAAAGCGCTACTGGGCTGGCGGTCCACATCCTGCGGAAACCAGCCAGTGCAACTTCTCTACGATGTAGACTGTAGGCGTAGACTACACATTAAGCAACCGGCTTTTCATCCCGGAACTGTAACCACTCTGTACCGACCCGAACGGAAAACCATGTCGCCCGAAGAGCACCCGGCGCCCCCTGCGGCTCCCGGCAAGAAGGCTCGCCTCAGCCGGGAGATTGTCCTGTCGACGGCACTGGCACTGGTGGACGCCGAGGGACTCGACGCCCTCACCATGCGCAGGCTCGGACAGGAACTCGGGCGGGATCCCATGAGCCTGTACCGCTACGCCGCCAACCGCGCAGCCCTGCTGGACGGCGTCTCAGAACTCGTGCTGAACGAACTGGCCATCATTCCCGATGATCCCGACTGGCAGTCGCAGCTCCGGCGCATTGCCCACGACCTGCGGCTCCTGGCGCTCCGGCACCCCAACGTCGTGCCCCTCCTCGTGACCCGCCCCCTGTCAACGCCCCTGGGCCTGCGGCCGCTGGGAACATTGCGTCCGCTGGAGCAGATCCTGTCCCTGCTGATCGACGCCGGATTCGCCCCCGTTGACGCATTGCACGTCTACCGCGCCTACTACGGATACCTCTACGGGCACATCCTCAACGAACTGCAGGAATTCGTCGTCGACCCCGAGGAAAATGAGGCCCTTCTCCGGCTGGGGCTGCACCGCCTGCCACCGAAGGAATTCCCCCGCCTCCGCGCCCTCGCCCCGGTCCTCGCCGACTACGACGGGATGGCCGAACTGGATGAGGGAATCACCATCCTGCTCTCGGGGCTCGCGGCCCGCTGCCGGATGCCGGATTCCCCGACCAAACCATGATCCGGAAAGGCACCGGTCATCTCAGCCCGGGTTGGACAGCCGGTCCTTCGCCTGCTGGCTTCCGGGCCCCACGGGCAGAAGCTCTGTGGCCTGCGCGAGACCCTCGGTAGGCATAGAGACATACATGCTCTCGGCCCTGCTTGCCTGGAAGGTCTCATGCCAGATGCCGACAGCTTTTGGGGCCTTCCTTGCCTGGCGGTTGAAGGCAGCCCACGCGGGCCTGTGCTCGGATTGGGGCGCACTTGCGTAGGCATACAGCTTGTCCACCGAGTCCCAGTACTGCACAATGACCGGCCCGCCGGCTCCGAGGGCAAACCGGCAACCAAGGAGGCCGGACCCCGGCTCCCGGAAGAGTTCGGTCAGCATCCGGGGCATCGCAAGGAACACCGGCAGCCAGAGATCCGGACGCCAGGGACTGTTGATGCGCATGCCGATGAGGAAGACCACCAAATCACCGGAATGGCGGTGAGTGAAACGTCCAGCATTGATGCGTGCCATACTTTTCTCCTAACTGGATACCACTACTCCCCAATATTGGCGAGTGCGACTATCCAAGTCAAGGAGAATCTTTGCGCATCTCACAGCTGGCCGCCGCTACTGAGATTCCGGTGGCCACCATCAAGTACTACCTTCGGGAGAAATTGCTTCACGAGGGCGTGCTGACGTCCGCGACGCAGGCCCGCTACGACGACTCGCATGTTCGGCGGCTGAAGCTCATCCGGGCACTCATTGGGACCGCCGGGCTCAGCATCAGCGCCACCCGCCAGGTGCTGCTTGGCCTGGAGAGCCCGCCGGAGTCAGGCCACGATCTGCTCGGAATTGCGCACCACGCGGTCACCCGGACCGCACCGGACGACGTCGACCTTTCCTCGGCACAGCGGCTCCTGGACCGCTGGGGATGGGGCGCGGAGACATGCGACCGCGATACGCAGGCCGCCCTGGTGGAGGCCCTGCGCGGGCTCTCAGATGCCGGGTTCGATGCGCCGGCTGCGCTCTTGGACCGCTACGCCGCGGCAATGCGGGACATCGCCGCGGCCGACCTCGAAAGTGTCCCCACCGATTCGGCCGAGGCCGCAATGAGGCACGTGGTTCTTGGGACACTGCTGATGGAACCGGTACTCCTGGCCATGCGCCGGCTTGCCCAGCAAAGCGCATCCTTCCAGCGGTTCGGCGGGGCGGGGTCCTCGACGACCGGGGAGCGCCGCTCGATCAGCACCGTGTCCCGCCATTGCCCTTCGCTGGGGCCGTAGCTCATGCGGGCAATGCGGTTCCGCCGGCCGACGACGGCAAATCCGTTCGCGAGGTGGAGCTTCAGGCTTGCTTCGTTTTCGGGGAAGACACTGGCCTGGATCGTCCAGATCCCGCATCGTTCGGTCGATGCGGCCAAGGCCTGAAGCAGCGCGGCCCCGACTCCCTTGCCGCGGGCTTCCGCGGCGACGTAGACGGAGTGTTCGACCACGCCGGCATAAACGGGCCGCGCTGACACCGCGGAGACAGCCGCCCAGCCAAGGATCCCGCCCTCGGGAGCCTCGGCGACGAGGCGGTGCGCGGGAAGCCGGGAACTGGTGAAGCGTTCCCAGTCCGGCACTTCCGCCTCAAAGGTGGCGTGGCCGGTGGCGATTCCTTCGCGGTAGATTCCCCGGACGGCCGCCCAGTCGTCCTCGCGCATGGAGCGGATCGTCACCGCGGACTGTTGCGCGGTCACAGCGTCGCCAGGAGCCCGGCCGTCTGCTCGAGCGCGCCGGGCACCAGGGAGTAGTAGGCCCACGTGCCGCGCTTTTCACGGTGCAGCAGCCCGGCCTCGACCAGGACCTTCAGGTGGTGGGAGACCGTGGGCTGGCCCAGGTCCAGCGGCTCGGTGAGGTCGCAGACGCATGCCTCCCCTGACTCGCCAGCCTTGACGATGGAGAGCAGCCGGAGCCGGTTCGGGTCGGCCAGCGCCTTGAAAACCAGGGCCCTCTGCTGGGCTTCCTCGGCACCCAGGGCAGGGGGCCCTGCCGGGGTGCAGCAGGATTCATCCGTGGCCGGCTCGAGTACAGGCAACAACTTCATGTACCCATTATGCCCTGATATTGACAATCATCAATGTATGGGCGCGGGAGCTCGGGTCGGTCGACCCGGCGCAGATCCGCTTTGGGTGGGGGCGGCATTGTTCGGCCGCCGGCCAAGGCTCGGAGCGGGCGGTTTCGGCACTGTGCGCCAGGACGACGCCGTCCGCGATGCGGGCCGCGGCCGGGAACAGGATGAGGAGAAGGCCAATTCCTATTGCTGCGCCGATCAGCTGCGCCAGAACGTAGCCTGGAACTGAGGCCGGTGCGATGCCGGCGAAGGTGTCGCTGAAGATGCGGCCCACCGTCACTGCCGGATTCGCGAACGAGGTCGAGGACGTGAACCAGTACGCGGCTCCGATGTAGGCGCCCACCGCCGGCGCGGCAAGGACGCCGCGGGAGGTGGCAGCCAAGGCGAAGATCAGCAGGACCAGTCCCGCAGTGGCGACAACTTCACCCAGGAGATGCCCCGGTGTTGCGCGCTCCTTGGACGAGATGGAGGTGCCCACCTCAAACATGGCGTTCGCGACCATACTGCCGCTGACCGCACCCACGGTCTGGGCAACCACATAGGTGCCCAGCTCCGGCAGGGTCAGGCCGGTACCGGCGCGGCGGCCCAGGATCCAGTCGGCGAGGGAGACCACGGGGTTGAAATGCGCGCCGCTCACAGGCCCGAGCACCAGGATCAGCACCGTCAGGCCCAGCACTGTGGCGGTGCTGTTCTGCAGCAGCTGCAGGCCAACGTCACTGGGTGAGAGCTGCTGCGCGGCGATCCCGGAGCCGACGACGATGGCCACGAGCAGGCTGGTACCGAGCAGTTCGGCGATGGCGCGGCGCCACAGCGGCGGCTGGTTGGAAATCATGGCAACAGCTTGACCGAAAGAATTAGCTCAGTCAAAATTGAACCAATGAATATTGAGGCAGCAGAGGGCTTTCGGGCGCGGGCAGCCAGGCACGCAGCCCTCGGCGATCCTGCGCGGCTGCGCATCGTTGATCTGCTGACCCTCGGGGACTTCTCCCCGACGGAGCTGCAGGCGGAGCTGGGGATGCCGTCGAATCTGCTGTCCCACCATTTGCGCACGCTGGAAGATGCCGGACTGGCAACCCGCCACCGCTCCGAAGCCGACAGGCGCCGCAGCTATATCCGGCTTGCTGCCGGCGCCCTGCAGGGCCTGGTGCCGGGGGCCGAACACGGGGCGCGCCGCGTCCTGTTTGTCTGCACACGAAACAGCGCCAGGTCCCAACTGGCCGTTGCTCTCTGGCAGCAGGTCAGTGAAATTCCCTCGACGTCGGCGGGAACGCATCCCGCAGACCGCATCGCCCAAGGCGCTATCGACGTCGCCCGCCGTCATGGCCTGGACCTCCCAGAGCTTCCTCCGCGCAGGCTGGAGCAGGTGGCAGACGAGGGCGACTTCATCGTGACCGTCTGCGACAAGGCCCACGAGGAACTGCCCGGATTGGCTGGAATCCACTGGTCGGTGCCGGACCCGCTGCGCCCGGGCACCAAAGAAGCTTTCGACATGGCGTTCAACGACATCACCCGCCGCATCAATGACCTTGCACCCCGCGTAACCGCCGCCTAGGTCCGTCGCAGAAATCCGCCGAAAACAAATATTGACATTCATCAATCTATAGCCCGATACTCTCTATATCGATCATCATCAATGTTCGGTTGAGAGTTTCAAACCGGGCGCAAGACTCCAGACTGTATCGCCCACTCACCTCATTGATTCCAGGAGAAACCCCGTGAGCACAGAAACCGCCAAGAAGCCCTCCGTCCTCTTCGTCTGCGTCCACAACGCCGGCCGCTCCCAGATGGCCGCCGCCTTCCTCACCACCCTCGGGGAGGGCCGGATCGAGGTCCGCTCCGCCGGATCCCAGCCCGCGGACAAGGTCAACCCGGCAGCCGTGGAGGCCATGGCGGAGCTCGGCATCGACATGTCCGCCGAAATCCCGAAGATCCTCACCACGGAGGCCGTGAAGGAATCCGACGTCGTGATCACGATGGGCTGCGGCGACGAATGCCCCTACTTCCCCGGCAAGCGCTACGAGGACTGGGTCCTGGAGGATCCGGCAGGCCAGGGCGTGGAAGCCGTACGCCCGATCCGCGACGAGATCAAGACCCGCATCGAGGACCTGATCGAGTCCCTGACCCCTGCCGCCAAGTAAGGGCCAGCACCACACGTCTGACAGAGGACGGAGAGGGGGTGAGCTGAATGAACACCGGATGCTGCAGCGACGGATGCTGCGACGACGAGGATCAGGACTGCTGCTAACCCAACACCGGCGCCTGCCGGCCCAACCCCGGCCGGCAGGGCCAACCGAAAACAACCGCAACACCACAACGGATGAAAGAGGACACCCATGGATTTGACGAAGAACCTTCCCGTTGCCGTGATCGGCGCCGGCCCCGTGGGACTGGCCGCCGCGGCCCACCTGATCGAACGCGGACTCGAACCGCTGATCTTCGAAGCCGGCCCCTCCGCCGGCGCCGCGATCGAGCAGTGGCGCCACATCCGGCTGTTCTCACCGTGGCGGTTCAACATCGATGCCGCCGCCGTTCGCCTGCTCGAAGCCGCTGGCTGGGAGGCGCCCCGGCCCACCGCGCTGCCCTACGGCGGGGAACTCATCGATCGGTACCTGGCCCCGCTGGCCGCGCTCCCGGCCATCAGCTCCCGGCTGCAGACCGGCGCCAGAGTCATCGCCGTCACCCGCACAGGCATGGACAAGACCCACACCCGTAACAGCGAGATCACACCGTTCGTCGTCCGCGTCCAGCACCAGGACGGGGGAACCCGCGACCACACCGTGGCCGGGGTCATTGACGCCTCGGGCACCTGGTCCACCCGCAACCCGCTGGGGACCTCCGGGCTTACCGCCATCGGCGAGGACTCCGCCGCGGACCGGATCTCCTCGCCGCTCCCTGACGTGACGGGCCGTGACCGTGGCGCTTTCGCCGGACGCCGTGTCCTGGTCGTCGGCGCCGGCCACTCCGCCGCCAACACCCTGATCAGCCTCGCGGACCTGGCCAAGGACGAACCGGGCACCCGGATCCTCTGGGCGGTCCGCGGCGCGTCCGCCGAGAAAGTCTACGGCGGCGGCGACGCTGACGGGCTGCCCGCCCGCGGCCAGCTCGGTGCCCGCCTGCGCCGCCTCGTCGAGGCCGGGACCATCGAACTGCACAGCGGTTTCGGCATTGCTTCCCTCAAAGCCCTGGATTCCGGCGTGACCGTGGAATCCGTTGACGGACGCACCCTCGAGGCCGACGTCGTCGTCCCCTGCACCGGCTTCCGCCCGGACCTGGACATCCTGCGCGAACTCCGCCTGAACCTCGACCCGGCCGTCGAAGCACCCGTGGAGCTCGGCCCGCTCATCGATCCGGAGTTCCACTCCTGCGGCACTGTTGCACCGCACGGCGCCAGGCTCCTGGCCCACCCGGACAAGGACTTCTACATCGTCGGCATGAAGTCCTACGGCCGTGCGCCAACATTCCTGCTCGCCACCGGCTACGAACAGGTCCGCTCCGTCGCCGCGGCCCTGGCCGGCGACCGCGAGGCCGCGGACACCGTCCAGCTCGAACTCCCCGGAACCGGCGTCTGCTCCTCCGACGCCGGCACCAGCTGCGACGTTCCGGCGGCCGCCGCCACCGCATCAGAGTCCTCGTGCTGCGCCGCTCCCGAGCCGGTGCTCGTCGGCTTCCCCACCGGACTGTCCCACGGACGCTCCGGCGAAGACCGACCGGCCGCATCACTGCTCCACCAACCCAGCTCAGAGAAGGAAGAATCAAACGCATGACCGAGACCACGAAAACGCCCACCGTCCTGTTCGTTTGCAGCAAGAACGGCGGAAAGTCCCAGCTCGCCGCAGGTTTGATGAACCATCTGGCCGATGGGAGCGTCACGGTGCACTCCGCCGGGACCAAGCCCGGTCAGTCGCTGAACCCCCAGGCCGTGGAGTCTCTGAATGAACTCGGCATCGGCATCACCGGCGAATACCCCAAGCCCGTCACCGACGAGGTCCTGGACGCGGCCGACGTCGTCATCGTCTTGGGCAACCAGGCTAAGGTCGAGCCCCGCGAAGGCCAGCGGCTCGAGTTCTGGGATACGGACGAGCCCTCCGAACGCGGCATCGAAGGCATGGAGCGCATGCGCCTGGTCCGGGACGACATCATGGCCCGGGTCCGGAAACTGCATGCGGAGCTGGCTGGAAACTGACCGGGCCCGCGACACCGGAGTGCACATCGTGGACCCGACGAAGGAAGAGATCCTGGCCGGGTACAGCCGCGCCCGCCGCCACCTCGACGCCCTGCTGCAGGACGCGGCGCCCAAGGACCTCGGCCGCAAAAGTACGGGCACCCGCTGGACCAACGAGGAACTGCTCTTCCACATGGTCTTCGGCTACATGGTGGTCCGCGCCTTGCTTCCGCTGGTCCACGTCGTCAGCCGGCTCCCCCGCCCGGCGGGCCGGGCATTCGCTGCTGTCCTCAACGCGGGCACCGGTCCTTTTGATGTGGTGAACTACTGGGGCTCCCGGGCCGCCGCCCTCGTCTACAACAGGCGCAGGATGAGCCGGAAACTGGATAAAACCATCGCCGCGCTCTCCCGCCGGCTCGAACATGAGAACCCGCAGTCCCTCGCCAGGTCGATGCCGTTCCCCGACAGGTGGGACCCCTTCTTCACGCCGCTGATGACGCTCAACGATGTTTACGCCTACCCCACGCTTCATTTCGACTTCCACGCCAAGCAGTTGAGCCTTCGGCATCCGGACGCGCCGGAATCGTCCTGATGGCCACTAACGGTATCCCGTTGATTCGATCGTCTTGAGTGGAGCGGGGTTATATGTAAGTATCTGCGTATGAATGCAGATAATGAGGCTTGCGCGCTCACCGCGGACAGCCAGTACGTCGAGCTGGCCGTGGAGGTGTTTGCCATGCTGGCCGACGCCACCCGGGTCAGGCTCATCCTGGCCCTGCGCCACGGTGAACTGCCCGTCAACGTGCTGGCCGAAAAGGCCGGGAAATCGGCGGCTGCGGTCTCCCAGCATCTGGCCAAGATGCGGCTGGCGCGCATGGTCGCCACCCGCCAGGAAGGCACCAAGGTCTACTACCGCCTGCAGGACGGGCACGCCTGGCAGCTCGTGGCCGACGCCATCCACCAGGCCGAACACACCCTCGGCACGGCCCCGCATCACAGCACAGCCCCGCACAGCCCCACAAGGGAGGCCGGCGCATGAACCGGCCCCCGCACCCCGGCCACGATGTCCACCCGCACGCGCACGGACATGCCCACGACGACGGCCATCACCACGACCACGGCCCGCACGGCCATGTCCACGCGGCCGGTTTCAAGGGGTGGCTGCAGGAGCTCTTCGTGCCCCACTCCCATGACTCGGCCGACTCGATCGACTCCGTCCTGGAGACAAGTTCCCAGGGCATTCGCGCCGTCAAGGTCTCCCTGCTCGGACTGGGGGCCACGTCGCTGTTCCAGCTGGTCATCGTCCTCATCAGTGGCTCCGTGGCGTTGCTGGCGGACACGGTCCACAATTTTTCCGATGCCCTGACCGCCGTTCCGCTGTGGATCGCCTTTCTGCTCGGACGCCGCCGCGCGACCCGGACGTACACCTACGGTTTCGGCCGCGCCGAGGACCTCGCAGGGCTGTTCATTGTGGCGATGATCGCGCTCTCCGCCGTGGTGGCCGCCGTCGAATCCATCCGGCGCTTCTTCGAACCCCAACCCGTCCAGAACCTGGGCTGGGTGCTCGCCGCCGGCCTCGTGGGCTTTGCCGGCAACGAACTGGTCGCGATCTACAGGATCCGCGTGGGACGGCGGATCGGGTCCGCCGCGCTCGTCGCCGATGGCATTCATGCCCGCACCGACGGCTTCACCTCGCTGGCCGTCGTCGCCGGAGTCATCGGCATATGGCTCGGATTTCCGCTTGCAGATCCGATCGTGGGCCTGCTCATCTCCGCAGCCATCGCCGTGCTCCTCTGGGGAACCATTCGCGACATCGGGCGCAGGCTCATGGACGGCGTGGACCCGAACCTTACGGAACGCCTGGCGGCGGTTGTCACTGCCCACGCCCCCGCGGGCGCAACATCCCGGCTGCGCTGGTCCGGCCACCGGCTTCACGTCGAGGTCTCCATCCCCCTGACCACGATCACCGACCTGGGCGAACTTGCCACAATCCACGACGAAATCGAGCACGCCACCCGCCACGCACTCCCGAACGTGGGATCCGTGACAACGGTCCCCACGTTCGGCCAGGCCGCGACGGCCGGACCACCGCCTCCCCCGAGCCACGGATAACGGCGGCCTCGGAGGCCCTGATCCGCACCGGCCTCCACCGCCTCGAGCCTCGCGTCCGGTCCTGCACCCCCGCCGCTCCGAATCACCTTCAAAGACCACGAACAGAAGGTGACCATGGGTGTTCAGCAGGAAACCGCAAGTACGGGGGCTGCCACGCTGCGGCGGCGCACCCTTGCCACGGAGCTGGGCCCCTGCACGGTGCATGTCCAGGAAGGCACCGGGGGCCCGCACGCCGTATCCGGGACGGCGGATGTCTACCTCCACGGCGCCGCGGGCTCCTGGACGTCCTTCCGGGAGCTTCTTCACCCGGCAGTGGCACATGACCGGGTGCTGATAGACCTGCCGGGCTGGGGCGAGTCCACGCAGGACGCCCGGATGGCGAATTTGAGCATCGAAGCGATGGCACGCGCCGTCACCGGTACTTTGACCTCGCTCGGCTACCGGCGGTGGAACCTGGTGGGCCACTCCATGGGAGGCTTCCTGGCATTGCACATCGCCGCGGCGTGGCCCGGGCGGACCGCCAGCGTGACCGCGATTTCGGCGACCACGTTCGGCGTGTCCGAAGCGGCCGGCAAGCCACTGCGCAGCCTGTTCCGGTTCCCGATGTTTCTGGGCATGCTGCTGGCCATGCGCGCCGCGGCAGCCCTCGGCCCGGCAGGGCCCGCGCTGGTCCGTGCAATCGGGTCTACCGCCGTGATGCGGCCGCTGTTGTCCCCGTTTTTCGCAGAACCCGCATCCATCTCCGCGGGGGTGCTTAGAGGGCTTGGCGAGGACGCCCGGCCGGCATGTTTCTCCGCGGCAGCCCGGGCCGCGGCGCACTACGATTTTGGCCAGTGGCGGGGCATTCTGTGTCCGGTGCTGGCGATCCGCGGGGACAGCGATGTGTTCACACCACCCTCTGACCTGCTCCGACTGGCCGAGATAATCCCACGCGTCCAGACGGTGACACTCCCGCATTGCGGCCACTTCGCGAACATCGAACGGCCCGAGCATGTGCAACGGCTGCTCGATGACCTGCTGTATCCGTGACCTGTACGGCAGCGGCTGGCAGCGTCCGTGAGTCAGCGGACGCCGGGTGAATCGACTCTTGACCGCCGATACTCACCGATATATCGTTAATTATCGCCGAACAATCGGCGACCATCATTGATTTCAACTGATTGGGAAGGTCGATGCCGCTATGAAAGGCATGCATGACGACAAATTCACGGAGGGCGGACCCGCCCAGGCACGCTTCGGGCGCGGCAGGAGCCGCCGCGGACCCCACGGACACGGTGGTTTCGGCCCGGGCCGCGGGTTTGGACCGGGCTTCGGACCGGGCTTCGGACCAGGTTTTGGCCCCGGCGGGTCGCGGCGGGCCAGCAGGGGCGATGTTCGTTCGGCGATTCTGTCCCTCTTGGCCGAATCACCGTCCAACGGCTACGGGCTGATCAAGACCATTGCGGAAAAAACCTCGGGCGCCTGGCGTCCGAGCCCGGGCTCCGTCTACCCGACGCTCCAGCAGCTCGTTGATGAAGAGCTCATTGCGCCCGTAGGTGATGGCCGGCGCACCGAGTTCACCCTCACCGATGCGGGCAAGGCCTACGTGGCCGATCACGCCGAGGAGCTGGGGAACGCCTGGAACACCGACCCGGAGGGATCCGGGCCGGCGTTTCACCAAAGCGTCGGAAAACTCATGGGAGTCATCCACCAATTCCGCTTCTCGGCAACCGAGGAACAACGCAATGCCGCAATGACGGTAATCGATGACACCCGCCGCGCGCTCTACCGCATTCTTGCCGACTAACACCGCCGCTTCTGCCGGCGCACTGCCACCGCTGCCAATGGTCCCTGCCAGAATACTCCGGCTGCCGGCATTTGTATTCTGGAACCGTGATCGCCTGACCTGGATTGTTGTCCCGGAGCCGGGAATGGCCCGGACCGCACCAAATGGCCCCCGCTTTCCACGGTTCCGTCCCTACAATTAAGTGTGGCCTCCATGGCATTCACGTCGCGGGGGCGACATAAATAAGGAGGTTCATCATGGGCCTGAGTGACAAGATCCACAATGCCGCCGAGAAACTCCACGGCAAAGGCAAAGAGGCGGCCGGCAAAGCCACCGGCGACGACAAGATGAAGGCCGAGGGCAAGAGCCATCAGGTCAAAGCAGACCTGAAGCAGGCCGGCGAAAAGGTCAAGGACGCTTTCAAGAAACACTGAAAACAGGCCCGCCGGAGGGCGGAGGTGCGGCCCGGATCGCGCCTTCGCCCCGGCATTTGCCCACACGCCCCAGGGACTTCCCTAGCGACGCAGGTCGAATGCCTCAAGGAGCCGGCTGACCGAACCGCCGAGGTTCCATTCTGTGGCGAGACGCTCAAGCTCGGCCCGCGAACCGCCGGAGACAGGGTGCAACTGCGCGCCTGCCTCCTCAAGCGTCGGCAGTTCCAGGTCTCGCACGATCTTCACGACGGTGGGCGCGACCGTGAGGTAGTCCGCCGCCGCGGCGAGTTTGGACCGCACTGCGGTGGACAGCCCACTCGCTGCGTCCGCGGCAGCCGCGAGCAGCCCGTCGAGCGTGCCGTACTCGCCGAGCAGCGACGCGGCGGTCTTCTCCCCGATGCCGGCGACGCCTGGCAGCCCGTCGGAGGTGTCGCCGCGCAGGGTCGCGTAGTCGGCATACTGCACGGGCAGCACACGGTACTTGCCGACGACGTCGGCGTCGGTCAGGACTTCGAGGTTCTTCATGCCGCGCGCGGTGTAGACCACCCGCACCTGACGGGCGTCGTCGACGATCTGGAAGAGGTCGCGGTCGCCCGTCACCACGTCGACCGGAAGATCGGCGTGGCTGGCGTAGGTGCCGATGACGTCGTCGGCCTCGTGGTCGGCAGCCCCGACGACGGCGATGCCGGCGAGCTCGAGCACGCGGCGGATCATCGGAATCTGCGCCTCGAGCGCTTCCGGCACCACCTCCACATCGGGGGCGCATGCCACCTCCTCGGCGACCCGATGCGCCTTGTAGCTCGGGATGAGGTCTACCCGCCACTGCGGGCGCCAATCGTCGTCCCAGCACGCGACGAGATGCGTCGCACCGTAGTCGGTGGTGAGCCGTGCGATCATGTCGAGCAGCCCGCGAACAGCGTTTACCGGGGTGCCGTCGGCGCGGCGGATCGTGTCGGGCACGCCGTAGAACGCGCGAAAGTACAGCGACGCGGTGTCGAGGAGCATCAGGCGGTCGGTCATGACTGATCCTGACACGGATGCGCCCGCTGGCGGTGGAACGTCACGGTCCATCTTCGGAGGGCACAAAGTAATGCTGGCGTCGCTGAGGTCCCCCAGGCACTGGGCATGAACGAACACGGCCGCGAGGTCCTCAGCTTCATCGACGGCGATGCAGCACTCGACGCGTCCAGGATCAGGGTCGCAGCCGCAAGCGGCGAAGCTTCTTCCCTGCCTTGCGGGCTTTGTTCTCCGTCTTCCGGGCAATGCGTTCTTCCATCTCCAGCAAACCCTCGAAGCCGAGGTCGGTATCGGCGGGCCGGTCCGGGGTGGCCGCGAGTCTGCGCAGGAGGGCGGTCGCCATGACGCTGTCCTGATGGTCGCCGAGCACTGTCTGGAGCCGTCCGGCCGCTTTGGTGAGTTTGGCGGCGCGCTTGCCGTGGATCTCCAAGACCGACTCACCCGCGTGGCGGAGGCGCTTGGCGTCTTTTCGGACCTCATGCAGCGCTGTGTCGCGCGCGGCCGTGTCGGCCGAGCCTTTGACGGCCTTCCGGGCACGCTCCACCCGCTTTGCGGCCTTGTTGACCAGCTTGGCCGTCACCTTGCGCGCGGGCCGGAAGGCGCGTGGCTTGGCAGGCGGGTGGTCCCGGAAGTCCTCCAGGGAGCCCAGGAGACGGAAGTAGCGGCCGGTCCGGAGGGTCTCCAGGACGTTTCTGTAGCCTGCGTCGTGGGCTGCGACCAGCTCCTGATCGATCATCTGGGCCAAGAGGCCGGACCTCTGTTCTTCCGGGAGCTCCAGGATGTGCTGGCGAAGCCGCTCCAGCATGACTTCGGCATCGCGGGCCGGACCCAGGATCTGGCCCAGCCACTTCAGTTCAGCCTGGAGTGCTCGCACCGCTGAGCGCTTGAAGAGTTTGCGGTAGGTGGCCAGGGCGGAGCGCGCCCGGCGGGTCGCGGACCGCATCTTGTGGACGGAATCCGGTGTGCCCATCCGCACACCCGGATCATTGGCGATGAAGTCGCCAATCCGCGCGTCTAAATAGGCGGTCACGACGTCGACCGCCGGTCCCTTCTTCCGGGGCTTTGGAGTCCGGGGACTGAACTCGGCCGGCCAGGCATCGCCCAGGGCACGGGCGATCTTGGAAGGATAAGCGGAGTGGCTGGCTCCGGTAGACGTCAGAGTTGCGGCGGCAGCCTCAAAGAGCCCCGCTGTACCGTGGACGAGTTCGAGCTCCCATTCACGCCAGTCGACGGCCGGCCCCGGCGGCCGCAGGGCCTCGGCGTGAACGTGGTCGTCGGCGAAGTCGGCCAAATGCTCACCGCCCGGCCCGTAAAGCCGGTAGGTGGTGCGCCGCGTACTCAGCCGGGCGACGGGCACGAGTTCGTCGCCCCGAATGAGGACCTGCAGATGGTCGGACAGTTCTTCCGGAACGGTCTCCGGCTGCCCGAGCGGCGCATGGATCTCCTCCCGCTGGTCCGCCCCGGCGGGAAGCTTGAGGTGCCAGCCCTCGTCCGCCCCGCCCGTGCGGCGCCGCAGGGTAATGCGCCGTGCCGCGAGGACCAGGGCCGGAGTATCGAAGTACACAGCCTCTAGCTGATCCGTCACAGGCTCCGCGACGTGGTCCACACCCTCGATTTCCTGCAGATCCGGCAGCGCCGCAGAGGTCCCGGCGTCGTACTTTTGTTCCGTTTCAAGTTTTCCCATGGTGTCCATGGCGGTCAGGACTCCCCGCGGGACGCGCGTTCCCGCGGCAGTGAACTGATGGTCCTGTTGATGACTGCCATGGCGGGCCTCCCCTATCGGCACCGCTGGAACATGGACGTGATCTCCGGCGGGCGTGTCCGGCCGGTGCCTTGGCCCGGTGCGCCTAGCCCGATTCTAGGCTCTGCGCGAATCGGCGACCAGACCGCCTATGGCGTGCCGGCCGTTGACAACGTCCGTCGCGGGCTTCACCTAGGGCCAGAGGCTCGTGACACCAGCGAGACCGGGGACCTCGACGGGGGTGCTCGTGCCGGAAGTGGTGCCGTTGCCGAGCTGCCCATGGGGGCCGGCACCCCAGGCCCGGACGGATTTGTCGCTCATCAAAGCGAATATTGCGCGTCCGTTGACCGTGATGGATGTGACGCCCGTAAGTCCTTTGACCTGGACGGGGGCACCGGTGTAGCTGGTGGTGCCGTCACCGAGCTCGCCGAGCCTATTGTTGCCCCAGGCGCGAACGGTGCCGTCGCGCAGCAGCGCGTAGGCGGCGGACTCTCCTGCCGCGATGGAGGTGGCCCCAATAATGCCCTTGACCGGGATAGGCGTGCTGGCGTCGTCGGTGGTGCCGTTGCCGAGCTGGCCGTACCCGCCGCTGCCCCAGACGCGGACCGTTCCGTCCTTCAGCAGTGCGTAGGCGGTGCCTTTGCCCGTCGCGATGGAGGCCACGCCGGCGAGGCCGGCGACCTGGACCGGCACTGTGCTGTCGGTCATCGTGCCAGTGCCGAGCTCACCGGAAGTGCCGCTCCCCCAGGCGCGGACGGTACCGTCGCCCAGCACCGCATAGACCACCACATACTCTGACAGGCTGACCTTCAACGACGTCACCCCGCTGAGACCCTTGGCCTGGACGGGGATGCTGCGGCGGTCCGTCGTGCCGTCGCCGAGCTGGCCGAATTGATTGCCGCCCCACGCGCGGACGGTTCCGTCCAACAGCCGCGCGTAGGCGGTGCCGTTGCTCGCCGTGATGGAGCTGACGCCGGCCAGGCCCTGAACCGGGACGGGCGTGCTGCTGTCGGTCGTTGTGCCGTTGCCGAGCTGGCCCCTGGAGTTCTCTCCCCACGCCAGGACGGTCCCGTCCGCCAGCAGCGCATAGGCAGTGCCGCCGTCCGCCATGACCGACACGGCTCCCGTGATGCCCCGGACCCGGACCGGAACACTCGAGTCGTAGATGGCCATGCCGCTGCCGAGCTGGCCGTACGAGTTGCTGCCCCACGCCCAGACTGTGCCGTCAGCCAGGAGTGCATATTTGGTAGCGGCGCCCTGTGCGGCCATGGCCACACCCGACAACCCCGAAATGCCCACAGGCAAGCTGCTAAACGGCGCTGTGCCACTGACGCCGAGCTGCCGGTCGTAGTTGTCGCCCCAGGCATGGACAGTCCCGTCCGCGAGCAGAGTGAAGACCGAGAACGCAGTGGCGGTGATGGAGGTGGCGCCGGAGATCGTCTTGACCGGGCCGGGGATGTTGCGGTCGGCGTGGGTGCCGTTGCCGAGCTGGCCGACTCGGTTACCGCCCCAGGCGCGGATTGTCCCGTCGTTTAGCAGCGCGTATGCGGTGCCGATGGCGGCAGTGACGGCGCTAACGCCGGTGAGCCCGTCGACCTGGACTGGCACGTTGCTGTCGCCGGTGGTGCCGTTGCCGAGCTGGCCGTACCAGTTGCCGCCCCAGGCACGGACCGTCCCGTCCAACAGCCGCGCGTAGGCAGTGCCTCCTCCGGCCGTAATGGAAGCGACCGCGTTGAGTCCTTTGACTTGGACGGGAACGTTGCTGTTGCCGGTGGTGCCGTTGCCGAGCTGGCCGCTCGAGCCATAGCCCCAGGCACGGACGGTCCCGTCTTTCAGCAGCGCGTAGGTGACTCCACCGTCAGCCGTGAGCGTCGTGACGCCGGTGAGGCCCTGGACCTGGACCGGAGTGCGGCCGTCGTCTGCGCCGCCGCCG
Organism: Arthrobacter sp. 05N33_2; assembly: GCF_056397425.1. Lineage (NCBI taxonomy): Bacteria > Bacillati > Actinomycetota > Actinomycetes > Micrococcales > Micrococcaceae > Arthrobacter > Arthrobacter sp. 05N33_2. The sequence continues at coordinate 347,198 of NZ_JBFTNJ010000001.1, forward strand.
TTGCCGAGCTGGCCCCCGTTGTCGAACCCCCAGGCGCGAACGGTTCCGTCGTTCAGCAGCGCGTAGGCCGTGGACGACCCGACAGCGATGGACCTTACACCGGTGAGCCCTTTGACCTGGACGGGCACGTAGCTGTTGACGGTGGTGCCGTTGCCGAGCTGGCCGCCCCAGTTGTAGCCCCACGACCGTACCGTCCCGTCCTTTAGCAGCGCGTAGGCGGCGCCAGAGCCTGCGGTGAGGGCGGTAACGCCGGTGAGGCCCTTGACCTGGACGGGACTGCTGCTCGCGTAGACCGAGCCATTGCCGAGCTCGCCACTCGTGTTGGAACCCCAGGATCGAACGGTCCCGTCCTTCAGAAGCGCATAGGCCGTGGACCAGTCGGCGGCCATGGACGTTACGCCGGTGAGGCCGCTGACCTGGACAGGCGTTGTGCTGCTGCTGGTGGTGCCGTTGCCGAGCTGGCCGTACTCGTTCGAGCCCCACGCACGCAGGGTCCCGTCGGACAGCAGCGCGTAACTCGTACCCCCGGCCCCTGCAAGGGCTCTGACTCCCCTCAGCCCGCTCACGGCAGCCGGGGTGGAACGGTAGGGCGTGGTGCCGTTGCCGAGCTGGCTGAAGCGGTTGTCGCCCCAGGTGAGAGCCAAGTTTCTGGATGCCCCGGGCAGGTAGTAGCCGGAGACGTCGGCAATGAGATGGGTGGTGCCGTAGGAGCGGTTGAACAAGGTGACCTTGCCGTCGGCGCCGACGGGTACGGTGACGGAGTTCGCGACTGTCTGGCCGGCGAGGAAGTTCACGTTGGACGAACCGGGCCGCTGTGTCCCGGAGGCGTAGGCGGTGATAAACCCGATCAACCGTGGCTCGGTGACGGTGAGGTTGAAGGTCACGGCGGAAACCTTCGCCGGAATCCCGTGGGCCCCGCCGGCCTGAAAGGACACGGTCCCGTCCGGGCGCACTGCAGCAGAAGTCCGCGTGTCCAGTGCCCGGAAGGGCGTGACCGGGACCAAAGCACCCGGCACGGTCGGCTTCGCGTACGTCTCGGCCACCGCGACAGGGGACGTCAGCACGTCGTTTGCCTTCGCCGCTGGCGCGGCCACCACTGATGCTGCAAGCAAGACACCCAACGCGGCAGCCAGACAAGCGGTCCGCCGCCGAAATTGCGCACTCAAAGTAGCCATGATTCCCCCAAAACATGGCCCCGGGACAGCAGACCTCGGATACTTCTGGCGAAGCTACCACATAAGCGCGCCCCGTCAAGGTCTACTCCCCGGCCCGGCCGCCGCCACTTCGGCGTCGACCGGTCCGCGGGACGATCAGCGCGCCGGCGACGTGCCTGGTGTCGTCGGCGGCATTCCTCCCGAGGCGGCTACCCGATCAGCGCGAGCACCGCGCCGGCCGTGACAACCCCGCCCGCTTTGGTGCGGACGTCGGTGACGGTGCCGTCCCGGTGCGCGGAGACCTGGGTTTCCATCTTCATGGCCTCAAGGACCACCACCGGGTCCCCGGCCGAGACTTCGGCTCCCGGCTCGACGAGCCATTTCACGACTGTCCCTGCCATGTCCGCGCGCAGCTCCCCAGGGTCGCCAGCGGCGGCGGCACCGCCGTCGGACGCTACCGACACCCCGGCGGGCGCGGAGCTGCCCGAGCGGGCCCAGGCGTCCAGCAGATCGGCCGGAAGGCCGACGGCGAGGCGCCTGCCGTCCACGTCGACAGTGATGGTGCGGCGTTCGCCGTCGGGCGCGGTGGTGCTGTAGTCCGGATCGGCAGGGATGCTGTCCGCGAAGTCGGTTTCGATCCATCGGGTGTGGATGCCGAGGCCGTCCTCGGAGGTGAAGTCCGGGGATTCCAGCACGGCCCGGTGGAAGGGCAGCACGGTGGCGACCCCGGTGATCCGCATTTCGGCGAGGGCCCGGCGGGCACGGCGCAGGGCCTGCTGGCGGTCCGCGCCGGTGACGATCAGCTTCGCGAGCAGGGAATCGAACTGCGGCGCGACGAAGGACCCGGAGCGGACGCCGGTGTCGAGGCGGATGCCCGGGCCGGTGGGACCGGCGAATTCGCCGATGGTGCCGGGCGAGGGCAGGAAGCCGCGGCCCACGTCCTCTGCGTTAAGCCGGAATTCGAAGGCGTGTCCGCGCGGTGCCGGGTCTTCGGCCAGGCGCAGCGGCTCGCCCGCGGCGATCCTGAACTGTTCCTGGACGAGGTCGATCCCCGTGGTTTCCTCGGTGATGGGGTGCTCCACCTGGAGCCGGGTGTTGACCTCCAGGAAGGCCACGGTGCCGTCCGCCGCGACGAGGAATTCCACCGTGCCGGCGCCGGAGTAGCCCGCTTCCCGGCAGACGGCCTTGGCGGCGTCGTAGATCAGCGTGGTCTGCTCGTCGGTCAGGAACGGCGCGGGGGCCTCTTCGAGGAGCTTCTGGTGCCGGCGCTGCAGGGAGCAGTCGCGGGTTCCGACGACCACGACGTTGCCGTGCGCGTCCGCCAGGACCTGCGCCTCGACGTGGCGCGGACGGTCCAGGTAGCGCTCCACGAAGCACTCGCCCCGCCCGAAGGCGGCAACGGCTTCCCGGACGGCGGAGTCGAAGGCTTCCTCGACCTCGTCGATGACCCGGACCACCTTCATGCCGCGGCCACCGCCGCCGAAGGCGGCCTTGATGGCGATCGGCAGGCCATGCTCTTCGGCGAAGGCGCGGGCCTCGGCCGCCGTGTCGACGGGACCGTCGCTGCCGGCCACCAGGGGTGCGCCGGCCCGGACGGCCGCGTCGCGGGCCGTGATCTTGTTGCCGAGCAGCCGGATCGCGTCCGGCGTCGGACCGATCCAGGTCAGCCCGGCGTCGAGGACGGCCTGGGCAAAGTCGGCGTTCTCGGAGAGGAAGCCGTAGCCGGGGTGGACGGCGTCCGCACCGGACTGGGCCGCCACGGCGAGGAGCTTGGGGATGTTCAGGTACGTGTCCGCGGGCGAGTTGCCGTCCAGGCTGAAGGCCTCATCCGCGGCCGAGACGTGCAGGGCGTCGGCGTCGATGTCGGCGTAGACAGCGACGGACGCCAGCTGCGCGTCGTCGCAGGCCCGGGCTATGCGGACCGCGATTTCTCCACGGTTGGCGATCAGGACCTTGCGCATCAGTTACTCGCTTCTTCTGTGGTGGTGGCGGATTCGGTGGGGTGTTCGATGGTGGCGGATTCGGCCCAGCGGAAGCGGATCCTGCCGCCGATCGGGACCTGGGCGGCGAGGTCCAGCTGGGAGTCGACCACCACTGCGATCACCGGGTAGCCGCCGGTGATCGGATGGTCGGCCAGGAAGAGCACGGGCAGGCCCTCCGGCGGGACCTGCAGGGCGCCGGCGACGGTGCCTTCGCTGGGCAGTTCGCCCTGGCGGCTGCGCTGCAGCGGCGTACCGTCCAGCCGCATGCCGACGCGGTTGGACTGCGGCAGCACGGCCCAGTCCTGGGCGGTGAAGGAATCCAGTGCCGCCTGATCGAACCAGTCGGCGCGGGGGCCGGGGACGACGTCGAGGACGGTCACCCCGGTGCCCGGGTAGTCCGGCTGCAGTTCGGGATTTCCGACGACGCCGGTCTCGGCTTCTCCGCCGGCGCCCAGTTGCTGCCCGGCGGCCAGGGGCGCAGGACCGATCCCGGACATGGTGTCCGTGGAGCGGCTGCCCAGTACCGGGGCGGCATCCACCCCGCCGCGGACCGCGAGGTAGCTGCGGAAGCCGCTGTGCGGCGCACCGATGCTGAGCGTTTCGCCGTCGAGCAGCGCGAAGGCAGTGGCCACCGGCACGGTGCGCTGCCACGTATCGCCGGCGTCGTCCGGTGCGGACGCGATGCTCAGTTCCGCCGGCGCCCCGGCGACGGCGAGGACCTGGTCCCCCATGGCCTGGACCTTGAGTCCGCCCGCGACGGTCTCGATGCCGGCTGCGCCGGGGGCGTTGCCGACGAGGCGGTTGGCCCGGCGCAGTGAGGCCCGGTCCAGCGCGCCGGCGGCGGAGACGCCCAGGCCGGAGTGGCCGTCCCGGCCGAGGTCCTGGATCAGGCTCTGAAGGCCCGGTGAAACGATCCGGATCCCGGCCGTGACGTCCTGCCCGGCAACCGGTTCCGGCGCGGTGCCCTCGGCCGCAGGCGCCGCGGCCGGCTCGACAGCTGGCTCGGTGGCTGGCTCGGCCGCGAGGGCGAGTGCATCCCGGACCGGACGGAACTGCACCCGGTGGCCGGGGGCGGCCAGGGCGGGCGGCTCCCGGTCCAGGTCCCACATCTTGGCGTTGGTGCGCCCGATCAGCTGCCAGCCGCCCGGGGAACGGCGCGGGTACACGGCCGAGTAGTTGCCGGCCAGCGCCACGGAGCCCGCGGGAACTGCGGTGCGGGGCGAGCTGCGGCGCGGCACTTCCAGCTGCTGGTTCTCCCCGATCATGTATCCGAATCCGGGGGCGAAGCCGGCGAAGGCCACGGTCCAGACCTGCCCGGAGTGGGCGGCGATCACGCCGTCGGTTCCCAGGCCGGTGAGCCGTCCGACTTCGGCGAGGTCCTCGCCGTCGTACACGGTGTCAATGACCACCAGCTCGCCGTCGCGTTGCACGGGTGCGGTGAGGTCTAGCTGCATCAGGCGGGTGGCGATGCGCCGGGCCGAGGCCGGGGATTCGGCCTTGACCAGGACGGTCTCGGCCGCGGCCAGGATGTCCTGCTGGCCCGGCAGCGGTTTCTCGAGGAGCAGCGCCTGGAGGGCGAGCACGTCCTGGGTGCCGGAGAGCTCTGCGAGGACCGCGCGCGTCCCCACGGCCCGCACGGAGCGGACCTTGTGAACTGCGGTTTCGCCTGCTGCGGCGGCTTGTACCTTCAGGGGTTCCCCTGCTGTCTCAATCACGAGTTGCCTCAATCATTGTGCCGGTGAAATCATGCCGGCGGACAGGATCCGCCGAAGAAGATCCGCGCCGCTCAGGCGCGGGCTTCCTGCAGGAGCCGCTCCTCCTCGTCGGTATGCGGGTTGCGCCCGATGGCCAGCCCGATCACGGTCACGATGGAGGCGACCGCGAGGTAGCCGGCGATCAGGAACCAGTTGCCGCTGACAGCGAAGAGGGCAGTGAAGACCAGCGGTGCGATAGCGCCGCCGACCACGCCGGCCAGGGTGTAAGCCAGCGAACTGCCGGCGTAGCGCAGCCGCGCCGGGAACTGTTCGGTGATGTAAGCCGCCTGCGGGCCATACATGAAGGCGTGGAAGGCCAGCCCGATCACGATTCCGATGGTCAGCGTGAGGACCGACTTGTCCTGAATCATGAGGAAGAACAGCGGAATGTAGACGGCGGTTCCGACGGCGGCGATGCCGTATACGAGTCGGCGGTTGACGCGGTCCGTGAGGGCGCCCGCCGCCGGGATCAGGAACAGTTGGAAGGCTGAGCCGATCAGGATGGCGGTCAGTACGTTGCTGGTGCTCATGCCCAGTTCCTTGGTGGCGTACACGGCCATAAAGACGGTGAGCAGGGAGTACAGCACGTCCGGGCTGATGCGGGACAGGGCGGCCGAGACGAGGGCGCGCGGCTCCTTGGTGAAGACCTCCTTGATGGGGGCCTTGGGCTGTTCGCCGTGGGCCTGGATGGCCTTGAAGACGGGAGTTTCCTCGAGCTTCAGCCGGATCAGCAGGCCGAAGCCCACCAACACCGCCGAGGCGAGGAAGGCCACGCGCCAGCCCCAGGAGAGGAACTCTTCGTTGCTGAGCGTCGCGGCGAGCACGGCCAGAACGCCGTTGGCCATCAGGTTGCCGGCGGGCGGGCCAATCTGCGCGGCGGAAGACCAGAAGCCGCGCCGCTTCGCGTCGCCGAATTCGCTCGAGAGCAGCACGGCCCCGCCCCACTCGCCGCCGACGCCGATGCCCTGCGCCAGGCGCAGCAACACGAGGATGATGGGTGCGGCTATACCGATGGTGGCGTAGCCCGGGAGCGCGCCGATCACCACCGTAGCGATGCCGATCAGCAGCAGGGTGGTCACGAGGACCTGCTTGCGGCCGATCTTGTCACCGAGCCGGCCGAAGATCACGCCGCCGATGGGACGGGCGAGGTAGCCAACCGCAAAGGTCGAGAAGGACAGCAGCAGCCCGACGTATTCGTCGTTACCCGGGAAGAAGACCTTGGGGAACACGAGGGCCGAGGCCACGGAGTAGATCGCGAAGTCGTAGTACTCCAGCGAAGTGCCGGTGAGGCTCGCGACATAGGCCTTGAGGGCACCAGGCGGGATCCTCCTCTTGCCGGCGGCCGGGGTGGCCTGATGCGGTGCTGCAGTCATGGTTTTCCTCCAGGTGTGCGGGGTGCTGCCTGTTGCTTGGGTTTAGGTGCGGGTGGTCCCGGCAGAACCGGGGTGTGAAGCGTGAAGCTGCGGCCTAGACGAAGGCGGCGGTGGTGATGTCTGCGGCGTTGAGCGCTTCGCGGACGGCAGCGGCCATGGCGACGGCCCCCGGGGAGTCACCGTGCACGCAGATGCTTTCGGCGCGGATTTTCAGGATGGAGCCGTCGATGGTGCGGATGGCGGAATCGGTGGCCATCCGGAGGACATGCTCAGTGACGAGAGCGGGGTCCTCCAGCACGGCTCCGGGAAGCGTACGGGACACGAGGGTGCCGTCCGGGTTGTAGGCCCGGTCCGCGAAGGCTTCGGTCACCGCGCGGAGGCCGGCGGCCTCGGCCAGGCGCAGCACTTCCGAGCCCGGCAGGCCCAGGATGGGCAGGTTCGGGTCAACGGATTTCACGGCGTCGACGACGGCCTTCGCCTGGCCGGTGTGCGAGACGATCGCGTTGTAGAGGCCGCCGTGCGGCTTGACGTACTTGACCGTGCCGCCCTCGACGGCAGCCAGCGCCTGCAGCGCACCGATCTGGTAGACGACGTCGTCGGCCAGTTCGATCGGGTCGATGTCCAGGAAGCGGCGGCCGAAGCCGGCGAGATCGCGGTAGCCGACGTGGGCGCCGATCACGACGCCGGCGGCAACCGCCTCGCGGCAGGTCCGGCGGATGACGCTGGGGTCGCCCGCATGGAATCCGCACGCCACGTTGGCGCTGGAGACCGAGCGGAACATCGCCGAGTCGTCGCCCAGGGTCCAGCGGCCGAAGGACTCGCCAACGTCGCTGTTCAGGTCAATGGTTGCCATTTGTGATCCTCGTCTCATGATAGCCCCCTACTAGGATGCATCAATTTCTCGGATTGTTCAACAATCCGACGATTCAACATTGGGACAATCGTGTAGATTCGGCACTATGACCACTCCCGATGCAGCTGCCGGCTCCGCCCTTGGCGCAGCTGCGGCGCGGCTGCGCGTGGCCGTCCCGTCCGTGGCGGACCGGGTGGCGGCCGAGCTGCGCCTGCAACTGGCGGAGGGCCTGCTCCTGCCGGGAGCCCGGCTCACGGAGTCGACCATCGCCGAAGACCTGGGCGTCTCCCGCAACACGGTCCGCGAGGCCTTCGCCGAACTGGCGGCCGAGCGCCTGGTGGTCCGGCACCCCAACCGCGGCGTCTTCGTGGCCAGACTCGAGGCCGGCGACATCCACGACGTCTACACCGTGCGCCGCGCCATTGAAGTCAGTGCGATCCGCGGCGGCGGGAGCCCGGAGCGCGTGGCCGCGGTCCGCGCTGCCGTTGAAGAGGGCAAAGCCGCCGCCGCCGCCAATGACGAGGAGGGCCTGGGCAGCGCCAACCAGCATTTCCATGGCGCGATCGTGGCCCTGGCGGGCAGCCGGCGGCTGGACACGATCATGTCCCAGGTGCTGGCCGAGATGCGCCTGTTCTTCCACAAGGCCACCGTGGACGCGCACTTCTACCGGGGCTACCTGCCGGACAACGAGGAAATCTGCACCGCCCTGGAAGCCGGAGACCTGGACCGCGCCGGCGCGCTGCTGCTGGCCTATTTGAACCGGTCCGAGGAGCGCCAGGCCGCCGTCCACGGCGAGTGAACGATTCCATGGAATCGATTCCATGATTCGTTTTGAGCGCGGGAGGCGTCAGCAGTGACGGGACCATCCATCACCATCAAGGACGTGGCGGCACTGGCCGGCGTCTCCCCCGCCACGGCGTCCGGGGTGCTCTCCGGAAACCCGGCGACCTCCGCCGAGTCCCGCCAGAGGGTGGCCGCCGCCGTCACCCAGCTGGACTTCCACCCCAACGCCCAGGCGCGCGCGCTCCGTTCCACCGGGACCAACGTCATCGTGACGGCAGCGCCCCTCAATTCCGCCCCTATGTACTGCGGCTTCGGGCACCGTCCCGCACCACCGAAGGAGCAGGTCCAATGAGCACGGTTTTTGTGGTCGGAAGCCTCAATATCGACCAGAACATCCGTGTCAGCGCCCTGCCCCGGGCGGGCGAAACCGTCCGGGGCTCGGACGCAACGTACAGCCCCGGGGGCAAGGGCGGCAACCAGGCTGTCGCAGCCGCCCGGGCCGGCGCCGCAGTGAAATCCCGACGGCGCTGGTCCGGCAGGCCGCGCGGACCGCGAAGAATCGCGGGGCATTCGTCATCCTCAACGCCGCGCCGGCCCCCCGGCAGATCGAGGCGCTGCTCGACGACGTCGACCTCCTGGTGGTGAACGAACAGGAAATCCAGGTTCTCGCGGCCCTCACCGGCCTGGCCGGAATCCAAGGAAACCACCGGGACCTGGTCGTGTCGCTCCCGCCCGTCCTAGGGCCCGCCATCGTGTGCACCGCAGGCGCGGAAGGATCCTTCACCGTCGTCGACGGCAGTCCCGTGCACGTGCCGGCAACGAAAGTGGACGCCAGGGACACCACCGGAGCCGGCGACACGTTCGTGGGCTACCTCGCCGCATCCCTCGCCGGCAGCGACCGCGAGATGCCTGCGGCAATGCTCCACGCCACCCATGCCTCCGCTGTCGCCGTGACGCGCCCCGGCGCTATGGAATCGATTCCATGGCGCGATGAAGTACCGGCGTAGCCGCCAAACCCCGCAACACCCCGCCTGAACGTCCCGCACTAAGTCCCACACGAAGGAGACCCATGAAAATCGCACTCGGCAACGACCACGCCGGCTGAACACCCGCGAAACCTGGGGCGCCAAGGAAAAGGCTGAAGTGGACGCCATCATCGCCGGCGAGCCGGCCGCCGCCGCGGAGGACCAGACGGCGCCATCGGCTGCCCGGTAGCCGCACAGCAAAGACCCGCAATAAACGTCCGACCGGGGCCGGCCTCTTGGAGGCCGGCCCCGGTCGCAGCAGTCTGAAGTATCCCGTGCTACTTTCCGGCCGCTACCGGGACCGGATGCTCTGCCGCCGGCTTCCCGGCGTCGACATCAGCCGCGGGCGGGGTTTTCAGTTTGAGACGCTCGATGATCGAGATCCCACCGCCCTTGCCGCTGCGGTTCTTGTTGAAGATGTCGAAGCCGACGGCGAGGAGCAGTACCAGGCCCTTGATGAGCTGCTGGTAGTCGGTGCCGAGGCCCAGGATCGACATGCCGTTGTTGAGGACACCCATAATGAGACCGCCGATCATTGCCCCTGCCACGGTTCCGATGCCGCCTGTGACTGCGGCGCCGCCGATGAACGCCGCTGCGATGGCGTCCAGTTCGAAGCCCGTGCCGCCGGCCGGCTGGGCGGAGTTGAGCCGGGCCGTGAACACGAGGCCGGCCAGTGCGGCAAGGACGCCCGTGTTCACGAACAGCCGGAAGGTGACGACCTTGGTTTTGATGCCGGACAGCTCAGCCGCGTGCAGGTTGCCGCCGAGTGCGTAGGTGTGCCGGCCGAAGACGCTGTTGTTCATCAGGGCCGTGTAGACGATCACCAGGACCGCCAGCACGATCAGGACGATTGGGGTTCCCCGGTAGCTGGCGAGCAGGAAGGTGATGGTCAGCATGAGCAGGGCAATGAACGCGGTCTTGGTGGCGAACCAGGCCATCGGCTCGTTCTCGAGTTCGAACTTCTTGCGGATCCGGCGTTCCTTGACCGCCTGGATCACCAGCGCCAGGGTGGCGCCGACGCCAAGGATGACCGTCAGCCACTCCAGCACCGACGTGCCGCCGGAAATGTCCGGCAGGAAGCCGCCGCCCAGCGCCCGCAGTTCGCCGGGGAACGGCGTGATCTGCTGGTTTTTGAGAACGATCAGTGTCAGGCCGCGGAAAATCAGCATCCCGGCGAGGGTGACGATGAAGGCGGGAATGCCGACGTACGCGATCCAGTAGCCCTGCCAGGCACCCACCAGCGCGCCGATCAGCAGGCAGGCCGGAATAGCAAGCCACCACTCCCAGCCCCAGTGCACGATCATGACACCGGCACAGGCGCCGATGAAGCCGGCGACCGAACCGACGGACAGGTCGATGTGGCCGGCGATGATCACCATCACCATGCCGATGGCCAGGATCAGGATATAGCTGTTCTGGACCACCAGGTTGGTGACGTTCTGCGGCTCCAGCAGGATCCCGTCCGTCAGGATCTGGAACAGCAGGACGATCAGGATCAGGGCGACAAAGATGCCAACCTGGCGGAGGCGGCTTGTCAGGAAGCCCAGGGATTCTCGGAGGGCGGACATGTTCGCTATTCCTTCTCTTTGGTCATGTAGTGCATGAGGGTTTCCTGTGATGCTTCGGCGATCGGGACCTCGCCGGTGATGTGCCCGGCAGACAGGGTGTAAATCCTGTCGCAGATGCCCAGCAGTTCGGGAAGTTCGGAGGAGATCACAATGACCGCCTTTCCTTCCGCGGCCAGCTTCGCGATGATCGTGTAGATCTCAAACTTCGCTCCGACGTCGATGCCGCGGGTGGGTTCGTCGAGGATCAGCACGTCCGGATCGGAGTACATCCACTTGCTCAGCACCACTTTCTGCTGGTTGCCGCCGGACAACTTGCCCGTGACGGCGGCAACCGAGGGGGCCTTGATATTCATGCTCTTCCGGTAGTCGTTGGCCACCACGGTTTCCTGGTTCTTGTCCACCCAGCCGCCCTTGACCAGCTTGCGCAGCGCCGCCATGGATACGTTCCGCTTGATGTCCTCGATGAGGTTCAAACCGTAGAGCTTGCGGTCCTCAGTGGCGTAGGCGATGCCGTGCTTGATGGCGTCGGAGACGGTGGAAGTGTTGATTTCCGTGCCGTGTTTGAACACCTTCCCCGAGGTGGCGGTGCCGTAGCTCCGTCCAAAGACGCTCATGGCCAGCTCCGTCCTGCCGGCACCCATCAGTCCGGCCAGCCCCACCACTTCCCCCTTGCGGACGTTGAGGCTGGCGTTGTTGACCACCACCCGGCTGTAGTCCTGCGGGTGCCTGACGGACCAGTCCTCGATCCGCAGGACTTCCTCGCCAATCCGTGGTTCCCGGTCCGGATACAGGCTTTCCAGGTCCCGGCCCACCATTCCGCGGATAATGCGTTCCTGGGTGATCTCGCCGTCGCCCGGGCGGAGGGTCTCGATCGTCTTGCCGTCGCGGATGATGGTGACGGCGTCCGCAACCTTGCGGATTTCGTTGAGCTTGTGGCTGATGATGATGCTGGTGACACCCTGGCCCTTGAGGTGCAGGATCAAGTCCAGCAGGTGGCTCGAGTCCTCGTCGTTGAGGGCCGCCGTCGGTTCATCGAGGATAAGGAGCTTGACCTCCTTCGAGAGTGCCTTGGCGATTTCCACGAGCTGCTGCTTGCCCACGCTGATGTGCTGGACGGGGGTGACCGGGTTTTCGCTCAGGCCCACCCGGGCCAGGAGTTTTGCGGCCTCCAGGTTGGTCTTGCGCCAGTTCACCCAGCCGCGGTTGGCCTGTTCATTGCCGAGGTAGATGTTCTCGGCGATGGACAGGTAAGGGCTCAGTGCCAGCTCCTGGTGGATGATCACGATTCCGCGCTTCTCGCTGTCGCTGATGCTGGAGAAGTTGCAGGGTTCGTTTTCGAAGAGGATGTCGCCGTCGAAGGAGCTGTGCGGGTAGACGCCGGACAGGACCTTCATCAGGGTGGATTTCCCTGCGCCGTTTTCACCGCAGATGGCGTGGACTTCGCCGCGGTTCACCTGCAGGGTGACGTCCTGGAGGGCCTTCACGCCCGGGAAGGTCTTGGTGATTCCTCGCATTTGAAGAATGGGTGTGTTCATCGCCAATTCTCACTGACTGGTAGTACCTGAGACGTCCTGCGGCTGCAGGGGTCTACGGGAAAGGGTGGCGGCCCGGACTCGACGGCGGCCCGCCACCCTTCGACGTGGCTACTTGACGTCGGCCGCGGTGTAGTAACCGGAGTCGATGAGTTCCTTCTTGTAGTTCTCATTCGTGATGATGACGGACTTGAGCAGGTACGCAGGGACGACCTTGACCTTGTTGTTGTAGGTCTTGGTGTCGTTGACCTCGGGTTCCTGACCCTTCAGGAGGCCGTCAACCATCTTCACAGCCTGGGCTCCCAGCTGGCGGGTGTCCTTGAAGATCGTGGAGTACTGTTCGCCGGCGGTGATGGACTTCACCGAACCCTTTTCGGCGTCCTGGCCGGTGACGATCGGCAGGCTTCCCTTGGCGTAGCCGCCGGTGCTCGTCAGGGCCGAGATGATGCCGATGGAGAGGCCGTCATACGGGGAGAGGACGCCATTGAGCTTGGTGCCGGAACTGTAGGCGGCCGTGAGGATGTCCTCCATGCGCTTCTGGGCCACGGGGGCCTGCCAGCGCAGGATGGCAGCCTGCTCAAACTTGGTCTGGCCGCTGGGCACCTTCAGGGTTCCGGCGTCCAGGTACGGCTTGAGGGTGTCCATGGCGCCGGTCCAGAAGAAGTTGGCGTTGTTGTCATCCGGGCTGCCGGCGAAGAGCTCCACATTGAACGGGCCCTTGCCTTCGACCTTCTTGCCGCTGGCGTCAACAAGGCCCAGGCCGGTCAGCAACGAAGTGGCCTGCTGGACGCCCACCGTGTAGTTGTCGAAGGTGGTGTAGAAGTCGACGTTCGGCGTGCCGTTGATGAGCCGGTCGTACGCGATGACCTTGACGTTCTGCTCCTTCGCCTTGGCGAGGACATCGGTCAGCGTGGTGCCGTCGATGGCTGCGACGATGAGGGCTTTGGCACCCTTGGTAAGCATGTTCTCGATCTGGGACACCTGGGTGGGGATGTCATCATTGGCGTACTGCAGGTCGGCTTTGTAGCCGAGCTTCGTCAAGGATTCCGAGACGTTCTTGCCGTCGGCGATCCACCGCTCCGAGGTCTGCGTCGGCATCGAGATCCCGACGAGGGAACCGGCGGCGTCGGCGCTGGCGGCCGGGGCGGCCGTGCCGGCCCGGCTGCCGCAGCCTGTGGCCCCTACGGTCACAGCGAGGACAACCGCGACGGCGCCCAGGAGTTTCCTGATCTTCACAATTTTCTCCTTCCGCGGACCCATAGTCCGCGAAGTTGCTCCTGATCGCAGTCCTGCACGTCATCGTGCCCCTGCGGGGCGGTAACAGCGGGAGGATTGCGGAGGTCTGAATGGAACGGGGATTCAGCCGTCAAGGGATCTGCGGCTGATTGTTATCGCTAACAATATGGTCAAAGATAGCTTCTTGAAACATGTGAGTCAACGCACATTCGGCGCCAGTCTCCTTCTTACCGCCGCCGGACCCTCATGCGGCGAAGATGCGCCAGGCCACGCGGTGCGAGTCTCCGGGTTCGAGCCGCACGAGGTCCGTGCCGGTGTTGAAGGCATCCGGCGGACACGTCATGGGTTCCACGGCGAGTCCGAGTCGGCCGGGCAGCGGCGGTTCCGCATCCCCGGTGTAGAGCTGCAGCCAGGCGCAGCTGCGGTCCCAGGCCATGCCGACGCCGGTCCCGCCCGGGTCCCGGACCACGACGTGAGCCTGCCCGTCGCCGTCGAACACCATGTCGGTGAAGGCATGGTCGATCTTGGTAGATCCGATGACGCGGGCCGCGCGGAAGTCATATCCGTGTCCTTCAACGGACCGGGTGGCGACCGGGAGCAGCCGGTCCGGCGTGACCTCAAGGAACGTCCGCGCCGGCACCTCCAGGCTCCATTGGTCCAGCGGCGCCGGCCCGGCCAGCAGATACGGGTGGGGACAGACCCCGTAGGGCGCGGACCGCTGCCCCACATTGGCTGCCGTGACGGCAGTGTGCAGGCCCCCGCCGGCCAGCCGGTAGCTGGCGGTGATCGACAACGCGAAGGGGTAGCCCGGCGTCGGCCCGATGGTGCAGGAGAGCTCCACGGCGGAATCCGTCCGGGACTCCAGCCTCCACTCCAGCTCCGGGGTGAAGCCGTGCAGGGCGCATTGCCGGTCGGGTTCGTTGACCGGGAGCTCGTAGTCCGCACCGCCAAAGGTGTACGTCCCGTCGGGAATCCGGTTCGGCCAGGGTGCCACGATGACGCCGCGGAAGTCCGGGTTGGGCCCGCCTGCCGGAAACGGGACGATCAGGTCCCGCCCGCGGAACTGCAGCGTCCGCACCGCGGCACCGCGGGCGGCGACGACGGCGGTGTACTCCCCGTGCCGGAGCCCGTATTCGTCCCCTGTCACAGACCGCCGGCCAGCTTGTAGTAGGCGGCGTTCCAGGCGAGTTCCTTCTTGAAGCCCCTGATGGTGGTGCCGTCGTCAATGGTCAACAGCTCGGTTTGGGCGATCTCGGCGAAGTCCTCGAAGACGTCCATGCCGACGGCGGTGGAAAGCACAGTGTGGTGGGCGGCTCCGGCGGTCAGCCAGGCAGCAGCGGAGGTGGCAAAGTCAGGCTTGGGCGACCAGAGGGCACGGGCCACCGGCAGGTTGGGCAGCGGCTGCTCAAGGTCCACGACGTCGACGGCGTTGGCCACGAGGCGGAAGCGGTCGCGCATGTCGGACAGCGCCACCACGACGCCGGGGCCGGCATCGGTGTCGAAGACCAGGCGGACGGGATCTTCCTTGCCGCCGATGCCCAGCGGGTGGATTTCCACGCGCGGCTTCGCGGCAGTCAGGGACGGGCAGACCTCCAGCATGTGCGCGCCCAGGATTTTCTCCTGGCCCGGGACGAGGTGGTAGGTGTAGTCCTCCATGAGCGAGGCGCCGCCGGGGAGCCCGGCGCCCATGACTTTGGCTGCCCGGACCAGGATGGCAGTCTTCCAGTCGCCCTCGGCGCCGAAGCCGTAACCGTCGGCCATGAGGCGCTGCACGGCCATGCCCGGCAGCTGGCGCAGTGCGCCGAGGTCTTCGAAGGACGTGGTGAAGGCGGCCGAGCCGTTGGTCTCCAGGAAGCTGCGGAGCCCAAGCTCGATCCGGGCGCTGTAGCGCAGCGACTCGTGGCGTGGGCCGCCGGCACGGAGCTCGGGGGCCACCTCGTAGAGCTGCTCGTATTCGGCGACGAGGGAGTCGACGTCGGATTCTGCCGCGCCGTGCACGGCGTCGGCGAGTTCATTGACGGACCAAGTGTTGACCGAGACGCCGAAGCGCAACTCGGCCTCGGTCTTGTCCCCTTCGGTGACGGCGACATTGCGCATGTTGTCGCCGAAACGGGTCAGCTTGAGGGTCCGGACGGCCGCCCAACCCGCCGAGGCGCGCTGCCAGGATCCGACCTGGCGGGACACCTCGGGGTTGGACACGTGGCCGACGACGGTTTTGCGCGGGATGCCGAGACGGGACTGGATGTAGCCGAACTCGCGGTCGCCGTGCGCGGCCTGGTTCAGGTTCATGAAGTCGAAGTCGATGTCCGCCCACGGCAGTTCGACGTTGGCCTGGGTGTGCAAGTGCAGGAGCGGCTTCCGGAGCAGGTCCAGGCCCTGGATCCACATCTTGGCCGGGGAGAAGGTGTGCATCCACGCGGTCACGCCGATCACGGCGTCGTCCGAGTTGGCATCCAGGGCGGTGCGGCGGATGGCGTCCGAGTCCGTGAGCACGGGCTTCCAGACGATTTTCACTGGGACGTCGGCGGAGGCGTTCAGCGCGTCAGCGATGTCTTGGGACTGGGCGGCGACCTGCTTGAGGACGTCCTCGCCGTAGAGGTGCTGGCTGCCGGTGAGGAACCAGACCTCGAACTGCTCAAGGGACGTGTTGTTGGCGTTGGACATGTTTTCTCCTGCGGATGGTGGGGGGCGACGACGGCTTCGCGGCCTGGCGGCCTGGTTTTGGGCCTGGCGGCCTGGTTTTGGGCCTAGCGGCCGTAGACGTTCTGGTAGCGGGCGTAAAGCGAGTCGATCTGGGCCGGGTCGATCGGCAGGGGTTCGCCGAGTTGCCGGGAAATATGGACGGTCCGTGCCACTTCCTCGCACATGACGGCGGCTTTGACCGCCGAGCGGGCATCCTTGCCCACGGTGAAGGGCCCGTGGTTCTGCATCAGCACGGCCGGCGAGCTGGATTGGGCCAGGGTGTCCACGATGCCGCGGCCGATCGAGTCGTCCCCGATCAGCGCGAACGGGCCCACCGGGATCGTCCCGCCAAACTCGTCACCCATCATGGTCAGCACGCAGGGGATCTCCTCTCCCCGCGCAGCCCAGGCCGTGGCGTAGGTCGAATGCGTGTGCACCACTCCCCCGACCTCCGGCATGTGCCGGTAAACGTAGGCGTGCGCCGCGGTGTCCGAAGACGGTGACAGCGCGGGGTTGCTCCAGTCGCCCTCCGCGGGCGTGCCGTAGAGGTCCGTGACAACCATGCTCTCGGGCGTGAGGTCCGCGTAGGAGACTCCGGACGGCTTGATGACCATCAGGTCATGGCCGGGGACGCGGGCGGAGACGTTGCCGGCCGTCCACACCACCAGTTCGTAGCGCGTGAGTTCGGCGTGCAGTTCGCAGACCTCGCGACGGACCTCCGCGATGCTTTCCAGCAGGTTGCTCATGCGGACACTTCCTCTGCGACCGAGCCGGCGGGGACGGCGTTCTGCTGCGGAGCGCCCGCAGCGGCGGCAAACGAGGGCCTGGCCGCACGCTGGATCGCCTTGAGGCGGTGCATCACGCTGTTGCTGCCGCGGCCGAAGTAGTCGTGCAGCGTGCGGTACTCCTGGAAGAGATTTTCGTAGGCGGCAACATTTTCCGGAATGGGAATATAGATGCTGCCGGGCTCAGATCCCATGGCAGCCGCAGCGGCACGGATATCCGCGTATTCACCTGCGGCCACGGCGGCGTGGATGGCCGACCCCAGGGCGGGCCCCTGGGCCGAGCCGATGGTGGAGAGCGGCAAGCCGGTGATATCCGCGTAGATCTGCATGAGCAGCTTGTTCTTCAGCAGGCCGCCGGCCACGATGAATTCCCTGACCGGCACCCCGGAGTCGCGGAAGGCGTCCACGATGGTGCGCGTGCCGAAGGCCGTGGCTTCCAACAAGGCCCGGTAGGTGTCTTCGGGCCTGGTGGCGAGGGTCTGGCCCACCACGACTCCGGAGAGTTCGTGGTCCACCAGCACGGAACGGTTGCCGGAGTGCCAGTCCAGGGCAATGAGGCCGTGTTCGCCGATGGCTTGGCGCGAGGCCAGTTCCGTGAGGTATTCGTGGATGCCCAGGCCTGCCGCCTCCGCTGCCTGGTGGTACTCGGGCGGGACGCCGTTGTTCGTGAACCAGCCGAAGATGTCCCCCACACCGCTTTGGCCAGCTTCGTAGCCCCACAGTCCGTCGACGATTCCGCCGTCCACCACGCCGCACATGCCCGGGACTTCCCGCAGTTCGGCACCGTTCATCACGTGGCAGGTGGAGGTTCCCATGATGGCCACCAGCTGCCCGGGCTCAACTGCCTTCGCTGCGGGCGCCGTGACGTGGGCGTCCACGTTGCCCACTGCGACGGCGATGCCTTCCGGCAGTCCGGTCCAGGCGGCGGCCTCGGCCGTCAGATAGCCGGCCGCATCGCCGAGCCGGCCGATGGTGTGCGCCAGCTTGGCGCTGACAAAATCCTTGAAGTCCGGGTTCAGGGCGGACAGGAATTCCTTGGACGGGTAGCGGCCGTCCTGGTAGATCCCTTTGTAGCCGGCCGTGCAGGCGTTGCGGACGTAGTTGCCGCACAGCTGCCAGACGATCCAGTCAGCCGCTTCCACCCAGCGGTCCATCGCGGCGTAGCTTTCCGGGTCCTCCTCAAGCAACTGCAGGCCCTTGGCGAACTCCCATTCGGAGGAGATGAGTCCGCCGTAGCGCGGCAGCCAGTTTTCGCCGAGTTCCGAGGCCAGGGCGTTGATGCGGTCCGCCTGCGGCTGGGCGGCATGGTGGCGCCACAGCTTCACGTAGGCGTGCGGGCGGTTGGCGAATCCGGGAAGCTCGTTCAGCGGTGTGCCGTCGCCCTTGACGGGGACCATGGTGCAGGCCGTGAAGTCGGTGGCGATGCCCACCACGGCGGCTGGGTCGATCCCGGCGTCGGCGACGGCCGCGGGCACAGCCCGGCGGAGCACGTCGCGGTAGTCGTTGGGCACCTGCAGGGCCCATTCGCCCGGAAGCCGGATGCCGGCGACGCCAGCCGTGTCCTTCGGAAGCTCGCCGGTGACCACGGCATGCGGGTATTCAAATACCCCGCTGCCCAGTTCCTTGCCGTCCCGGACCCGGACGACGACGGCCCGCCCGGAAAGCGTGCCGTAGTCCACGCCTATGACAAAGTTTTCGGTTCCGTCCACTGAGAAGTCCATCAAATCCTCCAATAGGTTCCGCAACATTGCGAACCCCCTTATTGTTAGCGCTAACAAACTTGCTGTCAAGAAGCCTGGCACGTATTGCCGGAACGGAGGGCTTCGGCCCTTAGGAGAGGCGGGGGCGGGGTGCGGTGCTGGCGCGTACCACGAGAGCAGGTTTGACCACCAGGGCGCCGCTGGCGGCATCGCCCTCGACCTGGGCGCGTATCAGGTCCATGCAGCGCTTTCCGAGTTCCTCGAAGTCCTGTCGCACGGTGGTCAGCGGCGGCATGAAGTAGGCGGATTCGGGCTGGTCGTCAAAGCCAACCACGGAGACGTCTTCCGGAACCCGGATGCCCTTCTCGCCGAACGCCCGCAGCAGTCCGAGCGCCATCTGGTCGTTGCTGACGAACACCGCGGTGGCGCTGCGCTGTTCTGCCAGCTGCTGCCCGATCCGGTACCCGCTGTCCGCACTCCAGTCCCCCTCGACCAGAAGTTCGTCGGAGAGGCCGGCTTCCGCCAACTCCTCGCGCCACCCGTCAACCCGGGCTTTGCCGTCCACCCAGTCGAGCGGTCCGGAGACATGGCCGATCCGCTCGTGGCCAAGGCTGATCAGATGGGCGACGGCCAGCCGCGCACCGAGCTTCTGGTCGACCATCGCGCCACTCAACCGCCCTTCTCCGGCTCCGCCGACGACGATTACCGGGAGATCCAGGTTCAGGTCCTCGAGCACCTGAAGTGTCCCGTCGTGCGGCACGATCACAATCAATCCGTCCGCGCCCTGGTCCGTCAGGTGCCGCACCGCATCGCAAATGGCGTTCGCCGCGGCCCCCTTGATCGCGGCAATGCTCACGAAATAGCCTGCTTCCCTGGCGGCTTGCTGGACCCCAAGCAGGGTATTCGCCGGGCCGTATTGCCCGAGCTCGGAGGCGAGGACACCGATAGTCTGGGTGCGCCGGGTCACCAGGCTCCGGGCGGCCGTGTTGCGCCGGTAGCCGAGTTCGGCAATCGCCGCCTCGACCCGGGACTTTGTTCCCGCGCTGACATTCGGGTGGTTGTTGATCACCCGTGAGACGGTCTGGTGGGAAACCTTGGCCAGCGCTGCGACGTCTTCGAGCCGCGGCTGCCGCCGGTCATTGTTGTTCCCCATGCGAGGCCCCTTTCGCTCCGATGCCGTCCATCGGCCTGAATCAAAGTGTGAAATCGAACGATAGGAGGGCACGGGGCGCCCGCTGGTCGCCCGCCCCCCGGCTCCTGTTAGCGCTAACGATAGTCCATAGGGCCCCTGGTGTGATGCCCGCAGGGAACGACGCCCGGAACCGCAACGACGTGCCCGGCGGGGACCCTACCCGGCCGGCGCGGCAGGCACCGGCGCGGCAGGCACCGGCGCGCAGCCGCAGGACGCGCGCAGGACCAGGTCCACGGGGAAGATCCTGTTCCGGGTGGGAGACACGCCGTCAAAGCCAATGAGCGCTTCGACGGCGGCCTCGGCCATGGCCTGGACGGGCTGCGCGACCGTGCTCAACGGCGGCCAGCTGAACTCCGCCTCAGCCGAGCCGTCGAAGGAGAAGACCGCCAGGTCCTCGGGGACCCGCAGCCCGGCCTCGGACACGGCGCGCAGCAGGCCGACGGCCTGCAGGTCGGAACTGACGAACACGGCGGTGGGTCGGTCCGCGGCCGCGAGCAGCCGCTGCCCGGCCCGGTAGCCGCCCTGCCGGTCGAAGTCACAGCGCAGAATGGGTCCTTCCGGGAGGCCGGCCTCCGCGAGCCCCTGCTGCCACCCGACCTCGCGGGCATCGAGATCATTGCCGGCGTTCATGCCCATGACCAGTGCGATGTTGCGGTGGCCGTGGCCCACCAGGTGCTCGACGGCACGCCGGGAGCCTTCCAGCAGCTCCACGCCGACCGAGTTGAAGCCCGGCACCTCGGTGCTGTGGTTGAGCAGCACGGCGGGGATCTCCGAATGCTCCAGCTCGGTCAGGTCGGGTTCGAACAGCACGCTGGAGAGGAAGACCCCGTCAACGCGGCGGCTCGCGAGGTTCCTGACCTGGCGCCGCTCATTGGCCGCCGATCCGCCCGAGTTCGCCAGCAGCAGGGCATAGCCGCGCGCCGCCGCGGCTTCCTCCACGGCGCGGGCCAAAGTGGCGAAGAAGGGGTTGGTGGTGTCCGGGACCACCATGCCGAGCATCTCGCTGGAGCCAAGTTTCAGTGCCCTCGCCGCGGCGTTCGGACGGTACCCCAGGGCGCTGATGGCCTCGCGGACTTTCGCAGCGGTCACCGGGGAGACCCGCTTGGGGCCGCCGTTCACCACATAGCTGACGACGGCGGTGCTGACGCCCGCCAGCCTGGCCACGTCTTTTCGGGTGATCGTGGGCCTGGCGGAGGCGGGCGAGTGTGGCACAGTGACCATGCTACCGCCGGAGTTCCCCGGCTAAGCCTTCCTCGTTGGTTCCCTGCGCAGGCAGCAGGACGGGGGCGTCGCCGTGGTCCGGGACGGGCAACCGCTCCCCGCCGCGGAGGGCGGACTCGTGCGCCACGATCCCCGGCAGCGTGTAGCGGGCGGCTTCCCAGGCGTTGACGGGCGGGAGCGTTCCCGTGTCGACGGCCGTGGCAAAGTCGTCCACCAGGAAGTGGTGGCTGCCCTCGTGCCCGTTGTGAAGTCCGCGGAACTCGGCCGGAAGCCGGCCGGCGTCATGCACGGGTGCCATTCCGGAGCTGAAGGCGTCCCGCAGTGCCGGTGCGACACTGGCCAGCGAAGGATCGTCGGCAGCCAGCGTGGCCCCGGTGGCCAGTTCCGCGCTGACGTCGGTCACGGACTCCTTGTCCTGCCACACACTGACCGTGGCCAGCTGCTCGAAGCTGGCGTCCGTGCCGAAGTACCGGAAGCGGCTTTCGCGCAGGTGGGAGGGGTAGCCGACGCGGCGCATCTCGTTGATGCGCATGGACCCGCCGGTTGAGAGTTCGAACAGCGCGGTGGCATTGGAGAAGTCGTTGCCGAACATGCTGACATCCTTATCGAACACGCCGTCGCCGCGCTCGTCGGAGACGCCAATGCAGCTGACGCTGACGGCATGGCCGCCGATTGCGCCCAGTACCCCGCCGGTGGAGTGAGTCGGATACAGCATGGGCGGGTAGCTGGCAGTGCGTTTCCAGTCCTCCCCGCCGCTGTACTGGTAGGCCTCGTAGAAGCCGAGATCCATGTCGTGGACGTAGTCGCCCTCGGCGTAGAAGATGCGGCCAAAGGCGCCTTCAGCCTTGCGCTTGCGGGCATAGACGGTGGCGGGGTTGTAGTAGCTTGTCTCGCCCATCATGTAGGTCAGGCCCGTCTCCCGGACAGCCTCGATGATCCGGGCGATCTCGTCCTCGCTGATGGCCATCGGCACTGCCGAATACACATGCTTGCCCGCCCGGAGCGCCTGCAGCACCAGCGGCCCGTGCGTCCAGCGCTGGGTGAAGATCGCCACGGCGTCGAGGCCGCCGTCGAGCATGGCCTCAAAGCTGGGATAGGTCCCCGCCAAGCCGAGCCGCTCCCGGAGGGCCTCGGCCCGTTCCGGCAGGACGTCCGTGACATGGACTTCTGAAATCGCGGGATGGGCGTCGAAGAGTTTGGCGAAGGCGCCTGCGAACTGTCCGGCGCCGACAATGCCTAGTGAGAAAGTCATGCACGCAAGTTTTACACCAGTTTCTACTCGAGTCAATAGCAGAAGATGAGCAGAAAGATTCCTCCCGGAAACATAAAAGAAACGCTTGCGCATAAGAAAGTTACTCGTGTAGATTCAGGCCTCAGTTGTAATCCACGTCACAGCATCCACGTAACTGCGGAGGACCCACCAATGACCACCACAACTGCCCGCGGAGCCGTTCCGGCCCGCAAGGCGCCCGGCACGGGAACGGGCAATGCTGCCCCCCGCGGCCGGCGCCGAACCCGCAGCGACCTGAGGGTCGCCCTTCTCTTCATCGCCCCGGCCTTGCTCGGCTTCGTTGCCTTCTACCTGGTGCCGAGCATCCGCGGCGTCTACCTCAGCTTCACCGAGTACAGCGTTTTGGGCGATCCCACCTGGATCGGCACCAAAAACTACACTGCGATCTTCGCGGACGATCTCTTCTGGAACGCCATGGCCGTGACGGTCCAGTACGTGGCACTGAACATCGGCTTCCAGACCGTCATCGCGCTCGGACTTGCCCTGCTGATGCACAACGTCGCCAAGTCCACGCTAATCCGCGGCGCCCTGCTGCTGCCCTTCCTGGTGGCGAACGTGATCGTCGCGCTGCTCTGGTTCTGGATGCTCGACTACCAGCTGGGAATCGTCAACGAGGTCATCAACTGGCTGGGCCTGCCGCGCATCGCCTTCTTCGGCAGCGAGCAATGGGCCATCCCCACCATCGCCGGCGTCAATGTCTGGCGGCACATGGGCTACACCGCCCTGCTGATCTTCGCCGGCCTGCAGTCCATCCCCAACCACGTGTACGAGGTCGCCTCGCTCGACGGCGCCTCCCCGACCCGGACCTTCTGGAGCATCACGATGCCGCTCCTGCGCCCGGTGCTGGTGTTGGTCCTGGTGGTCACCGTCATCGGCTCCTTCCAGGTCTTCGACACCGTGGCAGTGACCACGGGCGGCGGCCCGATCAATGCCTCCCGCGTCATCCAGATGTACATCTACCAGAAGGCCTTCGGTGAATCCGACTTCGGCTACGCCTCGGCCCTGTCCGTCATTCTCTTCGTCATTCTCGCTCTCGTGGCCTTCGTCCAGATGAAGTTCCTCAAGGGCAACGAATCGGATCTGGACTAAGGAACCCCAGCCATGACTACCCTCGTCCCTTCCCGCAAGAAGCCCGCCACCTCCGCTCCCGCTCCCAGGAAGCCGGTCAACTGGCGCCGCGTCGGCGCCTGGACCCTCGTCGCCATTGCCGTCGCCGTGACGATCGCGCCGTTCCTCTGGATGCTCCGCACCGCACTGTCCAGCAACGCCTCCCTGGCCTCGAACGCCAGCAACCTCCTGCCGGCCGATTTCAGCCTCGGCGCCTTCAAGCGGGTCCTGGGGCTGCAGAGCCCCGAGGAAGCAATCGCCGAGGGAGGCTCCGGCGCCGCCATCAACTTCTGGCTGTACCTGCGGAACTCCGTCATCTTCGCCACCGTCACCACCGCCGGGCAGGTCTTCTTCAGCGCGATGGCCGCCTACGCCTTCTCCCGGCTCCGCTGGCCGGGCCGGAACGTGGTGTTCGGCCTGTTCCTGGCCACCATGATGGTCCCGCCGATCTTCACAGCCCTGCCCAACTTCCTGATGATCAAGAACCTCGGCCTGCTCAATACCTTCGCCGGTCTGGCCCTGCCGTTCCTGTTCATGACCCCCTTCGCCATCTTCTTCCTGCGCCAGTTCTTCCTCTCCATGTCCCGCGAGGTGGAAGAGGCCGCCATGCTCGACGGCGCCAAGCACGTGCGGATCTTCTTCCAGATCGTGCTCCCGAACGCCGCGGCCCCCCTGGCCACCCTTGCGCTGCTGACCTTCATCGGCCAATGGAACGAGTACTTCTGGCCGCTGCTGGTGGGCCAGGACGAAAGCGTCCGCGTCCTCACCGTGGGCCTGGGCGTCTTCAAGTCCCAGTCCCCGCAGGGCGCCCCCGACTGGTCCGGCCTGATGGCCGCCACCCTGATCGCGGCCCTGCCCGTCCTCCTGCTCTTCATCGCCTTCGGCAAGCGGGTGGTCAACTCCATCGGCTTCTCCGGCATCAAGTAACCCCGGCCCAACACGCAGTGCCCCGTTAACAAACATTCCCCTCAAAGAAGCACTTCCATGAAAGGTCCACCATGAAGAAGACCCTCGGCGCCGTCGCTGCCGCTGCAGCCATCGCCATCTCCCTCTCCGCCTGCGGCGGGTCCGCCCCGGCATCCTCCGAAGCCAAGGGGGAGATCAACTACTGGCTCTGGGACGCCAACCAGCTCCCGGCCTACCAGCAGTGCGCCGACGATTTCACCAAGGCCAACCCGGATATCAAGGTCAAGATCACCCAGCGCGGCTGGGACGACTACTGGACCACCCTGACCAACGGCTTCATTGCCGGCACGGCGCCGGATGTCTTCACCGACCACCTCTCCAAGTACCCCGAGTACGCGGCGAAGAAGCAGCTCCTGGCCCTCGATGACGCCGTGGCCAAAGACGGCATCAAGCTGGACAGCTACACCAAGGGCCTGGCCGAGCTCTGGGTCGGCCAGGACGGGAAGCGCTACGGGCTGCCCAAGGACTGGGACACTGTAGGCCTCTTCTACAACAAGGCCATGACCGACTCCGCCGGTCTCACCGCCGAGCAGATGGCTACCCTGGACTGGAACCCGCAGGACGGCGGCAGCTACGAAAAAGCCATCGCCCACCTGACCGTGGACAAGCGCGGCAAGCGCGGCGACGAGGCCGGCTTCGACAAGGACAACGTGGCCGTCTACGGCCTCGGCCTGGAGTCCTCCGGCTCGGGCCAGGGCCAGACGCAGTGGAGCTTCCTCAGCGCCACGACCGGCTGGACCCACACCGACAAGAACCCCTGGGGCACCAAGTTCAACTACGACGACCCCAAGTTCCAGGAGACCATTGCCTGGTGGGCCGGCCTGGCGGACAAGGGCTACATGCCCAAGCTTGAAACCACGGTAGGCGCCAGCATGTCGGACAACTTCGGCGCCGGCAAGGCCGCCATCAACACCTCGGGCGACTGGCTGATCGGCCAGTACACCGGATACAAGGGTATCCAGACCGGCTTCGCACCCACCCCGACAGGACCGGACGGCAAGCGTGCAAGCATGTTCAACGGCCTGGCCGACTCCATCTGGGCCGGCACCAAGAAGCCCGCAGCAGCCACCAAGTGGGTTGAATACCTCGCTTCCACCGCCTGCCAGGACGTCGTAGCTTCCAAGGCCGTCGTGTTCCCGGCTCTCACTAGCTCCTCCGAGAAGGCAGCCGAAGCGTTCAAGGCCAAGGGCACCGACGTCTCCGCCTTCACCACCCACGTCAAGGAAGGAACCACGTTCCTGTTCCCGATCGCGGACAAGGCGGCCAAGGTGGACGGCATCATGAAGCCGGCTATGGACGCCGTCCTCTCCGGCAAGCAGCCGGCCAGCTCCCTCTCGCAGGCCAACGAGCAGGTCAACTCACTTTTCAACAAGTAAGCCTGTTCAACAAGTAAGCCCCTGAAGCCACAGCCGCCCGCAACGGCGGCGCCCGGTGCGCGGGGTCCCCAACCCGGGATCCCGCGCACCAGCACCTGACTTCCGCACTACTGAAAGCGAATCCCCATGCACCCCGTGCACCTGCGTTCTGCCGGCACCAGCGTCCTGCTGGCCTTCGACTCCGGCGAGGCCGAGATCGTCCATTGGGGCGCCGACCTCGGGGAGAACCTCCCCGATCTGGCGATCCTCCACGGGGCCGTCCAGCACTCCGCCCTCGACCTCCCCGTCACCGCCGGACTGCTCCCGCAGGCCTCCTCCGGCTGGGCCGGGCGGCCGGGCCTGCGCGGGCACCGGAACGCCGACGGCGGCCCCGGCCTGGACTTCTCGCCGGCCCTGCGGGTCGTTGCCGCCCAGATGCAGGACGGCGGGCGCACCGTGGTGATCATCCACCGGGACTCCGAGGCCGGACTTGAGGTCAGTTCCGAACTCACCCTGCACCCCGGCGGCCTCCTGGAGCTGGCTCACACGCTGACCAACAGCGGCTCTGCCGAATACCAGCTCGAGGAACTCGCCACGGTGCTGCCGGTGCCGCGGGACGCCACGGAACTGCTCGACCTCACCGGGCGCTGGTGCCGCGAAAACCACCCGCAGCGGCACGCCGTCCAGCAGGGCACCTGGGTCCGCACTGGCCGGCACGGCCGGACCGGCCACGACTCGTCCCTGTTGGTGGCAGCCGGGACCGCCGGCTTCGCCAACCGCACAGGCCAGGTCTGGGCCACGCACCTGGGCTGGAGCGGCAACCACGAGCAGTACCTCGACAGCCTCGCGGACGGCCGGCGCATGCTCGGTGCCGCCGAGCTGCTCGGTTCCGCCGAAGTGGTGCTGCGCCCCGGCGGCAGCTACCGGACGCCGTCGCTCTATGCCGCCTACTCCGGCCGCGGCCTGGACGGCATCACCGAGGCCTTCTACCACTGGTTCCGTGCCCGGCCGCAGCATGTGGACACCACCTCCGGCCGGGTCCGCCCGGTGGTGCTGAACACGTGGGAAGCCGTCTACTTCGACCACCGCCTCGAGCCCCTGCTCGAACTCGCCGAAGCGGCCGCCGGCCTCGGCGTGGAACGCTTCGTCCTCGACGACGGCTGGTTCCGCGGCCGCCGCGACGATCACGCGGGTCTTGGCGACTGGTACGTCGACGAGGGCCTGTGGCCCGAAGGCCTGACGCCGCTGATCGACGCGGTCACCGGCCACGGCATGGAGTTCGGGCTGTGGGTGGAGCCGGAGATGGTCAACCTGGACTCCGACGTCGCGCGCGAGCACCCGGACTGGATCGTGGGCCCGTCGCTGCTTTCCCACAAGGACGGCGGCCGGCTTCCGCACGCCTGGCGCCATCAGCACGTCCTGGACCTCGCCAACCCGGAGGCCTGGCAATACATATACGGCCGCCTCGATGCCCTGTTGCGCGAGAACAACATCGCCTACCTCAAATGGGACCAGAACCGCGACCTCACCGAGCACGGCCGCGGCGGCCGGCCGTCCGTCCACGAACAGACGCTGGCCGCGTACCGTCTCTTCGACGCGCTCAAGGCATCCCACCCGGACGTGGAGATTGAAAGCTGCTCCTCCGGCGGGGCCCGCGTGGATCTCGGCATCCTGCAGCGAACCGACCGGGTGTGGGCCTCGGACTGCAACGATGCCCTGGAGCGCCAGACCATCCAGCGCTGGACCCAGGCCGTCCTCCCCCCCGAACTCGTCGGATCACATATCGGCCCCACCACCTCGCACACCACGGCCCGCACCCACGACATCTCCTTCCGCGCCATCACCGCCCTCTTTGGCCATTTCGGCATGGAGTGGGACATCCGCGCAGCCACGGACGAGGAACGGGCCACGCTGCGCCGCGCCATCGCGCTCTACAAGCGCCACCGCGCACTGCTCCACTCCGGCAAGCGCGTCAACGCAGACACCGCCGAGCCCACCCTGAGCGTCCACGGTGTAGTTGCGCACGACGCCGGCGAGGCCCTGTTCGCTGCAGTGTCCCTGGCCTCCGCCCCGGCTGAAGTCCCCGGACTGGCCTCACTGCCGGGCCTTGACCCGAAGCGGAACTACCGCGTCCGGGCCGAACTGCCTACCCTTCTCGACGGCGACTACGCGCACACCTTCACCCAGATCCGGCCGCCGGCCTGGCTGGAAGACGGGGCCGTTGCCACCGGCGCCTTCCTGCAGCACGTCGGCCTGCCCCTGCCGGTCCTGAACCCGGAGCACGCCCTGCTCCTCCACGTCCAGGCCCTCTGACCGTCCGGTCCCGCCCCCTGCTTCCGGGTCGGGCACCGCACGTCCCCTCACTTTCGAAGGAACCCCATGACCAGCATCATCAGCCGCAGCGACGCCCCGGCGTCGGTGTCCGCGGTGACCAGTACGCGCCTCGCCGACGGGCGCGAACTCCTGTATTTCGACGACACTTCCCATCCCCTGCAGCGCCCGTCAAGGGACCGCCGCGACCTTCCCGAGCGCGGCCCGTCCGGGGAAATCCGGTACGACGCGCTGACCGGGGAATGGGTGGCGGTCGCCGCGCACCGGCAACACAGGACGCATCTTCCGCCGGCGGACGAGTGCCCGCTGTGCCCGAGCACCGACGCGCGGCCCTCGGAGATCCCGGCGGATTACGACGTCGCCGTGTTTGAAAACCGGTTCCCCTCGCTCGGTCCGGATCTCGCCGCCGCCCCGGCAGCGCCGGGCTGGGGTACCCGCGGGACCGCCGGCGGCCGGTGCGAGGTCGTAGCCTTCACGCCCGAGCACACCGGGACGTTCGCCGCCCTCAGCACCCGGCGGGTGCGCACCGTGATCGACGCCTGGGCGCACCGCACCGAGGCCCTGAGCGCGCTGCCCGGCGTGGCGCAGGTGTTCTGTTTCGAGAACCGCGGCCAGGACATCGGCGTGACACTGCACCATCCGCACGGCCAGATCTACGCCTACCCCTACGTCACGCCGAGGACCGCGGTGATGGCCGCGGCCGCCCGGCAGTTCCATGAGGCGGCGGGCGGGACGGCCACCCTGACCGGGGCGATTTTGGCGAGCGAACGTGCCGACGGCGCGCGGATGGTGCTCGAGGGCGATTTTTTCAGCGCCTACGTGCCGTTCGCGGCGCGCTGGCCGCTGGAAATCCATCTGGTCCCGCACCGCCAGGTTCCGGACCTCGCAGCGCTGAACGGCGCCGAGCGTGACGAGCTCGCCGTCCTGTATCCGGACCTGCTGGGCCGCCTCGACAGGCTCTACGGCAGCCCGACGCCGTATATCAGCGCCTGGCACCAGGCCCCCCTTGACCCGGTGCTGCGCCCGTCCGGGTACCTGCACCTGCAGCTCACCTCCCCCCGGCGGGCCGCGGACAAACTCAAGTTCCTGGCCGGCTCCGAGGCCGCCATGGGCGCCTTCATCAACGACACCACCCCCGAAGAGGTTGCGGCCCGGCTCCGGGACGCCAGGAAAGGAACGGCATGACCACCACCGACACCGCAGGAACGGCCCTGGCGGACGCGGTGACGCGCGCCTTTGCCGGCCACTTCGGCCATGACGCCGACGGCGTGTGGCAGGCGCCGGGACGGGTCAACCTGATCGGCGAGCACACGGACTACAACGACGGCCTTGTCCTGCCGTTCGCCATCAACCGCACCACCACCGTGGCCGTGTCGGTCCGGGCGGACCGCACCGTGCGGCTGGCCTCGGCGTTCGCGGCCGCCGACCCGGTCGAATTCGATCTCGATGCCTTCGTCCCGGACCAGGCGGCCGGCTGGTCCGCGTACCCGGCCGGAGTGGCGTGGGAGCTGGAACGTGCCGGCATCACGGTGCCGGGCTTTGACCTGTACGTGACCTCCGATGTCCCGGTCGGCGCCGGGCTGTCCTCCTCCGCCGCCCTGGAATGCGCCGTCGCGTTGGCCCTCTCCGACCTCACCGGAGCGGGCCTGGGCCGGGCCGAACTGGCGGACATCGGGCGGCGGGCCGAAAACAACGTCGTCGGCGCCCCCACCGGGATCATGGATCAGTCCGCGTCGATGCTCGGCACCCGGGACTGCGCGGTCTACCTGGACTGCCGCGACCTCAGCTCCCGCCCGGTGCCGCTCGGCCTGGAGGAGTCCGGGCTTCTCTGCCTGGTGATCGACACCAAGGTCTCGCACGCCCATGCCACCGGCGGGTACGCCGAACGCCGGTCCTCCTGCGTCCGCGGCGCCCGGGCCCTGGGCGTCGGCGCCCTTCGCGACCTTGACGCCGCCGATCTGCCGCGGGCCGGGCGCGTCCTCGACGACGTGACGTTCCGCCGGGTCCGGCACATTGTCACCGAGAACGAACGGGTCGCCCGGACCGCGGAATGGCTCACGTCCCATGGGCCGCTGGCAATCGGAGACCTGCTGGACGCCAGCCACCGCTCCATGCGGGACGACTTCGAAATCTCCTGCCCGGAACTGAACCTGGCCGTTGACACCGCACGCGCCAACGGGGCCATCGGGGCCCGGATGACCGGCGGCGGGTTCGGCGGCTCCGCCATCGCCCTGGTTCCAGTGGACGACGCCGATCAGGTCCGGTCCGCGGTCCTGGCCGGCTTCGCCGCCCGCGGGCTGCAGGCACCCGATGTCTTCGCCGTCCTGCCGGCAGAGGGGGCGCGCCGGCTGTGATCAGGCCGCCGGCCGGGTGGTCAGCGCCCGAAGCCGGCGCAGCGCAGTCCTCTGCTGGGTCCCGGCCATCAGTACTTCCTCAGATCCAGCGGATCCTGGCCGTACCAGCGCTTGCGCAGCAGGGCGGTGGCGGCTCCCAGAACACACCTCAGTTCCTCCGTGCTGTTCGAGAGCGACCTCAGCACCAGCCCGGCCGTTCCCAGCACGGCGGCGGTGAGCGAGATGCCGGTATGGGCGCCGAGCCCGGCCGTGATCTCGTGGAGTTCGTCGGCAAGGGCTTGGTCCACCCGCGGGTCCACCACGATCAGCGACCCCAGATGGCTGAAGCCCTCCATGAACGCCAGGCCCGTCACATCGCCCAGGGGCGGCCGGATGAGCACGTTGTCCAGGGCCAGCAGCCCGCCCGCCTCCCCGACGGACGCCTCCGACTCGACCCGGATCTCGGTCCGCAACCGCAGCTCCTCGTACCGGAACGAGGCCCCGTCCGGCGACCACCCCGGGGTCACAATTTCGGCCATGATGAGGCTCGACGACGGCCGCACCGTCACGTGCGTATTCTGCCGGTAGCTGGCCTCCCGGTAGGCGATCACCTGATCCGGGGCGAGCTCCAGCCGGGCCCCCTCCCCGAGCCGCAGCCGCATCCGCTGTTCGGCAAAGGATCCCGGAGTCCGGTAGATCTTGGTGGCCGACTGCGTGGCGAGCAGCAGCTTAGCCTCATCGGCCACCTCCACGTCAATCACATACAGGTCAGCGCCCAGATAGGCACCGCCAGGATTGACGAGCACATAACAAACCTGCCCGCTGCCATCCAAGTAATGCGGCCGCAAAACCCTCAAAGCCCCCCGATGGAACTGATGCGTGGCAACAGAACGTCCGTCCCGATTTTCGACGACGAGTTCCAGCTCCCCCATCGGCGACTTAACCGCTGAGGCGGCGAGGCCGGATTTTGGGGCCGCGGCGTGGCGGGCACCGCGGGGGGCCCACTGCCGCGAGGGTCCCGACTCGAGCTTGCGAGAGTCGGGAGCGGCTGGGGACGGGCACGGCCCCAAATCCGGCGAAGCCGCCGGACTCCGCACAATCGCCGTCACGACGCCAGGTCGAGCATCAGGACGTCCCGCCGCACCCAGTCGATGACGCGGTCCAGCCCTTCGTCGGTCTTGAGGTTCGTGAAGCAGAACGGCCTCTCGCCCCGGAATTCCTTGGAGTCCCGCTCCATGACGGCCAGGTCCGCGCCGACGTGGGGGGCGAGGTCGGTCTTGTTGATGATGAACAGATCGGACTTGATCATGCCCTGGCCGGCCTTGCGCGGGATCTTCTCACCCTGGGCCACGTCGATTATGTAGATGGAAAAGTCCACCAGTTCGGGGCTGAACGTTGCGGAGAGGTTGTCGCCGCCGGATTCCACGAAGATCACCTGCAGGTCAGGGTGCCGCTTCTTCAGCTCCTCGATGGCGGCCGTATTCATGGACGTGTCTTCGCGGATGGCCGTGTGCGGGCAGCCGCCGGTTTCGACGCCGATGATCCGGTCGATCGGCAGGATCCCATTGGCGGCGAGAATCTTGGCGTCCTCGATTGTGTAGATATCGTTGGTGATGGCCGCCATGGAGATCTCCCGGCTCATATGACGGGTGAGCCGCTCCACGAGCTGGGTCTTGCCGGCACCCACCGGGCCGCCGATGCCGATTTTGACGGGCTCAGACATATTCTTCTCCAGACATATTTCGTGTGTAGCTCGGTTAACTCATGAACATGCGGGCGCGCTGGCGTTCGTGCCGCATTTGCGAAATTTCCAGCCCGGGGCTGACGGCCCCAAAGTCGTCAGGCGTGAGGTGACTGGAGCGCTCGGCGGCGGCAGCTACGCCGTCGGCCGCCTTCCGCAGGATCCGCTGGCCGGCGTTCTGCCCCAGGGGGATCGCCCGGACGGCGTTCTGCGTCAAGGACGTCACCGCGGCGAAAAGATAAGCGGCGAGGGCCTCCGGGAGCGGTACGTTCAGGGACCGTGCGACGACGGCGAACGCCAGCGGCTGATGCCCGGCGACACGGCCGGAACCCACCAGCTCCCGGTACTCCGCCAGATCTGCGGACGGAAAGATCTCGGCGCCGATCTCCAGCAGACGCCCGCCCATTTTGGTACTGGCCTCGCGCAACTGCCGGGGCAACAACTGGGCGGTCAACAACGCATCCAGTTCGGCAACCGGAACGTCCTCATAGAGGAACCGGATTGCCAGGGCGTCCGAGTACGTCAGCTGCTGTGAAATGAACGCCGCCAGCCACACCCCAAAGGACTCCTCGTCGTGCACCAGCCCGCGCTCCACATACGTCTCAAACCCCAGAGAGTGAGCAAACGCCCCGGTAGGCAGAGCAGAATCCGTCAGCTGCTGCAACGCCAACTGGTAATGCATCACGGGAGGTCCCCAAAGGCGAGATCACAAGCCGCCGACCCGGATTTTGGGGCCGCGGCGTGGCGGGCACCGCGGAGCGGGCACGGCCCCAAATCCGGGGCGGCGCCCCCGCCGCGGAAGAGAAAACTAGTGCGAGTGTTCGGCATGGCGGAAGGGGACGGGCATCACGCGCTCCTGGCGGTCGTAGGGCGCTCCGACGTGTTTGAGATAGTCCTCCACGGTGTGGTCGTACTGGCAGACCATCACCTCCGCCCCGTACTCCGAGGAAGCGTCGAAGAACTGGGCCTGCAGGTGCCGGTTGCCCAGGGAGTGGGCCACCACCCCCATCTCGTGGATGGAGCGCGGGGCGATCACCAGGACGTCGGTGGGCAGGACTGACACCACGATCATGTTGGTGCCGGCCACGTGCAGGATGTCGCCGTCGCGAAGGTCCCCGGAACCGGCGGGGAGGCGGATGCCGAGTTCCTTCCCGTGGTCGGTGGTGACGCGCTGGATGCGTTTGACCAGCTGGGCGCTGGGCAGCACCACCTTCTCGCGGTGGAGCCCAAGGTAGGGGTCCGGACCGGGAGGGAGGTCGTGGGTGTTGCCGAGGACCTTTTCGATGATCATGGTGGTCTCCTCTGGAAGCCTAGAAAAGGAAGTAGCGCTGCGCCATGGGCAGCACGTCTGAGGGCTCGCAGGTGACGTCCTCGCCGTCGACGCTCACCTGATACGTTTCCGGGTCCACCTCGATATCAGGGGTGGCGCCGTTGTACTTGAGGTCCGCCTTGGTGAGGTTCCTGATTCCGGACACCGGCCGGATGACCTTCTCCAGTCCGAGCTCCGCCGGGATCCCGGCCTCGATGGCGGCCTGGGAGAGGAAGGTGATGGAGGACTGCTGCAGCGCCTTGCCATAGGCGCCGAACATCGGCCGCATGGTGCGCGGTTGCGGGGTGGGAATGGAGGCGTTGGCGTCACCCATGAGGGCGTAGGCGATCTGGCCGCCCTTGAGCACAAGGTCCGGCTTCACTCCGAAGAACGCGGGGTCCCAGAGCACAAGGTCGGCGAACTTGCCGACCTCCACGGAGCCGATGGAATCGGCCATGCCCTGCGCGATAGCCGGGTTGATGGTGTATTTCGCCACGTAGCGCTTCAGGCGGAAGTTGTCGCTCTCCGCGCCCAGGCCTGACGCGGCCCCGTGGCTGCCGCCGGCAGGATCCTTCAGTACACCGCGCTGCCGCTTCATCTTGTCCGCCACCTGCCAGGTGCGGATGACCACCTCGCCCACCCGGCCCATGGCCTGGGAGTCCGAGGACGTGATCGCGAAGATGCCCAGGTCCTGCAGGACGTCCTCGGCGGCGATGGTCTCGGCGCGGATGCGGGAGTCCGCGAATGCCACGTCCTCCGGGATGTCCGGGTTCAGGTGGTGGCAGACCATGAGCATGTCCAGGTGCTCTTCGATGGTGTTGCGCGTGTACGGCAGGGTGGGGTTGGTGGACGCCGGCAGGACGTTGGGCAGCCCGGCGATCTTGATGATGTCCGGGGCGTGGCCGCCGCCGGCGCCTTCGGTGTGGAAGGTGTGGATCACGCGGCCGTCGATGGCCCGGATGGTGTCCTCCACGAAGCCGCACTCGTTCAGGGTGTCGGTGTGGATGGCCACCTGGACGTCGTACTGGTCCGCTACCTGCAGCGACGTGTCGATCGAGGACGTGGTGGAGCCCCAGTCCTCATGGACTTTCAGCCCGATCGCGCCGGCGCGGATTTGCTCGGCCAGGGGTTCGACGGCGGACGCGTGGCCCTTGCCGAACAGGCCGATGTTGATGGGCAGCCCTTCGGCGGCCTGCAGCATCCGCTGGATGTGCCATTTTCCGGGGGTGACCGTGGTGGCTTTGGTGCCTTCGGCGGGACCGGTGCCGCCGCCGACCATCGTGGTCACGCCGCTGCACAGGGCGGCAGGGACCTGGTCCGGGGAGATGAAGTGGATGTGCGAGTCCACCCCGCCGGCGGTCAGGATTTTCCGCTCACCCGCAATGATCTCGGTGCTCGCGCCGATCACGATGTCCACGCCGTCGGTGATCTGCGGGTTGCCGGCCTTGCCGATCCGGAAGATGTGGCCGTCCCGGAGCGCGACGTCGGCCTTGTAGATGCCGGTGTAGTCCAGCACCACGACGTTGGTGATCACGGTGTCCGGGACTCCGCCGCCGGAATCGGTACTGCCGGAACCAATACCGCCGGAACCGTCACCGTCCCGGGTCACCTGGCCGTTCTGGCCCATGCCGTCGCGGATCACCTTGCCGCCGCCGAACACCACTTCCTCGCCGTAAACGGTAAGGTCCTTCTCGATCTCAAGAAACAGATCCGTGTCGGCCAGGCGGATGGCGTCGCCCGTCGTCGGGCCGTAGAGGTCCGCATACTGCCTGCGGGATAGTTCGAAACTCACTTTGCGTCACCTTCCCCTTCGGAAACAGGGAGTCCGCTCTTGCGGAGTGTGCCGTTGACGGCGTTGCTGAGGCCGTACACTTCCCGTCTGCCCGCGAGCTCGATCAGCCGGACGGTCCTGCTGTCCCCGGGTTCGAACCGCGCGGCCGTGCCGGCCGGGATGTCCAGCCGGCGGCCGTAGGCGGCCGCCCGGTCAAACTGCAGCGCGGAGTTGGCTTCGGCAAAGTGATAATGCGAGCCCACCTGGACGGGCCGGTCTCCGGTGTTGGTCACCGCGACGTCCACCGCCTCACGGCCGGCGTTGATGAGCAGCGGCGCGGAACTGAGCACGTATTCTCCCGGAATCATCGAAGCTCCTAACGGATCGGGTCGTGAACGGTGACGAGCTTGGTGCCGTCCGGGAAGGTTGCTTCGATCTGGACGTCGTGGATCATTTCCGGCACGCCCTCCATCACTTCGTCGCGGCCAAGGATGGTGGTTCCGTAGCTCATGAGCTCCGGAACGGTCCGGCCGTCCCGGGCGCCCTCGATCAGTTCGTAGCTGATCACCGCGACGGCCTCGGGGAAGTTCAGCTTCAGTCCGCGCGCCTGGCGGCGGCGGGCGAGATCCGCCGCAACCACGATCATGAGCTTTTCCTGCTCACGGGGCAAGAGGTGCATGACGGTATCCCTTCAAGAACCAGCCGACTGGCGGACCGCAGAAGGCGCGGTGTGACCAGAGTAGGCCGCGGAGATTTCCTGCAGGTTTCCGGGACCCGTCATCATCTCAGGAGCTAACCGCTGACGGCCCTATCCGGTGATCCGCCAGTGCGCCTGGAATTCGGGGTGGTCCGCATACGGCAGCGCCAGGGTGTGCAGGGAGAGCGTCGTCCATTCGATGACGTCCGGCACCCATCCGGCCTCGGCGGGTTCCTGGCTGACCAACATGGCCAGCACGGACTGGCGTGCGGATTCAATGATGCCGATGAGCTGGCGCTTGGCCTCGCACTCACGGAGCAGGCGGCGTTCATACCACTCGCCGGAGACGGCAAGCGTGGGGTCGCCGAGCAGCTTTAGGGCGACGGCTTCGTCTTCTCTAATGCGCGCGGTCAGGAACTCGACGATGTCCACTCACCGAGCCTATGCGCGCCGGTGCCCACACGGCTACGGCCTGGCGTTTGCCCTTTTTCCTCAGGCCGGCACAAGCCGCGCTTGTTAGGGTGGGTGGATGAAACGACGTCTCGCCGCCCTTGCCGCTGCCGCCTTCTTGATCGGACTTACCGGCTGTGGGCAAGTGCAGGACGCTACCGAAAAGGCCGTCAACGACGGGGCGTCACGGGCTGCGACGGCGGCCGGCAATGAAGTGAAGAAGCAGGCCTGCGCCATCGTGAAGAACGGCCTGGTCAGCGCCAAGGACAAGGAACTGCTGGGCGGTCTTGTCACCAGCGCGGAAGCCGCGGGTACACCCGCTGAGATCACCACCCCGCTGCGCCAGATCGCCGACTCCGGCGACCAGGTTCCGGCCGAATCCGTCAAGGCCCTTCAGGACGCCTGCGCCAAGTAGCAGCCCACGTCTAGCACGGCATGGGTTTCGAGGCACCGGGGTTATGAGACAGGCCGCCCGCAAGGGGACCGTCAGCGGTCGGCGTCGGAATCGGTCCGGTTTGTTGGCCAACGCTAGTCGTGGATTGGCTTGCGGCCAATATCCGCACGGTTCGGGGCGTGCGTGCCGGTGAGGTTCTCGGGTTCGTTCAGGAGAGCCCGGCGACGACCCTGTTTTCGAACACTCTGAGTGTCGGTGATGTTGCGGGATCTCAAGGGCGGCGAGCCGAACCTGACGCCGTCGTGACCAGGCCGTGCGAACCCAGCTTCAGCCGCGGGCCGGCGGGACCGTCTTGCGCATCACGGTCTTGCTCTTGCCGATGTGACGCTCGAACGTGAATCCAGCCTTCTCGAACATGGCCCTCGTACCGTTGTGGAGGAATGAGGACGACGTCCTCTTGCCCGGGGCGAGCTCGTTCGGGAACGAGACCACCTCGCCCCCGCCGGCCTGCGCGATTAGCTCGAGCGCGCCATCCAGCGCCTCCCGCGCCACTCCCGAACGTCGGTGGTCGCGGTCGACGAAGAAGCATGTGATGCGCCACGGTGCCGGCTCGGTCTCGCCCGCGTCGTACTCCTTGCGGTGATAGATGCGCGGCAGCTCGACCGGACTGCCGTACTCGCACCACGCGATCGCGTCGTCGCCGTCGAAGACGAGCGCGGCGTGCGCGACGCCCTCCGCCACGAGTCTCTGCTTGAACGTCGGCCCGTCGTACTCGCTCTTGACGGTGCGCTCCGTGTCGTCGTGGAAATACGAGCAGTAGCACCCACCCCAGACCCCGTTGTGCTTCTGCGCGAGCGCCAGCCACGCCGGGAAGGTCTCGGCCGTGAGCGGCTTGATCACGTGCGAAGTCGTCACGCCCACCTCAGGGGTTGTCTCGGGAACGAGTTGAAGAAAGTCAGGTGGTAGATCTCGTCGCGGGGGACTCGGCGACGCATAGGACTCCTGTGTTGCCGTCCTGGTCGGCGATCACGGTGAGCGACGGCGCGCCGGTGTCATCGACGACAGTCCCGCCCGCGGAGACGGCAGCGGCGATTCGTTGCTCGGCCACTTCGGGCGCCACATAGATCTCGACGTGGAACCGCTGACTCGGGGTCTCACCGGTGTCCCCAAACCACAGGTTCGGTACACGCCCTGTGGCGTCCCGGATCTCGTCGCTGGGCGACCCGTGACCCTGGGCCTCGGCGTTCCCGGTCAACAGGGCGGCCCACACTGGGGCGATGGTCGCGGAGTGGGCCGTATCGAGACCGAGCTCGATGACGCTGACCGAGGCCGGGTCGGCGTCGACCTCGTGGTCGGCGGCGATCTCGGAGATCCGTCGCGCGAGGTCGACGTCCTGCTGGGTTACCCATTCGACGACGTGCTCGGTGCCCTCGTCGTCGCGGTAGATGGCGTCGGCGCTGACCATCTTGAGGTCGACGTACCCATTGCCGATCGACACGCTCGGGTGGTGTCCGAGCGCATCGCCCGCCTCGCCTACCGCGGTAACGAACCGTGCACCGGTGCCGAAGTCGTCGACCAGGTAGCGGGCATGGAGTCCCTGGGCCAACTTGCGCCAGTCGGTCAGCCTGGCCTCGGCGATCTCCTCGCCGTTCAGCATGTCCATGTTCGGGACCTCATCTGTGATTCAGTCTCAGCGCTGGAGCTCGTCATTTGTAAGTGCCTCCCGCCCCTTTGCCAACAGTTAAGCCGATACCAGACGCATCTTCAAGGGAAGTCTGCGCCTGCTGCCCAAGCAAGGGCGTCTCCACGAGCGCGGATACTGGGCAACCGCCCGTAAGCCGGTCCCTCACCGGCCGCTTTCCTAACATTTCCACTACGGTGCAAGGATGATCGCTGACTTCATGAGAGACGATGCTCGGTCACTGCCTGCGCATCCGGCCCCAGCTGAGGTGACTGCTCTGCGGGTGTGGCAATGCAAATACAAGTCCCTGGCAGGCCTATCGGAATTCGTCAATCTGAAGACCCTTGTCATTGCAACATATCCGGATATGGGCCTGGCGTCCTTGGGAGGTCTGGGCCGGCTCGATTATCTAAGCATCATGCACTTGCCTAACGTGTCGGACCTCGGCCCGCTCAGTCAACTGCAACGTCTAAGAACGATAAGACTCAGCACACTGCCTAGTTGGGACTCATCTGGGAAGAAAACAATCGTTCAATCGCTGGCCCCGCTAACGGAGTTACCGGTTCTGGCGCACATTGAGCTCTTCGGGGTGCTCCCCGAAGACGGCACACTCAACGTCTTGGAGAACTGTCCGTCTCTGGAAACAGTCCGCGTGAGCAAGTACAGGAAACCTGAGACCGAACGCTTCTACCAAGTCACGGAAATTCCCAATTCATTCGCGCCCTCACCAGACTTACCTGGCTGGTCCTGATACGCAGATATTTGACCGCATAGGACGGCGATCAAGATTCGTGCGCCATATACAGACGTGAGAATGGGCTACCCCGGCTTTCGTTAGCTCTTTCCTGAAGCGCCGGATGACTGGAGGTGTCCAGTGAAGGATCGTTGGGTGGGACACGTCAAGACGGGTTTCGATGCTCCGCAACGTGTCCGTAAGCCGACCCCTCATCGGGCAGCTCAGTTGAAACGCGGACCGAAGGCTATGGCATCCAGACCATGGGCGGTTACGGTGGCTCCAAGAGGGACAGGATGCTGCCGATCATATGCGGGACGACAGAGTTCAATGATGCCCTCGACCACGACAAGACGGAAGGCTGGCGCCGTGCGAAAACTGATCTACGGCATGAATCTGACCTTGGACGGCTACATCGCCGCGGCCGGCGACGACATCAGCTGGGGCGGGCCGAGCGACGAACTGTTCCAGTTCTGGCTCGACCAGGAGCGGGCCAGCAGCCTGTCGTTGTACGGCCGCAAGCTCTGGGAGACCATGAGCTCCTACTGGCCGACCGGCGACCAGCAGCCCAACGCCACCCTGGCGGAGATCGAGTTCGCGCGGAACTGGCGGGACACGCCGAAGGTGGTGTTCTCCTCGACGATCGACAAGGTCGACTGGAACACCCGCCTGGTCACCGGCGACGCGATCGCCGAGATCACCCGGCTCAAGGCCGGCGACGGCGGACCGATGAGCGTCGGCGGCGCAACGCTCGCCGGGG
The DNA here is from genome assembly GCF_056397425.1 of Arthrobacter sp. 05N33_2. Classification (NCBI taxonomy): domain Bacteria; kingdom Bacillati; phylum Actinomycetota; class Actinomycetes; order Micrococcales; family Micrococcaceae; genus Arthrobacter; species Arthrobacter sp. 05N33_2. The sequence continues at coordinate 386,957 of NZ_JBFTNJ010000001.1, forward strand.
CGGCCATGCGGGCCGGGCTGATCGACGAATACGCGCTAGTCACCCATCCGGTCGTGGTGGGCGGCGGCACTCCGTTCTTCACCTCGCTCGACAGCTGGGTGAACCTGAATCTGGTGGAGACGCGGACGTTTCCCGGCGGCGTGGTCCTGACCAGGTACGAGACGAGGCGCTGAGCGCGATTGCTCCGCGCGGTCGGGGAAGTACTTCACCACCCGCGGCCCCACGTCGACGGGCAGCAGATAATCCGGAATGTGCCTGCGCACCGCTGCTGCGAAGCTCCGGCTGGGCAGAATGCAAACACCAGCCGAGATGCCGTTAAGGTCGCGTTGTCGCATAGAGCAGCATGTCGCGCCGGGTGTTACCAATCTCCTGGTGGCTGCGGAGCAGGCCCTCCCGCTGGAAACCAGACGCCTCGGCAACGCGACTTGAGTTGCTGTTCCACGGCTCGATGTACAGCTCGATCCGGTGCAGAGTGGGGATGGTCCAAGCGAACGCGGTCAGTGCCTTTAACGCGCTGGTGGCAATCCCGCGACCCCGGTGCGCGGGGGCAACCGAGTAGCCGACCGTTGCGCGGCCGGCCGACATGTTCTGAAGCCACAGTCCGATCGCACCGACGGCGTTGTCGGATTCGGCATCGGCGATGGCGAAGGACAGCCCTTTTCCTTCGGCGAACCGGCCGCGCTGCCGGTAGATCCACTCCAGAGCCTGCTGTGCCGTGGGGAGTGCGGGAAGGCTGCCAATGAGAGGGATGTAAGGATCGTCTCCCAACTCGGTGGCGAGATGTACGTCGTCGTCGGTGAACTCGCGCAAAACGACTGAACCGTAGGTCGGTGGTGTGGTCGGCCAGGACGGTAAGTGCTCAGTCATGCGTCGATTATCGTCGTGATCATAGTCCCGGGCTGCTCAGATTCACCCGATCATGCCGCTTCTCGCGTGATCGCGGAGACAAAAACTGGATGTTTCTCTGCGCCCAACCAAAAACCACAGAACCGAGCCAAGTAGCGGTACTGCAAGAACGATGAGGGCCCAAACGACAGTACCGCCAGTGGTGTGAGTCCTATTGCGCGCAATGCTCACGAGCGCTGCAATGAACAAGATTGCGTTCAGGGTCAGCGGGAATCCCATGATGCCCCATGACGGCACCAGTGGATTTACTTCCGATGTAGAAAGCGCCAATATCATTTTTCCCCAAGGTAGTGCGGCTACTGATGCTCAACCATATCGCCAGCTCTTGGCACTATCTGGGAATACCAACAGCGCAACAGCCACGGCGCTGCGGCAGCCTTAGCTCCTCGCTAACGTTTTGTAGGGGGTCTCCTCAAGTGATTGGAAGCGTCTCGTTAGCTTCCGAAACTCCGAAAATATTGATTCCGGCGGTCCTCACGGCAGCAACCGTGGCTGTCGCCCTGATCTTCGGTGTTTTTGAACTGGGCCTCCTTCATTCGGCAGCAGTTGCCATTCTCGTGGGAATCTATTTGAGTTCTGTTGCCCTTTTTGGAGGATGTATTTTGATGGTGATAGAAACGAACCTGTCCGCATGAGCGGGCCAATCTGACGGCCTATCTTCGCCATTCCCGCAACGGCTGAGCGCCACGTCAACTCCACAGGCCTAGCGTTTCCCCTTCTTCCGGGATCCCTTGCCGCGGCCCTTGTCCGGGTTGGGAGCGTAGCGCTGCGCCACCTTGGGCTTCTTCGCGGCTCCGGTGCCGCGCCGGTCCGGCTTGGGCTCGCGTTTGGGTTTCTCCTGCTGCGCCGAGGGCTGGCGGGAGCTCGCGGCGGTGCGTCCGCGGACAATACCGATGAATTCCTCGATGACCTCGTCCGTGGCGTCGCTCGGCCAGGCCAGGGCGATCTCCGTGCCGGGCGCCCCCGTGAGTTTCCGCGCCACGGTGTCCTTGACGTTGAAATGCCGGGCCACGGACATCGGCAGGATCACCAGCCCGGCACCGGACGCCACCACCTGCAGCGCCATTGCCGGGCCGCCGAGCTCCTGCACATCGAGAAACGTCTCGGCGGACAGGTCCGCCAGGTCCACTTCTTCAAACAAGGAGACCTCGTGCCCCTTCGGTGCCACCACCACGGGCTGCTCCTCGTAGAGCGGGATCACGCTGAGGCCCTCGCGTTCCACCGGGAGCCGGACGAAACTCAGGTCCGCGGAACCGTCGCGGAGCACGGACAGTTGCGCGCCGTCGTCGGACATAAAGGAGTGCAGCGGAACATCGGGCATCCGTTCTTCCCAGCGGCGGATCCATTTGCCCGGTGTCACACCGGCGACGTACGCGAAGCGCAGCTCCCGCCCGACTGCGACGGCTGGGACGACGGCGGTTTCGTCGGGGGTCTGGGATGGTTCTTCTGCTGCGGACACATGTTCACAGTACCGCCCGGGGTGGCGCGGGGGTCCGCCGCGATGGCGGCACCGTGCTGATCCGGTGCTGGTTTGGTACTGGGTTGGTGCTGGGTTGGTGCCCTGCGGGCGTGCCGCCGGATACCCTTGGACTATGACCTCTGCAAACTCCCAGTCCATGAAACCGGCCACCGTTGCCAAGAAGCTTGGCATCTACCTGCCGGCGACACCCCAGGAGTTCCAGGATTCAACCATCACCCGCGCTGATTTTGCCGATCTCCAGGCCAACCCGCCGGAGTGGCTCGCGGAACTGCGCCGCAACGGCCCGCACCCGCGCCCCGTGGTCGCGCAGAAGCTCAACGTCTCCATCGCCGGCCTGGCCCGCGGTGGTGTTGAGGAAGCGCTGACGACGGCGGAAATCACCGCACTGCTTCAGGCTCCCCCGGCCTGGCTGGTGGCCGAGCGCGCCACCCACGCCGCCGTCCGCGCCGAGGCCCAGCGGGTCAAGGACGAGGCCGCCAAGAAGGACGCCAAGAAAGCCCGCGCCAAGGCCGAATAGCGGCACGCGCTTTCTCCCGGCCCCTCTTTTCAACCCGCGGACGCAGGACTACGCTCGCGGAATGGGTCGGGGCCGCCGGTCCGATCCCCTCCATATCCCAATTCACCTGCCACCGGCGGCGTATCGGGAAGGAACAAGGCCATGGGCTTCAAGATCGGATATTTTGTCGGGAGCCTCTCGAGCAATTCCATCAACCGCACCTTGTCCAGGGCGCTGATCCGGCTTGCACCTTCGGAACTGGAGTTCACGGAGATCCCCATCAGGAATCTGCCGTTGTACAGCCCGGATTTTGATGCCGCTTTCCCACCCGTTGGGCAGGCCCTCAAAGATGCCATCTCGGCTTCCGACGGCATCCTGTTCGTCTCGCCCGAATACAACCGGTCCATCCCCGGAGCGCTCAAAAACGCCATCGACTGGGGATCCCGGCCCTGGGGCACGAACTCCTTCGCCCGCAAGCCCACCGGGATCATCGGCGCCTCCCCGGGCGGCATTGGGACGGCCGTGATGCAGTCCTCTTTCCGCAGCGTGCTGAGCTTCCTCGACGCGCCGCAGCTGAATGCTCCGGAGGCCTACATCCGCTTCGTCCCGGAGGCCTACGGCGAGGACGGTGAGGTCAAGGACGAGGCTACGGCCGGGTTGCTGCGCCACTATATGGAGGAGTATGCCTCCTTCGTGGCCCGGGTCCTGGCCGCCAATGCACCGGGCCATATCGGCGACGAGCACCCGGACAAGGACAAGACGAGCCGTTAGGCAGAGTCGGGGCGCGGTGGTCCGGCATCTAGTCCTGGTGCAGCTGCACGAAGTTCCCGCAGCCGTCATCCAACACCACACTGGTCCCGCCGGGCCCCTCGGACGGTTCCCCCTGGAACATCACGCCCTTGGCCGCAAGCCGGTCGTATTCGGCGCGCACGTCCGGCACGCCAAAGACGATCGCGGGAATCCCGGCGTCGTGCAGACCGTTCATGTAGGCCGCGCCGATCGGGTTGTCACTGGGTTCCAGCAGCAGTCCGGCGCCTCCGGCACCATCCGGATCCTTGATGATGAAGAGGTTGTGCTCCGGCATGGCCATCAGCGTTTCGAAGCCCAGCGTGCCGGTGTAGAACTCATGGGCCGAGGCTGGATCCTTGACGTGGATACTGCACATTTTCAGTCGCATGGCCCCTAGGCTACGCCGGGAGGCTCGGCGTAGGAACCGCGACGCGGCCTCCGCACCGGCCCTGGCGCCTGGGTTTGCGTCCGCGCTGGCGCCGGGCATTGCCCCGGCCCGGCAGGCATTGACGGCCCCGCCGCCAGGGATTCCAATGGAACTAGCGGAACAGCGCCCGCCCGGGACCGTTCCGGGGAGGTGTGCAATGACGCTTTCACTATCCGGCGCCCTGGCGGCCTGGCAGTTCCTGGCCCTCGCCATTCTGGTTGCCGGGGCAGCTTTCGCCTCGGTCTATTTCGCCCGCAAGCACCTGGCGGCCGACGACGGGCCTTCCGAAGGCGCGGACGGCGCGTTTTGGGACGCATTCGCCGGACTCGCCGTCATTGTGCCCGCCATCGTCCTGGCCTCTTCCACATGGCCCTGGGCCGGCCTGGCGCTCGGGATGCTGGCCGCGGGGGCTGCCCTGGCGGCCGTCGCTGCGGCACCCCGGCTGCTCCGCCGGCAGGAAGCCCGCCGGGCCAGCCGGGAAACCCGGCTCTTGAACGAGGCGGCCGCCGCACGGCACCGGAGCGCCCTCGCCCGGTGGCAGCGGTACGAACTGGATCCGGGGTTCTCGATTGACTATCCCGCGATGAGCGATACCCGGCAACCGGAAACCGCGGCACTGATCCGGGCGATCAAGGCCGCCGAGGGCCTCGGCGGCCGTACGGACCGCGCCTGCACCGATGCCGCCTACGCCCCGGCCGTGGAACGGCTGGAACATGCCCTCGCTGCCGCCGAACGCGCGGCCGGCGTCAGCGCCGCCGGGCCGCCTGGCCCGGACCACGCGCACGGCTGATTCCCCGGAATTGCCGATCCGGCAGTTCGCGGCCACCTTGGAAAGGTTCCATCATGACTGACATCACGATCATCGGCAGCGGCAACATGGCACGGGCGATCGGGACCCGGGCTGTCGCCGCCGGGCGCTCCGTCCAGATCCTGGACCGGACGCCGGAGAATGCCGCCAAGCTCGCTGCTGAACTTGGCGGCACCACCAGCTCCGGCGGCCTGAGCGAGGTTCCCGAGGGCGACATCGTCGTCCTCGCGCTGTACTTCGGCCCCGCCAGGGAAGTTGCCACGCATTTCGGCGACACGCTCAGCGGCAAGACGGTGGTGGACATCAGCAATCCGATTGACACCGAAACCTTCGACTCGCTGGTGGTCGCCCCGGGGACGTCGGCGGCGGAGGAAATCGCCGGACTGCTCCCGGGCGCACGGGTGGTGAAAGCCTTCAACACCACCTTTGCCGGCCCGCTCGGGTCCGGGGCAGCCGGCGGCCAGCCGATGGATGTCTTCATCGCCTCGGACTCCGAAGAGGCCCGCAACGAGGTTGCGGTCTTCGCCGAAGCCGCTGGGCTGCGTCCGCTCCAGGTGGGCGGACTGCGTCACGCCCGAGAACTCGAGGGCTTCATGCTGCTGGTCATGGCGCTGCAGGCCAACCCCGCGTATCCAACCTTCAACTGGGGCACCGGCCTGAAAATCACCGACTAGGAGCAGTCCGGTCCCGATCGGCCGTCATCAGCCCAGAGCGGTGATATCGAGCGGCAATATCCACCGGTGAGACCGGGCGCTGGCCCGGGTTCGGCGCGCTACAGCTCGACCGTTCCGCTGTCGCCGACGCTCATCCGGCTGTTGGTCACCTTGGACTTGATCCACTGCAGCACGGTGGCCGCCGTGCCGCCCGGGCTGGTCCAGTACTCGGCGGAGTCCGAGTCGACGTGGAGCAGGACCACCTCAGGGGTGTCCGGCCCGTCCGGGAACCAGGCCTCCACCACCTGATTCCACATGTCGTGGATCAGTTGCCGGTCAGTGACCACTTCAGCGGTCCCGGCCACCGAAACCCACTCGGTGCGCTTGCCGAAGGAGACGTTCACCGCCGGGTTGGCGCGGATGTGGGCCACCTGAGAGGTGGTCGCCGACGTGAAAAACCACATGTCGCCGTCGTCCTTGACCTCCTGGACGGCCAGCGGCCGGCTGACGAGCGCGCCTGCTTCGTTGATGGTGGTGAACATTCCGATGTGCGAATCGTTGATGATGTCCGTGACCTTGCTGATGCTTTCGGCATCCGACATGCTCTCACCTCGTTCTGGTTCCAACGGAGGAAGGTCCCCCTCCGGACAGCCTATTGGTAAGTGTGCTTACTTTCCAACGGCTGCCGGCCGGAGACCTTCCCGGGACCTTCCCTGAACCGGCAGTGGACTCAGTGCCCGCGGGTCAGGACCTGGCCCCTGAAGAACTCGGGGCGGAGCTTGGCCATGACCAGCATGAGCACCACGCCCAGCAGGAGGACGCCCATGCCCAGGATGAAGACCAGCCCCACACCGCCGATCGACGACCCTGATCCGTACGCGGGATCCATGGAGTCGTAGGCGGTCTTGACGAACATGACCAGCAGGATGACGCCGCCCAGGAGTGGCGCGAGGAACTTGAAGAAGAAGGCCCTCGCTCCGCTGAACGCCTCGGCGCGGAAGAACCAGACACAGGCCAACGCGGTGATGCCGTAGTAGAAGCAGATCATCATGCCCAGGGCCGTGATGGTGTCCCACAGTGCGTTTTCCGACGTGGTCCGGGTGATGACATAGAACGCCGCGGCCGCGATGGCAGAGGCGATCGTGGCATAACTCGGCGACTTGTATGTGGGGCTGATCCTGCCGAACTTCTGCGGCAGCGCCCGGTAATGGCCCATGGACAGCAGGGTGCGCGCCGGCGAGACAAATGTGGACTGCAGAGACGCGGCGGAGCTGCTCAGGATAGCCAGGGACATCAGGATGGCGAACGGGCCCATTACCGGTCCCGCCAGAACGGCGAAGATGCTGCCCTGGTTCTCCGGGTTGCCGGTGCCCAGCCCCGTGTCGCCGACGCCGGCGTAGCTCAGCGTGGCCAGGGCAACCGTCATGTAGATGATCACGATGACCAGCACGGTGATCGTGGCGGCACGTCCCGGCGTTTTCTCCGGGTTCTTGGTCTCCTCGTTCATGGTCAGCGTGACGTCCCAGCCCCAGTAGATGAAGATGGACAGCGAAACGCCGGCGGCGAAGGCGGAGAAGGATCCCACGGCGAACGGGTTAAACCAGTCCGGGGAGATGGCCGTGGCGTCAAAGGCGGTTCCGTTGGCGACGTGGCTGAACGCTGAGATCGAGAACCAGGCGAGGACCAGCAACTGAAATCCCACGAGAACGTACTGGACGGTCTTGGTGGTTTCCATGCCGCGGTAGGAGATCCAGCACGCGAGGGCGATAAACACCAGTGTGGTCGCGATATTCAGCGGCAGGTTGGTGGTGAGGTCGGCGAGTTCGGGATTGCCGAAGATCTGCGCCAGCATGAGGTAGAAGAAGTCCACCGCTACGGCGGCCAGGTTCGAGAGCACGATGATGGTGGCGGCGATGAGTCCCCAGCCGCCCATCCAGCCAATCCAGGGGCCGAACGCCCGCGACGCCCAGGTGAAGGAGGTCCCGGCGTCGGGCATGGCGTTGTTCAGCTCCCGGTAGCCGAAGGCCACCAGCAGCATGGGGATAAAGCCCACCAGGAAGATCGCCGGCAGTTGCACGCCGACCTCGGCCACGGTGGGACCCAGGGCGGCCGTAAGGGTGTATGCCGGGGCGATACAGGAAATGCCGATGACGACGGCGCCAATGAGCCCCACCGATCCGGCTTTCAGGCCCTTCTCACTGAGTCCGTGCTGCTGTTCGGTGTGCTGTCCTGTCTGCTGTCCTGTCTGCGACGGCTTGGACATCGCATGGTCTGCGCTCATTGTTGTGCCTCTCGGGGGGTGTCACTCGACGCTGAATGATTGAGGTGCTTGAGTTCATAGTCGCTGGGGACCACGATCATCGGCACCGGCAGGGCGCGCAGAATGCGGCCCGCTGTGCTGCCGAGGAAGATGGACCGGCCCTTGGCAAGCCGGCTGGATCCGATCAACAGGACCTCGCCGTCTTCCCAGTCCAGGCGGTCCACGGCTTCCTCGATGCTGCGCCCGTGGGCGACGACGATTTCCGTCTTCGCCTCCACCTGGGCTTCCGTCTTGGCCTCCCCCGGGACCTCCGCCTTCGCCTCCCCCGGTACTGCCGGCCCGCCGGCAGCCAGTGCGTCGGCAAGGCACTTGGCCGCATACTCCCGGGCCGCGTCGGCTGAATCGGCCGCATCGCCGTCGAGGGCCAGAAGCGACACCACCCGCAGTGGCACGTCCCGGTTCGACGCCATGCCTAGGGCGAATTCGAGCAGCTTCTCCGCACCGGCCCGGGTTCCGAGCCCGCAACTGATCCGGGTCAGAGCCTCCTGGCGGTGATAGCCGTGCGGTGCCAGGGCCACCGGAACGGTCGAGGCGTGGAGCAATGCACTGGCCACCGACCCGATCGTGAACCGTTTGAAGAGTCCGGTGCTGGTGGCCCCGATGATGAGCATGTCCGCGCCCAATTCCTCGGCCGCCTCGATCAGTGCGTGCGCGTCGGAATCATGGCTGCGGATGTGTGCCTGCGCCGGGACACTGGATGGAACCAGCGCCAGGGCCTGGTCGAGCCACTCCTGGGCCTGCTCGGTGAGCAGATTTTCGAAGCCGGCCTTCGGCGCGAGGGCGTGCCCGGACTGCTGCACTTCGGGCACCACCAGCACAAGGTCCAGGCTCGCCCCCCGCCCGAGCGCCAGGGAGACGGCCAGATTGACCGCATCATGGCCCCTGGCATTGGCTGAATACCCCACTACGTAACGCATCTGGCCGCTCTCCTAACTGAACTGGACTGCATTCAACTGAATTGTTGGGATTCTCTACGAGGCGACGGACGCACGGTCCGCAGCAGCGACGATCCGGGCCGCCGTGAGCTGCCCTATCCGGACGGCGCCGTCAACATGCTGGTAGCCCTCGGCCGCAAGATCCGAGCAGGACCAATAGATCGGCCCGACCGGCGTCAGCTGGTCCTTGCCGTAGCGGTGCAGTCCGCCAAGGTCGTAGCTGGCGGCGTAAGCCCCCCGGGTCCATTCCTCCGAACCCCAGTCGGACTCGTAGTAAACCTCGGGATCCAGGGCCTTTTCGCCGAGGAAGGACGCAATCGACTCGAGGATGGCGCGGCGGCGGTCCTCCGCGCTGAGCTCGAACATGGCGTCGGCCTTCTCATCCGAGACAAAGCCCACCAGCGTGCCGCGCGGGTCCTCGTGGTTGGTGTTGTCGTAGACCTCCTGCACAATGGCGCCGGCGCCGAAGGCCGTTCCGGACAGGCCGTCTTCGCGCCAGAACGGGCTGCTATAGACGGCGTGGACCTTGATGACCAGGCCAAGTGACTGGTGCTGGTGCATCTGGTGCTGGCGGCGGGGCAACGGCGGGTTAAAGGACACCCGGGTGTAGAGGTTCGGCGGCACGGCCATAATGACGAAACGTGCGTTCACCGTGGCCCGGTCGGAGACGGCAGTGACACGGTAGCCTCCGCTCGCGTCATCGGCCCAGTTGATGGTGCGGACCGGGCTGCCGAGGACGACGTCGTCGCCCAGTTCCGCGGCCTGCAGCAGCGAAACCTGCTGCATCCCGCCGACAACCCGCTTGTCCAGGATGAAGTCCTCATCCGTGAGGTTGGTGAAGGACCCCGCCGAGGCAGCCATGAGGACGGCCTGCAGGGCGGAGAAGGCGTGGGCCGGTTTGGTCAGCATGCCGCCGGCGATGAACAGGCCGATGTTGTTGCAGGCTTCCTCATCTGTTGAGTTCTGCCGCAGCCAATGGTGAAAGGAGATGGTGTCCAGCTCGCGGGCCTTGGGGTGGGCCCACGGCTCCTCGGGAGCCATCTCCGCGGCCAGGGAGTCCAGCAGGGCCGTGAGCTTGTCCATTTCGACGGCGGTGGTTTCGCTGACCGGGAAGGTGTCACCGGTGTACAGGGTGCGCCTGCCGTCCGCGCCAATGTAGACGGATTCGCCGTCGCGGTAGCGGGAATAGGTCTGCAGTCCGAGCTCATCCAGGAGCCCCAGGAGCCCGGTCTGGTCCGGCGAAACCCACTGGCCGCCGATCTCGAGCATGGCCCCGTCAACCGTGTCGGTCCAGGTCCGGCCGCCCACGCGGTCCCGCGCCTCGAGCACCGCCACACTGAGTCCGGCCTTTCTCAGCTCGCGGGCGGCGGTCAAGCCCGACGGGCCGGCTCCTACGATGACGACGTCGCGGTCAAGTTCCAGCATGATGTTCCTCCCCGTGGCCGCTAGAGTGATGCGGACCACAAAATGAATGGCGTTCATTTAGAATGATAGACCTTCCACACGCTTCGGGGAAGACCCTCCGCCTAATGAATTTCGCCCGTAAAGTAGGGGCAGAACGGGCTCACCCCGAACCCGCCAGCCAAACTGAGAAGCCAAGCAGAGAAGAAAGGCCCGGAATGACGGCAGCAACCAGCGCCCCCGCCGATCCGCACGGCCCCGCAGCCAGGCCCCGCCGCCGCGCGGGACGGCCCGCCGCGGCAGTGCTGGACCAGAACGGCATCACCGTGGCGGCCCTGCAGCTGATTGGCAAGAGCGGCTACGACGGGTTCACCATGGCTGCCCTGGCGAGGACCCTCAACGTGGCTCCCTCGGCGCTGTACAACCATGTCTCGTCCAAACGGGACGTGCTGGTCCTCGTCCAGGACCACCTGACCTCGTTCGTGGACGTCACCGCCTTCGAGGCCAGGGACTGGGAACAGGCCGTGAGGGATTGGGCCTGGAGCTACCGCGATGTATTTTCCAAGCACACCCCGCTGATTCCCGTCATTGCCGTACTGCCCGTGACCGACGCGCCCAAGACACTGGCCATGTATGAGGCCGTCAGTGCCGGTTTCAGCCGCGCAGGCTTTCCGCAGGAGCGCATTGTCCCGGCCATTGTCGCGATCGAATCGTTCATCTTTGGCTCCGCCTACGACGTCACCGCACCCGCGGACATCTTCGATTCCGGCACCATGGCCGCGTCGACACCGCATTTCACCGCCGCCGTCCAGCGCCTGGCCGAGGAAGGCCATGAGAAACCGGCCGACGTCGCCTTCAAGCTGGGACTCGAGGCACTCCTCGCCGGGCTCGGGGCACTGCGGGCAGCCTAGCGGTCTTGCCGCGTGGTCCGCTGCTGCGGAGTTTCCCCACTTTTGACGGACCGGCGCCGCCACACACCGGTGTGTCGGCGCAACACGCCGGGCCAAGCCTTCGAATGTGGGGAAACCGGGAAACCCCGACGCCGGCTGCCCCCGTGCGGGTTAAACAAAAGAACCCCGGTCCAAGACCGGGGTTCTTTCGATTGCGTGCGCGAGGGGGGATTTGAACCCCCACGCCCTTTCGGACACTGGCACCTGAAGCCAGCGCGTCTGCCGTTCCGCCACTCGCGCGCAACTTCTTCCACTCGGATAGGGCCGGTTTCCCGGACCGCCAACCTCGTAAAAGCAGCGAGATCAAGCATAACGGACAATTGCCGGAAAACACCAATCGAGCCCCAGAGCCCCCTGAATGGGGTCGTTTGCCGGCCACGCTTGCCCCGCCGCCGGGCGTCAAGCGGGGACCCGCCGCGGCAGTCCCGGCGGCGGTGTCCGCGCACGTCAGGGCGCGGCGGGCACTCATTTTGACGTCGCCCCGGCGGCGTCCGTTGAGGCCATTCCCAGACACGCCCAGTAGTATCTGATGTAGGAGTGTCCGCTGAGCGCGGGCTCGCAAAAGTTGGAAACCGAGTTCCGGAACGAACGCTGCCCCGCAGCCAACAGGAAAGGAGAAGGACCATGGGATTGCTGGACAAAGTCGAGCGCGGCATCGAAAAGGCCGTCCGCGGAGTCTTCTCCACCGGTTCCCGCGCCCAGGTTGAGCCTGTCGAGATCGCGAGCCGCCTCCGCACCGAGGTGGACAACAAGGCCATCACGATCGCCGCGGGACGCACCCTGGCCCCTAACGTTTTTGACGTACTCCTCAGCAGCGAGGACTTCCAGCGCGCCCAGGAATGGGGCACACCGCTCGCGGAGGAACTGTGCGACGTCGTCATCAACCATGTCCGCAGCCAGGGCTACACCCTCCAGGGCCCGGTCCGGATCAGTTTCCGCCGCGATGAGGAGCACCGCGCCGGGAATTTCGACATCACCTCGCGGACCGAGAAAGCCTCCGCCCCTTCCGTCCCGGCGCAGCCTGGTATTCACGGCAACGTACCCGCGGCTCCAACACGCCAGCCGGCACAGCTTCAGCCTGTACTGGACATCGACGGCCAGCGCTATTCGCTGAACGCGCCCTCAATCGTCCTCGGACGGTCCTCCGAAGCAGACATCCTTATTGACGACACCGGCGTTTCGCGCCGCCACCTGGAAATCCGGACTGGGCCTGGTACGGCCCAGGCGATCGATCTCGGCTCCACGAACGGCAGCTACGTCAACGGCCAAAAGATCGTGGGCAGTTCGGATCTTGCTGACGGCGCCACGATCATGATGGGACGAACCAAAATCATCTTCCGCCTACTGCCCGCCCACCCAGGCGGCCACGCATGAGCGAATTGACCATCACGGCCCTGCGTTTCGGGTTCCTCATCCTCCTGTGGGTGCTGATCTTCAGCATTGTCTCGGCCATGCGCCGCGACCTGATGATCGGCCGCAAGGCGGCGGCCGGTGCCCCCACGGCACGCCAGGTGCGCAAGAATCCTTCCCTTGCCGAACCGCCGCCCGCCCCCGTCAAACAACAGGCCCGCCAGCTGATCGTGACCGAGGGACCGTTGAAGGGCACCACCATCGCCCTCGCGGCGAGCCCCATCCTCCTTGGCCGGGCACAGGAAGCCACCCTGGTCCTGGAGGACGACTACGCCTCGGGCCGCCATGCCCGCCTGTTCCCGCAGGGCAGCCGCTGGTTCATCGAGGACCTCGGCTCCACTAATGGCACATATCTGGCAGACCAGCAGCTGACCCGGGCCCTCCCGGTGGAGCTGGGCGTCCCCGTGAGAATCGGCAAGACGGTCATCGAATTGAGGCCGTAGCCGTGGCTGCCCCGGAATTTCCCGCAGACAGGGCCGAAGGCAAGCCAACTGCCCCGAAGCGGCCGCTCATCATGCGCTACGCCGCGCGGTCAGACGTCGGCCGCATACGCGCCAAGAATGACGACTCCGCCTACGTCGGCCGGCACCTCGCCGTCGTTGCCGACGGCATGGGTGGCCATGCCGGCGGCGACGTCGCCTCCGCCGCGACCGTCCTGGACATGATCCACCTGGACCATGACGACTACGACGGCGACGCCGGCACCGTGCTCGCCGACGAAATCCAGACGGCCAACTCCCTGCTGTCCGAACTGGTGCACATGAATCCCAAGCTCGCCGGGATGGGCACCACGGTCACGGCCCTGCTCCTCGCCGAAGGAAAGCTCCACTTCGCCCACATCGGCGACTCCCGGGCCTACCGGCTGCGCGACGGCGAGTTCGAACAGGTCAGTGTCGACCACACCTTTGTCCAGCGGCTCATCGATGAGGGCAGGCTCCGCCCCGAAGAGGCCGAAACGCATCCGCACAAGAACGTCCTCATGCGCGTGCTGGGCGACGTCGATGCCAGCCCGGAGCTGGATCTTGACACACTGGCAGTCCAGGCCGGGGAACGATGGCTGCTCTGCTCGGACGGCTTGAACTATGTGGCCGGCCACGTCGTGGAGCGCACCGTCCGGGAGACGAAGGACCTGGGCGAATGCGCCGAACTGCTGGTTGAACTCACGCTGGAGGCCGGCGCCCCGGACAACGTGACCGTGGTGGTACTCGACATCGCCGAGCCGACACGCGATGACGTCCGGACCGCCGCCGTCGACGTCGTACCCGCGCCCGCAGCGGCCGCCGGGACGTCAGCGCCCGCCGCCCCGGCCGGACCCCTGGCCGGCAGCACCGTTGGTGCCGCGAAAACCCCCGGCGAGTCCGTAAAGAAGGACAACTCCGCCCAGGACACCGGGCCCGCCGCGCTGGCCGCCGCGGCAGGAGCCTCGGGGCCGCCGGCCGACCCGGCCCCAGGGTCCCCGGCCGACGGCACATCGCCGGCCGCATCCACACAGAAGGCCGCCGAGGGCAAGGAACCCGAGACCACCACCGACCCGCATCTGGGCGAACACCTCTCGGCCGAAGTCCTGCGGGAAGAACTCTCCATGCGCCCGCACGAACTTGTCGGGGCCGCCGCCGCTGCAGCGGAATCAGGGTCCATTCCTTCCATCGCCGGACGCACCGTGGCCCGGCGCGCGGCCACGGTCCTCACGCACAAGTCCGAACAGGACCGCGAGGAGGCAGACGACTTCAGGCCCGCCGGACGGCCGCGCCGGTGGCTTACCGTATCCATTGCCGCCGCGATCGTCGCGCTGCTGGCCGTCGGACTCTGGCTTGGCTACGCCTGGACCCAGACGCGCTACTACATCGGCGAACACGATCAGCATGTGGCCATCTTCAACGGCGTCTCCCAGCGTCTCGGGCCCATCCAGCTTTCCACTCTCGAAGCGGTAACCGATATCAAGATGTCCGACCTTCCCGAATTTTCGCAGCAGCGGGTGCGCCAGACTGTGCCCGCCCGCGACCTCTACGACGCGCAGCGGATCGTCAAAAACCTGGAACGCACCGGCACGACCGCCCCGGCCGATGAATGCCTCACCCCGTCCCCCGCAGCGACGGCCGCCGGTGCCACCCCCTCCCCCGGGACCACGGCCAAGCCGGGCTCCACGGCGTCGCCAAGTGCCACAGCCTCCCCTGGAGCGGCGGCCAAGCCGTCGCCATCCGCCACCCCGACTACGAATTGCGAGGGGGCCAAATGACACCCATCGACCCCGTGCCCAGGCCACGACGAAACGTGGAGCTTGTCCTCCTGGTCCTCGCCCTCGCCGTAGGGATTGGTGCCCAGGCACTCGTGGGCGTGGACCGGCAAAAAGCGTTTGACACCGACTTCTGGTTCCAGTCCGGACTCCTGGCGTTGGCCGCCCTCGCCTTCCATGTGGTGCTGCGGCTCCGCGCAAAATATGCCGACCCGGTAATACTTCCGCTCGTGGTCGCCCTTAACGGGCTGGGCCTGGCCATGATCCACCGGCTGGACAGGGTGGGCGAAGACACCGGCAACAACCAGCTGCGCTGGACCCTGGTGGCCATGGCGGTCGCGATCGCGGTCATTTGGTTCCTCAAGGACCACCGGATCCTGCGCCGCTTCACCTATATCTCCCTGGCCATCAGCGCCGTGCTCCTCATCCTGCCGCTGGTTCCCGGCGTCTCCGCCGGAGAGGTCCTGGGTGCCAGCGTCTGGATCAAGATCGGTTCCATGACCTTCCAGCCGGGTGAAATCGCCAAGATCACGCTGGCCATCTTCTTTGCCGGCTATCTGTCGTCGAACCGGGACCTCATCCTGCTGGCGGGCCGCAAGATCGGCCCGGTGCAGTTCCCGCGGTTCAAGGACATGGGCCCCATGATCACCGCCTGGCTCGTGAGCATCGGCGTGCTGGTCTTCCAGCGTGACCTGGGATCCTCGATCCTGTTCTTCGGCCTGTTCCTCGTCATGATCTACGTCGCCACGAGCCGCATCAGCTGGGTGATCATCGGCCTCGTGCTGATTGCCGTCGGCGGCGTCGTCGCTGCCCGCGTGTTCTCGCACGTGGCCCTGCGGATCGACGGCTGGCTCAACGCGTTCACCGATGAGGTCTACGGCCGGCAGTTCGGCGGCAGCCTCCAAATTGTCGAGGGCCTGTTCGGCATGGCCAACGGCGGCCTGGTCGGCACCGGCCTCGGCCAGGGCCGGCCCAACCTCGTCCCCTTCGCCAACAGCGACATGATCATCGCCTCCTTTGGTGAGGAACTGGGCCTGATCGGCGTCTTCGCGATCGTCCTGATGTACCTGCTGCTGTTCACCCGGGGCTTCCGTGCCGCGCTGGGCACCCGTGACGCGTTCGGCAAACTGCTCGCCACCGGGCTCTCCTTCGCGATCGCGCTGCAGTGCTTTGTGGTGATCGGCGGCGTGACGCGCCTGATCCCCCTGACCGGACTTACGACGCCGTTCCTCGCCGCCGGCGGGTCCTCGCTCCTGGCGAACTGGATCATTGTGGGTCTGCTGCTCATGATTTCGCACTCTGCGCGCGGCCCGGTGGATACAACGCCGTTGCCGCCCGGCCAGGAACCCGGTGCGCGCAAGAACTTCCCCGTGCTGCCTGCCAAACCGGCGCCGGATCCCCGTAACAGTCCCGACGCACCCACCGAGGCGGTGAAACAGCTGTGAACCAGGCCATCCGCAATTCATGGATTGCCGCCATCGCGATGTTCGTGCTGATCTTCGGCGCGCTCAGCTATGTGCAGGTGGTTGGCGCCGACGAGCTTAAGGCCAACGCCTGGAACAGGCGCGCCATCCTGCAGAACTACTGCAACGACCGCGGTGCGATCATTGTCGGCGGCACCCCGGTGGCAGAGTCCGTGCCCGCCACGGAAAGCTGCAAATTCCAGCGGACCTACTCCCAGCCCGAGCTCTACGCGGGCGTCACCGGCTACTTCTCCAAGAACTACGGCCTCACCGGACTCGAGAAGTCCATGAACGATGTCCTGGCCGGCAGCTCGGACCAGCAGTTCCTGGACCGGGTGGGCCAGTTGTTCCTCGGCAACCAGCCCAAGGGCGCGTCCGTGGAGCTGACCCTGGACCCCAAGCTCCAGAAGCTGGCGTACGACCTCATCCCGGACGGCATTCGCGGGCACATCGTGGTCACCAACCCGAAGACCGGCGCGGTCCTGGCCATGGTGTCCAAACCGTCCTATGACCCCAACCTGATTGCCACCCAGGACGCTGCCGCCGAACAGGCCAACTACACCGAGCTGAACCAGGTCCCCGGGATCAACCTGAACCAGAACGTCTCTGGACCCACGGGCGAGCTGCTGGCACCGGGATCGGTGTTCAAGCTCATCGACACCTCTGCGGCGCTGAAATCGGGCAAGTACAACAAGGACAGCGACCTGCCCAACCCGGCCGAGATGTCCTTCCCCGGCATCGACTACAAGCTGCCCAACTACGCGGGCGGCAACTGCTACACGCGCACGACGGCGTCGTTCGCGTTTGCCCTGCAGCAGTCCTGCAACACACCGTTCGCCAGCATCGCCCTGGACCTGAAGCAGAAAGCCATCGCGGACGAGGCGGAGAAATTCGGCTTCGGCCAGGACTTCGGCGACCAGCTCAAGCTCGACAGTGCCCCAAGCTTCTTCCCGACCGAACCGCTGGACGACGCCGGGCTGGCGCAGTCCTCGATCGGCCAGCGCGACGTCCGCGCCACGCCGCTGCAGATCAACACCATGACGGCGGCGATCGCCAACGACGGAGTGCAGATGCAGCCGAACCTGATCAAGGCCGTACGCGCCCCCGACCTGCGGACGATCAACGAACCGAAACCCCAGGCCCTGCGCACCGCCACGACTCCGGAGATCGCACGGCAGATCAACGAGTGGATGGTCAGCGTTGTCGACGACGGCATCGCACACCGTGCGGCCGTGCCCGGTGTCCAGGTGGCCGGCAAGACCGGTACCGCGGAACTCGGCAACGGCCTGAACAATTCTTGGTTTACCGGGTTTGCCCCGGCAAATGACCCGCAAGTGGCCGTCACCATCGTCATGGAAGGCGTAGACATCACCACTGGCGCAAACCTAACCAGTCCGAACGCGAAGAAGATTTTTGAGGCGGTGTTGAATAAGTGAGGCCTACTTCGGGAATCACCCTCGGCGGCAGATTCCAGCTGACCACGCGCATTGCGATCGGCGGCATGGGAGAAGTCTGGAAAGCCAAAGACCTGATCCTTGGCCGCATCGTCGCCATCAAGGTGCTCAAGGAGGAATACACGGGCGACCCCGGTTTCCTGCAGCGCTTCCGCGCCGAGGCACGCCATACCGCCCTGCTGAACCACGTGGGCATCGCCAACGTCTTCGATTACGGCGAGGAAGAGGGTTCCGCCTACCTGGTCATGGAACTGGTTCCGGGCCAGCCGCTGAGCAGCATCATCGAGCACGAACAAGTGCTTTCCCCGGACCGCACCCTTTCGATGATCGCCCAGACGGCGCGGGCCCTGGCAGTCGCCCACGCCCAGGGCCTCGTGCACCGCGACATCAAGCCGGGGAACCTGCTCATCACCCCCGACGGCCGCGTCAAGGTCACCGACTTCGGCATCGCGCGCCTGGCCGACCAGGTTCCGCTGACCCAGACCGGCCAGGTGATGGGCACCGCCCAGTACCTGGCGCCCGAACAGGCCACGGGGCAGACTGCCACCGGAGCCTCGGACATCTACTCCCTCGGCGTCATCGGCTACGAGTGCCTCACGGGCCACCGGCCGTTCTCCGGGGAATCCCAGATCGCCATCGCGCTGGCCCAGGTCAACGATGCGCCTCCGCCCCTGCCGGACACACTGCCCAGACCCGTCCGCGCCCTGCTGATGTCCATGCTGGCCAAGGATCCGAAGAACCGCCCGGCCGACGCCATCAAGCTGTCCGAGGCGGCCGAGGCCATCCGCAACGGTGATATCGCCGCCGCACACGCAGCCGTACCGGGCATGCTGCTTTTCGAGGCAGCCACCGGGCCCATCACGGCCCCCGTCGACGTCCCCACAGCGGCCACCAGCGTCATTGGCTCCAGCGCCGCAGAGGACAAGTCGACGTCGGCGACGTCCGCGCTGCCCGTAGTGGGCGCCGCCGGTGCAGGTGCAGCCGCGGGCCTGGCAGCAGGCGCTGCCGCAGCCAGCGGCTACGGCGCCCGCAACGCTCTCAACCGCGCCGATGCCCTGGCGGCCGAGCGAAGCTGGGTGCAGGAAGAGGAGGAAGAAGACTACGACGAGCCGGAGGAGGAGCCGAAGCGCCGCGGACGCAGCCCGTGGACGTGGCCGCTGATTGCGCTGATCCTGCTGGTGGTGTTCGCCCTGGTCGGTGTGGTCCTGAGCCAGGCCGGCAGCCTCTTCCCCTCGCAGGGTCCGGCCACGAGCAGTGCCACGTCCAGCATCGCGAAACCGAGCAGTGCCACGCCGTCGGCGTCCTCGGCTTCCCCGACCGAGACCCCCACCCCCACGCCCAGCTCCGCGACACCCACCGAATCCACCCCGGCCGCGGTCAACCTGATCCCGGACGCCTACCTCGGGCGGCCGTACAACGATGTCCGCAATGAGCTGATCGGCAAGGGGCTGCAAGTCACTGGTGTCGAGGTCGTCAACGACGCGACGCCAGGCACCGTCACCAACATCGATCCCTCCGGTGCGGTCCAGCCCGGCACCACCATCACGGTCAGCTACTCCAAGGGCCCGGAAATGGTCGACGTCCCGTCCATCAAGGCGGGCGCCAGCGAGGCTGAAGTCCAGCAGGCAATCCAGGACGCCGGGCTGCGCTGGGCCAAGGGAGCCGACGTCAGTCCCACAAACAAGAAGGAAGATCCGGGCACTTTCGTGAGCTCGCAGCCTCCTTCCGGGTCCAAAGTGACCGCGGGAAGCGTCGTGACCTACCACCTCGCCAAGGCCACGGCCGCATCCCCTTCACCTTCAGCTACCAAGTCCGGACCCTAAACGATCATGAGCAATACACCCCGCACTCCGTCGCACAGGGAGGAACGCCCGGCGAACACGCAGCGCGTCCTCAGCGGGCGCTATGAGCTGGGTGAGCTGATCGGCCGTGGCGGCATGGCGGATGTTTTCCGCGGCCTCGATACCCGGCTGGGACGTACCGTGGCCGTCAAGCTGCTGCGCCCGGACCTGGCCCGGGATCCGCAGTTCCAGGCCCGCTTCAAGCGCGAGGCCCAGGCTGTCGCGGCACTCAACCACCCCTCGATCGTGGCTGTCTTCGACACCGGGGACCACGCGGTCCCCGGTGACCACGACGACAGCGTCCGGGTGCCCTACATCGTGATGGAGTTCGTTTCCGGCAAGACCATCCGCGACATGGTGCGGGCCAAGGACGTCACCATCGACCAGGCGATCGACTTCACCCTGGGCGTGCTGTCCGCGCTCGATTACAGCCACAAGGCCGGGATCGTGCACCGCGACATCAAGCCGGCCAACGTGATGTTTTGCCCCGATTCAAACAGCGTCAAGGTCATGGACTTCGGAATCGCCCGCGCCATTGCGGATTCGTCCGCTACCATGACACAGACGCAGGCCGTCGTCGGCACGGCGCAGTACCTGTCCCCGGAACAGGCGCGGGGCGAAGCCGTCGACGCGCGCAGCGACCTGTACTCCGCCGGATGCCTTCTCTACGAGATGCTGACCGGCCGGCCGCCCTTCATCGGCGACAGCCCCGTCTCCGTGGCCTACCAGCACGTTCGCGAGATCCCCGAGCCCGCCAGCAGCCTCAATCCCGAAGTCTCCGCCGCGCTGGACAGCGTGTTGATGAAGGCCCTGCAGAAGAACCGCGCCGACCGTTTCCAGGACGCCGCCGCCTTCCGCCGCGCCCTGCGGGCCGCGCGCAGCGGCGTTCCGGTGACGGCGCCGTCCGCCAGCGAGGCCCCCACCGACCCCACCAACGAGGTTCCCCGGCACGACCCCCTGGCGCCCACGGCAGCTTTCTCCCTGACCGGCGCCAAGTTCCTCGACGATTCCCCCGGCGGCCGGCTGCGGCCCGCCGAAGAAATACCCGACGACGAGGAAGTGCTGCAGCCGGCTGGCACCGAACTCTATGGCATTGCGGACACCGGCAGCCTGCCACTGGCACTGCCGGTCGAACGCGAGCACACCCCGCGCCAGAAGACGCGCCGCCGCACCTGGATCGCGACGCTCGTGGTCCTCACACTGCTGGTGCTGGCCGGCGGCGGCCTGTGGCTGTACAACCTCATGAATCAGGCCCCGCCGCAGGCAACCAAGGTACTGGTTCCCACGGTGACGTCCCTGACGGAATCAGAGGCCCTGCAAAGGCTGTACAATGCAGGTTTCAAGCCACAGCTCCAACGGCTGCAGCACGAGAGCATTCCCAAAGGCACCGCGATTGGCACCGTGCCGACGTCGGGGAGTTCCATGGACGCCAACTCGGACATCATCCTCAACATCTCCGAGGGCCCCAGCGCGATCACCATCCCGACGGACCTGCCCGGCCGGACCGAGGCGGCAGCCCGCGATCTTCTCCACCAAACGGGGCTGACTGGCGCCCTCACCACCAAGATGTCCAACAACCCCACGGTTCCGGTCGGCATTGTCATCACCACCAACCCGGCCCCCGGCCAGATTGTGGCCGTGGCGGACGCGGTCGAAATCGTCGTCTCCACCGGCAAGGTGGCTGTGCCGCAGCTGATCGGGCTGCCGCTGGCGGAGGCGGAGGCGAAACTGAAGGAACAGGGCCTGGTGCTCAAGGCCACCGAGGTGGAGAACTCCCAGGTGGCTCCGGGCAAGGTGACAGGCCAGGCCGATGCCGCGGATTCGCTCGTCGAACAGGGCAAGACCATTACCGTGACCGTGGCGAAGGCACCGGCGCCGCCGCCGCCCCCGCCGTCGCCCACACCGACGCCGACCAAGAGCGCGTCCAAAGAGGACGCGGCCCTGGGCGGACTGTTCCCCTAACCCGGTCGGGAAAAACCTAAGGTGCCGGCTACCGCCGCGCCCGCGCTTTCAGTGCCTGCCGGGTCAGTGTTTGATGAGCGGGCTCAGGTCCGCTGCCCGTTCGGCAGCGCCCGCCATGCCCAGTGACTCCAGCCAGTTGCCGAGCATCTGGTAGCCGCCTTCGGTCAGGACGGATTCCGGGTGGAACTGGACGCCGCACAGCGGGGCGGTGCGGTGCTGCAGGCCCATCACCACACCGGTGCCCGTTTCCGCGGTGATCTCCAGGACCTCCGGGATGCTCTCGCGGACAGCGGCCAGCGAATGGTAGCGGGTGGCCGTGAGGGGCGACGGGAGCCCCGCAAAGACGCTGGTTCCATGGTGTTCGACGAGGGAAGTCTTGCCGTGCATCAGTTCGGGAGCGTGCGTCACGGTTCCGCCGTAGGCCTCCGCCAGCGCCTGGTGCCCCAGGCAGACACCCAGCATGGGCTTGTCGTAGCTGCCGCACCACTTGATCAGCTCAATGCAGACGCCGGCCCCGGCTGGATTCCCCGGACCGGGAGAGATAAGGACCCCGTCCCGCGCCTCGGCCATTTCGATCGCCTCGGCGAGCGTGACGTCGTCGTTGCGGACTACGGTGGTCTCCGCACCGAGCTCCTGGAGATAGCCGACCAGGGTGTAGACAAAGCTGTCGTAGTTGTCTACGACCAGGATCTTCGTTGTGCTCATGGGTGCCTTGCCGAACCAATCGTTGAATCTGTTAACTGGGTGAATTGCGCCAGCCAGGGAAAAAGGAACTGAACCATCAATACCAGTGCTCCGGCCGCCAGCACCAGCGCGGTCGCAATCCTGAGCCACAAGGGCCCGGGAAGGCGGCGGAAAAGCCAGCCATACATTCGTCAGCCTTCCCCGGCCGCGCGGGCCGCCCGGGAAATTTCAGCCGGCGGTCCAGCCGAAAGGGACTGCCACCGCTCCAGCAGGGCGTAGGCCACAAAGCGTTCCTCGGAGCCAAACCGCGGGTTGCAGCTCGTCATGGTCAGGTAGCTCTCTGTCGGCGCGGCGCCCGGCCGCATCGGCACCGGCAACAGCACATCGGTCCGCGAGGGGAGGACTGTCTGGCTGTTCCGGAACACGTAGACATAGTAGCCCTCACGGGTCTGGACGTAGATCCGGTCCCCGGGCACCAGGGCGTCGATATGGTCCAGGACGGCGCCGTGGGTCTGCCGGTGCCCTGCCAGGGCGAAGTTTCCCGCAGCCCCTGGCATGGCCGTGCCCTGATAGTGCCCGATGCCCAGCGTGTCCAACACCGCCGGAGTGGTTCCCTGAACGATTGGACGCGTGTATCCGGCGCCGAAACGGGGAACATACAGGATGCCGATGGTCGCGCCCTCGGCCGGTTCGGGCGCGACGGCGGGATCCGGGGCAACAGCCGACGGCAGAGGCGGCGCTGCGGGAGCGGCTGTTCCAATCCCGCGGGCAAAGTCGTGCACCGCCTCGCGCTGCCGGGCGTCGGAGGCCACATTCGTCCACCACAACTGCCAGGCTACAAAGAGCAGGACAATGACGCCCACGGTCAGGAGCAGCTCGCCCGCGACGTGGATGGAGCGCAGGAGCAGCCCGCGGCGGCTGCGCGCCGTCCGGCCGGATTCCTGCTCCAACTCCAGCACTGCGGGTTCTCCTCCAGGACGGTTGCGCGGGTCCACGGCGTGGCCGGAACTACAGCTAGAATTGTGCGACACAAGAATTCAAGCTCGACCAAGAGCACGTTGGCCGGCGGGGGCTCGCTTCCTGCAGGATACCAAGCCACGTTGGCCGCTCTTGTTCCAGCCCGCCAAGGAGGATCAGTGCCCGAGTCGAAGCCGCGTAAAAGGACTGCCCGTGTGGCCCCGCAGACTTCTGCCGCGGAGGCCTACAAGCCCAATCCGGTCTGGTTCAAGCCCGTCATGTTTGGCCTGATGATCATTGGCCTGCTGTGGATCATCACGTTCTACATCACAGAGGGCGCCTTCCCGGTTCAGGCTTGGGGCTCGTTGAACATCGTCGCCGGCTTCGGAATCGCGATCATCGGCTTCCTGATGACCACACGCTGGCGTTCCTGACACCAGGCCCGCGCGGCGCAGATCCCTGACGGGCCGGTACACACAGTGTGCCGGCCCGTCGCCGTTAACCCACAGCACTAGTCCCGGCCCAGCGAAGGAATCCAGATGACCCCGGCAGTAAACGGCTCGACCATTGGCGACGACGGACTGGCGCGGCCGGCGTGGGCCGCCGTGGATCCCATGCTGCGCGAGTATTACGACTCCGAATGGGGCATGCCCGTCCGGGACGAACAGGGCCTCTACGAACGCATCAGCCTCGAGGGATTCCAGGCGGGGCTTTCATGGGCGACAATCCTGCGCAAGCGGCCCTCTTTCCGCGCGGCTTTCAAGGAGTTCGACCCGGAACTGGTGGCGCGCTTCACGGACGCCGATGTGGAGCGGCTCATGCTCGATGCCGGGATCGTCCGGAACCGGCTGAAGATCCAGGCAACCATCACCAATGCCCGCGCTACTCTGGCGTTGAGGGACGACGGCGGCCTGGCTGACTTCGTATGGGCGTTCCAGCCGCCCGCCACACCCCGGCCGAACTCCCTGGATGAGGTCCCCACCACCTCGGCCGAGTCCGTCGCGCTCTCCAAGGCGCTGCGCAAGAAGGGCTTCGCCTTCGTGGGGCCCACCACGATGTTCGCGCTCATGGAGGCCATCGGAATGGTGGACACCCATCTGCTGGACAGCCACCGGCGCGGGTCATCGGGCGTCTGGCCACATTGACCCGGCGGCGACCCGGCGAGGTCCCGCCTCATTATCCACAGCTGTGCACAAGTCTGGGGAAACTTATCCACACTGTTCATAAGTTTCCGGGTCTTCATGCGGTTCAGTCGGGTTCCGAGGCCACAGCGGGGCGCAAAGCCACTTTTGAGATCCCCGGCCTGCCCTGAATTACACGGCTGTAAGTTATTAACAGTGTGGATTTCCTGTGGACAAGTTCCCTGATCCCGGCAACAGGCCGCGGATGGCACCGCCGTCCCGCCGCACGGCCGCCGCACGGCCGGCTCACGGCAGCCTCGGTGCCGCCTCGGGGCAGGCCGGCCTCCCGACATTGTGGCCCGTCCCGACCACAGCTGCACCGGACGAGTTATCCACTTAATAACAGCCCACTACCCACAAGTTATCCACAGCTGGGGATAACAGGCGGCGCATCGGAGCCGCAACCCCCTCTGCCGGGCCATGAGCCGGGTTAAATCCCGCGGATGCTCAGACCATCAAGTTATTAACACTGTGAATAACCCTGTTGAAACACACACCGCGGCCGTCCCACGGCCCGTCGCGACCTGCCGCCGCCGCGCGCGGGCCCTGTGGGGGCGACGGCGCTGGGAGAACGTCGGGGAGACGCGGCGCCGCCTGGAGGTCCTGAGGCACCGGTCCCTGGTGTGCCCGTGGCACCGTTCTGTGGAGTACTCCCTGGGGTGCCCGCGGCGCAGGGCCGGAACAGGGCTGGTGCCGCCCGGCGCCAGGCAACAGGGCCTGGGCGGGCACAGTTGTCCACTTACTCACAGGGCAACCCACAGAAGTTATCCACAGGTGTGGAGATCGGGTCGGCAGCATCGCCTGCAAGCTGGATAATCGCCAGCCCGGGCGGTCAGAACCGGGTCGTCACAGTGAACTACACGCTTGTAAGTTATTAACAATGTGGATAACCGCTGTGGAAAACTCTCGGATCCGCACCTGTGATTTCAGGTTCGGGGCGCGGCCCGGGTGTACAGGGGGAAAGATCCACAAAGCGGAGGGAACAGCCAAGGAACACCAGCGAGGGAAACACTGGAAAAGAGTGAAGGGGCCGGGCGTTCAATTCCGGCCGGTTACGGCCGATTGCGGCCGGGGACTTCGGCAGGAGCGGGCTAAGCGCCGGCGCCGGCCATCCGCACGACGGACACGGCGATCACCAAGGCCAGGACCACCGCGAGGCCGATGGCCTGCAGCAGGGTCTGCCGCGGGCCGCGGGGGGTGTAGGCAATCACGGCGGCGCTCAGGGCGCCGGTGACGAGGCCGCCAAGATGGGCCTGCCAGGCGATCTGCGGGACCATGAAGCCGATGACGCCGTTGATGGCAATCAGGACCAGGAGCTGGCGGACTTCACCGCCGCGCTGGCGCTGGACCACCAGCAGGGCGCCAAACAGGCCGAAGATGGCGCCGGAGGCGCCGACGAGGCCCACCGGGCCGTTCACCGGATACACCGGGGTCAGCAGGAGGAAGCCGACGGAGCCTCCGACGGCCGAGAGCAGGTAGATGGCCAGGAAGCGGGCGTGGCCCAGCAGCGGCTCAAGGATCTGGCCGAATATCCACAGCGTGTACATGTTCAGGACGATGTGGAGCAGGAATCCCTGCGAGTGCAGGAACGCCGAGGTGAGCATCCGCCACGGTTCAACGCCGGTCAGGGCGGGAGCGTAGGCCAGTTGCTGGTAAATCCCGTCGTTGGGGACTATCCACTGCAGCGCATAGACAAGGGCACACAGCGCGATGATCACGTAAGTGACCACGGGTTTGCCGGCGGTCACAGCGCCGCCGTAGACGGTCCTGACGGCCGGCGTCGTGCGCTTGGTTTCGTTGACACAGTCAACGCATTGGAATCCGACGGCGGCCGCCCGCTGGCAGTCGGGGCACGCAGGGCGCCCGCACCGCTGGCAACGCACATAGGCGGGCCGGTCCGGGTGCCTGGGGCATACCGGGACCTCTGCGGACGGCTCTGCCGCCGGAATTCCGTAGCTCATGGTGGTGGGTTAGAGCTTTTCGATGTCAATGCTGTTAATGGTGACATCCTCGACGGGGCGGTCGCCCATGCCGGTGCGGACGCCTTCGATCGCGTCGACGACCTTCTTGGATTCGTCGTCGGCGACCTCACCGAAGATGCTGTGCTTGCCCTGCAGCCAGCCGGTGGGGATGGTGGTGATGAAGAACTGCGAGCCGTTGGTGCCGCGGCCCATCTGGACGCCGGCGTTGGCCATGGCCAGCTTGTACGGCTCGTTGAAAGTCAGTTCCGGGTGGATCTCATCGTCGAACTTGTAGCCCGGTCCACCGGTGCCGCGGCCCAGGGGATCGCCGGCCTGGATCATGAAGTCCTTGATGATGCGGTGGAAGATGGTGCCGTTGTAGAGCGGCGTGCCGGTCTTGTCCTCGCCCGTTTCCGGGTGGGTCCAGGCCTTCTCACCGGTGGCCAGCCCGACGAAGTTGTCGACGGTCTTCGGCGCGTGGTTGCCAAAGAGGTTGACGACGATGTCGCCGAGGCTCGTGTGGATAGTGGCTTTTGCGGTTGCGTTGGCAGTCATAGGGCCCATTCTTCCATGACGGCTACGCCCGCATGGGGCCGCACAGTCAGTTCCGCGCTGGGTGAAATCCACTGGAAATCGGCCTGAAGAATAGCCGGTGCGTTCCTAGACACGTAGGCTAACAGCAGAACCGTCACATTAATCGGGAGGTAGTTGTGAAGAAAACGGATCGTATTGCCCGTGACTTGGAGCAGTCAGTCAGCACCGGAGTAGACAGCGCCAAGGATTGGGCGGCCCCGCGGGTTGAGGCTGCCGTGAACTGGGCTGTTCCCCGCCTGCAGCACGGACTGGACACCGCCTCTCCCAAGATCCAGGAGGGCCTCAAGTCGGCGGCCCACAATCTGGCCGGCGGCGTTGCCACTGTCACTCCCCGCCTTCAGGATGGCCTGGCCCAGCTGGCGCCGAGGATCCACGATGCCGCGGACAGCGCGACCCCGCGCCTGCACGAAGCTGTGGACAAGGCAGCCCCGGTCATCGCCAATGCACGCGACCGGGTAGTTGTCGAGTACCTGCCCAGGCTTTCCGACCAGATCGGGCAGGCTTCCGTGGCCGTCCACCGCACGTTGGAAAACGCCCCGGCCCACGTGGACGCCGTCGCACAGAAGCTTGTTGATTCCGGTGTTGTCACCGGCGTCCAGACGCAGGCCCAGGCCGTCAAGGGACACGCCAAAAAGGCAGGCAAGAACGCCAGCAAGAACATCAAGGCGGCCGCCAATGAGGTCACCAAGACGGCTAATGCCAAGCTCGCCAAGCAGCAGAAGCCCAAGCACCGCGGCCTGCTGATCTTCGGCATCATCGCTGCCGCCGTTGCAGCCGGTGTCGCCGCCTGGCGGGCGTCCAGGCCGGTGGAGGACCCCTGGAAGGTACCGACGCCGGTAAAGCCCGCCCCCACGGCCGCCCCGGCCGGCGAATCGCTGAAGGACGCCGCCGACAAGGCCGGTTCCGCGACTGTAGCGGCAGCGGACTCCGCGGCTGAGGCATCCAAGGAGGCTTCCGATTCCGCAGCCACCGCGGCGGACAAAGCCACGGAAACGGCCAAGGACGCCGCCGGCAACGCCGCTGAGGCCGCCGACAAGGTTGCCACCGACGCCAAAACGGCCGTACGCAACATCGCGGCCAGCCTGAACAACGGCGCAGACAAGCCCGGCAAGTAGAACCTGGCCGGCACAGGCCGGCTGAGTCGAGACCCTGCGCCGGGCAGTCCCGCTGCCGGCAGGTGACCTGCACTCTCCCAAGGAGGGATTCCGCCACGGTGCGGGATCCCTCCTTTTGTTTGACGCGGCCTCCGCAGGCACGTCACGGTCCGGCTTGAAATGCCAGGCTAGATGCTAAATTTGTGGTGATGTCACCCCATAGATCACCCCAGGATGCCTTGCTCCTTGCTTCGCCGCCGGCTGTGTCTATCGTCATCCCGGCGTACAACGAGGAAAGCGTCATCCGGCAGTGTCTGATCGCCGCGGTTTACCAGTCGGTGCCCGCTCACGAAATCATTGTGGTGGACAACCTGTCCAAGGACCGCACGGCGGAAATCGTGCGGCAGATGCAGCTGGAGTATCCGGAGAGCCCGATCATCCTGCTCAGCCAGGACCGCGACCAGGGGCTCATCCCCACACGCAATTTCGGTTTGGACCACGCCACGGGCGATATCCTCGGCCGGATCGACGCCGATTCCGTGCTGGAACCGGACTGGGTGGAGCAGGTGCAGAAGGCCTTCGCCGACGAGTCTGTGCACGCTGCGACCGGTCCGGTGGTCTATTACGACATGCCCATGCGCCGGTTCGGGCTCAAGGCCGACGACAAAATGCGCCAACTGATGCTCAGGCTTGCCAAGCACCAGTATCACTTCCTCTTCGGGTCCAACATGGCAATGCGCCGCTCGGCCTGGGAGACCATCCGCACAGAAGCCTGCCGCGACGAGCGGGACGAGATGCACGAGGACATCGATCTGTCGCTGCACCTGGCCGATCACGAGCTCCGGATCCAGTACTGGCCGCAGATGATCTCGGGCATGTCGGCCCGGCGACTGGAGGACTCGCCGCGGGATTACCGCTACTACGTGACGCGCTTTGACCGCACCTACAAGGCCCACAACGTCAAGAAGATGGCACTGAAGGCGCCCATGGTGGTCTTCTTCTCGGTCTACTTCCCGGCGAAACTGCTCCGTGCCATCCACACGGTAAACGTTCCCCAGCCGGCCCGCCGCGGCGGCCAATAGCGGCCAATGACGGCGGCCACGCGGCCACCGGGAGATGCGGCCGCCGGGAGCGGCCTAGTCGGTGCCGAGCTCCGCCAGCCGCTCTTCACCGGCTCCCTCGCCCGTTCTCCGGGCGGAGCGTGAGCCTCGCTGCCCCAGGACCACGACGGCGAGCCCCACCAGGATCATCGCCAGCCCCGCGTAGGTTCCGGCCGGCAGCGTCTCGTCCAGGAAGGCTGCGGCCAGGAGCGCCGCTCCGGGGATTTCCAGCAGGATGATCATGGACACCAGCAGCGGGCTCATGGTCGCCAGCAGATAGTTGAACGCGGTGTGCCCCACCAGCTGTGCGCACACGGTAATGGCGAGGATCCCCAGCCAGCCGGTGGCTTCGAACCCTGCCAGCGGCTGTCCAGCCAACAGCGCCATCCCCGCCACAATCGCGGCGCACATGCCGTAGCACAGGGTCGTATAGACGCCGGTGCCCATGCTCTGCCGCGCCTTGCCTCCGGCGAGCGTGTAGATGCCCGCCAGGGCGCCGCCGGCGACGGCCAGGAGATCGCCCACAAGCGCCTCGGGCGAGGAACCCATATCAAAACCGGTGATTGTCACGACACCGCCGAAGGCGAGCCCCAGCCCTACCAGGACCGGCCAGCGGAACCGGACTCCCCGGAAGAGTTGGAAGATCGCGATCCAGCCTGACTGAAGGCACACCAGCGCCGTCGCCGCCGCGACCGACGTCAGCTGCAGGGAGGTAATGAAGCACGCGAAGTGCAGGGCCAGGGCCACCGCCGCGGCGAGCGACCAGCGGAACTCGGCTCCGGTCACCTTTCCGAACTGACGGGGGTTGCGGACCACAACCGGACCGGCCATCACGACTGCTCCAATGGCGTTGCGCCAGAAAGCGATGGCGAGGGCACTGACCGACGTGGCGCCCAGCGTGGCGGCAATGAGGGGCCCCGACGAGGCCACACCCAGCACGCCTACGGCCGCAAGTAAGAAGTTCACGCTCCAACACTAATGGGACGGACAGCAGGGGCCCTTACGGCCGCTGCTCCTTGACGGGTGCATACCGCGGTGCCAATCTTAAGGCGCGGTCTCACGTTCCGGTCTCGCCATCATCGAAGAAGGAGACCATCATGGCGTCAATGATCCGCAAGAGCCTGGACGATCCCGAAGAGACGCGCCCCGTTGCCGAGGGCATGGGTCAGGTGGATCTCGTCAACCTCGAGGCCGGCCCGGTTGGACGGGCCACCTTCCTTCCGGGCTGGAAATGGTCAGACCACGTCAAGCCGATCGCCAAAACTGACAGCTGCATGGCCAGCCATACCGGCTACACGATTTCCGGCCGCATCAAAGTCGTCATGGACGACGGCGAAGAACTCGAATTCGGGCCCGGCGACTTCGGTGTGATTCCGCCGGGCCACGACGCCTGGGTCCTCGGCGACGAGCCCTACGTGTATATCGACTGGCAAGGGATGGCGGACTACGCCAAGCCGAAGGAGTGAGTGGGGAAGGCATGAAAAAAGCCCCGGACAGCGTTTCCGCTGTCCGGGGCTTTTCCTATGGTGGAGGCACGGGGACTCGAACCCCGAACCCCCTGCTTGCAAAGCAGGTGCGCTACCAATTGCGCCATGCCCCCATAAGAAGCAACCAGACAATCATACCCTAGGTCCGGAGAGCCGGTTTCCAGCTTCCATCCCCAGATTCCGGGCTAGTCAACCGTATCGGTTGAATTGCTCCAGACCACTTTCCGGGCTTCGGATTCCTGCACTTTCCTGTAGAGGAGGACGCCTGCGACCGTGGCTGCGATAACCAGCAACTTCTTCACATGCACCCCGTTCCGGTTCTGTCATGGACGAACCTTCACTAACCTCTGCCAGAACCAGTACAGGTTCCGTGGGCGTACCAGGACTTGAACCTGGGACCTCTTCGTTATCAGCGAAGCGCTCTAACCGCCTGAGCTATACGCCCCGATGCCTCATCGGGCCGAGATATGACTGTACAGCACATCCCGGCCCGATCTCAAATCGAGGCCTTTTTCCGCGGGAATCCGCGGAAAAGTACGGGAATTAGTCGTCCGTGAGGGTCACGCCGATGCCGCCGACGAGCGTCGCGGCAATGTTGTAGAGCACCGCCGAAAGCATCGACAACGCCGTCAGCAGCACCACATTGATCACGGCGATGATGGTGGCGAATGAAGCCACCTGGCCCAGGGATGCCACCTTCTTCAATTCGAAGCCGCCGCCTTCAGAGCCCGCGAGGGTCCCGAGCAGGCTGTCCACCTGGTCAAAGATCCCGGTCAGGTCCAGGACGGTCCAGAGCACGATCGCCGCCACGACGGTGACGATTCCCAGCGCTACGGAGAGCAGGAAGGCCATTTTCAGCACGGACCAGGGGTCCACCTTGCTGACCAGCAGCCGGGCACGGCGCACCTTGGCCTTGGGAGCGGGCTTGATCAGCCCGGCAGTGCCTTGCCCGCCGGACTGGGCGGGGCGCTGCCCCGGGACGGCTGGGCGCTGGCCGGGGACCGTGGGGCGCTGGCCGGGTGCGGCGGGCCGCTGGCCCGTTCCCGTGGCTGCGCCGGACACGCCGGGGCGCTGCTGCGGACGCGAGGGGGCGCCTACGCGCGGTGCGGCGGCGGGCTGCCGCACTCCGCTCGGCACGCCGCTGCTCGGCTTGGGATATGAGTCGGAATTACTCACTCGTTACCTCCGGTATTGTCTTCGTCCAGCTCGGCATTGCCTGATGACTCATCTGACTCCGGGGCCGGTACTGATTCTGCCGCTGCGGACTCCTCATGCAGTCCGCCATCTTCAGCCAACGTTACGTCATCGGGCGTGGATGCCCGATTTTCGGTCACGTCTGCGGTATTTTCGCCGGTGTCTTCACCGGCATCTTGACCCTCGGCCGGTTCCTCGACTTCGAGCCCGCGTTCGCTGTTGCGCGCGACGGCGATGATGCGGTCGTTCTTGTCCGGCTTGGCAAAGATCACGCCCATGGTGTCGCGGCCCTTGGCCGGCACGCCGCTGACCGACGAGCGGACCACCTTGCCGCCTTCCATGACCACCAGGACTTCGTCTTCCTCGTTGACAATGAGGGCCCCGACGAGGTGGCCGCGTTCTTCCTGGTACTTGCCCACCTTGATGCCAAGGCCGCCGCGGCCCTGGAGGCGGTATTCCTCCACAGCGGTCCGCTTGGCGAAGCCGCCTTCGGTGACAATGAAGACAAACGAACCGTCCTGCACGACGTCGGCCGCCAGCAGTTCGTCGTCCTCGCGGAACTTCATGCCGGTCACGCCCGAGGTGGCACGGCCCATCGGGCGCAGCGCATCGTCCGTCGCGGTGAAGCGGACGGACTGGCCCTTGCGGGAGACCAGCATGAGGTCATCGGTCTCGGACACCAGCTGGGCCGAGACAAGCTCATCGCCGTCGCGCAGGTTGATGGCGATGACGCCGGCGGACCGGTTGGTGTCGTAGTCCTCCAGACGGGTCTTTTTGACGAGGCCGCGTTTGGTGGCGAGCACCAGGTACGGGGCGTGCTGGTAGTCGCGCAGGTCCAGCACCTGGGCGATGTGCTCGTCCGGCTGGAACGCCATCAGGTTTGCCACGTGCTGGCCCTTGGCGTCGCGGCCGGCTTCCACGAGCTCGTACGCCTTGGCGCGGTAGACCCGGCCCAGGTTGGTGAAGAAGAGCAGCCAGTGGTGGGTGGTGGTGACGAAGAAGTGTTCGACGACGTCGTCGCCGCGCAGCTGCGCGCCCTTGATGCCCTTGCCGCCGCGCTGCTGCGAGCGGTAGTTGTCGCTGCGGGTGCGCTTGACGTAGCCGCCGCGGGTAATGGTGACGACCATTTCCTCCTCGGGGATCAGATCCTCGATGGACATGTCGCCGTCGTAGCCCAGCAGGACCTTGGTGCGGCGGTCATCGCCGTGCTTGGCCACGATCTCCGAGAGTTCGGTGCTGATGATCTCGCGCTGGCGCTCCTCCGAGGCCAGGATCGAGTTGTATTCGACGATCAGGGCCTCAAGTTCGGCGTGCTTGTCCTGGATCTTCTGGCGCTCCAAGGCGGCGAGCCGGCGCAGCTGCATGTCCAGGATGGCCCGGGCCTGCACCTCGTCGATGTCCAGCAGCTCCATCAGCCCGTCGCGGGCCGCTTCGGTGGTGGTGGACGCACGGATCAGGGCAATGACCTCATCGAGCGCATCCAGCGCCTTGAGAAGGGCCCGCAGGATGTGCGCTTCCTCCTCCGCCTTCCGCAGCCGGTACCGGGTGCGGCGGGCAATGACGTCCATCTGGTGCGTGACCCAGTGCCGGATGAAGGCATCGAGGCTGAGCGTGCGCGGCACGCCGTCGACGATCGCGAGCATGTTGGCGGCGAAGTTGTCCTGCAGCTGGGTGTGCTTGTAGAGGTTGTTCAGCACCACCTTGGCCACGGCGTCGCGCTTGAGCACGATCACCAGTCGCTGGCCGGTGCGGCCCGAGGTCTCGTCGCGGAGGTCGGCGATGCCGGAGATCTTGCCGTCCTTGACGAGTTCGGCGATCTTGATGGCCAGGTTGTCCGGGTTGGCCTGGTACGGCAGCTCGGTGACCACCAGGCACGTGCGGCCCTGGAGTTCCTCGACGTTGACCACGGCGCGCATCGTGATGGAGCCGCGGCCCGTGCGGTAGGCGTCCTCGATGCCCTTGTGGCCCAGGATCGTGGCGCCGGTCGGGAAGTCCGGTCCCTTGACGCGCTGGATCAGCTCTTCGAGCAGCTCTTCGCGGCTGGCGGTCGGGTTGGCCAAGTACCACTGCACACCGTCGGCGACCTCACGGAGGTTGTGCGGCGGGATGTTGGTGGCCATGCCGACGGCGATGCCCGAGGAACCGTTCACCAGCAGGTTCGGGAACCGGGCCGGCAGGATGGTCGGCTCCTGGTTCTTGCCGTCGTAGTTGTCCTGGAAGTCGACGGTTTCCTCGTCGATGTCCCGGACCATCTCCATGGCCAGCGGCGCCATCTTGGTTTCGGTGTACCGCGGGGCGGCCGCGCCGTCGTTGCCGGGCGAGCCGAAGTTGCCCTGGCCCAGTGCCAGCGGGTAGCGCATGGTCCAGTCCTGGATCAGGCGGACCAGGGCGTCGTAGATCGCGGTGTCGCCGTGCGGGTGGTACTGGCCCATGACCTCGCCCACCACGCGGGCACACTTGTTGAAGGAGCGTTCCGGGCGGTAGCCGCCGTCGAACATCGCATAGAGCACGCGGCGGTGGACGGGCTTGAGGCCGTCGCGGACATCCGGCAGGGCACGGCCCACGATCACAGCCATGGCGTAGTCGAGGTAGGAGCGCTGCATTTCGGTCTGCAGGTCCACCTGCTCGACGCGGTCGGTCAGTACGTCGCCATCGAGGATGGCGCCTTCAAGGACGGGCTCGGAGCCGGCCGGCACCTCTGGTGTTTCGTCACTCATAGTCTATATTTTCCGTTTCAGGTATATATCAGTCCGGGCATATTCGGGGCTTGACTGCCCTCTAGATGTCCAGGAACCGAACGTCCTTGGCGTTCTGCTGAATGAAGTTTCGGCGCGATTCAACGTCCTCGCCCATCAGGACCGAGAAGATCTGGTCCGCCGCCAGGGCATCGTCCATCGTCACCTGCAGCAGGGTCCGGTGGTCCGGGTCCATGGTGGTGTCCCACAGTTCCGTGTAGTCCATTTCACCGAGGCCCTTGTAGCGCTGAATGCCGTTGTCCTTGGGGATGCGGCGGCCGGCGGCCTGGCCCGAGAGCAGCTTCGCGTCGCGTTCACGGTCGCTGTAGACGTAGTCGTGCGGGGCATTGGACCACTTGATCCGGTACAGCGGCGGCTGCGCGAGGTAGACGTAGCCGTTTTCGATCAGCGGGCGCATGTAGCGGAACAGCAGCGTCATCAGCAGCGTCGTGATGTGCTGGCCGTCGACGTCGGCATCGGCCATGAGCACGATCTTGTGGTAGCGCAGCTTGGCGATGTCGAAGTCCTCGCCAATGCCGGTGCCGAATGCCGTGATCATGGACTGGACCTCCGCATTGCCGAGCGCCTTGTCCAGCCGGGCACGCTCGACGTTCAGGATCTTGCCGCGCAGCGGCAGGATGGCCTGGGTCTCCGGGTTGCGGCCGCGCTTGGCGGAGCCGCCGGCCGAGTCACCCTCCACGATGTAGACCTCGCACCTCTCCGGGTTCTTCGAGGAGCAGTCGGACAGCTTGCCGGGCATGCCGAAGGATTCCAGCGGGCTCTTGCGGCGGGCGTTGTCCCGGGCCTTCCGGGCGGCCATGCGCGCCTGGGCTGCGGAGATGGCCTTGCGGATGACGTCCCGGGCGGGGCCGGGGTTGCGCTCGAGCCAGTCGCCCAGGCCGTCGGTGACAACGCGCTGGACAAAGCCCTTGACCTCGGAGTTGCCGAGCTTGGTCTTGGTCTGGCCCTCGAACTGCGGTTCGGAGAGCTTCACGGAAATGACTGCCGTCAGGCCCTCGCGGATGTCGTCCCCGGTGAGGTTGTCTTCCTTTTCCTTGATGATGTTCTTCTCCCGCGCATAGCGGTTGATGAGTGAAGTCATCGCGGCGCGGAAACCCTCTTCGTGGGTGCCGCCCTCGTGCGTGTTGATCGTGTTGGCGTAGGTGTGGACGCTTTCGGAGTACGCGTTGGTCCACTGCATCGCCATTTCCAGGGCAATGTGCCGTTCCGTGTCCTCGGTTTCGAAGGCGATGACGTCCTCGTGGACCACATCAACCTTCTTGCCGGAGTTCAGGTGCTTGACGTAGTCCAGCAGGCCGTCGTCGTACTGGTAGACCACGGTGTGGAATTCCGCGGCGATCTCACCTTCGGTGGGGACGGTGTCCAGGTCCAGGTCGTCGTCCTCGGACGATTCCTCCGGAGCGCGGCGCTCGTCCGTCAACGTGATGCGCAGGCCCTTGTTGAGGAATGCCATCTGCTGGAAGCGGGCCCGCAGTGTTTCGAAGTCGAAGTCGGTGCTCTCGAAGATGCTGGCATCGGGGTAGAACGTCTGGGTGGTGCCGGTCTCGGTGGTTTCCTCGCCCTCGACCAGGCCGCCTTGCGGCTTGCCGCCGTCAGCGAAAGACATCCGCCAGACGTGTCCCTGGCGGCGGACCTCGGTGTCGACCCGGCTGGAGAGTGCGTTGACCACCGAAATGCCGACGCCGTGCAGGCCGCCGGAGACAGCATATCCGCCGCCGCCGAACTTGCCGCCGGCGTGCAGGATCGTCATGACGACTTCCACGGTGGGCTTGTGCTCGGTGGGGTGCATGTCCACGGGGATGCCGCGGCCGTTGTCGACCACCTTGACCCCGCCGTCGGCCTGCAGCACGATTTCGATGTGCGTGCAGTAGCCGGCCAGGGCCTCGTCCACCGAGTTGTCCACCACTTCATAGACCAGGTGGTGCAGGCCGCGGGGGCCGGTGGAGCCGATGTACATGCCGGGACGTTTCCGGACAGCTTCCAGGCCTTCAAGTACGGTGATGTCGCTGGCGCCGTATTCGCGCGATGTCGCGGTCCCCGACGGCGCCGCCACCGCAGCCTCTTGTTCCACTGCTTCCGCTACGTCTTCCACTGCCGGGATCTCTGCATTGTCGTTAGCCACAGGCGCTTTCGACTCCTCTATGTTCGTTGAAGGCCGGCGGTTGCCCCTTCCGTGGAAAAGGCTCCTGCCAACAGGCACGTCACTGACGACGCCGGGTGTTTCCGCTGACTTGGGGATCCCGTCCGCCGCACGCTGAAATTGCGTCGGAAACGGACTCAGTCAACGCTTCACCGGCGCCCAGTTATCTACACCGATTCTATCGTGTTATAGGGGCCAAACTTGCATTCCAGGGCGCCAAACGGGCGGGAAAGTGCCGCTGGGAGGGCGCTGGCTCCCCCTGCAAGGCTTTCGGGGTCCAGCCCTAGGGTTCCTATACGACTCCGGGAGGTTCAAGCGCCCTACACGCCGCTTGCGGATTTTTCAAGGGTTTTTGCAAGAAGTGCTTCAGATCCGGTGCCCGCCATTGGGCCGGGGCTATCCGTACGTGTCGCGGGGACCCCGGCCGTTGACCGTCCGGAGGCCCTTGCGCCAGCTCGGGGCGGCGGGTCCGAGCACCTGGATGCTGGTGACGACGCCATCGCCAAGCTCGGTCCGGAATTTTTCCAGCAGGCTGCTGCTGAGCAGCCGCAGCTGGGTTGCCCAAGCCGTGGAATCGGTCCGCACATGCAAGGTGGTGTCGGTAAAACTCTCGGGAGTGCAGTGCGCCGAGATCTCCGGGCCCACCAGCACGGCCCACTGCGCCATGACGGACCCGACGGCCACCGGCGAGCTCCAGCCGCGTTCGGCCACGAGGCGTCCCACGACTTTTCCGAGGCCCAACGGATCCCTGCCGGTACCGTGGAATTGGGAGAACCCGCGGGTTCCAGCGCTGCGGGCAGGCTTTTGGGTACTGCCGGGCCGCGGCGGCGCCTTTCGGCGGATTTCGCCCCGGGCCGCGGCGGCGTCGCGCATCCGGTTCAATGCGGCCTGCGCGGCATCGATATCGTCGGGGTCACGGCCGGGCTGCAGGCCGCCGTCGGTATCCTTATTCATCGATCTTCCTGCTCATCGATTCCTCCCGGGATGACCTTCACCCGCCGTCCGGTCAGCTCTGCCGGGATATCGTCCTCGACGGCGGCAGTGACCAGCACTTGCTCGGCGCCGGATACTATTGCCGCCAGTTTACGCCGCCGCTGGACGTCGAGTTCGGCAAAGACATCGTCCAGAATCAGGATCGGGGGCGAGCCGCCCGTGCGGGCATCGTCGAGCATGACGTAGTAGGAGGCCAGGCGCAGGGACAGGCACATGGACCAGGTTTCCCCGTGGGAGGCGTAGCCCTTGGCCGGCGCCGATCCAAGCACGAGCTCAAGTTCGTCGCGGTGTGGCCCGACCAGCGAAATTCCCCGTTCCAGTTCCTTGCGCCGGGCTGCGGCGAAGGCCTGGATGTAGCGGTCGGTGAGCTGCTCGACGGAGAGCAGGCGCAGGTCTTCCGCCGGCGCGGCCTCATCGGCTGCGGTTCCGTCCGCAGGCCTGGAATCTGCTGGTCCTGAGGTGGCGCCGTCGTCGTCCAGGCTGTCCTGCAGCGTGGAACGGTACACCGCAGTGGCCTCCTTGGAGCCGTCAGTCAGCTGCGCGTAGGCATTTTTCAGGTGCGGTTGCAGCCGGTCCACCAGCTCCAGGCGCGCGTGCAGCAGCTCAGCCCCGGCCCGGGCCATGTGCTGGTCCCAGACATCGAGCGTTGCCTCGTGGCCGGTGCTGAATTTTCCGGCGCGGGCCGACTTGAGCAGCGCGTTGCGCTGCTTCAGGACCCGGTCATAGTCGCTCCTGGTCGCGGCGTGGCGCGGCATGAGGCTGACCAGGAGCTCGTCCAGGAACCGGCGGCGGCTGGACGGATCGCCCTTGACCAGCGCCAGGTCCTCCGGCGCGAAGAGCACCGTCTGGCAGATCCCGAGCAGGTCCCGGGCGCGGACCGGATTGCTCCGGTTGATTCGGCCGCGGTTGGCCCGGCCCGCGTTGATTTCCAGCTCCAGCACGGTGGACTGCTCGCCACGGACCAGCTTGGCCCGGATCATGGCCCGTTCGGCACCGAACCGCAACAGCGGCGCGTCCGTGCTGACCCGGTGCGAGTTGAGCGTGGCCAGATACCCGATCGCTTCCATCAGATTGGTCTTGCCGATGCCGTTGGAACCCACCAGCACGGTGACTCCGGGCTCAAGGCTGAGATCGACCTGGGCGTAGCTGCGGAAATCGGTGAGCGAGAGCTTTTCTAGGTACACGCGGGATTCAGGACTTCACAGGCAGGATCAAGTGGCCGGGCAGGATTATTTGGCCGGCCGGGTCGCGTGGCCGCCGAACTGGTGGCGCAGCGCGGACACCATCTTCATGGCCGGCGAATTGTCCTCGCGGGAGGAGAACCTGGCGAACAGCGCAGCCGTGATCGCCGGGGCCGGCACCGCGTTGGCAATGGCCTCCTCGACGGTCCAGCGGCCTTCGCCCGAATCCTCGACGTAGTCGGAGATCGATTCCAGTCCGGGATCCTCGTCAAGGGCCTTGACCATGAGGTCCAGGAGCCAGGAGCGGACAACCGTTCCCTTCTGCCAGGCCCGGAATGTCCCGGGAAGATCGGCGACGATTTCCTTGGCGGCCAGGAGCTCGTACCCCTCGGCGTAAGCCTGCATCAGGCCATATTCGATCCCGTTGTGGACCATTTTGGCGTAGTGCCCGGCGCCGACGCCGCCCACGTGCACAAAGCTGTCGGCCCGCTCACCTGCGGGACGGAGCGCATCGAAGACGGGGAGTGCCCGTTCGATGTCCGCGGCATCGCCGCCCGCCATCAGGCCGTAACCGTTCTGGAGGCCCCAGACCCCGCCGGACACGCCGCAGTCCGCAAAGCGGATTCCCTTTTCGGCCAGCGCGGCACCGTGCTTCTGGTCTTCCGTGAAGCGGGAGTTGCCGCCGTCGATCACGAGGTCACCGGCGTCGAGCTTGGTGCCCAGTTCGGTGATCACGGCGTCGGTAATCTCGCCCGAGGGGACCATGACCCAGATCAGGCGCGGCGCCGGGACGGCGGCGATGAGTTCGTCCAGGGTGGCGACGTCGGCAACGTCGGGGTTGCGGTCAAACCCGGTGACCTCGATCCCGCCGTTGCGCAGCCGTTCACGCATGTTGAAGCCCATTTTTCCAAGGCCGATTAGTCCGATGTGCACGGGGATGAACTCTTTTCTGCGCTGGGGTGCTTCGTTGGTGACGGCCGTGATGGCCCGCAGGTGCCGTGCTCCGGAGGTCCGGGGCACGGCAATGACGGGCTAGTTGGGCAGCCGGACGGGCATGACGAGGTAGCGGTAGTCGCCCTGGTCCTCGCCCTCGGCGTCCTGCTGGGCAGTGATCATGGCCGGCTTGGGTGCGGTGGTGAAGGAGAACCGCACAAACTTGGTTTCGATGACGCTGAGGCCCTCGATCAGGTAGTGCGGGTTGAAGGCCACGGTGATGTCTTCACCGGACAGCTGGGCTTCGAGCTCTTCGGAGGCCTGGGCGTCCTCGCCGGTGCCGGCGTCCAGGTGCAGCTGGCCCTGGGTGAAAGCGAGCCGGACAGGCGTGTTGCGTTCGGCCACGAGCGAGACGCGGCGCACGGCTTCGACCAGTTCCTGGGTCTGCACGGTGGCGTGGATGGGGGTCGAATCCGGGAAGAGCGAACGGATCTTCGGGTAGTCGCCGTCGACCAGGAGTGAAGTGGTGGTCCTGCCGCCGCTCTCGAAGCCGATCAGCCGGCTGTCGTCGTCGGCGAGGGCGATGTTGATATCGCCGCTGCTGCCCAGGGTCTTCGCCACTTCGTTGAGGGTCTTGGCCTTGACCAGGGCGCTCGTGGAGATGCCCGGCGTCGCAGGCTTCCAGGGGACTTCCCGCATGGCCAGGCGGTAGCGGTCGGTGGCCAGGAGGGTGATGAGGTCGTCCTCGATTTCCATCCGCACGCCGGTCAGGATCGGCAGGGTGTCGTCCTTGCTGGCCGCGATGATCACCTGGGATACGGCTTGGGCGAACGAATCGCCGGGCACGGTGCCGCTGATCGTCGGCAGGGCCGGCAGCGGCGGGTATTCAGCCTCGGGCATCGTGGCCAGGTGGAAGCTGCTTCGGCGGCAGGTGAGCGTCACTTTGTTGCCGTCGGTTTCGACCTCGACGGGGGCGGACGGCAGGCTGCGGCAGATGTCCGCGAGCAGGCGGCCCGATACCAGGATAGTGCCCTCGGTGCTGATGTCAGCGGGGATTTCGAGCCTCGCGGAGGTCTCGTAGTCGAAGCTCGACAGGCTGACGGTACCGGCTTCAGCTTTCAGGAGCAGGCCCGAAAGTACGGGAACGGGCGGCCGCGGAGACAACGACCGGGCGGTCCATGTCACGGCTTCTGCCAGGACGTCCCGTTCGACTCTGAACTTCACGGAAGGGTGCCGCCTTTCATTGCTGCTGTTAGTGCTGAAAATCGCTGAAACTGCTCGAGCTGCGGCGGACGTCGGCAGGGACGCCGAATTCCGTCAACAAGGGAATCGTCCGCCCACCCGGGCCCCATGGCCCGGTAGGAACCACAAAAGATGTCCGGGACGGACGCACTGCAGACAGCTTAGCCCCAAGGTGTGCGTTTCTCCCATCCCCGGGTTACATCGGTGTTGTTCGTGGGGCCGGTCTCCTGCGCCGGTCCGGAACGGGCCTGGGAGCTGCTCGGAGGTGGGAAGGAGATTGTTGTTTGAGGGAATTTCATTTTCTTGGGATTAGTAGTGTTAATAACTGCTGTGGAAACTGTGGATAACTCGATCCTGCCGTGCGAATCCGCGGTTAAGCCCTGTTCATGGACTGTGGGCGGAGCAGGTTTTAAACAGGGTGTGGATGGGGACAAGATTTTTGGCCGACTGGCCAATCCACAGGTGCCTTAAGGGTTTTAAGCCCATTAACCGCGGTTGTCCCCTTAAGTATCCACAGGGTTGTCCACAGGGCCCTGTTAATAAGGTATGAGTGCGCCGGCCGATGGCTCAGGAATTGCGCTGCTGCTGCTTGATCCGGTTGGTCAGCTCGGTCACCTGGTTGTAGATGACCCGGCGCTCGGCCATGAGTTCGCGGATCTTGCGGTC
The DNA here is from genome assembly GCF_056397425.1 of Arthrobacter sp. 05N33_2. Taxonomy (NCBI): domain Bacteria; kingdom Bacillati; phylum Actinomycetota; class Actinomycetes; order Micrococcales; family Micrococcaceae; genus Arthrobacter; species Arthrobacter sp. 05N33_2. The sequence continues at coordinate 428,648 of NZ_JBFTNJ010000001.1, forward strand.
GGCGTGGATAACGGTGGTGTGGTCGCGGCCGCCCAGCTCCTGTCCGATCTTGGGCAGGGACATGTCCGTCAGCTCCCGGCACAGGTACATCGCGATCTGCCGGGCGGTCACCAGCGTGCGGGTGCGCGACTTGCTGCAGAGTTCTTCCATGCTGAGCTTGAAGTAGTCGGCTGTCTGGGTGAGGATCTGCGCCGAGGTGATTTCCTGGGCACCGTCGTCGGTGATCAGGTCCTTGAGCACCATCTCGGCCAGGGCCACATCCACCGGCTGCCGGTTCAGGCTGGCGAACGCCGTGACGCGGATGAGGGCTCCCTCAAGTTCGCGGATGTTGCTGGAAATCTTGGAGGCGATGTATTCGAGCGCATCGTCCGGCGCGGAAAGGCCCTCGCTGAGGGCCTTCTTCCGGAGGATCGCGATGCGGGTCTCCAGTTCGGGTGGCTGGATGTCGGTCAGCAGGCCCCATTCGAAGCGCGACTTCATCCGGTCCTCGAAGCCGGCGAGCAGTTTCGGCGGCTGGTCCGAGGTGATGACCACCTGCTTGTTGTTGTTGTGCAGGGCGTTGAACGTGTGGAAGAACTCCTCCAGCGTCCGGTCCTTGCCGGCCAGGAACTGGATGTCGTCGATCAGCAGCACATCCACGTTGCGGTACGTGGTCTTGAAGCTGGTGCCTTCATCGTCGCGGATGGAGTTGATGAAGTCGTTGGTGAATTCCTCGGAATTGACGTAGCGGACCCGGATCCCGCTGTAGAGCCGGCGCGCATAGTGGCCGATCGCGTGAAGCAGGTGGGTCTTGCCGAGTCCGGAGTCCCCGTAGATGAACAGCGGGTTGTAGGCCTTCGCCGGCGCCTCGGCTACTGCCACGGCGGCTGCGTGGGCGAACCGGTTGGAGGAACCGATCACGAAGGTGTCGAAGACGTACTTCGGATTCAGCCGGCCGAATTCATGCGAGGTGCTCGGCAGCATCGGCTGCGGCTTCAACTCCACGGTCGGGTCGGCTGCCAGGGAAAGTTCGACGGCGGGTTCGGGTTCTGTGTGCAGCGGCACCAGATCCGTGTCGACGTCGATCGCGCAGCGGATTTCGTCGGAAAACACGCTGCGGAGCGCGTCGTCGAGGGCTTCCTTGACCTGGGTCTGCAGCACTTCGCGGGTGAGCTCATTCGGAACTGCCACCAGCAGGGTGGAACCGATGAGCCCCTGCGCCTGGGCGAGGATGACGAAGCCGCGCTGCCGGGGAGAGACACGGTGGTCGTTCTCCAGGAGGCTCACTACCCGCCGCCAGGAACTTCCGACAGTGTTGGCTTGGTTGGCTTCGTCTACTGTCATCAATCAGTTCCTCAAACTTGCTGGCCTGCATTACGTGCATCCACGCGGTCCGGAGCTGTCCACCGGCCGGCTCAATCCACAGGGTTATGCACAGTCCGTGGATAAGGGGTTACTGAGACACTGTAGGGGATGAAAACGCCAGAAGATAGCTGGGTTCAGTCCTGTGGATAATTACACCGTTGTGGTTCTGAAATGGGGCGCGTGACGCACTTCATCCACAGGTTGCGGGAGTAGTTAGCCACAGCTGGGGATAGCGTGCGGAGCGGTCCCCGGTTTGACTCGGGAGGTTGGCAAGCCCTAACGTTGTGAAGTCCCATGTGTACGCTTTTCGCCTCATCTGCATCTTTCCTGACGCCCCGCGTCGTGTGAGATACGAGGGAAGCGGCACATACCAAAACTTAGCGTCGGCCAGTTCTTCCCCTTGATCGGGTGGGCGCACCTTTGATCCACTGGAGTAACTAACGTGAGCAAGCGGACTTTTCAGCCGAATAACCGCCGTCGAGCCAAGAAGCACGGCTTCCGCCTTCGTATGCGTACCCGTGCCGGCCGTGCCATCCTGGCAGCCCGTCGTGGCAAGGGCCGCACCGAACTGTCGGCCTAAATAACTGACTCGTCGGTCCATATCCCTGTGCGAGTTGAACGGTGCTAGCCACCAGGAACCGTCTGCGGACATCAACCGATTTTTCAACAACTGTACGTTCCGGTGTCCGCAATGGACGCCGGAACGTAGTGTTATATGCGGCAGCTCTCGCTGCCGATGAACCAAGCCGGATCGGATTCATCGTTTCCAAGAGTGTCGGGAACGCTGTTGTCAGGAACCTCGTTAAGAGGAGACTGAGAGAAGCCGGTGCTTTGTCGTTGCAGAAATACGGCAGCGGGTTCGCCATTGTGGTCCGGGCCCTGCCCGCCGCAGCGGGAGCCAGCTGGGACCAGCTGCTCGCCGACTATGACGCCGCTTTGGAGACGACCATGAAAAGGCTGGGCAACCGCCTTTCGCAGGCTGCTTCACCAGGTTCTAACGAGACGACACAGGAAGGGACCCCGCGTGCGTAACTCAACTGCCGCCGTCGTCCCTCCTGCAAGATCCGCAGCAGCATGGTTGGCCCGGGCAGTCTGGAACTTGCCCCGCGATGTCCTCATCCTGTTGCTCCTGGCGTACCGCAAGGTGATCTCACCGCTGTACGGCCAGGTTTGCCGTTTTTTCCCCAGCTGTTCGGCCTATGCCCTTGAAGCGATCACCGTCCACGGCGCGGTGAAAGGAAGCTGGCTCGCTGCGAGGCGCCTGTTGCGCTGCCATCCATGGAATGCCGGTGGTGTGGACCATGTCCCCGCCGGGCATCGGGAATGGCCCGCGGGCCGCACCCCCACAATTGTTGTGCTGAACAATCCGGACATCTACCTGGCTGCTCAGCCTGATGGAGAAGGCCGCACTGCGGCCTGACGAATAGGGAATCGTATGGACATCTTTGGAACAATCTTGGCGCCGTTCAAATGGCTGGTCTCAGCCATCATGGTCGGCTTCCATGACGGACTCAGCGCCATTGGCATGCCGGCGGCCAGCGGCTGGACCTGGACCCTGGCCATCATCGGGCTGGTGCTGGTCATCCGCGCCGCCCTGATTCCCGTCTTCGTCAAGCAGATCAAGGCCCAGCGCGGGATGCAGCTCCTGCAGCCGGACCTGAAGAAAATGCAGGACAAGTACAAGGGCAAGACGGACCAGCTCTCCCGCCAGGCCATGGCGCAGGAACAGATGGCGCTGTACAAGAAGCACGGCACCAACCCGTTCTCCGCCTGCCTGCCCATGCTGATCCAGATGCCCTTCTTCTTTGCGCTCTTCCAGGTGCTCTCCGGCATCACTGCGGCGGCCACCACCGGCCAGGGCATCGGCGCCATGAGCCCCGAGCAGGTCAAGCAGTTCGACGAGTCCACCATCTTCGGTGCCCCGCTGTCCGCCACGCTGCTGCACGGCACGCCTCCGGGCGGCAATGTGGTGTCGGTGTGGATCCTCTCCATCGTGATGATCCTGGCCATGACGGCCTCGCAGTTCATCACGCAGAAGCAGATCATGGCCAAGAACATGTCCGAAGAGGCCCTGGCCAGCCCGTTCATGCGCCAGCAGAAAATGATGCTCTACATCCTGCCGGTCGTCTTCGGTGTGGGCGGTATTAACTTCCCCATCGGCGTCCTGATCTACTGGACCACCACCAACCTGTGGACCATGGGACAGCAGTTCTTCGTGATCCGCCGGATGCCTACGCCGGGATCGCCGGCGGCCAAGGCTCTCGCCGAGCGCCGGGCAGCCAAGGGCCTGCCCGCCCTGCCCCTTTTGGGCGGCAAGAAGGTCGACGCCGAGGCCGAAGCCTCCGCCGCGGCCGCCGTCGAAGCCAAGACCCAGCGCGTCCAGCCGCAACGTAAGAACAGGAAGAGGAAGTAATGTCCGCCGAGAGCACCGAACACGCTATTTCCGCCGAGTTTGACGACGACCGGGACGACGCCCAGAGCGCGGCCGACGACTCGTCACAGGGTGCGGAGACCGGCACCGGCAAGAGTGTTTCCGCCAGCCGCCTCGAAGAAGAAGGCGACGTCGCTGCGGACTATCTCGAGGAACTGCTGGATATCGCGGACATTGATGGCGACATCGACATCGAGGTCCGCAACGGCCGCACGTACATCTCGATCGTCGCCGAAGAGGAAGCCGCCGGGCTGGACAGCCTGGTGGGCCGTGACGGCGAAGTCCTTGAGGCCCTCCAGGAGCTCACGCGGCTCGCGGTCCTCTCCGCGACGGAGAACCGCTCCCGCCTGGTGCTGGATATCAACGGCTACCGTGCCGAGCGCGCCGGCGACCTGCAGAAGATCGCTGAAGACGCCGTCGCCGCTGTGAAGGATTCCGGTGAGGCAGTTGCCCTGGCTCCGATGAGCGCCTACGAACGCAAGATCGTGCATGACGCCGTCGCTGATTTGGGACTCGTGAGCGAGTCCGAAGGCGAAGGCGCCGACCGGCACATCGTTGTCTCCGCAGACTGAACCGTTGACTAGCTTGATGGTTGAAATTACCGCGCCGGAACTCAAGGCAGCAGAGTCCATCTTCGGCGACCGCCTGGAACTGGCGAAACGCTACGTCGAGCACCTGGCGACATCCGGGACCGAGCGGGGCCTGATCGGGCCCCGTGAGGTGCCGCGGCTTTGGAGCCGGCACGTGCTTAACTGCGCCGTCATTGAGAGCCAGATTGCCCACGGAAGCCATGTCGCCGACGTCGGCAGCGGCGCCGGCCTGCCTGGCCTGTGCCTGGCCATTGCGCGGCCGGATCTGGAACTGACGCTGATCGAACCACTGGAGCGCCGCGTCATCTGGCTCCAGGAGGTGGTGGATGATCTTGGCCTCCAGAACGTCACGATCATGCGCACCCGCGCGGAACTCGCAGTGGGACTCGTGAACGCCGACGTCGTGACTGCCCGCGCCGTATCCGCGCTGTCCAATCTCGCCGGGCTGACCATTCCGCTCCTGGCCGGGAAGGGAGAAGTCGTCGCCATCAAGGGACGCAGCGCCGGCGAGGAAATCGAAAAGGCCGCCAAGGTTATCCGCAAACTGGGCGGCATTCAGACGTCCGTGGTGGTGGTGGGTGAAGACCTGCTTGAGGAACCCACCACCGTTGTGCGAATCGTAGTGAACAAGCCTCAAAAGATTACCTAGCACCGGCCCCGGTGCCCGGGGAGTCTGAGGGGAAGAGGTTAGGCTAGTAACCGGCAGTAAGAGCCGAATGAGAGTGAGCGTGTCATAGTGAGCAGTAGCGAAGCCTCCACACAACGGATCCCGCCGTTTGTGTCCCTGGGGTCCGCACGGGCGTTTACGGCTCCTGCAGTAGCTTTTGACTACTCCGGAAATCACACGGCTTCGGTTGCGAAGACGACCGAGATGGCCGGTGTTTCACGTGAAACATCCCTTCCGCACACGGGGAACGTGCTGGATTCCATCGACGATTCCAGTCCCATCGCCCGCGAACTCGCACACGAAAACAAGCGCCGCGAGCGGTTGCTCGGCCGGCAGCTCCCCAAACCGGAGAAAACCCGGATCTTCACCGTTTCCAACCAGAAGGGCGGCGTCGGCAAGACCACGACGACCGTGAACATCGCCGCCGCGCTGGCGGCCGCTGGCCTGAACGTGCTCGTCATCGACATCGATCCGCAGGGCAACGCCTCCACCGCCCTGGGAATCGAGCACCACGCCGATGTCGACAGCATCTACGATGTGCTGATCAATGATGTCCCGCTGAAGGACGTCGTGGCCCCGTGCCCCGACATCGACAACCTGATCTGTGCGCCCGCCACCATCCACCTTGCCGGTGCCGAAATTGAACTCGTCAGCCTGGTGGCCCGCGAGCAGCGGCTGCGCCGCGCAATCGATGTGTACTCCAAGGAGCGCGCCAAGAATGGCGAGGAGCGGCTGGACTACATCTTCATCGACTGCCCGCCGAGCCTCGGGCTCCTGACGGTCAATGCGTTCTGTGCGGCCGGCGAAGTCCTCATCCCGATCCAGTGCGAGTACTACGCCCTCGAAGGCCTCAGCCAGCTCCTGAAGAACATCGAGATGATCCAGAAGCACCTGAACGCTGATCTGGTTGTTTCCACTATTCTGCTGACCATGTATGACGGCCGCACCAACCTCGCCGCCCAGGTGGCAGCCGAGGTCCGGGAACACTTCCCGAAGCAGGTGCTCGGCGCTGTGGTGCCGAGGTCGGTCCGTATTTCCGAGGCGCCGAGCTACCAGCAAACTGTCATGACGTATGATCCTTCTTCCAGCGGTGCCCTGTCCTACCTGGAAGCCGCCGCGGAAATCGCGGAACGTTAGAATCTTTCAAGAATTGCACTAACCAGAGCCAGGTGAATCCCGGCTCTTCCACTGGAGGGATTTATCCATGAGCGATAAGCGACGCGGCCTCGGCCGTGGACTTGGCGCACTCATTCCAAGTTCCGCCGCGGCTAACGCCTCCGGAAGCGGTGCTGCCCCATCCCGGCCCGTGGACCTCTTCTTCCCTGAAGCCCGAAAAAAGACCTCCGACGCCGAGACGCTCGCGGACACCAAGGCCGCGCTGGCCAAGGAGCCGGAGTCCACACCTGTCAAGGCCGACGATTCCGCTGATCTCACGGTTGACACCACTGAAGCAACCAGCGCTGTTGCCGGAGCCGACGTTGCTGCCGACAAAGCCGACGCAGCTGGCGCCGCCGTGACCAAGAAAACCCCCGCCCGAAAGTCGGCTGCCTCCAAGCCGGCGACCGCTGCTGCCAAGGCGGCCGCATCCGACGCCGGCGAACAGCTGACGTTGGACTCCACGCCCGAGCACGGTGACGAGGGAACTGTTGACCTCGTAGAGGTGCCCGGCGTCAGATTTGCCGAAATCCCGGTCACGGACATCCATCCCAACCGCAAGCAGCCCCGCTCGGTCTTCGATGAGGATGACATGGCGGAGCTGGTGCACTCTGTGCGGGAAATTGGCGTCCTCCAGCCAATTGTGGTCCGTACCTCAACCGAAGAGGGTGGCGAACCCTATGAGCTCGTCATGGGTGAGCGACGGTGGCGTGCAGTACAGGCCGCAGGCCTGGAAACTATCCCCGCGATTGTCCGTGACACCACCGATGACGACCTCCTTCGCGACGCGCTGCTGGAGAACCTGCATCGCAGCCAGCTGAATCCGCTCGAAGAGGCGGCGGCCTACCAGCAGCTACTCGAGGACTTCGGCACCACACACGAGCAGCTGGCGGACCGGATCGGACGTTCGCGGCCCCAGGTTTCCAACACCCTGCGCCTGCTGAAGCTGCCCCCGCTGGTGCAGCGCCGGGTTGCGGCAAATGTCATCTCCGCAGGGCACGCCCGCGCACTCCTAGCACTTCCTGACGCCGCGGCCATGGAACGCCTGGCGCAGAAGATTGTTTCAGAAGGCATGTCGGTCCGGGCGACCGAAGAAGCTGTGACCCTGTATCAGAGCCCCGCCTCGCCGGCCAAGAACAACATCCCGCGGGCCGGAGCCCGCCACGAACGACTGGATTACCTGGCGTCGTCGCTGTCTGACCGCCTTGATACTAATGTCAAGATTTCGCTTGGTGCCCGCAAGGGGCGTGTCAGCATTGAGTTCGCCAGCGTCGAGGACCTGAACCGCATCATGGACGTCCTCACGCCGGGAGCTCCCAGCTAGGTCGCGACTCGCTGAGTCCTCCGGGAGGGTCTGTTTCACGTGAAACAGACCCTCCCTTCTTTGTCTCTACCGATGCTGCCGGTGCCGGCGAATTCGGTGGTGCCGAGTTCGGCGCTGCCGTGTTCGCCCACTGCCGGAGAGTTGCGGGGGGTGCCTCTATGGTTTTCGTCAAGCCGCTGGGGTTTAGCCGTGGTTCGTATAGAGTGCGGTCGCGCAACATGGCGTAGAGGGTGTCGCAACGGCGGCGGGCGAGGGCGAGGGCGAGGGCCTCGACCCGGGTGAAGACGGTGTCCCGGGACTCGCGGATGTCGGCGAGCATCCGGGCCAGTTGGGGCAGCACGATCGTGGCCGCGTTCGTCCCCACGACAGTGACTGTTTGCTGGCCGAGTGCGTCGATGATTTCGCCGGCAAGGCGTTCGCCCATCCGGGGTGCACGCCTTTTTAGCCGGTTTCCGATCCTGCGCCGACCTGCATGGCGCAAGGCTTCTGGGGTTGGCCAGGCCCGCAGCAGGTCCAACACTGCCGGGTGGTCCAGGCGCTGGCCAAGGACACGCTCCAGGGCAGGGGTGGATCTGGGTCTGCAGGCCTCGGATCCTGTTCGATGTTGCGTGGCCTGTTTTGCCAAGTCGTCGTCGAAGCCGCAGAGCATGGTCAGTTCGGCGAGCTGTTCATCGGCGATCTGGATGGAGCGCAGTGTGTGGGGCATGGTCCGGGCCGCTTCGGCGATGATGAACGCGTCCCGGGCGTCGGTTTTCGCTTCGCCCGGGTGCAGGTCCGCGATCCGGCGCATCGCCAGCCCGGGCAGGTATCCGACGGTGACACGGGCGGCCTGGGCAACCGCGACGGGGAGTGCACCGATCGTCGCGGGCTGGTCAACGACCAGCAGAATGCGGCCGTGTTTGCCCAGAGAAGTCAGTATTTCGCGCAGCCGGGCCTCGTCGTTGGGCAAAGCCTTGTCGAAGAGCTTCATCCCCGTCCGGTCCACTGCAACGGCGTGGTGCTCGCCCTTGCCGACGTCCAGGCCGATGAAGACATCAATGCTTTCGTGGTTTCCGATCACCTGTACCTCGCCGTCACAGCAGCTGATACCTGTGCTGGACTGTCCGCGGTGTCAGAGCCCGCATCCACGCTACGCACGACGATCCCAAACTGTCCTGCCTCTATTAGCGGTCTCTCCGGCACCTACCGGACCCCGGTGACAACACCCCCCCGGATCATTGACGACTGGGGGCGGCACCGGTGGCGCCGACTAGTTCCGGCGGCTCTCTCGCTTCCGTCCTGGCCCGGGCTCTCGCGGGTTGCGGCCGTGGGTGGGGGGCCGACGCAGTGCCGTGGTCTTTCTGTGGAAATCGTCAGCATCGCCGGCCCTGCTTGGGCGAGACCGAGGGACACGTGCGGAACGACGGGCTGGTGCTGGGCAGGCGGGTGTCCCTGACTGGGGCGGAGCTTCCTGAGCGTGGAGTCCGATGCGTTTCCGGTGGCCGTACCGTCCACTCTGTTGCGTTCCGTGGGTGGAGCTTCTGATCGCATGGAACGGCCACACCGTTCATAAATGGCAGCTGCACAGTTCTCGTTGTTGCGGAAGGGCCCCCTCTCTGCGGGTGCCGCTGCGATCGCGCTAGTCAGCAACAGCCATCTTCGCCGCCTTCCAGAGCTCACTGACCATCTGGGCTGGAGTGGTCCGTCAATGTTTCACGTGAAACGGGGCCGCGAATCTGCGCCTTGCCCCATCGAACGCCAGGCAGGCTGGGCACCTATGTGAGGAGACATAAGGGCAGATGAATCCGGCCAGCGGTTGGAGACCGCTGCGCAGTCGTCAATCCGGCAGCCGGACCACATCCCTGCCCATGCGAGTCCGCCTGCGGATTGGCGATCCGGCTCGGCCATTGCACCGTAGGTGGTCAGCGCAATGCCGGTGGACTGGGGTGCCGACCAGTCGTTTGACCAAGGGTCCACCGTCTGCGTCATGATGGTTCGGCTTCCCCTTGCAAGGAATCGACCCACAGCTGTGGCCCACCTTTGCCTGTCGGCCAGGCCGGCCGCGGGTGCGCCATGCGACCACATTCGTCCATCCCGGTGCGAAGCAGGAGAAACGGCTCACGTCGGCGCGGCTGCTGCTGGGCGGCGGAGCAAGCTCGCCGCAGCCACAGACGAACCTCGGAGCGACTGTTGTACCGTTCCCAGTCTCTGCGGGATCATCTGCTCCTGGACGCCTCTGAAAGCGTCATATGGCGCCGCTGCTGCGTTGAATGGCCGCGTGGTTGGCTGAACGAAGGCTAAGCAGGCTGCAGGGCATCTGAAGCCTTGCACGCCTTGGGATGCTCTAATACGGCACTGTCCGGTCCTGGTAGAGGCTGGCGGCACTCTCTCGCTGCTTACGATCACGGGTCGTGGGGGCAGCTTCCGTGAACGAAAATTGAAGTGGGTTGAACCGTGAATTCGCGCGCGGGCCGGCAGGTTGGTCTGCTTGCTGCTTCGTCGGGTTCGGGCCATGGCTTTGTAGGAACGTTCCGGTGGTTACGGTAGAAATTGGCGCCGGACACGCGCCTCGAAAAGCGAACCTCAACAGAGGGCTCGATGTGGGCGTGGACGAAGATCGGGACAAAGTCGACGGCGCAGACCTGGACGCCGACCTTGGCGCGGGAACGGACGCGGGCCGTGATGCGGACGGTGATCTGGCGTCGGCGCCACAGGAAGCATGTAGTCTCGATCGCATTGTTGAAGACCTCTTGTGGGAGTCTGATCGCGAAAGCTGACCGGAACTGCCTCGCTTTGCGGATGTCTGCGTCCTTCGACTCCCCCGCTAACTTGCCGCTCACCCCTTTCGCCGGCTTGCTCCGACGTCCCCGATTCCGCATTCGGTACATGATTGTGCCTGTCAGTATGCCGGGACCCGGGCAAAGGGAACCGGGGCCCTGACACGCATCCTCCCCACCCAGGTAGCCGGGTGCCATGACCGCCAACGTTCTGCCGCAGTCCCGTCGCCGCATTCAGCTGTAACCATGCGCCATGCCGGCATGCCTGATCTCCTGGGGGCCCCGGCGGGCGTGCTGTTCCTGCCGCATTTTTCAGCTTCCTCCGGTGAGCCCGACGCCTTATCCAATAGCCGAGATGGCCCTGGGGGGTCTTTCCCGGCACTCCGGACACGGCTCCCCTCATCCGGAACAGCACACCGGACGCCTCGCGGGCCCCCCACACTGTGCCGCTGCTGACGCACCTGCCGGCTTGCCAGTACCCGCTTGATGAGAGTGCAGTGCAGATCCAGTACTGCTGCACACCGGCTGATCCTGCTGCAGAGTGGTTGGAAGGAGTCTTCCGGCAGGAGCTCAGGCCGCGCGCCGCACCCGCGAGAAGGGAAGCGGAGGCCATGTGAAGTAGGGTCAGGGCCGTGCCGACTGATCCCAGACGCCGACCACGCCTTCCTGTGGATACGGCCTGGCTGGAACTGTCGGGATGGCTCTTGTGTGGGCATCCAGCCGCCATCATAGGGAAGCAGCCGAGCTGCTGCATGTTCCAACTACACGGCTACCCGCGCCGGGTCCGCTCCCCCGGACCAGTGTGTTTCGGGCGGCCAGGTTCGTCGCCCCGGGCACCAGGGCGCAGTTGCCTGCAGGATCCAATCCGCTGATCGCACCGGACCCGTAAGTTGGTGCGGCAACCGGAGGGATTCAAACCGCAAAGAAGGAAGGTCTGCATCCGGACCAATCTGATTGGGTTCGGGACTCGTGCATGCGCGTGTCAACTGTGCGGGCTCGACCGACCCGACCGCTTTTGCAGTCCGGTGCCTCCCTCATCCGAATCCCCGGGTCGACAGGAAATGCTTTAGTCGGGACACGTCCAGGGCCGTCTCAATGCAAACAACGCATGACAAACACACGGTCGACGAGCCTCTTCGTGTTGGCATCGGCCAACGGACCCGGCGGGTCCGCGAGGACCGGAGTGGAAAGATGATCGACCGGACAGACCCAGCGAGGGCGTGAGGGCCGCCAAGGTCTCCGAGCTCAGAGCAAGTGAGCTGCCCGGCAAAGCCCATCGATTCAGCGGGTGCCGTCGTCGCATCTTGGCCCGGCAAAACGATCGCCTGGACGTGGGACGGGAGAGTTCCTTGGGACAGTGACTCCGCTCCCCTGGTCTTCTTGAAGTCCGCCTTGCGCTGTGGAACAAGCTGGCTTCGGCCGGCGCGGCGGGCGATGCAATGACACGTCGGCGGTCCTGGCGTTCGACGGGTTTTGGTTCGACCCACCTGGATTTGCAGCTCCCGGCCGCCGTGGGATGACACGTCCGGAGGGTACTTCACCGCAGGTCAAAGCTGCATCCAGGCGAGGTTCGCGGGGCCGCTCCCGGCCCGAGTTTTAGCCAGCGGCCGGTCGATGGCGCGGTGGATAGGGCGGTGGATATTGCTGTGGATAACTTTGTGGATTAGTGACTGACGGCAGCCCGCTCGGGACGCCAGATCCTTGTACGAGCTGCTGCCGTGACAACTGCCCCGAACCTCCTTTGAAAGGCCCACTGTCCGTTTCACGTGAAACATGACTATGGTGCAGCGACGATGGTCGAAACATTCGCGAAGATGTACTAAATCGCCGTTCTACGGTTAATTTTTCAGGGATATACGCTCGAAGACCTGATTGCGGGCCGGAGTTCCTCATTGGGGTCCAGGACATATCCCCGGCACGGCGGGTGGCTGGTCAGAGGACCAGTGCCGGAGGGGCGACGGCGCTCGGCCGCTCACCAGGAAGGGCATGTGAATAATCTCTCAGCACCTGTGGATAACGGTGTGAATAACTTCTGTGGAGAAACTGGTGGATATCGAGTGAGCTCCGGATCGTATAGCCGCTGGACAGACGGGAAATGCTTGGGTTTCGGCCACCGCCGACCTCCGCCTGGTACCCAGGGCGGCGGTCGTGATGGCTCGTGGATTGACGGTCGGAAGGCCTGCACCGGTCACTACGAGAGTGGGGAATTGCGGACAGACGCCGAGGGCTCGAAGGACATCCATAGCGGGCAGCGGCGGTTGCGGCGCCTGCCGGGGCGGGGGCAGGTTCGCGGCTGGACCTGCGTGTCCTTGGTCTTGCCGCCATGGAATCGAACCTGCTGCGCCGCGGCTGTCAGGGCACAGACACCAACCTTCATGAGAACAAGACTTCATGAGAGCAGGCGTGCGATCTTCTTGTCCCGCGAATGCCGAATGGACCCTACCCGGGGACACAAGAGCCGGCCCAATCCGGTCCCCTCTAGAGCAAAATGGGGCGACCAGCCGCTAACGGCACAGGAGTTTGGGCAAGCCCAATGCAGCTTGAGTGGAGCCTGAGACCGAACCGGGCCTGGGCGGAGACAGTGGGCATTGATCAGCGGGGACAAGATCATGTCGCGGGCTGAACGGTGATGGTGATTGATGAACCGATCAGCCCACGAACTCTGAACAGGCACTGCACGATTGACCTTGACCGCCGCCGGAGTGACCCTGGACAGGAACCCTGGTGAAGCGGAGCAGCGTCTCGTACAGGGGCGTAGGACGCGGACCCGAGGCTGCGACGGTCCAATTGTCGGGACTAGCCATGAATTGGACAAAGTGTCGGACCTGACCGTCAGAATCGCCTCAGAGCCGGGCCCTGTGTTTGGTCGGGTGCCCTATGGAATGCAGGACCGGTTCCGTGCGTCCCACGCCGCGCAGGGTGCGGGAACTGCGGCGGCCGTAACGGCGGCGGGCGTGTTCATTCGATGACTGACTGCCGCAGCGATCCGAAATTGATCATCGGTTCGCTTTCAAATCAGACAACATAGGCCCATGGTCGTAAGCGGGCGGCCGAGAACGCCCATGAACACTCTGCCCCAAGCTCCGGCGGCTGAGCACAGGCAAGTCCCCTCGCCGGTTCCGGGGCGCACTGCACGCCGCTTCAAAGGCACCCACGTTCGCCTGTCCCCACACACGGCGGGTCACAGAGGCCTGAAGGCTGGCGGGCGTTCCCCCGTCGGTGGCTACGGACGGGAATCTCGGGTCTGCTTCGCCGCAGACTGTTTCTGGTCCGCCGACATGTTTCACGTGAAACCAGGCGGTCTGGAGATGTTGGGACGGGATCGGATCCGGTGAACCGTGCGAAATCCGGTCTGTTGTGCGGAATTTGGGTCGGAGCCGGCGGTGCTGGTGCGAGCGCTAGGGCGAGGAACGATGGCCTTCACGGGCGCAGGCCAACGTCCCTGGGGCCGCTCAGCCAAGGTTGGGCCGGGCCTTTCCAGCAGGGAGGCGCAGACCATCAAGCGCATCTTTGCGTCCCACCGACCTCTGTTCCTGCGGAAATGGGCACGCTGAGTCGGTAACCGCAGTGGCTTATCGAAGAGTCCACTATCACTTCGCACCAAGTTGCGATTTATGGACTGCGACTAGGGGTGTTTCACGTGAAACATCGGCGCGGCGGAGGTGGGCGGGAGGAGTCGGCACTCTCGCGACGTGCACACCCGTTTCACGTGAAACATGGGGAGCCTGGAGGTGGGCCGGGCAATTCGGCAGCTGCGACGTACACGCCTGTTTCACGTGAAACAGGGTCCGAACCGGGCGGCCGGTGGCTACGGCCGGTAGTGACTGGCCGGCATTGATCGCCGTTCTTGGGAAACGGGGCGAATGTGTGTGTTAGAGACAGTCGATCGCAGTCCTGGCCACCCGTCGACTGGTCTACTATTTCGCCGCGGACCCGGGTGGCCCCCAACCCTCCCCGGACCCGTGGCGGACGTGCAGGAGCAGTCATGGCGTGTTGCGCTGGCAGGAGGGCGCTGCCCCTGCCCGAACTCGGGGCGGCAGCGGAGTGCGGCACCGCCCTAACGGCAGTATCGGCGGAAGCCTTCCCGTCAGAAAACCACGACCCTGGTATATGTGGGACCTCCACCGTCGACTCCCCCGCGGCGGGCCACGGGTGTACGGAGTGCATTTCGAGTCCGGACTCATCCGAAAGCCGTCCCAAACTTCATGACCCTCAGGAAGTTGGATGTTTCACGTGAAACACGTCCATTACGCGACATGGCGCATTGTGCTTCGTCGAAATTTGGGCAACCAGCCCTCGGCCTACACGCAGGCAACGCAAATCGACCGTGATGTTCTAGTAGGAAACCGCTGTGTCTACGCGTAGGTTCACGCCGCGCACCGAACTGATATGTGGGGGTGCAGCGATCATCATGTTTCACGTGAAACAAGAGGGTGGCGTCCCCTAAGCAACGGCCAAACACCTTCCGTGACTGTCAGCACGAATAGCAGTTCGCCGGCCAAGGGATGGCCCATTTCACAAGCCGGCGGCGGCCAAGGGAATTCTCAGTCAGCAGAACAAAAAACCAATCCCATAGACAACCACCCAAGGTTGCAATACCGGTTATGGCAGATTTAGGGGCTGTCCGCCTAGTGCTACTCCCCGATCGTGGGCCGTGGAGCACAACAAAAAAGTGGCCCCCGCCAGAAGCGGGGGCCACTTTCGGTCAGCCTAGGACAAGACGTCCGCAAATTCCTTCTCGAAGAACTGCTTGGGCCGGGCGCCGATCACGGTGCCCTTGACCTCGCCGCCCTGGAACAGGTACACGGCAGGGATGGAGGTGATGCCGTACTCGGCAGCGATGGCCGGGTTGTCGTCAACGTTCACCTTGACCACATCAACCTTCTCGCCGTACTCGACCGAAATCTCGTCAAGAATCGGACCGAGCTTGCGGCAGGGGCCGCACCATTCGGCCCAGAAATCGACAATGACGGGCTTCTCGGAGGCCAGTACATCAGTGCTGAAGCTGGCGTCCGTTACGTCTTTTGCGTTGCTCATAACCTTTGTCTCTCTTCCGTTGGTTGCTGCGCGCCGGTTAGGCGTGGAAATCTGCGAGGTAGTGCTCGACGTCGAGGGCGGCCACGCACCCGGAACCGGAGGCCGTGATGGCCTGGCGGTAGGTCGGATCAATGACGTCGCCGGCAGCGAAGACGCCCTGGACGCTGGTCTTCGAGGTGCGGCCGTCCACGGCGATGGTTCCCTCTGCGGTCAGCTCGAGTTTGCCCTTGACCAGATCGGTGCGGGGATCGTTGCCGATTGCCACGAATACTCCGGTTACGGCCAGTTCGGATTCCGTGCCGTCCACGAGGTTCTTCAACCGCAATGCGGTGACTTTGTCCTGTCCCAACACGTCTTCCACACCGGTGTTCCACACAAAGTTGATCTTCTCGTGGGCCAAGGCGCGGTCAGCCATGATCTTTGAAGCGCGGAGGGCATCGCGGCGGTGGACCACCGTGACGGACTTGGCGAACTTGGTGAGGAACAGGGCCTCTTCCATGGCGGAGTCGCCGCCGCCAATGACGGCAATGTCTTGATCCTTGAAGAAGAAACCGTCGCAGGTTGCACACCAGCTCACACCGTGGCCCGAAAGCCTCTTCTCGTTCGGCAAGCCGAGCTCGCGGTAGGCCGAACCGGTGGAAAGAATGATGGAACGGGCCTTGAAGGTCTCCCCCGTGCCGATGGTGACGGTCTTGACGTCGCCGTCGAGGTCCAAATCGGTGACGTCCTCAAACTGGATCTCCGTGCCGAAACGGGCAGCCTGCTTCTCGAAGTTCTCCATCAGGTCCGGGCCCATGATGCCGTCGGGGAATCCTGGGTAGTTCTCCACGTCCGTAGTGTTCATCAGTTCGCCGCCGGCCGTAACCGAGCCTGCCAGGAGCAGCGGCTTCAGGTTCGCGCGCGCCGTGTACACCGCTGCGGTGTAGCCCGCCGGGCCGGAGCCGACGATGATGACATCACGTACTTCGGAGGCAGTGTTTTCTGCGTTGCTCACTGAGCGGTGAACCTCTTCCTTTGTCGATGCGCCCGCCTCGATGGCCGGCCACATGGCACAACTATTGCCGGGCATTGAATATTCCGGCCGAAATGGGCGTCACGGAGCAACACCACTACTCAGGGTACCGGTTTGCCGGGGCCGGGGCCGGAGACGGCCCAGGATTACCGGCCATCCGGCGGGCACGGCCTCCGCTGCACGACAGCCGCCTGAGGGCGCAGCGGCAGCCTTAGAGCGCAGCCGCAGCCTTACAGCGCAGCCGCCGCCTTGGGGCGCAGCGGCAGCCGCGCAGGGCCGCTACTGGACTTTGATTTCGGCCAGGCGCAGGCCGTACCCATAGCGGGTCTTGGGTGCGGCCAGCTTCGGAAGCTTCTTGATGGACACGATCACGTACTGCGCCGTGACGGGTTCAGACAGCGGCATGGTCAGGTCCGGTGACGTAAAGCTGTTGCTGCCAATCTGCTTTGCACCGTCCAGGGTCGGCTTGTCATTGGTGAAGACGCTGATGTTGCCACCGGAGGCCCCCAACTGGCTCAGAGTGACGGAAGAGACCTTGGAAGGGTCCTTCAGCTTGACCACGAGCGGAACTTCGGAGGCGAGTCCGCCCCAGTCGTCCGTCGCGAATTCCATGTCTGACCAGAAGCTCGCGCCGTTGCCGTCAAAAGTCTTGACGAGGTCGGAGTCGTAATTTCCGGCGAAATCGAAGTTGCCGAGTCGCGTCACGTCTTCGATGACGGGCGGTCCGGCCGCCGGCGCCTCGGTGGCGGTCGACGACGGCTGCGCGGTGGACGGTTCCGGTGCGCTGGAGGAGGCGGAGGTTGCGGCGTTGGTCTGCGGGCTGCTCTTGAAGAGGCTGCCAAGGTTGGTGACCGCGAAGATCAGGCCGACCACCAGCACGGCAGCCAGGAGCCCGCCCACCAGCCAGCGCATGGAACGCGGCTCCCGGTTGGGCTCGTCCTCGTCTTCGTACTCGTACTCGTCCTCATCCTGGTCGACGGCGGCACGGGCGGAGGCGGGGAAGTTGCCCGGAGCCCGATCCGCCGAGTCGAAGCCGGCAGCAGCCACTCCGGCAGCCGCGGCTGCGCCGCCGTGGTGCTCTCCGCCGCGGTGATCGTCACCGGTGTAGTCGTCGTCGGACCACAAGGAAACTTTTGGTGCCGCGGCGGTTGCCGGCTGCTGCGCTGCCGCTTCGGCCTGGCGGGGCGCGCCGCCGTTCTGGACGGGCTGCGGCGCCGTTGAATGCGCCGCCGTCTCCTGCGGTGCGGTTGTGGGGGCCTTGGGTGCCCTGGCGGCCGCCGCGGCTGCTGCCGCGGCAGCAGGAGCGGAAGCGGGCCGCGACGGTACTCCCGCAGGGGGCGCCGCCGGAGAAGCCGGCGGCTGTGCGTTTGTGCCCTGGGCCTGGCCATAGTTGATGTACCCGGCGTCGACTTCCTCGTCGTCGTAAAGCCCGTCGTAGGTTTCGGGTTCGTGGGAGCGGGCCTGCCCAAAGATCTCGCTGCCCAGCGTGTCCGTGAAGAAGGGTTCGACGTACGGCGGGTTGGAAGAGACCACAAGATCCAGCAGATCCGCCGCCGAGGTGTGGTTGGTGATCAGGTACGTGGTGGCGTCGCTGACGCCAAGATCGAGGATCTGCACGTTTCCGGGGCGTTCGCCCGTGGCCACTTCACGGGCGCTCTGGGCCACCTGGTCGGCGTTGCCCGGGCCTGCGACGAGGATGCTCACGGGGCGGTTGAGCACCTGGTCCACACCGTCCAGCACCAGATCCTGGTCATGTGAGGTCAGTACGGTGGCAGTGACCTTGTAGCGGCCACCGAGTACTGATCCGACATCGATCGGGTGGGACACGGGCTCCTCCTAGACTGTCCGGGACCTGCCGACGTGGTCACTCCGAGAGCGACCGTGTGCCCTCCGGTAAGCCGGTTGACCGCTGGTCCGCAACTTCCCTTGTTAGTCTTCGATCCTAGCCGATGCTCTGTCCAGGCCGCGTGAGTACGGCAGTTCGAAACGGAGCCGGGATCATTTTTTCTTTTTCCCGCCAAACGGGAAGTAGGGGTTGTGGCCGGCCGGCCCCTGGTAGGTGCGGCGGCCCGGCAGGGGAACATCGCCCTTGCCCAAGCCGCCCTGCGCGGTGCTGGGGAGGTCTTCTGCCGGCAGGTAACCGCCCTCCGGGCCCGCGGGACGGCCGTAAGGGAACGAGTCCTCTTCCCTGATGTCGGGACCGGCACGGAACGACTCGGCGTCGAACTCGCCGGAAATTCGCGGAATCAGGCCCGTATCCACCGAGACGGTGGCCCGCTCCGGTGCCCTCCGGACCTCCGCCGCGCCGTCTGCCTGCGGCCCCGTGCCGGGCCCTGCGGCGGTGCTGCGCCGGAGCCGCCCAAGCAGCGGCTGCAGGAGGTCCTGCAGCTCGGTGACCCGGAAGAGCTTCAGCAGCAGGAAATAGGCGGCCAGCATGACGGGACCGACGACGACGATTGTCACCAGGGCGGCGGTCCGGTCGCTCCAGGCGTAGCCGTCCGGGTTGTAGCTGCCCAGCAGCCACAACGCCACAGCTCCGGCGAGGGCGGAACCCAGGGCCGCATACCCCATGCGGATGTAGGAGCTGGCGATGCGGGGCCCGTCGAGGTGTCCCAGGAGCCGGCGCAGGAAGGTCGCGCTGACGATCACGGAAAGGATGTTGCCGGCCGTGTAGAGGATCGCGATGGCGAAGATGATCTGATCGAACGGCAGGAACTGGATCGCGAACGCGGCCGACAGGTTGACCAGCGCCAGGACCAGCTGGATGAAGAACGGCGTCCGTGCGTCCTCATTGGCGTAGAACACCCGCGACATCATGAAGTTGGCGCTCATGAACGGGGTGCTGAGGGCCAGGATCGTGAGGGTTTGGGCCAGCATGACGCCGTCCAGGCGATTGTTGCCGGAGAAGAACATGCCCAGCGGTCCGGCCAGCGCGAAGAGCGCCAGCGCGCCGAAGACGGTTGCCACGGCCATGGTCCGCAGCCCGTGGGAGAGCGCGTTTCGCAGGGCGGCCCGGTCACCGTCCTGGGACGCCCGGGTCATCCGGTTGAACAGCACGGTGGCCAGGGACAGGGCAATGATGGAGTGCGGCAGCAGGTACAGCTGGCTGGCCACCTCCAGCACCGCGTTGCCTGGAATGAAGGCTGCCGCGGGATCCCCGGCCTGCTGGAGGCGGAGCCGTTCCGCGCCCGGGATCGTCGCGATGCGCATGACGTAAAGGAAGGCGAACTGCCCGACGGCGGCGGTCGCCAGGGTCCAGACGCTCAGCTTCGCGGCATGGCCCAGACCGACCCCGCGCCAGCCGAAGCGCGGCCGCAGCCCCAGCCGGAGCCTGAACACGGGGATGAGCAGCACGGCGGTCTGGGTGACGACGCCGATTGTGGAGAACCCGGCGACGAGGATGGTCTGGAACGGGCCCCAGTTGTCGATCGTGTGCGGGTTGGTGGCGTTGGCCCCCATGATGCCGATGAACATGCCCAGCCCGGCGATCGCCACGACGTTGTTGATGATTGGCGCCCACATCGCGGGTCCAAAGGCCCCGTGGGCGTTGAGGACCTGGGTCAGCAGGGCGTACAGGCCGTAGAAGAAGATCTGCGGAAGGCACCAGAACGCGAACGACACCGCGAGGGCCTTCTGCTGCGGCGAGTAGCCCTGGGTGGTCAGTTGAATGACTGACGGCGCCAGGAGCGTGACCAGCAGCGTGAGAACGAGCAGCACCAGCACCGCCAGCGTCAGCAGCCGGCTGATGTAGTCCGCTCCCTTGTCCGGCGCCTTGCTGGCTTTGATGATCTGCGGCACCAGAACAGCATTGAACACCCCGCCGGCCACCAGCAGGAAGATCAGGTTGGGAAGGTTGTTGGCGTTGATGAAAGTGTCGTTGACCGTCGAGCCCAGGCCCAGGGCGGCGGCCAGCATCCAGGTCTTGGCGAAGCCCAGGAAACGCGAAACGAGGGTTCCGGCGGCCATGACGGCGCTGGAACGGGCTTCTCCGGATTGGGCAGCTTTGGAATCGGCGGGGCCGGAGGGTACGGGGGCGGGTTTGGCTGATGACATCGTCTTCATCGTCTCACCCGCGCGGGGCATTAGTCGCTATCCGTGGACGTGACCGGCCGCACCGGCGGCCTTCAGCGGTCTTCCGGCAGGACTTCTTTGGCCAGATCCGCGATGCGGCGTTCGTTGGGGAAGGACAGCTTGCGCGCCAGCTCCTGGATCGGAACCCATGCGACGTCCACGGCTTCCTTGTCCGGATCGTTTTCGATGGTGAGTTCCCCGCCGGTGGCCCGCAACAGGTAGTGGTGCACGGTCTTGTGGACGCGGTGCCCGCTCACGGTGAACCAGTAGTCGATGCTCCCCAGCGGTGCCAGGATCCTGCCTTCGATCCCGGTTTCCTCGGCGATCTCGCGGACCGCGGCTTCCTCGTTGCTTTCCTTGCCTTCCGGGTGGCCCTTCGGCAGGCACCACTCGAGACGTCCGCCGCGGTTAAGGCGCGCGATGATCGCTACCCGCAGGTCGGCGTCGGACATGTCCACCACGACGCCGCCGGCGGAGATTTCCTCCACGGTGGGCAGGGAGGCCTGGCCCGTGTGCTGGACAGGCGCGACGTTGGCACCTATTGCCGACGGCAACGGTGCGTTTGTCCTCCTGCCGGGAGCGCTCGGTACGGGATGGGCCATGAGGTCCACTCTAACGACTCTTGCCCGCTGTTGATGACCTAAACATGGCCGGAAAGTAGACGGCCGGGAAAGTCGGCCCGCGCCGGTTCGTGCGCAATCGTGACGAACCCGCCGGATCCTTGCGGGTTCCGGTGTGGTGCTGGCGCGGTTTTCTGACAAGCTTAAGTAACTATGGCGCACGCACATCACAAGACTGACTCCCACACCGTTTCTTTCCAGGTGGATCCGGTGGTTCTGGAGCTCGGGCAGCGCTTCGTGGACGCCGGCCACGAGCTGTCCCTCGTGGGCGGGCCGGTCCGTGACCTTTTTCTTGGCCGGGTCTCGCCCGACCTGGACTTCACCACTGACGCCACTCCGGACCAGACGGTTGCCCTGATCAAGAAATGGGCGGACAACTACTGGGAGATCGGGCGCGCCTTCGGCACCATCGGGATGCGCAAGGACGACTTCCAGATCGAAATCACCACCTACCGGGCCGACGCCTACGATCCGGAGTCCCGCAAGCCGATAGTGGCCTTCGGAACATCCCTGACGGATGACCTGTTGCGGCGGGACTTCACCATCAATGCCATGGCCCTGCGGCTGCCCATGCTGGAGCTCGTCGATCCTTTCGGCGGCGTCCGCGACCTGCACGCCTCGATCCTCAATACGCCCGGGCCGCCGGAAACGTCCTTCTCCGACGACCCCCTGCGCATGATGCGCGCCGCGAGGTTCGCGGCCCAACTGGGGGTGTCGCTGCACGCAGACGTCCGCGAGGCCATGGTCCGGATGGCTGAACGGATCAGCATCATCTCGGCCGAACGCGTGCGCGATGAACTGATCAAGCTCATCTGCGCCGCGCAGCCGCGGGCCGGCGTGGACCTGCTGGTCGATACCGGACTCGCGGACCTGGTGCTGCCGGAAGTCTCGGCCCTGCGCCTGGAATCCGATGAACACCACCGCCACAAGGACGTCTACCAGCACTCGCTGCAGGTCCTGGAACAGGCAGCAGCGCTGGAGTCGAAGGCGGACGGCCCGGTTCCCGGCCCGGACTTCGTGTTGCGGTTCGCCGCCCTCATGCACGACGTCGGCAAGCCGGCCACGCGCCGCTTTGAACCGGGCGGCGCAGTGAGCTTCCGCCACCACGACATGGTGGGCGCCAAGCTGACCGCCAAGCGCATGAAGGCGCTGCGCTTCGACAACGACACCATCAAGGCCGTGGCCAGGCTTGTGGAGCTGCACATGCGCTTTTACGGCTACGGTGAGGCCGGCTGGAGCGATTCCGCGGTCCGCCGCTACATCACCGACGCCGGTCCCCTCCTGGAGCGCCTGCACCGGCTCACCCGCTCCGACGTCACCACCCGGAACCAGCGCAAGGCGGACCGGCTGTCCTTCGCCTACGACGACCTCGAGGACAGGATTGCGGCGCTGCGGGAGCAGGAGTCCCTCGACGCCGTCCGCCCGGACCTGGACGGCGGCCGGATTATGGCGCTGCTTGGTCTCAAGCCCGGTCCCGTGGTGGGCCGCGCCTACAAATTCCTGCTGGAAGAACGCATGGAGCACGGCCCGCTCGATCCCGCCGTCGCCGAATCCCGCCTGCGGGACTGGTGGGCGGCACAGCCCGAGGCGGCGCCCGCCGGCGCCGAACTCTCCACCACTGAGGAGTCCTAAGTGATTGCACCATCCAACGGCCCCCGCCCCCAACTGTGGATCCTGCGGCACGGTGAAACAGAGTGGTCCAAGAGCGGGCAATACACCGGTCTCACGGACATGCCCCTCACGGTGGAAGGCGAGCAGCAGGCCGTGGAGGCGCGCAGGGTGCTCGAGACAGTCGACTTCGACCTCGTACTGACCTCACCCCTGCGCCGCGCCCGCCGGACCGCCGAACTCGCCGGCTACCCCGACGCCCAGTTGGAGCCGCTGGCGGTGGAGTGGGACTACGGCGACTACGAGGGCATCAGCTCGGACCTCATCCGCAAGGACAACCCCGAATACCTGATCTGGACGCACGGCGTGCCCAATGGTGAAGCGCTCGACGACGTCGCCGCCCGCGCGGACAAGATCGTGGCCCGGGTGCTCGAATCGGGCCTGGACAATGTGCTGATCGTAGCGCACGGGCATTTCTCCCGCATCCTGACCGCCCGGTGGCTCGGATTGGACCCCCGCGAGGGCCGGCATTTCGTGTTGGGGACCGCCAAAGTCTGCACACTGGGATGGGATAAGAAGACACCGGCAATCGTGCGCTGGGGACTCTAAAACCGGTTTTTAAAACAAAGTTAAAAAAAGTTTATGAATTCGGTAGGCAACTGCCGCATTCGTAGTGTATTTTTATTTCTGACCCCAAGGCGACTTGCCGGGGTCACGGCGCGCGTCGCCCGGCCTGTCAGCCGGAGCCACGGCAGAACAGAAAAGGAGGTTGGGAAAATGATGATTACTTTGACTAGCGGATGGATGTACTCCACCACCGCCAACCCGGCCTCGTTCGCTGACCCGCGCCCAAATGTCGGACTGACTGTTTCCTGACCGCTTTCCCGTCCCAGGCAATGCAGCCTGGGACCCGCGGCAGTTGGCCTTCCATGACGGAAAGCCGAATGACGGCAGCCTGAACAGGCGGAACCACGCGGTTGCGCAGCCTCCCCATAGTTCGGAACCCAGCTTCTTGTTGGGGTTTCGGCGCTACCGCGTCCAGGGGCCATTCTCCATCGAATAACTATTTCCTATCCGGAATTCCGGCCTAATTAAGGCCGGGGATTTTCGGGCTAATTGCCACGCCCGGAACCGGTTATTCGAATTCCCTGCATCCAGCGCTCTATTTGTCGCGCCCAAAATACGGCGGCCCGTTTCATCCGCCCATTCCTGCTGCCTCCTGTTCGCCCCATTGAACCAAGGCGGCTCAATCCCCACCAACGAAAGGTCCCTGTGACTACCGCAACCACCGCTCCTGCCCACCGCACAGCCCTGCCCGCCACCAGGGCGCGCCGATCGAGTCCCCGAGGGGAGGTAAGAACCATGATGAACAAGCTCTATACGGTCCTGTTCCGAAAGCTGAGCCGCAGGGAGTCGACACGCTTCAACGGCCAACTCCTGGACCAAAGGCGGGACGACACGTTCCTCGCCATGCATCAGGCCGGCCTGATTCGCTGACGCCCGATCTGCTGACGGCCGGACATTTCCGCCACCGGCGCATGGACTAGTCCCGTGCAGGGGCGGAGCCCGTTGCCGGCAGGACTGTCCGCAGCGAAGGAGGACCTGATGACTGACATTGGAACCGATCCCAGGGAGCCCGTGCGTCGCCGCACGGGCTCCCCCTTTTAAGCATCCCTTCGTGGCCAGCCGTTGTGGCGGCTCCGATACGACGTGCCAGCGAAGACCGCGGCGCGGCACGGGTCAATGTCCCCCGGTAAGCTCAAGGTCATGCAGGAGACAAAGCCGCCGGAGCGCAAACGGGTCCGATTGGTCATCCCGAGCCGCAGCGACCCTTTTCTCCGAAACTTCACGGAACTGGTAGGCGGTCCCTTGGGCCACCGCTCGGCGCCCGGGATCGTTTCGCCGGGATTCTTTACGGTGGATCGTGTTCTGGTCATCCTCACTGTCCTCGCCGCCCTGGCCGGGATTCTGCTCAAGAACTTCTGCCGCACCAACGGCTGGGAAACACCCGGGCAGTTCTACGCCACGTGCTACTCGGACTTTCCGGAGCTGTTCCGCAACCGCGGCCTCGGCGATGGCGCCTTCCCCTTCATTACCCCGGGAAGCCTCTTCGAGTACCCCGTGCTGATGGGTTTGATTGCGGGTGCCACCGCACTTCTGGTGCCCGGCGCCGGCACCGACGATCCCCGCGTCCTTGGCTACTTCGACGTCAACGCCACCTTGATCGCCGCCGTCTGGATCATCACCGTGCTGGCCACGGCGCGGACGAACCGCCGGCGGTCCTGGGACGCGGCGATGGTTGCCCTCGCCCCCGGCATTGTCCTGGCGGGCGTCATTAACTGGGACATGTGGGCCGTGTGCATGCTGGCTCTTGGCATGTACTTCTTTGCGCGGAACAAGCTCGTCCTCGCCGGGATCTTCATCGGCCTGGGCACGGCCACCAAGCTCTACCCGCTGTTGATCCTCGGCGCCGTCCTGCTGCTGGCGCTCCGGAGCGGGCGCATCCGGGCGCTGCTGATCACGGCCGGTGCCGCAACCGCGGCCTGGCTGGCGGTCAACGTCCCGGCAGCCGCGGCAAATCCGGACGGCTGGAAGTACTTCTACCAGTTCACGCAGGAGCGGCCGGCGGGCTACAGCTCGCCCTGGTTCGCCTACAACCTGGTGGCCGCCCGGCTGGGCTGGAATCCGCTTGAGGCCGCGGCCATCAACTCCCTGGCACTGGACCTGTTTCTCCTGGCCTGCATCCTGATTGCGGTCCTGGCACTGACGGCACCCCGCCGGCCGAGGATCGCGCAGCTGGCGTTCCTGATCGTGGCCGCGTTCATCCTGACCAACAAGGTGTACTCCCCCCAGTTCGTGTTGTGGCTGATCCCCCTGATCGCCCTTGCCCGGCCCCGCTGGCGTGACTTCGTCATCTGGCAAGCCATCGAAGCGCTGCACTGGGGCGCCATCTGGATGTACCTCGGGCAGGCAACCAGCGGCGGCTCGACCCAGCACAACATCGACATGCCCTACTACGTCCTGGCCGTGGTTGCCCACATGCTCGCCACCGCGTACCTGATGGCCCGTGTCGCCTGGGACATCTGGGATCCGTCCAGCGACGTGATCCGCCGCCACCGCATCGATGATCCGCATGGCGGCCCCTTCGACGGTGCACCGGACTGGCTGCGGATTGATCTGCGCCGGCCCGCGGCGTCCCTGGTGCCGTGGCGGAAGCGTGCCGTGGCGGAAAGCCACAGCGCATGACTGACGTCGCCGTCGTCGGTTCCGGCCCCAACGGGCTGGCCGCGGCGGTGACCATGGCGCGGGCCGGACTCAAAGTCCACGTGTTCGAGGCGGCCGCCACACCCGGCGGCGGACTGCGCACCGCCGAACTGATGGAACCGGGCCACTTCCACGACGTCTGTTCGGCCGTGCACCCCATGGTTCTGGCCTCACCCTTTTTCCGCCGGTTCGAGCTGTCCAGGCGCGTGCCCCTGGAGGTGCCCGAGCTCTCGTACGGATCCCCGCTCGACGGCGGCCGCGCGGCGCTGGCCTACCGTTCCCTGGACCGCACCGTTGCGGAACTCGGGAGGGACGGCGCCGCCTACCGCCAGCTCATGGAGCCCCTCGTGCGGCGGATGGAGGGCGTCGCGGACCTCACCCTGAACCAGCTGCTGCGGATTCCGGCAGATCCCCTGGCCGCCGCCGCGTTCGGCCTCCGGGCGCTCGAACAAGGCTCGCCGCTGTGGAATGCGAGGTTCAGCCAGGACCTGGCTCCCGCACTGCTGAGCGGCGTCGCCGCTCATGCCGTGGCGCCGCTGCCCTCGATCACCGCCGCCGGCGCCGGGCTGATGCTGGGCGCCCTGGGCCATGCCGGCGGCTGGCCGGTTCCGCGCGGCGGATCGGCCGCGATTGCCCGGGCGCTGACCGCTGACATCGAGGCCCATGGCGGGGTGGTCGAGACCGGCAGGCGGATCACATCGCTCGCGGAGCTGCCGCCGGCCCGGGCCACGCTGCTGGATGTGGCACCCCCCGCGCTGCTGCACCTGGCGGAGGGCCGGCTCCCGTCGCGCTATAGGAGCGCCCTGGCGTCCTTCCGCTTCGGGAACGCTTCCTGCAAGGTCGATTTCATCCTCTCCGGACCGGTGCCGTGGGCGGCGGACGGCCTCGCCGATGCCGGGACGGTGCACGTGGGCGGCACCCGGGCGGAAACCGCCGAAGCGGAACGCCTGGTCGCCTCGGGACGGCATCCGGACCGGCCCTACGTGCTGGTATCCCAGCCCTCGCGTTTTGATGCCGGCCGCGCGCCGGCCGGCCGGCACATCCTGTGGACCTATTGCCACGTTCCGGCCGGTTCCACCGTGGACATGAGCGATGCGGTCATGGCGCAACTGGAGCGCTTCGCGCCCGGGTTCCGGGATGTGGTGGTGCAGTTCAAGGTGACCACGGCCGCAGGGCTGGCGGCGTACGACGAGAACTTCGTCGGTGGGGACTTCGGCGCAGGCCGCATGGACCGTTGGGGCATGTTGCGGCGGCCGGTGCTGAGCCCGGTGCCCTGGCGGACGCCGCTGCCAGGGGTGTACTTGTGCTCGTCGTCGACCCCGCCCGGTCCCGGCGTCACCGGGATGCCCGGCTTCCACGCCGCCCGGCATGCCCTCAAGGACATGTTCGGTCTCGGCGTCCCGGACCTCGGATACCGGGTCCCCTAGCCGCTAGCCCCGACGCGGCGCCGCAACGGCCGCCGTCGCCGCCCTGGCGGACAGCCGTCCGTCGCGCATGCTCGCGACGGCGTCGGTGAGCGGCACGAAATCGGTGTCGTGGGTGACCATGACCGTTGCCACGCTGAACTCGTCGGTGACCTGCCGCAGCAGCCGGACGATTGCTTCGCTGCGCTGGTGGTCAAGGGCTGCCGTCGGCTCGTCCACCAGCAGCACGGCAGGGTTGCCCATGAGTGCCCGGGCAATGTTGACGCGCTGGCGCTGGCCGCCGGAGAGCTGGTGCGGCCGTTTCGCCAGGGCATGCCCGAGGCCGACAAGGTCCAGCAGAGCCGCGGCGCGTTCCCCGGCCGCCCGCGCCGTCCCGCCGCGCAGGCGCTGGGTGATCACGAGCTGCTCGACCGCGGTGAGGGAGGGCAGGAGGTTGGGCTGCTGGAAGATGATGCCGATCTTGTCCCGCCGCAGTGCGGTGCGGCCGGAGTCGGGCAATCCGCCGGCGTCCTCGCCGTCGACCACCACCAGGCCGGCGGTGGGCCGGACCAGGGTGGCGGCGACGGCCAGCAGGGACGACTTGCCGGACCCCGAGGGGCCGATCAGGGACACGAATTCGCCTGCGTTCACCTTGAGGCTCACGGAGTCCAGGGCCTTGAGGGTGCCGTCTCCGTCCGGGTACTCCAGGGTGACGTTGACGAGGTTCAGGGCGGTGTTGTTCAGGGTTGAATTCACGAGATATGCCTTTCTAGGAATATATGGGGCGGGCCGGGGCTGCTCAGTTGCCGCCGAGGGCGATGAGCGGATCGACGCGGGCCACGCTGCGGACCGCGAGGGCTGCCCCAGCCAGGCCCAGGAGCACGATTCCGGCGACGGGCAGCAGCGTTGTCCAAGGCGTGAGGAGGAACGGTGCCGCCTGCGACGCGAGGACTCCACCGGCCACACCGGCCAGCCCGCCGGCCACCGCGCCGGCCAGCAGGACCAGGGCCGCCTGCGCCATGGCGTCCCGGAGGATGTAGCGGGCGGACCCGCCCAGTGCCTTCAGAACGGCGATGTCCCGGGTGCGCTGGACCGTCCAGACCGTCAGGAAGGCAACAATCACGAGGGCTGAGATGCCGTAAAGGAAGGCCTGCATGAACAGCAGCGAGCCGTTCTCGCTCTTGTACGAGCCGAGGGCCTGGAAAGACCCTTCGATCGTGGTGCTGACGGTTCCCGCGGCGGTATTGGCGGCACCGAGATCCACCCCTGTACCGGACGTGGAGTCGAATGTCACGGCCAGCACCGTCGCGGCGTCCGCGTCTTGGATATGGGCCAGCTTCTGCCAGTCGGCCAGCGTGGTCCACACGACGCCGGTGTGGGAATACCACTGCTCCGGCACGACCGCCGTCACCACGAGGTCGGCGCCGCCCACCGAGGCGTGGCTGCCGATGCTGAGCTCCAGGTCCTCCGCCAGTCCAGCTCCGACGGCGATGGTTCCCTCTGCCAGCGGGGCGGGAGCCAGGCCTGCGCCGGGCTCGGTGCCGAAGACCGCAACGCTTGCCGTGCGTGCCGGCACGCCTCCGGCGCCGAGTGCCTGGAAGCGGCTCTGGCTGATCCCAACGGCGTCGGCGCGGGCGACGCCGTCGCGCGCCGACCACAGGCCCTGTTGGGCGCGCGTGACCTCGGATTCGGTAAACGAGGCCTTGGGTTCGCTCCCGGCCGGGGCGCCGAAGACCAGCTGGTCGGCCGGGAGGGCGGCGAGGGCCGACGTCGACTGGTTTCCGAGGCCGGCCGTCAGTCCGGAAAGCATGACGAGCAGGAGGGTAATGAGGGCGACGACCGCACCCATCAGGGCGAACCGTCCCTTGGCAAAGCGGATATCGCGGATGGCGAGATACATGGTGTCCTTCGTGGTGTCGTTTGAGGCGCTTGTGGCGTTTCTTCCAGCCTTCCCTCCGCCGGACTCCGGGGCATCGGCCGCCCGGTTGGACCGCCGGCACCGGTCGGACGGCCCTGCGATCAACCAAAAGGTTGATTCCGCCGGGGGCGGGCCGTTTTCCGCAGGAGCCCCGCCGCACCGGCACTACGCTGGAAGCATGGAGGGCGACGCCGGCAACACGGTCCACAACGGCACAGGACCCAAGGGCGCTGGGCATGCCGGCGCACCGGCGCCGGGCACGGAGCCCACCGGGGCGGCCGTCATTCTGCGCGTCCTTCGCGTGAGCCTGCACGTCGGCTTTGCGGTGCTGCTCTTGGTGGCGCTGCTCCGGCTCCTGGCCGGTGGCATCACGGGCCAGGAGTGGATCACCTTGTTGCTGGCCGTGCTGCTCGCCGCGTTCTACCTCGCGGGCACGGTGCTGGAGAAACGGCACGCCGCCCGCCGGTCCCGGTTCGATCCGCGGCCCTACTCGGCCTGGTGGCTGGGCGGCGTCTGCCTCCTCTGGCTACTGCTGGTCTGGGCCAGTGCCGACTTCGTCTGGCTGGCCTTCCCGCTGTTCTTCCTGCAGTTGCACGTGCTCCGGCGCCGGCTGGCGCTGCCGGCGATCGCACTGAGCACAGTGTTTGTCATTGCGGCGCTCTGGTTCCACAACGGCGGTACCGCGTCTCCCGATCTGGCCAGTGCGGATCCGGCCAGCGTGGGGCTGCAGCTGCCCATGGTGCTCGGGCCCGTTTTCGGCGCAGCCTTCGCTGTGGTCACCGGGCTGGCCTACCGGGCACTGTTCCTGGAAGCGGAAAACCAGCGGCTGGCGGCCGAAGAGCTCCGCCGCACCCGTGCCGAACTCGCCCGGACCCAGCACAATGCCGGCACCCTGGCCGAGCGGACCCGGCTGGCCCGCGAAATCCATGACACCCTCGCCCAGGGCTTGTCCAGCATTGTGCTGATGGGGCGCGCGGCCGAGAAGGCCCTGGACGACGGCGAACCCGCCGTGGCACGGGACAGGCTCCGCATTGTCCGGGACACGGCCGCCGCCAACCTGGCAGAGGCCCGCAACTTCGTCCGGGCCCTGCAGTCCCCCGATCTTGAGGACGGCTCCCTCGTGGCCGGACTTCTCCGGCTGTGCGAAACGACCGAAGCGGAGACCGCGGCGCGGGGTGCCCGGCTGCGTTGCCGCCTCGACGTCGAAGGCGTGCCGTTGGAACTCCCCGGCGCCCACCAGACGGTCCTGCTCCGGGCCGCGCAGGCGAGCCTGGCCAACGTGCGGGCGCATGCGCAGGCGGGCACCGCCGTCGTCACCCTTTCCTTCCTCGGCCCGGACGTGGCCATGGACATCTACGACGACGGCGCCGGATTCGACCCCTTGGCCTTGCCGGCCCGTCCGGACGGGTCCGGCTATGGTCTGACGTCGCTGCGGGACCGCGTGGCCGCCCTCCACGGGCAGCTGGACATCGAGTCTGCCCCGGGTGAGGGAACCGTGGTGGCCATCCGGCTGCCACTGGGCCAAGCACCCGGTTCCAACGCCGCGCCGGCGCCGGCCCGCGGGGACCGGAAATGAACAACATCCGGGTGTTCCTGGTGGACGACCACCCGGTGGTCCGGGCCGGTCTGCGGGCAATGCTGGGTGATCTGGAGGACATCACAGTGGTGGCCGAGGCCGCCGACGGCGCCGCCGCGCTGGCCGGACTGGCCAGGCTCCACACCCTGGGCGAGCCCGCGGACGTGGTGCTCATGGACCTGCAGATGGGCGCGGGCATGGACGGCGTCACCGCGACCGGCCGGATCAAGGCAGGAGAGGCCGGCGAGCCGGCGCCGCCAGTGCTCATCCTGACCACCTATGACTCCGACGCCGACATCCTGGCCGCCGTCGAGGCCGGCGCCAGCGGCTACATGCTCAAGGATGCCCCGCCCGAGCAGATCCGCCAGGCGGTGCTCTCTGCCGCGGCGGGCGGCACCGCGCTGGCCCCCGAGGTCGCGGCCCGGCTGATGGGCCGGATCAGGAATCCGGAGCCCGCCCTGTCCGCCCGCGAGGTCCAGCTGCTCGGATTGCTGGCCACCGGGATGGGAAACCGGGCGATCGCGAAGCAGCTGTTCATTTCCGAGGCCACGGTCAAGACGCACCTGGTGCACATCTACGGCAAACTCGGCGTGGACAACCGCACCGCCGCGATCGCCGTGGCAGCGCAGCGCAGGATCATCCGGCGGCCCTAGGCGTCCCCGGCGGGCAGGTGACGGTGTTATGTGACAACAGAATTGTCGGTGGCCCGGGGCATAATGGGCGCCATGGGGAACTCATCAAAACTTGCACTGGCCCTTGTGGGCCTTGTTCTTGGCGGCTCGCTGGTCGCCTGCGGCGACGGCCGTGAGGGCGCCGAAAGCGCTGCCAAACAGCTCGCCTCCGCGGTGTCCGCGCTCGACGTCGGATCCGTCGCCTTTGAGGGCAAGGACTCCGGTGCCGCCAACGACCAGCTCAAGGAAATATTCAAGGGGCTTGACCCGGCCCGGCCTGCAGTGGACAGCGGCCAACTGACGCTGGAGTCCGATAAGGCCACGGTCCCGCTCAACTACCGCTGGAAGATCGGCTCCGAAGAGTGGAAGTACACCACCTTCGCCGAATTCAAGAAGTCCGGCGACAAATGGCTGACGGTCTGGAACCCGGCCACCCTGGTCCCCGAACTGGCCGAAGGCGAGCTCGTCGGCTCGGCAACCCATTCGCCGTCGCGCGCCGACATCCTGGGCGCCGGCGGGGTCCCGCTGGTCACGTACCGGCCCGTGGTCAATGTTGGCATCGACAAGCCGGCGCTCGGCGGTGCAGACGCCGCCGATTCCGCCACCAAGCTTGCCCAACTGGTGGGGGTCGACCCTGCGGCGTACGGCCAGCAGGTCGCGGCGGCCGGCCCCGAGGCGTTCGTTGCCGCCATCACTTTGCGTGAAGAAGGACGGACCATCACCGACGCTCAGATCGGTGAGATTCCCGGCGCCCGTGCCATCCGCGACTCCCTTCCGCTGGCACCAAACCGCACCTTCGCCCGCGCCCTGCTGGGCACGGCAGCGGAGGCGAATGCAGAACAGATCGAAAAATCGAACGGCGCACTCAAAGCAGGGGACACCACGGGCACCGGTGGCCTGCAACAGCAATACGACGCGCAGCTTCGCGGCAGCGACGGCATTCAGGTCTTCGCCGAGAAGGCAGGCCTCACCGCCGCAGAGAAGCAGGCTCTGCCCAACGCGGGACGCCGCGTACTTTTTCAGACTGAGATAAAAGAAGGCACCCCGCTGAAAACCACCCTGGACCCGAAGCTGCAGCAGCTTGCGGAAGACGTCCTCGGCAAGGTCGGCCCGGCGTCGGCGATTGTGGCGCTCCGGCCCTCCAGCGGCGCCGTCCTGGCGGCCGCCTCCGGGCCGGGCAGCAACGGCTACGACACCGCGATGCTGGGACAGTATGCCCCCGGATCGATCTTCAAGATGGTCGATTCCCTGGCCATGTTCCGCAACGGCATGACGCCCGACTCCAAGGTGAACTGCCCGCCCACCCTCACGGTGGACGGCCGCACCTTCAAGAACGCCGAGGGATACCCTGAGTCCTCCCTGGGGTCCGTGACGCTGCGCGACGCCTTTGCGCACTCCTGCAACACCGCGTTCATCAACGCCCGCGACACCGTCACCCAGGCACAGCTCGAATCCGCCGCGACCTCCCTGGGCGTGGCAGTTGAAGCACCTGCGCTCGGCGCGGCCGCATTCCTCGGCTCCGTCCCCGGGGATGCCGAAGGAACCGAACATGCCGCCTCCATGATCGGCCAGGGCAAAGTGCTCCTGTCCCCCCTGGCCGCCGCCGTCATGGCCGGCTCGGTTGCCAAGGGAGCCCCGGTGGCCGCCCAGCTGGTATTGAATCCGAACGAGGGCGACAGTCCCCCAGATGCCCAGGGCGCCGCCCCCACAGGAACGGCTACAGCCGGCACGTCGCCGGCTGCCCCGGCCTCCGGTGACGCGACGCCGTCGGCCCCAGCACCGGCCACGGCCGTCGAAAAGCCGGTAACTGCAGCGGAAGCCGCGGCACTGGCTGACATGATGCGGGCCGTCGTCACCAGCGGTCATGCCGGGTTCCTGGCCTCCGTCCCGGGCGAGCCCGTCGGGGCCAAGACCGGAACGGCCGAGTTCGGCAACGACACCCCGCCCAAGACGCACGCCTGGATCGTGGCCGTGCACGGTGACCTCGCCGTCGCCGTGTTCGTCGAGGACGGCGGACTCGGGGCCACCACGTCCGGGCCGCTGCTCAAGGAGTTCCTGACCCGGGCCGGCTGAGCGGACGCTTTCCCGGCCGTGGGAAGATTGAACGCGTGGCTCATATTGACGTATCCGGCATCGACTACTTCCTCTCCGACGGCACCCAGCTGCTCAACGGGGTGACCTTCAAGGTCCCGGACGGCACCAAGACAGCGCTGATCGGGCCCAACGGGACCGGCAAGACCACGCTGTTCCGGATCATTTCCGGCGATCTCGTCCCGGACGAAGGCGTGATCGGCCGGTCCGGCAACATGGGCATCATGCGCCAGTTCGTGGGCCAGGTCCGGGACGAGTCCACGGTCCGCGACCTGCTGGTCTCCGCCGCCCCGCCTGCCCTGGCCGCCGCCGCGCGGGCCGTCGACGAGGCAGAGCTCGCCATGCTGGAGCACGACGACGAGCCCACCCAAATGGCCTATGCCCAGGCGATCGTGGACTGGGGGGATGCCGGCGGCTACGACGTCGAAACCGTCTGGGACGAGGTCTGCATGGCCGCCCTCGGACTGCCCTTCGACCGGGCACAGCACCGCCCGGCGTCGAGCCTGTCCGGCG
The DNA here is from genome assembly GCF_056397425.1 of Arthrobacter sp. 05N33_2. Lineage (NCBI taxonomy): Bacteria > Bacillati > Actinomycetota > Actinomycetes > Micrococcales > Micrococcaceae > Arthrobacter > Arthrobacter sp. 05N33_2. The sequence continues at coordinate 462,699 of NZ_JBFTNJ010000001.1, forward strand.
GCGAGCAGAAGCGGCTGGTCCTCGAGGCCCTCTTCGCCGGCCCCGACGAACTGCTGCTCCTCGACGAGCCGGACAACTACCTCGATGTTCCGGGCAAGCGCTGGCTCGAGGCCAAACTGAATGATTCGAAGAAGACCGTGTTCTTCATCAGCCACGACCGCGAACTGCTCAACAACGCCGCCGGCCGCATCGTCACCCTGGAACCGGGCATCAACGGCGCCGGCGCCTGGATCCACGGCGGCGGCTTCGGGTCCTACGTGGACGCCCGGGCCGACCGGAACGCGCGCTTCGAGGAACTGCGCAAGCGCTGGGACGAGGAGCACGTCAAGCTCAAGGAACTCGTCAACATGTACAAGAACAAGGCCGCGTTCCGCTCCGACATGGCCAACCGCTATCACGCGGCGCAGACCCGGCTCGCGAAGTTCCTCGAAGCCGGCCCGCCCGAGGCCCTTCCCATCGAACAGAACGTGCAGATGCGGCTCAAGGGCGGGCGCACCGCCAAGCGCGCCGTCGTGGCCGAGAAGCTGGAACTGACCGGCCTGATGAAGCCGTTCTCCACCGAGATCTGGTTCGGGGACCGGGTGGGCGTCCTGGGTTCCAACGGTTCGGGCAAGAGCCACTTCCTGCGCCTGCTCGCCACCGGCGGCACGGATCCCGAGCGGGAGCACCTGCCGGTGTCCGACGTCGAGATCGCCGAGGTGCCGCACGAGGGCACCGTGAAACTCGGCGCCCGGATCCGGCCCGGATTCTTCGCCCAGACCCACGTCCGGCCCGACCTGCTGGGTAAGACCCTGCTCGAAATCCTGCACCGGGGCGACGAGCACCGCTCGGGCATGGGCCGCGAAGCCGCCGCCGGGGCCCTCGACGGCTACGGGCTGGCGGCGCAGTCCGAGCAGAAGTACGAATCCCTCTCCGGCGGCCAGCAGGCGAGGTTCCAGATCCTGCTGCTGCAACTCTCCGGGGCCACGCTGCTGCTGCTCGACGAGCCCACGGACAACCTGGACCTGCACTCGGCCGAGGCCCTGGAACGGGCGATCGACCACTTCGAGGGCACCGTCCTGGCCGTCACCCACGACCGCTGGTTCGCCCGAACCTTCGACCGCTTCCTGGTTTTCGGCTCCGACGGCAGGGTCTACGAGTCCGCCGAACCGGTCTGGGACGAAAAGCGCGTCGAGCGCGCCCGCTAGAGCCATCACGGGGTCCACTAAGCAACGCGGGGTCAGATGCGGCCCATGCCGGGGCGGTTATGGGCGCGAAGTGACCCCGCGTTGCTATTTGAAACGCGCAACAAATGATTAAATGATCACCAGCCGCTAGCATTTGAGCATGAACACTGATGAGCGGCACCGCCTGATCGGCGGACTGCTGCGCGACCGGGAGCACGTGACGGTGGACGATCTGACGGCCGCCTGCGGCGCCTCCGGCGCCACCATCCGCCGTGACCTCGACATCCTGGCCCTGCACGGCGTGTTGCGGAGGGTCCACGGCGGAGCCAAGAGCCTCGTTTTCGGCGGCGAAAACCCGCACTACGGGCAACGCGAACTCGAGGACCACACCGCCAAGATGCGGATCGCCGCCGGGGTGGCGGCCATGCTCGCGGACCGTGGACACGTCTGGCTGGACAGCGGCACCACCGCCACGGAGATCGCACGCCAGTTGCGCCAGCGTGAGATGACGATCATGCCGATGTCGCTGCGGGCCGTCACCGCGCTGTCCGCGGACGACGGTCCGGCCGGGCGCCGCCCCGAACTCCTGATGCCCGGCGGCAGCCTCGTCCCCGGCGAACTTTCCTTCCGGGGGCCGATGACGGAATCCAACATCCGCTCGCTGCGCTTCGACACCGCCGTCGTCACGCCCTGCGCCCTGAACCTCAAGGACGGGCTGTTGGCCCACGACCTCGACGACGCCGCAGTCAAACGCGCCGGCCTCGAATCCGCCGCCCGGGTGATCGTCGCCTGTGCCGCCGCCAAATGGAACGCCACCGCCGTCGCCCTCGTCGCATCCCTGGACGCCGTGGATGCCATCGTGACCGACCGGCAGCTCAGCCCTGAAGAACTTGACCAACTCGCCCAGCACTCGGTGGAAGCAGTGATCGTATGACCAGTACCGCAACCGTCCCGCAACTCAAGGCTGCCACCGGGGCGACTTTCCTTGTCTTCGGGATCAACGGGTTAGTTTTCGCCAGCTGGGCAGCCCGCATCCCGGCCGTGACGGAGATCCTGCAGATCACCGCGGGCCAGATGGGAACCCTGCTGCTGTGCGTCGCGGTCGGTTCGCTGATCGCCCTGCCGACGGCCGGGTTCGTCGTCGGCCGGATCGGCACCGCCAACACCGTCCGCAGCGCCGGACTCGTGGCCGCGGCGGCCGGTGTCGGCGTCGCGCTCTCCCTGATGGCGGCCTCCATCCCGGGGACTGCCATTGCCCTGTTCTTCTTCGGGATAGGCGTCGGGTTGTGGGATGTTTCGCAGAACATTGAAGGTGCCGACGTCGAACACCGGCTCGGGCGCACCATCATGCCGCAGTTCCACGCGGCCTTCAGCGGCGGCGCGTTCGTCGGTGCCCTGATCGGCGCCGGATTATCCACCCTGGGGGTCGGGCTCCCGGAGCACCTGCTGGTCATAGCCGCCGTCGTCGCCGTCCTGACCACGGTGGCCCCCCGGTATTTCCTGCCCCACCTGCCTGCCGAGGCACCCTCCGCGGGGGACGCGGACCGGGGCAACGCAGGTTCGGCCTGGCGGGACGGGCGCACGCTGCTGATCGGTGTCGTCGTCCTCGGCGCCACCCTGACCGAAGGCGCCGGCAACGACTGGATTGCCAAGGCCGCGGTTGACGGCCTGGGCGCCGAACAGTCCACGGGGGCGCTGCTGTTCGCCGCGTTCGTCCTGGCCATGACTGCTATGCGCTTCTTTGGTGGCCGTGCGATCGACGTCTACGGCCGCGTTGCCGTGCTGCGGGCCAGCATGGCGGCGGCGACCGCGGGCCTCTGCCTCTTCGTGTTCGCCGGCACCATCTGGCTGGCCGCCGCCGGCGCCGTGCTCTGGGGCGTGGGGGCGGCCCTCGCGTTCCCGATCGGAATGTCCGCCGCCGCGGACGATCCCAAGAAGGCGGCCGCCCGGGTGTCCGTGGTGTCCACACTGGGCTACATTGCCTTCCTCGCCGGGCCGCCCCTGCTGGGCTACCTGGGCGATGTCACCGGTGTCAGGACCGCCCTGCTGGCGATCGGGATTCCGATTGTGGTGGCGCTGGTCCTCGCCGGAGCCGCGAAGCCGCTGCCCGCGAGGTAGCAGTATGGTGGTCCAATGCGAACCATGCTGAGGAAGGCCCCCGGCCGCCTGTCGAAATTCGATCGCAAACTGGTGCGCGCCGTCTCCAATCTGCCGGGAGGAGGCCATGACGACTTCTTCCGCCGTCTGTCCGCCGCCGCCAACAAGGGCAAACTTTGGTTCGGCGTTGCCGGAGCCATGGCCCTGGTGCCCGGCAAGACGCGCCGGGCAGCGGTGCACGGACTCATCGCGCAAGGCGCCGCCTCGGCGGTCACCAACGTCGTGTTCAAGACCCTCCTGCCCCGGGCCCGCCCCCTGCCCGAACACCTTCCGGTCTTCCGCTTCGTGAACCCGCAGCCGACGAGTTCGTCGATGCCGTCGGGACACTCCGCCTCCGCGGTGGCTTTCGCACTCGGGGTCGGCATGGTCCGCCCGGCCCTCGGTGCGGCGCTGGCCCCCCTCGCGGCCGGAGTGGCCTACTCCCGGGTCCACACCGGGGCCCACTGGCCCTCGGATGTGCTGTTCGGGTCCGCGATCGGCGCCGGCGCGGCCATGGTGACGCGGAAGTGGTGGCCCGTCCGTCCGCCGTTCCCGGAAACCAGCCGCGGCGCCGCCCCGGCCGCGGAATTACCGGACGGCCAGGGGCTCGGCATCGCGGTCAACACCCTCGGCGGGTCCTATGCTGACGAGACTGTCGACGCCCTGCAAAAAGTATTCCCTAAGGCGTATATAAAGGAAATCGGGCCCGGTGAGTCCGTCGACGCGGGCATCGCCCAGGTCGCGACCCGACCGGGCATTGCGGCCCTGGGCGTCTGGGGCGGCGACGGAACCGTGGGCGCCGCGGCGGCCGCCGCCGTCGAACGTTCCCTTCCGCTGCTGGTGCTCCCCGGCGGAACGCTGAACCATTTCGCCCGCGACGCCGGAACCCCCACCCTGGCGGACGCCGTGCAGGCGGCGTCGCGCGGCGAGGCCGCCGTGGCCGACGTCGGCCACGTGAGTGTCGAGCGCGGGCTCCCCGACAGCCCGGAGCAGCTCGAGCTGATCATGCTCAACACGGCCAGCATCGGCCTCTACCCGAACCTGGTCCGCCGGCGGGAGCAGCTCCAGCCGGCACTGGGCAAACCCCTGGCCGGAGTGGTGGCCATGTTCCGGACCTTCGCGGCCGGCACCCCCACCACGCTGATCGTCAACGGGGTCCGGCACCGGCTCTGGATCCTGTACATCGGCCGCGGCCGCTATTACCCCCGCGACCACGCGCCGCTGGTGCGCCCGGTACTCGCGGACGGTGTCCTGGACCTGCGGATGATCACTGCCGATGAGCCGTTCGCCCGGTTGCGCCTGCTCTGGGCCGTGCTCACGGGCACCGTGGCCACGTCCGGGATCACCCATCTGAGCGAAACGGACCGGATCACGGTGGAACCCGGGAACGGGCCCATGGTCCTCGCCGTCGACGGAGAGGTCATGCCCGGGGTGCGGCGGGTGGAATTCACGGTCCGCCCCGGCGCGCTGACCTACTACTCGCCCCTCGGCTGAACCCGGTCATCCAAACCCGTCATCCAAACCCTGTCATCCTCCCGGACTACCCTGATTAGCCCCTGAATCATCCCTGAGACCGGCGAAATACGCAGCTTGCCTCGGTAGCGTGGTGTGCAGACGGGCCCGTGACTGCGGTGCCCCGGATCATCTCCCGCTACGCAAAGGAACGCTTCCATGATCGAAGCACGAGGCCTGACCAAGGTTTACGGCGACAAGACCGCCGTCGCCGGCGTCAACTTCACCGTCGAAGCCGGCCGGGTCACCGGCTTCCTGGGTCCGAACGGGGCCGGAAAATCCACCACCATGCGCATGATCATGGGGCTGGACCGGCCGACGTCGGGCTCGGTGACCGTCAACGGGTCCCCGCTGACCAGGCACGCCGCCCCGCTGCGCGACGTCGGCGCGCTGCTCGATGCCAAGGCAGTCCACACGAGCCGCTCCGCCTACAACCACCTTCTGGCCATGGCGGCGACCCACAGCATCCCGAAGAAACGGGTCCACGAAGTCATTGAGATGACCGGGCTGGCCGAGGTGGCCAGGAAGAAGGTCGGCGGCTTCTCGCTCGGCATGGGCCAGCGGCTGGGCATCGCCGCCGCCCTCCTGGGCGACCCGCAGACCGTCATCCTGGACGAGCCCGTCAATGGCCTTGACCCGGAGGGGGTGGTGTGGGTCCGCAACCTGGTGAAGTACCTGGCCTCCGAGGGCCGCACGGTCTTCCTTTCCAGCCACCTCATGAGCGAGATGGCCGTCACGGCGGACCACCTGATCGTGATCGGCCGCGGGAGGATCATTGCGGACGCCCCGATCCAGGAGATCATCACCGGCAAGGGCCAGGGCCGTACGCGGGTCCGCACCGACCAGCCGGACCGGCTCATGCAGCTGCTGGCCGGGACCGGGGTCTCGGTGGAGGTCCAGGAGCGCGAACTCCTCGAAGTCACAGGCCTGGACCCGCGCCAGATCGCCACTGCGGCGCTGGAGAACCACGTCATGATCTACGAACTCACCCCGCTGCAGGCCAGCCTCGAGGAGGCCTACATGGAACTGACCAAGGATGAGGTCGAATACCACTCGCTGATCACCACGGGCGCCGTTCCCGTCGAAGCCGGAGGCAACTAAGCCATGAGCTCCACAACCGTTGAATCCACGCCCTCGCGCCGCGGCGCCGACTCACAGCGGTCCGGAAACGGCAGCAGTTCCGGCCCCGGCCCCAGCTTCCTGCGGGTCCTCAACTCCGAATTCATCAAGTTCCGCACCCTGCTCTCCACGCTGATCCTGCTCGGCTCAACAGTGGTGGTCATGGTGGGGTTCGGGGCGCTTTCGGCCTGGGGGACGGGCCAGTTCTCCGAGGCCGCGGCCCGGGACCCGGAGGTCGGGGCCAGGCTCGCGGCCCAGGGCGGCGACATCGCCGTCAGCGTGCCCACCTCCGGCATCGCGTTCGCCCAGCTGATCCTGGGCTCCCTCGGCGTGCTGCTGATGAGCTCCGAGTTCACCACGGGCATGGCCCGGTCCACGTTCGCGGCGGTGCCCAAACGCATCCCCGCGTTCGCGGCCAAGCTCGTGGTGGTGGTGGTGACCTCCTTCGTCGTCACCGCCGCATCCACCCTGGCCGCCGGATTCGTATCCGTGCCGATCCTGGACAACTACGGCCTGGGCCTGGACCTGGGCAGCCCGCAGTCGGTCAAGCTGCTCCTTGTCAACAGCATTTACGTGGCGGCGGTCGCGGCCATCGGCATGGCGCTGGGCACGCTGATCCGCAACTCGGCGGGCGGCATCATGAGCCTGGTGGGACTGTTCTTCGTGGCACCCATCGCGTTCCAGCTCATTCCGGGCGACTTCTTCGTGGAGGCCCGCAAATACCTGCCCGGCAACACCGTGGATCCGCTGACCGCGGTGGAGCACATCCCGGACACCCTCGAAGCCTGGCAGGCGGCCCTGGTGCTGGGCGCCTGGGTTGTCATCCCGGTGCTCCTGGCCGCCGTCCTGCTCAAGAGGCGGGACGTCTAGGCCGGCGCCACGGGCAGCGTCCAAGCCCTTCAGCATCTAGGCTCAGAGCATGATCGATGCGGTACCTGTCAGGGACGCGCCGGCCGGACCGGCCGACGCGTCCCTTGCTGAACTCACGGCCCGCCGCCGCGGCCGGCTCCGGCGCTACCTGCTGGCCAATCCGCGGGTCATGGACGTCCTGGTGGTGTTCTGCTACCTGGTCCTGGTCACGCCCACGGCGGTCGAATCGGTCATCCACGGCGACTGGCCGGTGGCCGTGCTGCTCGCCGCGGCCGCGCCCGTCCTGCTCTTCCGGCGGGCGTATCCGGTGCGGGTGGCGGCTGTTGTGGGGGCCCTGGAACTGGCGGTCACCTTCCTGCATCCCTGGGGGTCCAATGTCTCCGCCGGGCTCTGGTTTTCGCTGTACGCCGTCGCCGTCGTCCGCACCCGGCGGTTCGCCCTCGCCGCCCTGGCCCTGACCACCGCCCCGCTGCTGCTCCTGTACTTCCTGCTGGCCGTCGGCCCGCTGGACGGCCGGCTCCCGGACATGGCCGTCCGCACACCGGAGAATTTCCAGCTGCTGACGGGCATCGCGGCGGGCATCGGCATCGCGCTCTCGAATGTGATCGCCACGGGGATCGGGATCTCGGTGCGGCAGCGGCGCGAGCACGAGCACGAGATCGCGGCCTGGGCCGCCCGGGCCCAGCAGCTGGGCTCGGTCACGGAACGGAACCGGATCGCGCGCGAAATGCACGACGTCGTGGCGCACTCGCTGACGGTCATGATCAGCCTGTCGGACGGCGCCGCCGTCGTGGTCAAGAAGGATCCGGAGCGCGCCGCCGGCGTCCTGGCCGAACTCTCCCGGACCGGGCGCACCGCGCTGGCCGACATGCGGCGCGTCCTGGGCGTGCTGCGCGAGGACGCCCCCACCGGACATGCCCCGCGCGAGCCGCTGGTGGCCGGGGGCAGCCTGGCCAAACTGCTCGAGGGCTTCCGCACCGCGGGACTGCCCCTGCACTACACGCACACCGGCCCGTCCCTGCCCGACGATGCGGCGTTCCAGCTGACCGTCTACAGAATTGTGCAGGAGTCGCTGACCAACGTGCTGCGCTACGGCCGCGCACTCAGCCGGGTGGAGGTCAGCATTGTCCGGAACGGCTCCCGCGTCACCATTGAAGTGCTCGACGACGGCAGGGGCACCGTTGACCCGGGCGCTCCCGGGACCGGCGCGCAGGCGAAGCCTGACGCACTGGACTCCTTCGGCACCGGGCATGGAATCGCCGGGATGCGGGAGCGGGCCAGGATCTACGCTGGCACCGTGTACGCCGGGCGCGCCGGTGACCGCGGCTGGCGCGTGCACGCGGAACTGAACTGCAACGGCGAGAAAGCCACGGAATCAAGGGGGAACAATGTCCGACAACACGCCGGTACGCGTCCTGCTGGTGGATGACCAGCCGCTGCTTAGGATGGGCTTCCGCCTCATCCTGGAGGGTGAAGACGATTTGCGCATCGTGGGCGAGGCATCCAACGGCGCCGAAGCGGTCCGCCACGTCCGGGAGCTCGCGCCCGACGTCGTCCTGATGGATGTGCGGATGCCGGTGCTGGACGGGATCGAGGCCACCCGGGCGATCGCCGCCTCGGGCTCCGACGCCAAAATCATCATCCTGACCACCTTTGACCTCGATGAATACGCCTTTGCAGCACTGCGGGCAGGCGCCTCTGCGTTCCTGCTCAAGGACGTGGCGCCGGCAGAACTGGTCAGCGCGGTCCGGGTGGTGGCCAGTGGCGACGCCGTGGTGGCACCCCGTGTTACGCAGCGGCTGCTGGAGACCTATGTCCGCGGTGCAGGCAGCCTGGATCCTGCAGGGACAGGCGGCGCCGGCGGCCAGCAGGCCGGGGCGGACGAGGGCGGTCAGCAGGCTGGCAGCCCCGCACGCCCGGCGCGGGATCCGTTGCTGGAGGACCTGACGCCCCGCGAAAACGAGATGCTCGGGGCGATGGCGGAGGGACTCTCCAATGCCGAAATCGCGCACCGATACTTCCTGTCCGAGGCCACCGTCAAGACGCATGTGCGCCGGATCCTGACCAAGCTCCACCTCCGCGACCGCGTCCAGGCCGTGGTGTACGCATATGAGACCGGCCTCGTGGTGCCAAGCAACGCGGACTACTGACCGCCGCCGCCCTGCCGCCGCAAGGCAGGTTACCGGCAGGTAGTACCTGAAGCAGTGGTTTCAGGCACATTGCCGAATTGCCCGTGAGGCAACTTTGGTTGACCCTATGGCCCTCGCGTTGGGTGATGGCCCGGTCTGACCCGCCGTCATTTGTGGGACTGCACAAGACGGACGGTCCGCCGCGCGGTCTAGTGTGAAACGACATTGTGGTCCGCCGCACAGCATGGATTCGATTCCGTGCCGGCATCGAGCGGGCCTGCACCCCCCACGAAGGACGGCGCTTCCATGCCCGCTGACCAGCAGCTTTCAAAATCCCTGAAACCCAGGCATCTGTCCATGATTGCCATCGCCGGAGTGATCGGCGCCGGACTGTTTGTCGGTTCGGGTGCGGCGATCCAGCAGGCCGGCCCCGGCATCCTGGTTGCGTACGCCGCGGCGGGACTCGTCGTCATCCTCGTCATGCGGATGCTGGGCGAGATGGCCGCGGCCAACCCGGAAACCGGCTCATTTTCCACCTACGCGGACAAGGCCCTGGGCCGCTGGGCCGGGTTCAGCATCGGCTGGCTCTACGCATGGTTCTGGATCATTGTCCTCGGCATCGAGGCAACGGCTGGGGCAGCGATCATGCACCGCTGGGTCCCCGGCATTGACCAGTGGGTGTGGGCGCTTGCCCTGATGGTGCTGCTGACGCTGACCAACCTCGGGTCCGTTAAGTCGTTCGGCGAGTTCGAGTTCTGGTTCGCTTCCATCAAGGTCGCGGCAATCGTGCTCTTCCTGCTCTTCGGCGTCGCCGCGATCCTGGGCCTCATCCCCGGCGTTCCGGCGCCCGGCCTGGACAACCTGATCGGCAACGGCGGGTTCATGCCCAACGGCCCCGGCGCCGTCCTGGCCGGCATCCTCGTGGTGGTGTTCTCGTTCTTCGGCGCGGAAATTGCCACCATTGCCGCCGGCGAATCCGAGAACCCGGTCGATGCCGTCAAGAAGGCCGTGAAGTCCACTGTCTGGCGCATCCTCGTGTTCTACATCGGCTCCATCGCCATTGTGGTCACCCTGCTGCCCTGGAACTCCGCTTCCGTCGCCAAGAGCCCCTACGTCGCGGTCATTGAGCTGTTCGGCATCCCCGGCGCCGGAACCATCATGGACATTGTGGTGCTGACCTCGGTGCTCTCCTGCCTGAACTCCGGGCTCTACACCGCCAGCCGCATGCTGTTCTCGCTGTCCCGCCGCGGCGACGCCCCCAAGTCGTGGATGCGGATTTCCAAGCGCGGCGTGCCCGCCGCCGCGGTACTGGCCTCCACCGTGGTCGGCTTCGTCACCGTCGGACTGAACTACGTCGCCCCGGACACGGTCTTCCTGTTCCTGGTCAACACCTCCGGCGCCATCGCGCTGTTCGTGTGGCTCGTCATCGCGACCTCCCAGCTGATCCTGCGCCGCCGCATGGGCGCCGCCGCCAAGGACCTCCAGCTGAAAATGTGGCTCTTCCCGTACCTGACCTGGGTGTCGATCGTGAGCATCGTGGCCCTGCTGATCGGCATGGTGATCCTGGAAACCACGCGGGAATCGCTGCTGCTCTCGCTGGCTCTCGCCGCCGCCGTCGTGGGGATCGGCGTCATCCGCTACCGCAGGAACGGTGCCAAGGCCGCTGTTCCCGCAACAGGTGCCGGCGAGGCTCCTGCCGGTGACGCCACCCCGGTTGACGCCGAGCCTGGCGCTGAAGACGCCACAGTGGGCGCCCGCCCGGTGTCGTAGCCCCGGAAGGCTCCCGCGGCCGTCCCGCACCACCGGACATGCCCTCCCCCTGCGCCCACCACTGGACATAGCGCCATCATGTCCACTGCCCGGCGCGAGGGGAGGGCATGTCCATGCGTGCCGGGGCACAGCCGCGCCCCGGGCCGAGGGGAGGGCATGTCCACGTGTGCCGGGGCACAGCCGCGTCACAGGAAGGGACTAGCCAGCCCATAGCGCTGCCGGGTTCGATGGGGTCATGACAAAAATGCCGCAGCCCCCGCACGAGCCGCACCCCAACCACGACCGCGGCCTGGAATTCGATCTCTCCACCCTCGTCAGCCGCCGATCGCTGGGCATGTTCCTCGGCGCGGGAACGGCCGCAGCCCTTGCGGCCTGCAGCCCGGGCGGCACCAGCGGCACCAGCGGCAGTTCGACGTCGGCCGCGGGGACCTCGGCGGCAACAGCCCCGGCGCCCTCGGCCGCCTCGGCCTCGGCCTCGGCCACTCCGACGCTCACCCGGGCGATCGCCGAGTGCGGGGTCGAAATCCCGCAGGAAACCGCCGGCCCCTACCCCGGTGACGGTTCCAACGGGCCCAACGTCCTCGAGGCATCCGGCGTGGTCCGTCAGGACATCACATCCAGCTTCGGGACCTCCACCAGCACAGCCGAGGGCGTACCGCTGACCGTCACGCTGACCCTTCTCGACAACGCCAACGGCTGCACCCCGCTGGCCGGTGCCGCGGTGTACGCCTGGCACTGTGACCGCGAGGGCAAATACTCCATGTACGACTCGGGGCTTCAGAACGAGAACTACCTCCGCGGCGTCCAGGAGGCCGACGCCAACGGCCAGGTCACGTTCAAGACCATCTACCCCGGCGCCTACAACGGCCGCTGGCCGCACATCCACTTCGAAGTGTTCGAGTCCATGAACAATGCGACGGCGGCCGGCCAGGTCCTGGCGGTGTCACAGATCGCGCTGACCGAGGCCGCGTGCAAGGAGGTCTACGCGTCGGCCGGGTACGAATCCAGCGCGCAGAACTTCCCCCGCACCACGCTGAAGTCCGACAACGTGTTCGGCAACGACGGCGGCATCTACCAGCTGGCCACCATCACCGGCTCGGTGGCCGCGGGCTACGCCGCCGGCCTCAACGTCACCGTCTAGGCGCGGCGTCGCCCGGCACCGCGGCCCCCAGGGCCCGTGCGTGCCGGGCTAGACTCGGAGCCATGCCCACACCGAGCACTGCCGCAGAGCACATCCAGGACCTCGGCGCGTACGTCAGCGCGTCGCCGTCGAGCTTCCACGCCGTCCACGAGGCCGCGCGCCGGCTGGACGCGGCGGGCTTCACCGGCCTGGACGAACTGAAGCCCTGGCCGGAGCCCGCGGCCGCTGCCGGCAAGTTCTACGTGATCCGCGACGGCGCCCTCATCGCCTGGGTGGTGCCGGCAGGCGCCGGACCGACCACGGGTTTCAACATCCTCGGCGCGCACACGGACTCGCCCTCCTTCAAACTCAAGCCGAAGCCCACCACCGGCAAGTTCGGCTGGCTGCAGGCCGGCGTCGAGGTCTACGGCGGACCCCTCCTGAACTCCTGGCTGGACCGCGAACTCCAGCTCGCCGGCCGGCTCGTCATGCGCGACGGCACGCAGCACCTCACGGCCACCGGCCCGCTGCTGCGCTTCCCGCAGCTCGCCATCCACCTGGACCGGGCCGTCAATGAGGGCCTGGCCCTGGACAAGCAGCAGCACATGAATCCGGTCTTTGGCCTGGGCGATCCCGCCGGCGAGGACCTGCTCGGACTCCTTGCGGACCGCGTTGCCGATGCCGAGGTGGATCCGGCGCAGATCGGCGGGTACGACGTCGTCATCGCAGACACCCAGGCACCGGCGGTGTTCGGCGCCAGGGGCGAATTCTTCGCCTCGGGCCGGCTCGACAACCTCTCCGCGACGCACGCGGGGCTCACGGCGCTGGTGGCGCACGCTGCCACGCCCGTGCCGGACGGTGCGCCGATTGCCGTGCTGGCCGCCTTCGACCACGAGGAAATCGGCTCGGCGTCCCGGTCCGGGGCGTGCGGGCCCATCCTCGAGGACGTCCTCGTGCGGATCTCGGACGGACTCGGCGCCTCTGCAAGCCAGCGGCGGCAGGCCTTCGCGGCGTCGTTCTGCGTCTCCGCGGACGCCGGCCACGCCGTGCACCCGAACTATCCCGAGCGGCACGATCCCGCCAACCGGCCGGTCCTCAACGGCGGGCCGCTGCTGAAGATCAATGCCAACCAGCGCTATGCCACCGACGCCGCCGGCGCCGCCCTCTGGGCCCGGCTGTGCACCGACGCCGGTATTCCGTACCAGGAATTCGTCTCCAATAATGTGATGCCGTGCGGGTCGACGATCGGCCCGCTGACCGCCACCCGGCTGGGAATCCGGACGGTCGACGTCGGGGTCGCCCTGCTGTCGATGCATTCGGCGCGCGAGCTCTGCGGCGTCGAGGACCCGCACCGGCTGGCCGCGGTGACCCGGACGTTCTTCCGGACGGCGGCCTGACGCCTGGCGCCCTACGCGGCGACGCCGACTACGAGGTTGATGGTGGTTGCCAGAATGATGGTCCCAAAGAGGTACGAGAGCAGGCTGTGCTTGAGGGCCTCGGCCCGGATGCCATGGTTCTGCAGCGCGGTGTCCGATACCTGGTACGTCATGCCCAGACTTGTGGCTAAGTAGGCGAAATCGGTGTACTGCGGCGGCCGGCTCTGGTTGAAGTCGATGCCGCCCACCCGGGAGCCTGCCCTCGTGCCCGTGCCGTAGTACAGCTCCGCGTACCGCAGTGTGAACAGCGTCTGGACCAGGGTCCAGGACAGCGCCACCGAGACTACCGCGAGCAGCCCGCCGGCAATCCTGGAGAGGGTGTCAGTGTTGTTGTGCGAATCCACGATGACCGCTGCCGCCGCCCCCAGGCTGGCGGCGTTGGCGGCCAGGATAAGCAGGTCCGTCGTGCTCCGGGCCGGGTCTTCCGTTGTGGCGTGCAACCGGGTGTCCGCGGGGTCGAGGCGGCCGATAACCAGCCAGACCCAGACGACGTAGGTCAAGGCGGCGGCGCACCAGCCAATCGTGGGAGCCTGCACCCAGTGCCCTGACATTCCGGCCGCCCCGGCGGCGAGTAGCCCCAACAGCACCATGGCGGCGAAGCGGAGACGGCTGCGGCGGAGCGGTGGCGGCACGGCTGACGAGGGGTTGGTGTGCATTTTCAGATCATGGCACAGCCGATGCGCCCCCCGACTGAACGCTGGCCGTGTGGCGGTTATCCACATGGCCGCCGACGCTCTTCCCGGCCAGGCCGCGGGGCCGTACGGTGGAGGCACGGAATCGCGGATTCCGGCCCGCATGCACTAAGCTATTGAAGTCTGTGCTGCGCCCTGCCTCCGTTCCGGCGGCCGGGCATTGCACGACACCGCAAATGAACCTCCTGTTACGGAAATGCCGTAACCGCTTAGCCCAAAGGAGGTGGGTTCACATATGCGTCCTTACGAATTGATGGTAATCATCGACCCCGAGGTCGAAGAGCGTGCCGTTGAGCCGTCGCTTCAGAAGTTCCTGAACGTCATCACCAACGATGGTGGAACCATCGAAAAGGTTGACATCTGGGGCCGTCGTCGCCTGGCTTACGAAATCCAGAAGAAGTCCGAAGGTATCTACGCCGTGGTGAACTTCACCGCTGAGCCGGCTACCGCCAAGGAACTTGACCGCCAGCTGAGTCTCAACGAGACCATCATGCGCACCAAGATCACCCGCCCCGAAGAGCAGAAAGTTGTTGCTGAGTAATTCAGCGGCCAACCTTCAATCTTCATCCCCGCAGGAACGCACAAGGAGGCAGTAGATGGCAGGCGAAACCACTATCACGGTTATCGGTAACCTCACCAATGACCCCGAACTCAGGTTCACACCGTCCGGTTCGGCCGTAGCGAATTTCACCATCGCTTCTACTCCCCGCACCTTCGACCGGCAGTCCAATGAGTGGAAGGACGGGGAAACCCTGTTCCTCCGCGCTTCGGTCTGGCGCGAAGCAGCCGAAAACGTCGCCGAGTCCCTGACCAAGGGCATGCGCGTTATCGTCTCCGGCCGCTTGAAGAGCCGTTCCTACGAAACAAAAGAAGGCGAGAAGCGCACCGTTATCGAGCTTGAGGTCGATGAAATCGGCCCGAGCCTGCGCTACGCCAACGCCAAGGTCAACCGCACCCAGCGCTCCGGCGGTCAGGGTGGTCAGGGTGGCTTCGGCGGCGGCAACAGCGGCGGTGGATTCGGTGGCGGCCAGGGTGCAAACCAGGGCGGCAACACCGGTGGGACATGGGGCGGCAACCAGCCCGCCGCGCAGGAAGACCCGTGGGCCACGCCCGGGGTCAGCAATGCGGGCGGCGGCTGGGGCAACGGCCCGGACTCCGAACCTCCCTTCTAAACAACATCTAAGGTCCGGCAACGAAAACCGACTGGCCGCCGCAAGGCG
The DNA here is from genome assembly GCF_056397425.1 of Arthrobacter sp. 05N33_2. Taxonomy (NCBI): domain Bacteria; kingdom Bacillati; phylum Actinomycetota; class Actinomycetes; order Micrococcales; family Micrococcaceae; genus Arthrobacter; species Arthrobacter sp. 05N33_2. The sequence goes on from NZ_JBFTNJ010000001.1 coordinate 477,869, forward strand.
GTCTGGTGCAGACTGCGCCGGATCACCACCATCCCGTGGATCAATATCCACGGGCTCCATCGAATAGGAGCTCCACGATGGCTAAGGCTGAACTCCGTAAGCCCAAACCAAAGTCCAACCCCTTGAAGGCCGCTGACATCACTGTCATCGACTACAAGGACGTAGCATTGCTGCGCAAGTTCATCTCCGACCGCGGAAAGATCCGCGCCCGTCGCGTCACTGGCGTCACGGTGCAGGAACAGCGCAAGATCGCCCAGGCAATCAAGAACGCCCGCGAAGTTGCTCTGCTGCCTTACTCCGGCGCTGGCCGCGGCTAAGGAAGGGATTAACTAAAATGGCAAAGCTCATTCTGACCCACGAAGTAACCGGTCTCGGTGCTGCTGGCGACGTTGTCGAGGTCAAGGACGGTTACGCACGTAACTACCTGCTGCCCCGCAACTTCGCCCTGACCTGGTCCAAGGGTGGCGAGAAGCAGGTTGAGTCCATCAAGGCTGCCCGCGTTGCCCGCGAGCACGCTTCCCTGGAAGACGCTCAGAAGCAGGCTGCTGCACTCTCCGCCAAGCCGGTCAAGCTGGTCGTCAAGGCTGGCGCAACCGGACGCCTGTTCGGCACCGTCAAGCAGGGCGACGTGGCCGACGCTGTTGAGGCCGCAGGCCTGGGCCGCATCGACAAGCGCAAGGTTGAACTGCCGGCACACATCAAGTCGACCGGTTCCTACCAGGCAAACGTCCGTCTGCACGACGACGTTTCCGCTGTGATCGAACTCGACGTAGTCGCAGGCAAGTAGCCCTCACCGGCTGCAGTCTGAACTGCTGGAAGGCCCCCGCCTCCGGACCTCTCTGAGGACCGAAGCGGGGGCCTTCTGCTTTAACCCCAACACGAGGTCACTTGCGGTCCATGTTGGACGGCGTCATGGGCCGTAGGTGACCCCGCGTTGCTTTGGCGGGGCGGATCCCCTTAGGCGTGGTGCAGCGCCGTGGTGACATGCCGGTAGCCGAGCCGGACGAGTTCGGTGAGCACGGCCTCGTCGACGTCGTCGAGCTTGTTGACGTACAGGCAGCCGGCGCCGAGCTTGTGCCTGCCCAGCCTGCCGAGGAGTTCGGCGGCCTCCGGTCCATATGTCAGGCCGTAGAGCGACAGGCTGGATTTCCTGGGGGAGAAGCCCACCGCCGCGGCATCGCCCTCCCTGCCGCTCGCGTACTTGTAGTGGTAGCGGCCGAAGCCCACAATCGTCGGACCCCACATTTGCGCCGGTTCGCCCGTTATTTCGGACATCAGTGCCAGCAGGCGGAACCCGTCGGCGCGCCGGACCGGATGCTCGACGGCGGCCAGGAACTCCTGAACCGACGCGCCGGTTGCCTGCGTTTTGTTTTCTGCCATGAGGGCAGTCTTGCAGAGCGCGACATTCCTGTCAGGCGGGGAGGGTGGCCGGGAATAAATCCCCTATCCCGCCGCTTCTAAAGGTAGATGCAAACGCATGTAGTCGCGTTGCTGACCAGGATTCAACTTAGGAGCACTCCGTGGAAACCCGCCGTATCACCGTTATCTCCGCCGGACTCGGCGTCCCCTCCTCAAGCCGCCTGCTCGCGGACCAGCTGGCGGCCTCGGCCGAGCGGCAGCTTGCCGCGGCCGGCTACGCCGTGGACATCGAGGTCCTGGAGTTGCGGGACCTCGCCGTGGACATCGCCAACAACTTTGTAACCGGGTATGCGGCTCCGCGGCTCGCCGAAGTGATTGCCGGCGTCCAGGCCTCTGATGGCCTGATCGCCGTCAGCCCCGTGTTCAGCGCGTCCTACAGCGGGCTTTTCAAGTCCTTCATCGACGTGCTCGATCCCAAGGCGCTCGAAGGCAAGGCCGTGCTGATCGGGGCCACCGCCGGCACGGACCGGCACCAGATGGTGCTGGACTTCGCGATGCGGCCGCTGTTCACCTACCTGCGCACCCGGATCGCCGCCACCGCGGTTTTCGCCGGGCCGCAGGACTGGGGAAACAACAACGACGACGGCGGCTCGCCACTGTCGGTGCGCGTGGACCGGGCGGCGGGGGAGTTTGTCGCCCTGCTGCAGGACTCAGGGCCGCAGCAGAAGCCGGCCGCGCTGGAGTCCCTGCCGTTTGAGCAGCTGCTGGCCGGGATCGCTGCCCAGCGGTAGGTCTGCCCGGCGCCGGGCTTCCGGGCCCGCAGCTCCGTCCGAACCTTTTCGGCCGCCCGCTCGTTGTCCGGGACATGAAGTGTCCCGTGGATTCTATTGACCTGATCATGAGTGAACGCAGCGGCGTGGAGATCGACTATTGCCCCCAATGCCGCGGAGTGTGGCTGGACCGGGGAGAGCTGGACAAGATCATCGACCGTGCGGCAGAGTCGTTGGGCCCGAAAGCCGGCGTCCCCGCCGCACCCGTGCCGCCGGCAGCGATCCCACCTGCGGCGTTTCCACCTGCTGAGTTTTCACCTGCGGCGGCTGGCCATATTCCGCCGCCGCTGTACAACCTCGACCCGCGCCGGGACGACCGGCGTCCGGATGACGGCAGCTATGACGAGCGCCGGTACGATGACCGCCGCGACCGTCCGCGTCCCGACCAGTCCAGGTATGAGCAGCCGCGTTACGATGACCGCCGTCGTCCGAAGAAGAAGGAAGGCTGGCTGGGGGACTTGTTCGACTTCTAGCCCTGCCGGGCCCCGGCCGTGCCGGTGGCCCGGAGCCGGCGCGGGCCCCGCGGGGCTCAGTCGCCAAGCAGTGCGATGAATTCCCGGGCCTGTTTCATGGAAATATCCGAGTGGCGGGTCAGGGCGGTCGCTGCGGCCTCGGTGTCGCCGCTCTTGGCCAGGGTGCGGATCCTCCCGTAGATCTCATCATTGAGCATGTTGCTGCTCACCTCGCGGGTGACATCGCCCTTGCTGGCGATCGCGCGGTAGCGGTACGAGAACCGCTGGGGCACGTCGTCGTCGTCCGGAACGGCCGCCGGCGCCGGCTCAGGGGCGCGGAAGGGCTGGGGGTGGGCTGCCAGCGCCGCGACGGCGTCGCGGGACGCCCGTAGGCCCTCGCCTGTGGCCTCGAGGTAGACCTTGATGGCGGTCATGGCCTGCCCCTGCGCGATCAGCGCGTAGAGCTGCCGGTGCTGGTCCTCGGTGAGCCTGGCGGCCGCCGTCCGGGCCAGCTCCGCGGAGTTGGGGTCCGGCTGCGGCGCTGGTGCCGGCATGGTGCGTTCGCCGCGGCGGCTCCACGCCCGTATCGCCAGCAGTACGGCGGCGGCCACGAGCACCAGGATCAGTACGGGAATGAGCAGGGAGTCCATGTGCTAGAGCCGATCTACGTAATTCTTTGCGGTCTTCAGGTCCGAGCGCGTCGATTGCCGCAGCAGCCGGACGGCCTTCGTCTTGTGGCCGTCGTGGGCCAGCGACTGGAGCTGCAAGAGGAGCTGTGGGCTCAGGTGTCCAATGGCGGACAACGCATCCTGGTGGCCGGAGCTGTCCCGGCCCAAAAGGGCGGAGCGGGCGTGGTCGGCCTGCTGCGATTGCTGCTGGGAGTTCTGGCTGGGGCGCGTGGTAGCTTCAATCCGGGCGCGGGAGGCCTCGGCAGCCCGGACCTGTGCCGCGTAGTGGGCCTGGGACTTGAGCGCCAGTTCCTGCTGGTAACGCTCGGCATCTGAGATGCCGTGGTTCCGCGGCTTCAACGCCGTGACCGCCGCCCAGAGCACCGCCGCGAGGATGAGGGCAGGCAACATGACTATCAGTACATCGCCCATGATTAGAGCTTATGCCAGATTGCGGTTATCCACAGCATGTTCCGCACCTCGCGTACAGTGCGCCGCTGCTGGCGTCAATTCGGCTCGGCGGGAATGAATCCGGTCACAAAATGTGCGTATCGGGCGGCAAATGTGGCCTCCTGTGCCGCATCGTATCCCCAGCTCCAAGGTGCAGGCTGTGGATGAAGCTTGGCGGAAATTGTTGTGTGTCCACAAGATGAATGCAACATTTCCGCAGGTCAAGCACTGATTACAGGCTTAACTTTTTTTCTATCCACAGCTCTACCCACAGACTGTGCACAAGCATCAGGCACTAGTGCACAGGTTATCCACAGGGCAGCGGAGCGGCCGGGTTGGTGCCTGCCCCGGCGGCGGATAACGTAGCAGGATATCGGGCGTGGGAAGCGGAAAAACCTGCGGTCGCCGGATGGTGCCCACCAGGACACCGGCTCCGGGATCCGGCGCCCTGCGGCCGCACCAGCACTGTGGATAACGGCGGTTGCTGGTCCGGCGCGAACTGTCGGAGCTGACTGGTAAGAATAGAGCGGCCGGCATGTGCCGGGTTTTGCCGCCCGCATCACAGCAGTTCGGCAACACAGCAGTTCGGGATCACAGCAGTTCGGAATCACAGCAGTTCGCAATCACAGCTCCGCAATGACAGCAGTTCGGCATCACGGCCGTTGAGCACCGCCGCGGCTGGGCGTTGACCCGCCGGGATACGGCGCTTGGCTGTAAAGCACTGGGTACGAGGGCATTGGGCATAAGGCGCAGTGCTTACGCGCCGCGGCGAACGGACATCCGCCACGGCACACAATGAAGGACGGCAGTTTTGTCAGTTACGCATCTGGACTCAGTCGAGGGTACGCGGGGAGCCGAGGGCAGCCGCAAGCCTCCGCAGGACATCCCCGCGGAGCAGTCAGTCCTGGGCGGCATGATGCTGTCCAAGGACGCCATCGCAGACGTCGTCGAGATCCTGCGTGGCCAGGACTTCTACCGTCCGGCGCACGAAACCATCTACGAGGCCATCATCGACCTCTATGGCCGCGGCGAGCCCGCCGACGCCGTGACCGTCTCGGACGAGCTGACCAAGCGCGGCGAAATCAACAGGATCGGCGGACCCGCCTACCTGCACGAACTCATCCAGACGGTCCCCACGGCGGCCAACGCCGGTTACTACGCTGAAATCGTGGGCGAACGCGCGGTGTTGCGCCGCCTGGTCAACGCCGGCACCAAGATCGTCCAGCTCGGCTACGGACAGGACGGCGAGGTCGAAGACCTGGTCAACCAGGCCCAGGCCGAGGTCTACGCCGTCGCCGAACGCCGGACCGCGGAGGACTATGTGGTCCTCAAGGACGTCATGGAATCCACCGTGGACGAGATCGAGGCCTCCGGCCACCGCGGCGAGGGCATGGTGGGTGTACCCACCGGCTTCTACGAGCTCGATGAACTCACCCACGGCCTGCATCCCGGCCAGATGATCGTCATCGCCGCCCGCCCGGCCGTCGGCAAGTCCACGTTCGCGCTGGACTTCGCCCGCTCGGCCGCCATCAAGAACAACCTTGCGACCGTCATGTTTTCCCTCGAAATGGGCCGCAACGAGATCGCCATGCGCCTGCTGTCCGCCGAGGCCACGATCGGTCTCCAGGACCTCCGCAAGGGCACCATCAAGGACGAGCAGTGGTCCAAGATTGCCACCACCATGGGCCGGATGAACGATGCGCCGCTGTTCATCGATGACAGCCCCAACATGTCGCTGATGGAGATCCGGGCCAAGTGCCGGCGCCTGAAGCAGCAGCATGACCTCAAACTGGTGATCCTGGACTACCTGCAGCTCATGAGCTCGGGCAAGAAAGTGGAATCCCGCCAGCAGGAAGTCTCCGAGTTCTCCCGTGCCCTGAAGCTCCTGGCCAAGGAACTCCAGGTGCCGGTGATCGCGCTGTCGCAGCTGAACCGTGGCTCCGAGCAGCGCCAGGACAAGCGCCCCATGGTCTCGGACCTGCGCGAATCCGGCTCCATCGAGCAGGATGCCGACATGGTGATCCTGCTGCACCGCGAAGACGTCTATGACAAGGAGTCCCCGCGCGCGGGCGAGGCGGACATCCTGATCGCCAAGCACCGTAACGGCCCCACAAAAGACATTGTGGTGGCCTTCCAGGGCCACTACTCGCGGTTTGCCAACATGGCCGCCGACGCCGGCGGTGGCGGCGGCTTCTAGCCCCGCCCGGCTAGTGGTCGCGGGCCGCGAGCAGGTGGTTGGGCAGCCGGTTCCCCGGGGCCCGGCCGCGGATTTCCAGCAGTTCGCGGGCGTGGGCGTGCAGCCGGATATCCTCCGCTGACACCGGCACCCACTGCGGAATCGGGACCGAGGTGCCGGTCTCGTCGCGGGCGACCATGACCGTCAGGCAGTACGTGGTCAGGTTCAGCTCGCGCCCCTTGGGGTCTCCGGAGCGGACGTGGACGGCGATGTGCATGCCCTTGGTGCCGGTGTAGACCAGACGGGCCTCCACCTCTACGACGTGGCCGATCAGCAGCGGCCGGTAGAACCGGACGCCGCCGGAGAATACGGCCACGGTGTCCTTGCCGCAGTAGCGGGAGGCGCAGACATAGGCAGCCTCGTCGATCCACTTCATGACGATGCCGCCGTGCACCTTGCCGCCCCAGTTCACGTCCGTGGGCGCGGCCATGAACCGCAGCACCACGCTCTCGGCCGTGCCGGCGTCGGTATATTCCTGTCCGCTCATGGCCTCCACGATGTCCTCGCGGACCTTGATCCGGGCCAGCGCGTGGTCCCGCTGTTCGATTTCGTCCGGCGTCTCAGGGACGAACTGCGGCACCGGTATGGGCTTGCCGTCCGCGCCCACGGCCACGAAGATCACGATGCACTGGCTGCGCATGGTGGCGGGGCCGCCCTTCGGATCGCCCGAGGACACCACGGTGCGGATATGCATCGAGGACCGCCCGGTGTACACGATCGTGGCCTCGACCTCCACCATGTCGCCACTGTTGACCGGGTCCGCGAAGTGGATGTTCCCCACGTAGGCCGTCACGCAGTAGGACTTTGCCCAGCCGACGGCGGCGGCATAGGCCGCCTTGTCCACCCACTCGAGCACGGTGCCGGCGTCGACCGAGCCGCTGTGGCCGACATCGGTGGGGGCCGCCAGGAAGCGCAGGGTCACGGAATTGGGCGCGTTCTCGCTCATGTTGTGAGTTTACTGATTGGCCCGGCAGGCGCGGCCGGCCAGCGACACAATCGCTCTCCTGCAGGCCACAACCACGCCATAACCCGGAGACACACGACGGCGGGCGGCCACCAAAAGGTGACCGCCCGCCGTCGCGCTCCAGGCCGTGAGCTATGCCATGGATGCCTTAGGCCAGGACGCGGAGCTTCGAGTCGGCGCGGCCGAAGAGGGCGCGGTCGGCGGAGAACTTGCCCGCACCGACGAGTGCCACGGCTGCGGCGGCGGCCGCCAGGATCAGGACGAGTTCATAGCCGCCGGTTGCGACGAAGACGCCGGCGGAGGCGTGGACCATGAACAGGGCGCCGAGCATGTCCAGTGCGAGGAGGACCGCAAACACGCGGGTGAGCACGCCCAGGATCAGCGCGACACCGCCGACGAGCTCGAGGGTCGCGACGACGGGAGCCACCGCCTGGGCTGCCGGAACACCCATCTGGGTGAAGGCGGCCTGGGTGCCTGCGATCGTGAATTCATTGAACTTCTGCCAGCCGTGGGCGGCGAAAAGGAAGCCGGCGATGACGCGCAGGATGGTTCGGGCGGAGGTGGTCAGGGCGGGCTGGTTCATGGGAAATACCGTTTCGTAAGTAGGGGGCGTCGCGGCTCTCAGCCGCCGCGGCTTCGGTTGCGTTCAAGATCCAGTCTTCCGGACATTTAGTTGAAATGTCAACTAAATGACGCGCTGGGTCGATTCAACGGCCCGGCTAGGGTTAACGCGTGCAACCTTCCCCTCAGCTGTCCACCGCGCCGCCGCCGACTACCGGGCAGCGCCGGGAAATCCTGCGCCTGGCAGTGCCGGCCTTCGGCGCCCTGATCGCCGAGCCGCTGTTCCTGCTCGCGGATTCGGCCATTGTGGGCCATCTCGGCGTAGCCGAACTGGCCGGCGTCGGGCTGGCATCGGCGGTCCTGCACACGGCAGTCGGACTGATGGTGTTCCTCGCGTACTCCACCACCCCGGCAGTGGCGCGGGCCATCGGCAACGGCCAGCTGGCCAAAGCCCTCGCCGCCGGGCGCGACGGCATCTGGTTGGCGCTGCTGCTCGGACTCGCCCTTGCGGTCGCCGGGTTCCTGGCCGCGGGCCCGCTCCTGGACCTGATGGGCGCCGACGGCGAGGTGCATGCCTTTGCCGTGGACTACCTGCGCGGGTCCATGCCCGGCCTCGTGGCGATGCTGCTCATCTTCGCGGGCACCGGGGTGCTGCGCGGACTCCAGGACACCCGGACCCCGCTGATCGTCGCCGCCGCGGGTTTCACGCTGAACATCGCGCTGAACCTGGTCCTCGTCTACGGGTTGGGCTGGTCCGTGACCGGCTCGGCCGTGGGCACGAGCATCGCGCAGTGGGCCATGGCGGCCGTCTATGTGCTGATCGTCCGGCGCAACGCCCGCAACAACGGGGTGTCCCTGCGGCCGGACTGGCGTGGCATCCGGGCCCTGACCGGGGTGGGTTCCTGGCTGATGCTGCGCACGCTCAGCCTGCGGATCGCGATTCTCGCCACGGTAGTGGTGGTCACCGCCCAGGGGCCGGTCAATCTCGCCGCGCATCAGCTGGCCATGACCATCTTCACGTTCTTCGCTTTCGCCCTCGACGCCCTCGCGATCGCGGCCCAGGCCTTGATCGGCAAGGAACTCGGCGCGGCCCGGCCGGTGGCGGCACGAGCGCTGACGCGCACCATGACCCGGTGGGGGGTCGGCTTCGGCGTCCTGACCGGAATCCTTCTGGCAGCCGCGGCACCGTGGGCGGGCGCCCTCTTCACACCCGACGCCGAAGTCCGGGCGGCACTCACCCTCGCCCTCTGGGTGCTCGCCGCCGGGCAGCCGCTGGCCGGGTACGTCTTCGTCCTTGACGGCGTCCTCATCGGCGCGGGCGACGCCCGCTACCTGGCGATCGCCGGCGTCGTCAACCTCGCTGCCTACCTGCCGCTGCTGCTGGCCGTGCTTTATTCCGGCGCCGGTGCCGGCGCGGGATTGCTCTGGCTGTGGGCCGCGTTCTCACTCGGCTACATGGCGGCGCGGGCGCTGACGCTGGGCCTCCGGGCCAGGACGGACCGGTGGCTGGTGCTCGGCGCGCGGTGAGTGCGGGCTGGGCGCGCGCCAAGCGCGCCCCCTGGCGCGAACCGCCGCCGGGCCCGCACTGGGCCGGTACTTCCGGCAGGCGTGCGAAGCCGCGGCTTCGCACTAAACTGGACGGGTGACTCTTCCCGCAGCGCCTGACGCGACCCCTGCCATCCGCGCCGCGGCCGACCTCTTCAAGCCCGTGCTTGTCAGGGCGGCCGTCGCGCTCGTGTTTGGCGCGGTCACCGTGTTCTGGGCGGCGCCGCCAGAATCGGGCATGGGCTGGGCCGGCGGCCTCTACCTGCTGGCCACCGGTGTGGTGATGATCTGGACCGTACCCAAGACCGGATTCCCCCCGCGGGAAGGCGCTGGCAGAGTCCTTTCCGCCGGCGGGGCAGCCCTGGCCGGAGCCGGCGCGGCCGTGGCCCTGATCCCCGCCCCGCTCGTCTTCGGAACCATCGCGGCCCTGGGCCTGGGCGTGGCCGGCGCCGCGGAGCTGTTCGCGGGCATTCGTGGCCGCGGCCGGTCCGTGCTGGCCCGTGACTGGATCGCCTCCGGCGTGATCGGACTGGGCACTGCGATCGCGCTGCCGTTCTTCATCGGCCTCGGCCCGCATGCCCTCCTCGGCGTTGCCGGCGGCGGGGCCATCATCAGCGGCGTCCTGTGGATGTTGTCCGGACTGACCCTGCGCCATGATGCTCCGGGCGATTCCGCGGAGGCCGTAAACTAGTACCGACAGGTTCTACCCGGCGTAGAACAATCGCGGTAACAAGACAGCCACGCTATTTGCGCGGGCTGCAGGAGGAAAACACCTTGGCACAGCAGAAACCCGGAGCGCCCCGCAGCCTGCGGACCTCGGTCAAGGGACCGCTCATGTTCTCCGCGTTCTGGGCCGTGGTGGTTTTCTTCGGCGTCCTGATCTTCGCCTCGGGCGGCAGCGCCCGCTCGCCCCGGTTCGATCTGGCGCTCACCGGCGCCGGCATCGCCTTTATTGTGATCCTGGTGGTGGCCGCCATGCTGGCCATGAGCCACAAGGAGAATCCCGCTGACCTGGGGAAGGGTTCCGGCGTCAACCTCAGTTCCAAGCGCACGCCCTCCGGCCATGGCGGCCCGTCAGCGCAGCCCCGGCCCGAGGCCGGCCCCGGCGATTCCCGTGACAGCGGCCCGCAGGCCTAGCAACGAGGCCTCACGGTGAGGCCCGACAGGCCGGCCTGAGGCCCGACACCGCGGGCCCCTCCCGCCGGCACCTTCGGCGTCAGGACGCGGCTTTCCGGGCCCGGTACGCGGCCACGTGCGCGCGGTTGGCGCAGTTTCCCGTGTCGCAGTAGCGCTTCGAACGGTTGCGGCTCAGGTCCAGCACGACGGCGTCGCAGTCGTCCGCGGCGCACACCAGCAGGCGGTCCATTTCCTTGCTGCGGATCACGTCCACGATCGCCATGGCCGCCTCCGTACTCATCCGGTCGGCCAGCGGCGCCTCCGGGGTGGTGGCGTGCAGGTGCCAGTCCCAGGGTTCGTGCTTGACCAGCTGGGGCAGCGCCCGGGCCTCCCGGAGCAGCCGGTTCACGGTTCCCGCGGCTGCCGACTCCTCGGCCTGCCAGAGCTCGGCGAGCTCGCCGCGGAGCCGCCGCACGCTGGCCAGCTCGGCCCCGTCCCGGGTGCGGGAACCGGTGAAGCCCTCGGCCTCCAGGAAGGCATCCAGATCCCTGACCGTGGCCAAATGTTCCTCACCGTTGGCCGCGGTGTTGATGAGGTTGACCACAGAACGCAGGGCAACTTCCGTGTCAGGGGCAAAAACCATCTTGACTCCTTACCTTGCCGGGGCGTAATGTCATGAGCATAACCCTACTTTACTCCTGACAGGAGAATGCCCGTGTCTGCCCCCCAGCGCCCCGTCGCCACGCCGGTCCGAGACCTAGCCGCCCAGCGGTCTGCCTCCGAACCGGGCGGCACCCCGCAGGGAAGCAAACTCGAAGGCAAACGGGGAGGCAAGCAGGCCGCCAGGCAGAGCACTACGCCGGCCGCCGCACCATCAGGGTTCATGGCATCGGGCCTGGGCGTCGCCCTGTTTTCGTCCGCGGTGTTCGGGCTCTCCGGATCATTCGCCAAGGCGCTCCTGGAAACGGGCTGGACTCCCGGGGCGGCCGTCACGGCCCGGCTTACCGGTGCGGCCCTGATTCTGGCCGTCTTCGCCATTCCCTCCTTGCGCGGGCGTTGGCACCAGCTCCGGGACAACTGGCTGACCCTGCTGCTGTTCGGATTCATCGGCGTCGCCGCCTGCCAGCTGTTCTATTTCAACGCCGTATCCCGGCTCTCGGTCGGCGTCGCCCTGCTGCTGGAGTACCTGGCGCCGGTGCTGATCGTCCTCTGGCTGTGGGCCGCCAGCCGGAAACGGCCGCGGCCACTGACGATTGCCGGCACCCTCCTGTCCCTCGGCGGGCTGATCCTGGTCCTGGACCTCACCGGAGCCGTCAAAGTCGACCTCATCGGGGTGCTGTGGGGGATCGCGGCCGCGGTGTGCCTGGCCATCTATTTCTTCATCACGGCCAAGGAAAACGACACCCTGCCGCCCATCCTTCTGGCCTCCGGCGGGCTCATGGTGGGCGCCATCGTCATGTGGCTCGCCGCGGCAACCGGGCTGCTGCCGATGGCCTTCAGCACGGCCGACACCCGCCTGGGGGCCTGGATCACCCCGTGGTGGGTGGCGCTGGGCGGCCTCGTGGTCCTGGCCACGGTGGTGGCGTACGTGTCCGGAATTGTCGCCGCCCGGGCACTCGGCTCGAAAGTCGCGTCCTTTGTCTCGCTCACCGAGGTGCTGTTCGCCGTCATCTGGGCGTGGCTGCTCCTCGGCGAACTGCCCGGACCCATCCAGCTCCTGGGCGGCCTGCTGATCGTCGGCGGGGTGGTGCTGGTCCGGCTGGACGAGCTCCGGGCCCCGTCCGGCACCGGCGCGGCAGCGCTGGACCACGCGAACGACTGCGAGCCCGTGCCGTAGTCGGTTGTCCGTTCGGGCCCGGGCACCTCCTTCCCGGGCCGAAGGAATCCCAATCGGCCGACAGCCTACAACGCGCCTAACCCTGCCTCAATCACCACAAGGCCCTTAGCATGGAGATATGTGCCGAAATATCCGGACCCTCCACAATTTTGAACCCCACGCCACCACCGCGGAGGTGGAGGCCGCCGCGTTGCAATACGTGCGCAAGATCAGTGGCAGCACCAAGCCGTCCAAGGCCAACGAGGAGGCCTTCAACCGGGCTGTGCATGAGATTGCCCATGCGACGCAGCACCTCCTCGACTCCCTGGTGACCCACGCCCCGTCAAAGGACCGCGGGGAGGAAGCGGCCAAAGCCAAAGCCAGGGCTGCCATCCGCTATGGCGCGGCCTGAGGCGGGGCGCCCGGCCCAAGGCCTGACTACTTTCCGAAGCTGCGCAGCCGCAGCGAGTTGGCCACCACCAGCACGGAGCTGGCGGCCATGGCGGCGCCGGCGATCATCGGGTTGAGCAGGCCCAGGGCTGCCACCGGGATGCCCACGGCGTTATAGAAGAAGGCCCAGAAGAGGTTCGTCTTGATGGTGCCGAGCGTTCGGCGGGAAAGCTCGATCGCCTGTGCCACCTGTCCGAGGTCGTTGCCCATCACCGTCAGATCGGCTGCCTCGATGGCGACGTCGGTGCCGGAACCCATGGCGATGCCCAGGTCCGCCTGCGCCAGCGCCGCGGCGTCGTTAACGCCGTCCCCGGCCATGGCCACAGTGGCGCCGGCCGCTTGCAGCGTCCGCACGGCCTCAACCTTGCCCGCCGGGAGCACACCGGCAAAGACGTCGCGCGGGCTGATCCCGACGGCGGCCGCCACCTGGGCAGCCACAGTGGCGTTGTCGCCGGTCAGCAGGATCGGCCGGAGCCCGAGCTCCCGGAGCCGGGTAACTGCGGCCGCGGAACCGGGCTTAACGGTGTCCCGCAGGCTGATGATTCCGGCGATTTCGCCGTCCACGGCAACCCAGACGGCCGTGGCGCCGGAGTCTTCGGCAGCACCAAGCGCCTCGCGCTGAGCCGGGGCCGGAGCGACGCCGGACTCCAACAGCCAGCCGGTGCGCCCCGCGACCACGCGCCGTCCTTCGACCGTGCCATCGACTCCGCCGCCGGGTGCGGACCGGAAGCCGGCGACGGCGGGGAGGCCCGCGCCGTCGTTGTTCACGCGCGCCGCCGCGCCCAACGCCGCAGCGGCGATGGCCCGGGCGATCGGGTGCTCGGAGGCGTTTTCCACAGCCCCCGCCAGGCGCAGGACCTCGGCTTCGCTGTGCGGCCCGAAACTTTGGACGCCGTCCACGGCAAGGCGGCCGGTGGTGACGGTCCCGGTCTTGTCCAGCAGGATCGTGTCCACCGTCCGGGTGTCCTCGAGGACTTGCGGACCCTTGATCAGGATCCCCAGCTGGGCGCCCCGCCCGGTCCCGGTCAGCAGTCCGACGGGCGTGGCCAGCCCGAGGGCGCAGGGGCAGGCAATGACCAGCACGGCGACGGCGGCGGTGAAGGCGGCCCGGACCTCGCCGGCGCTGACGGCCGGTGCGGCCGCAATCAGCCAGGCCCCGAAGGTGAGGGCGGCGATGACCAGGACGACCGGTACGAAGACGGCGCTGATGCGGTCGGCGAGCCGGGCGATGGGTGCTTTTCCGGTCTGCGCCGCGGAGACGAGCCTGCCCATCTGGGCCAGGGTGGTCTCGGACCCGACGCGGGTGGAACGGACCAGGAGCCGGCCTGAGGTATTGATGGTGGCCCCGGTGACCTGGCTGTCCGGGCCGACTTCCACGGGCACGGATTCGCCGGTCACGAGGGAGGCGTCCACCGCAGAGGCGCCGTCGATGACGACGCCATCGGCGGCGATCTTCTCGCCGGGGCGGACCACGATCACGTCTCCGAGGGCCAGCTGGTCGGCCGGGATCTTGTGCTCGGTGCCGCCGCGCAGCACCGTAGCGTCCTTGGCCCCCAGGTCCAGGAGGGCCTTGAGGGCGTCGCCCGCCTTCCGTTTGGCGTTGGCCTCGAGGTAGCGGCCGAGCAGCAGGAACGTGGTGACCACGGATGCGACCTCGAAATACAGGCCGCCGGAGCCCATGCCCTCCGCTGCGGGATGTTCGGTCATGCCCGGGTCGGCAAGGAGTTGCCCGACCGAGAACGAGTAGGCGGCAATCACGCCGATGGACACCAGGGTGTCCATGGTCGAGGCCAGATGCCGCGCGTTGATGGCCGCGGCGCGGTGGAACGGCCACGCCGCCCAGGCAACTACCGGCAGGGCCAGGATCGCGGCCACCCAGCCCCAGTTCGGGAACTGGAGTGCCGGGATCATCGAGATCGCGAAGACCGGGACCGTGAGTACGGCCGCCACAACCAGCCGCGGGCGAAGCGAGGGTGCGGCTGTGCCGGCCGGAAATTCGGTGCCGGCCGGGAGTCCTGCGTCCTCCACCGGCGTGCCCGGGTACCTGGCGGACCGGACCGTGGCCCTGTAGCCCGCGGCCGCGACAGTGGCCGTGATCTGGTCATCGGTGATGTCCGCCGGGACGCTGACCCGGGCGGACTCGAGGGGCAGGTTGACGCTGGCCTCGACGCCGTCGATCTTTCCGAGCCTGCGCTCGACCCGGTTGACGCAGGAGGCGCACGTCATGCCCTCGATATCGAGGTCAATGACACGGCTCCCGGCCTGGTCCAACAACTGCTGGTCCAACAACTGCTCGCTGCTCACGGCGCCCTTCTTTTCCCGCTCGATTGGTTTTCTGCCGTTCCGGTGTCTGCGCCCGCCCGGGGCTGTTGTCACTCAGGCTTCGCTGGCGACCACGAGGTAGCCGGCTTCGGCGATTGCCTCGCCGATTTCGGAGGAGGACAGTGCTTCGTTGGAGGTGATCGTGACGGTGGAGATGCCGCCGGCGTTGAGGTCGACGTCGATCTTTTCGACGCCGGAGAGCGCCTCAAGTTCTTCGCTGACAGAGGACACGCAGTGGCCGCAGGTCATGCCGGAAACGTTGACGGTGGTGGAAACGGGGGCCATGAGGTCCTCCTTGTCGCTGGGCCGGGTGTGGTTCCCCGGCCCGGTGGTGTGGTGGGTGGTACGGGTACTAGCGGAGCAGGCGTCCGATGGCATCGGTGGCCTCCTTGACTTTGACATCGATGGCCTCCGCCCGAAGCTCCGGGTCTGGCTCGGCGGCGGCGCCGACAACGCAGTGGCCGATGTGCTCTTCGACGAGCCCGAGGCTCACGGCATGCAGGGCCTTGGTGACGGCGGCGACCTGGGTGAGGATGTCGATGCAGTATTTGTCCTCGTCAACCATCCGGGCGATGCCGCGGACCTGCCCTTCGATCCGCTTGAGACGGCGAAGGTAGGCGTCCTTGTTGGACGTGTAGCCGTGTTCATGGGGCGGGGCGTCAAGGGGAACAGTGTCCAGACGTGCCGTGCCGGGGACTTCTGACTCGCTCATGCCCTCAACATATACCCCCTAGGGGTATGTTTCAAGCCCGCGGCCCGGCCGCAGCAGCATGTGGAATGTTGGGTAAAACAAAGAGCTCCGGAGTGCGTTATTGGGGGATACGCACTCCGGAGCAGCTTTGGGGTAGGCCGTTCCTCCGGCCTACAGATCGAGCTTACTCGCCGGTAGTGGGGTAACACCAGCGCTCTGAATAAGTACTTTCGCTTTATTTTCTTCCTGCTGGAGCGACGCCCGGAACCATCAGGATCGGACGTTCCTGATGGTGGCTGAGCCATGCCGCCACGGAGCCGTTCAGTGCGGCGGAGATGCGGTGGCCGATGCCGCGTTCGGGGGTCCCCACCACGATCATGGATGCGTTGGTGTCCGCGGCCAGCCTGCCGATCGCCCGGGCGGGATCCCCGGCCAGGGTGCGCAGCGTCCAGTCGATTCCCAGGGGAACGCAGAGTGCCTCAACAGCGGAACGCAGCTCCTGGGCGGTGGCCCGGATCCGGGCGTCGTCCGCGTCCGGGTGCAGGGACAGGCGGTGCGCGGACCGCGCCGGGTCCCACTCCACGAGGTAGCTGGCCTCGTCCACGTAGGCGCAGATCAAGGGCGCGGCGAGGGACTTCGCGAGGGATGCCGCCGTCTGCAGCACTTCCGGATGCTGTCCCGGAACCACACCCACCACGAGGGGCGCCGGGCCGTGGGCGGAGTCGTCAGGCATACTTCATTCTGGCGCCGGCGTGCGGCCCTGAACAGGGGCTTACTTCCCGTCTGCCGGCCCGGGAGGGTGCGGGCGCCGTTTGCCGCGGCCTCCCTTGAACAGCCCGGGGGTGGGGCCTACGGTTGAAGAACACAGGAGGAGGTGGCCGCCGTGGAGATCTACATGTGGTGGTTGGATCTGGATTTGGCGAGCAAGGAATGGCTTCGGGAAAACCTGCGGACCATTGAACTGCCCGAGGCCGTGCAGCGGGGAATCGCGGATGCCGGCGGGCCCGGTCCGGCTGAGCCGTCCGCCGCCGGCGCGGCCGTATTGACGGCCGCGGACTGGGACTTCATCGAGACGCAGTCGGAGTTCGTCGACTGAAAGATGCCACCGGCGCGGCAGCGCATGCCGGCGGGCGCCGGGAGAAAACCGTTGCGGCCTTCCGGCGGGGATGGTTGCATGGACCCCATGGCTACTGCAGAGAGTTACGTCCTGGCGATCGGGACCAAGAAAGGCCTTTGGCTGGCGACCAGCCGGGACCGGAAGGACTGGTCGCTGTCCGGCCCGCATTTTCTGATGAGTGAGGTGCCCAGCATCGCCATCGATACCCGCGATGACAGGACCCGGATCCTGGTGGGGGTCCGCTCCGAGCACTGGGGCCCCACGGTTTTCCACTCAGATGATCTCGGCGGATCCTGGACCGAACCCGAAAACGGCGCCATCACGTTCCCCGACGGCACCGACGCCGCCCTGGAACGGATCTGGCAGATCTATCCCGACGCCGACTCCCGCCCGGGCGTCGTGTGGGCGGGCTGCGAACCGATCTCGGTCTGGAAATCCACCGACGGCGGCGAGCACTTTGAGCTCAACCGCGGCCTCTGGGACCATCCGCACCGCAGCGAATGGGGCGCAGGCTATGGCGGCGCTGCGGCGCACTCGATCGTCGTCGACCCCACGGGCGAGAAAGTCCACGTCGCCATGAGCACCGGAGGGGTCTACCGCTCGCTCGACGGCGGCGCCTCCTGGGAGCCGCGGAACAAGGGCATTTCCGCGTACTTCATGCCGGATCCCAACCCGGAATTCGGCCAGTGCGTCCACAAGATCGCGGCCGACGCCGCCGTCGACGGCCGCCTGTACGCGCAAAACCATCACGGCGTGTACCGCAGCGACGACGGGGCCGAATCGTGGGAGTCGATCGCCGAAGGGCTGCCGGCGGACTTCGGTTTTGTGATGCTGACGCATCCGCGCCGGGCCGGTACCGCCTGGGTGGTCCCGCTGAAGGCTGACGGCGAACGTATCCCACCGGACGGGAAGCTGGCCGTACACCGGACCGATGACGCCGGCGCCAACTGGAAACGGCTCGATGCCGGGCTGCCGGAAGCCGAGTACAACGCCGTGCTCCGTGATGCTGCCAGCGTCGACAGCGCGGAGCCTGCGGGCGTCTACTTCGGGACGCGCGGCGGCAGTGTCTACGCCAGCGCTGACGAGGGAGAACACTTTACCGAGGTCGCCTCGCACCTGCCGGATGTGCTGTGCGTGCGGGCAGCCGTGGTCTCCACTGCCCTGCTCCCGGCGCAGGCGTGAAGGGGTAAAAAGCGCATGAACAGCGGCGAGATCAGCGGCGACGCCATGCCGGCAGACTCGGCGATCAGCGTGGTCCTGCCCAGCGTCCTCCAACCGCTCGCCGACGGGCAGTCCATCCTGACTGCGCCCGCCGAGGCAGCGGTGACGGTGGAGTGGGTGCTGGATACGGTGACCGGGGGCTATCCGGCGCTGTCGCGGCGGTTGCGGGACGAGACCGGAAGTGTTCGCCGTTACGTGAATATATACGTCAACGGGAATGAAATCCGGCGGCTACAGGGTCTGGTGACTGCCGTGGCGCCGGGCCAGGAAGTCCTCATCATCCAGTCGGTGGCCGGAGGCTGATGTCTCAGGCGACCCGCCAGACGCTGCATTCGTCGGCATTGATGGCCTTGCGCATGCCGGTGTGGCGGTCCATGATCCAGACGACGCCGATTCCGGGGGCCGTTTCCTGAACGCTGCCGCGGCGGATTACGACGTCATCGTAGTTCGGGCCCACCCGCAGGCGGGCCTCGATCTCGTCGCCGCGGTGCAGCTGGTCGAGCGCGCGGACGCGGGTTACATGGGCTTTCGCTTCCTTCAACATGGCGGGGCCTCCTGGACTGGAGTCGGTGCCTGCTCTTGCCGGCACTTCCAGTCTCCTGCGCCAATGTTGCGTCCGCGTTTCGGCACGGTAAGGGGCCGGTTAGATTTCGGGGGCGCAGCGGATACCGGCCACCATCAGGGCTGCGGGCGCCCTCAGGGGAGCTGGCGTTCGCCCGGGCGCTCGACCCGGAACCACCGGTACCCGTAGCGGTCCAGCGGGACTTCGAAGGCGCCGTCGTCGGAGAGCGGGATGTCCTCGCCGCCGAGCAGGTCCCGGAGCACGGCCCCGGCGTAGGACCGCCCCGCCGCGCCCTTCCCGTCCGGACCCTCCGGGCCGCCTTCCTCGCCTTTCGGCGGGACCACCGAGGCCGTCACAGACGCCGGTTCGGCGCCAAAATTGTGGGCGACCACCACTGTAGAGCCGTCCCACGTGCAGCGGTGCAGCAACACTGCCGGTGAGGCCTGCTTGATGAGGGCAAACCTGCCCCAGCCGAGCTCGGGACATTCCCGGTACCGCTGGATCAGTGTCGCGATGAAGTTCCACAGCGAATCGGGATCCCGTTTCGCGGCCGCGGCGTTGATGCGCGCGGGCCCGTATGGTCCGTCCACGGGCTGGGCGACGAGGTCCCCCGGCGGGGCGGTCGAGAAGCCGCCATTTTCGGTGTGGTCCCACTGCATGGGGGAGCGGACGGCCGAGCGGCCCTTCGCGCGCAGATCTTCGCCCATCCCGATCTCTTCGCCGTAGAAGAGCACCGGGGTGCCCGGCAGCGAGAACATCAGGGAGTACACCATGCGGATCCTGGCCGGGTCGCCGCCGAGCATGGTGGGCAGCCGCCGCCGCAGTCCGCGGCCGTACATCTGCATGTCGGGATCCGGACCGAAGGCCGCGAAGACCTCCTCGCGTTCGGCATCGCTGAGCTTGTCCAGGGTGAGTTCATCGTGGTTCCGGACGAACATGGCCCATTGGTTGTCGGGATTGATCTTCGGACGGCTGCCGAGCGTCCGGGCCAGCGGCCGGGCGTCCTGCCGGGCCAGTGACAGGTACATGTTCTGCATGGAGAGGAAATCAAACTGCATGTTCAGCTCGTTGCCGGCAGGGCCGCCGAAGTACTTCAGCTGCTCTTTGTATGGAAGGTTGACCTCGCCCAGCAGCACCGCGCTGCCATGGCGGCGGTTGAGGAAGCTGCGCAGGGCGCTCAGGTACTGGTGCGGGTCGATTTTCGCGGCTTCATCCTTGGGCTCGCCGACCAGCTCCAGGAAGAAGGGCACCGCGTCCAGCCGGAAGCCGTCCAGGCCCAGCTGCAGCCAGAATCCCATTGACTTCGCAATCTCGTCCCGCACCTTGGCATTCATCACGTTCAGGTCCGGCTGGTGTTTGGCGAACATGTGCAGATACCACTCACCGGTGGCCTTGTCCTGGGTCCAGATGGACGTTTCCTCGCCGGGAAACACCACCTGGTCCGAGGTGTCCGGCGGCGTGTCCTTCCGCCAGACGTAGTAGTCGCGGTAGGGGTTGTCCACGGACTTGCGCGCCTGGACGAACCACGGGTGCCGGTCGGAGGTGTGGTTGATGACGAAGTCCGCGATCACCCGGATGCCGCGGTCGTTGGCGGTGCGGATGAATTCCACCAGGTCCCCCAGGCTTCCGAGCCGGGGATCCACGCCGTACATGTCGGTGACGTCGTAGCCGTCGTCGCGGTCCGGGGAAGGGTAGAAGGGCATGAGCCAGATGCACGTGATGCCGAGAGCGGCAAGATAGTCCACCCGTTGGATCAGTCCGCCGAAATCTCCGGTGCCGTCGCCGTCGCCGTCGATGAACGTCTCCGGATCCAGGCAGTAAATCACCGCGTTCTTCCACCAGAGGTCCGAGGTCTCGGCGATTCTCACAGCGCACCGTCCGTTCCGGCCGGAGCCTGTCCCGCCGCCGGGCGGAGCTGGGGGAGGACGTGTTCGGCGAAGGTGTGGCCCTGCCGGGCGGGACGACGGCTCAATATGGTCCGAGCACATGGCGGCATAGAAGCCGGCCTGCCCGGCCAGTTGAACGTCCTGCAGGAGGCGCCGGGGGCTGATCTGCTCATGCGAGGCGTGGAACCCGATGGTAGCCATCACCCATGTTTACCGCCGGGGCCGGGCCGTGTCGAGGAGCCCCCAGTTGAGGAGCCCCTCGCGAGGACCCACAGCGTGGGGCTGGCGGTCCCGGGTCCGCGGCGCAAGAATGGGCGCTATGCACTTGCCGTTGATGCCTCCCATTGCGCCCATGCTGGCCAAAGCACTGCCGGCCCTGCCGTCGCCGGACGCCGGAACGGGCTGGCTCTTTGAGCCGAAATGGGACGGGTTCCGCTCCATCATCTTCCGTGACGGCGACGAGGTGGAGATCGGCAGCCGGAACGGCAAGCCGATGACGCGCTATTTCCCCGAGCTTGTCGAGGCGCTGAAGTCGGAGCTGCCCGAACGCTGCGTGGTGGACGGCGAGATCATCCTGGTGGCGGCCTCCGGTGACCGGCTGGACTTCGACGCGCTCCAGCAGCGCATCCATCCGGCCGCCAGCCGGGTGAAGCTGCTCGCGGAACAGACCCCGGCGCGCTTCGTGGCGTTCGACCTGCTGGCCCTCGGCGACGAGGATCTCACGGGCAAACCCTTCTCCGAGCGCCGCCGGCAGCTGGAGCGCGCACTGGCAGCCAGCGCGGCGCCGGTCCACCTCACAGCCGCGACCTCCGACCGGGACACGGCGCAGCGCTGGTTCCGGCAGTTCGAGGGCGCCGGACTGGACGGGATTGTGGCCAAGACGCTGGAGGGCAGCTACCAGCCGGACAAGCGCGCGATGGTCAAGGTCAAGCACGAACGGACGGCGGACTGCGTGCTCGCCGGATACCGCGTGCACACCTCCGGTCCAGACCGGATCGGCTCGCTGCTCCTGGGGCTCTACGACGACGCCGGGGTGCTGGCGAACGTCGGCGTGGTGGGAGCTTTCCCGATGGCCCGGCGCGCGGAGCTGTTTGCCGAGCTGCAGGAGCTGGTCACCGGTTTTGACGACCACCCCTGGGCCTGGGCCCGGCAGGAGGAGGGGGCGCGCACTCCGCGGAAGGCCGAGGGAAGCCGGTGGAGCGGCGGCAAAGACCTGTCCTTCACCCCGCTGCGGCCCGAGCGCGTGGTGGAAGTGAAGTATGACCATATGGAGGGCGAACGGTTCCGGCACACAGCCCAGTTCCTGCGCTGGCGTCCGGACCGTGATCCGCGTTCCTGCACCTATGACCAGCTGGAGGAACCGGTGAAGTTCGATCTCGCCGCGGTACTGGGCGCCGCCCGCTAACCGGTTAGCCCGCTGACCCGCTCAACGCATCAACGACGGCGGCCCGCCCCCAACGGGACGGGCCGCCGTCGTTGGTGCGGAAAAGCTGTGCGGAAGTGCGGTTGGGATCCGCTGCCGGTGCGGGGGCTACCGCTGGCCGAGCTGCTTGGTGGGGACCCGGAATGTTTCCTTGGCCGTCAGCGCCGCGACGGTGGCGATGAGGCAGATGATTGCGGTGAAGATGGAGATCTGGACCCAGCCGCCGGGCTGGATGCCGCCCATGGCCGCCACGATCGCCGGGGCGAAGCCGGCCATCAGGAAGCCCAGCTGGGTGCCGATTGCGAGGCCGGAGAAGCGGACGTTGGTGCTGAACATCTCGGCGTAGAAGGAGGGCCAGACCGCGTTGGCCGCAGCGTAGCCGAAGGAGAAGAACCCGATTGCCGCAAGGAACATCAGCGCGACGTTGCCGGATTCGAGGCTCAGCAGGAAGACCGGGGTCAGGGCTGCGCTGGACAGTGCGCCGTAGATGAAGACCGGCTTGCGGCCGATCTTGTCGGCGAGCATGCCGAAGAGCGGCTGGGTGCCCAGTGCCATGAAGTTGGCGCCGACGACGAGCCAGAGGGTGGTGGTGCCGTCCACGCCGGCGACGTTCTTGGCGTAGCTGATGGCCAGGGTGCCGAAGACGGTGGACACGGCGGCGATGAAGGCGCAGGCGATGACGCGGAGGACATCGCGCCAGTGGCTCTTGAGGAGGTCCGCGACGGGGAGCTTGGAGATCTGCTTGGTCTTCTGGGCCTCCTCGAACGCCGGCGGTTCGTGCAGGGTGCGGCGGATGAAGAACGCGATCAGCACAACCACGGCGCTGAGCCAGAACGGGATGCGCCAGCCGATCGTGTACTTGATGTCGTCAGGCAGGGCGAGGACCGGGATGAAGACGAGGGCGGCAAGGATCTGGCCGCCCTGGGTGCCGGTCAGGGTCCAGGAGGTGAAGAAGGAGCGGCGGTTGTCCGGGGCGTGCTCGAGCGTCATGGACGAGGCGCCGGCCTGCTCGCCGGCAGCGGAAAAGCCCTGGCAAAGACGCGCCAGCACCAGCAGGACAGGGGCCCACCAGCCGACCGTCTTGAAGTCCGGCAGGCAGCCGATGGCAAAGGTGGAAGCGCCCATCAGCAACAGCGTGAACATGAGGACCTTCCGGCGCCCTATCCTGTCACCGAAGTGGCCGAGGATAACGGCGCCGACCGGGCGGGCAATGTAGGCAAAGCCGAAGGTGGCGAACGACATGATCGCCGCGTTGGTGTCCGCATCGGGGAAGAAGACATGCGGGAAGATCAGCGCGGCTGCGGAACCGAAGATGAAGAAGTCGTAATACTCGACGGCGCTGCCCAGGAAGCTGGCAAGGGCCGCCTTCTTCGGCGTCCCTCCTGTGGTTATACCCGGCGTCGTGGACGGGACAGTGTGGCTCATGGTGTTCCTTTGGTGTGACGACGTTGTCGCGGATGGATCAGGAAGGTCTCGGCTGCCGCTTGCTTAAGTGTGGTGCAGCCGGAGGTCCGTGGAAAGACCCGGACTAGTAGCCACATGGTGGAAGCTACTTGTGCGATGTAGCAATCATGGCTGTGAGCGCAGTCACTTGTCAACAAAAATAATCACCATCTAGAAATAGCTCTCACTATGTGGGAACATCGATGCATGAGTGTGAATCAAACCACAGATGTTCCCGCCGCTTCCGCGTATCCGGCGGAAGCCCCTTCGAAGCCTGCCAAGGCCGCCAGGGAGGACTCGCGGACGGACATGGTGGGCAAGGCCCTGGGCCTGCTGGTCCTCCTGGGCGACGAGCCGCGGGGCGCCAGCGCCGCGGAGATCTCCCGCCGCGCGGATCTGCCGTTCAGTACCACCTACCGCCTGCTCGGCTCCCTGACGCGGGACGGCTTCGTTGACTACGAGCCGGACGGCCGCCGGTACCACCTGGGACTGAGGGTCTTCCAGCTTGGCCAGCGCGTCTCCAACCACCACGGCTTCGCGGGTACGGCGCTGCCGATCCTGCGGCGCGTGACCGAGGAAACGGGTGAGGCGACCATCCTCTCCGTGCGGGACGGCATCCACCACCTGACGGTGAACAAGGTGGACGGCCCGCAGACGTTCCGGGTCACGAGCGACCCCGGGCATCTCGGGGCACTTCATACCACCTCGGTGGGCAAGGCACTGGTCGCGTTCGCCGACGACGCCACCCGCGCCCAGCTCGTCGAGGAGCTGCCCCTGGAGCCGCTGACGGCGCTCTCCATTACGGACCGCGAGGCTTTCCGGGCCGAAATCGAGCAGGTCCGGCGCCAGGGCTTCGCCACCATGGATGAGGAAAACGAACTCGGCATGCGCGCCGTCGCCGTCCCGGTTTTCAACGCCCAGGGGCACGCCTTCGCCTCGCTGGCCACGGCGGTCCCGGTCTTCCGCCTGAGCATGGAGGCCCTCGTGGCCCTCGTGCCGCTGCTGCAGGCGGCGGCCGCCGAGCTGTCGGCCCGGCTGCCCCAGCGGTGACGGCCGACCAGCCGGCTTCATGAAAGCGGGCGCCGAAATACGCTGGCGCCGTAATAATATGTTCGTCATTCGAACAACAGTGCAACATGTGAACAAAGTCTGTAATGTAATCCCTATCACGCGGCCCGCCGCGGACGCCGCAAGCGTCGCAGCCCGCCGAGTGCCGTTGTTAAAGGAGCAAACTGGATGAGCAATCGAGCAGAGTCCTTCCTCGTGGGCCTCGTGGGAGACGGCGTCATGCCCTCCCTCACGCCCTACATGCATGAACGCGAGGGCGACGTGCAAGGCCTCCGGTACCTCTACCGCCCCATCGACCTCACCGAACTCGGCCTGCCCGGCCGGGCCGTGGGGGAGTTGCTCTCCGGCGCCCGAAGCCTCGGGTTCAACGGATTGAATATCACGCACCCCTGCAAGCAGCTCGTGCTCGAGTACCTGGATGAGGTCTCCGCCGACGCCCGGCGCCTGGGCGCCGTCAATACCGTGGTGATCCGCGACGGCCGCTTCATTGGCCACAACACCGACTTCTCCGGCTTCGCCGCGGCGCTGGCCTCCGGGCTTCCCGGCGCCACCCTGGATCGCGTGGTGCAGCTGGGGGCCGGCGGCGCCGGCTCCGCCGTCGCCTACGCCCTGCTCACCGCGGGGGTCCGCGAGCTGGACCTCGTGGACACCGACGCGGCCCGGTCCGCCGCCCGGGCGGCCGAGCTCGCCGGGTTCTTCCCGGACCGGACCGTCACCGCCCGGACGACGGCGGAGCTCCCGCAGCTCATGCCGCAGGCCGACGGCCTGGTGCACTGCACCCCCGTGGGCATGGCCGCCCATCCGGGGGTTCCGCTGGACATGTCCCTCGTGGAGTCCCGGCACTGGGTGGCCGACATCGTGTACCGGCCGATCGAAACCGAGCTCGTCCGCGAGGCGCGCGCCAAGGGCTGCGAGGTGCTCGACGGCGGCCGGATGGCCGTGGGCCAGGCGGCGGACGCCTTCCGGATCTTCACCGGGCGCCAGGCCGACGCCGACCGCATGCGCTCCCACTTCCTGGAACTTGTGGCCGCGGAAGAGGTGCCCGCCTGATGCGCACCGGGATCGCCACCGTCTGCCTATCCGGCACCTTGCGGGAAAAAATGCAGGCCTGCGCCGTTGCCGGCTTCGACGGGGTCGAAATCTTCGAGCAGGACCTCGTGACGTCCCCGCTGAGCCCGGAGGACGTCCGGAAGCTGGCCGCCGACCTCGGCCTGAACCTGGATCTCTACCAGCCCTTCCGGGACTTCGACAGCGTTCCCGAGGACCTGCTAGCCGCCAACCTGCGCCGCGCGGACGCCAAGTTCCGGCTCATGTCCCGCCTGGGCATGGACACCATGCTGCTCTGCTCCAACGTCGGCACCGCCACGATCGACGATGACGAGCTCCGCGCCGCACAGCTTTTCCGGCTCGCAGACCTCGCGGGTAACCACGGCGTCAAGGTCGCCTATGAGGCCCTGGCCTGGGGCAAGTACGTGAACGACTACGAGCACGCCCACCGGCTGGTTGGGATGGTGGACCACCCCAACCTGGGCACCTGCCTGGACTCTTTCCACATCCTCTCCCGGGACTGGGATACCGCGCCGATCGAGGCCTACGACCCGGAGAAAATCTTCTTCGTCCAGGTCGCCGATGCCCCCAAGCTGTCCATGGACGTGCTGTCCTGGAGCCGGCACTACCGGGTGTTTCCAGGGGAGGGCCAGTTCGAACTCGCCAAGTTCATGGGCCACGTGGTCCGCGCGGGCTACACGGGACCGGTGTCACTGGAAGTGTTCAACGACGTCTTCCGCCAGGCCGACGTCGAGCGCACCGCCGTCGACGCCATGCGGTCGCTGATCTGGCTCGAAGAGCAGAGCGCCGCGTGGCTCGAGGCAAACCCGGCGAATGCAGCAGGCGGGATGACCAGCGGGGCGGCAGGCCCGGTGTCCGGTGCCCGGCGCCGCTACCCCATGGAGCTTGCCACGCTTCCCCGCGTGGCCGAGCCCGCCGGCTTCAACTTCGCCGAGGTCCGGGCCGGTGACACCGCCGGACTGGAAACCCTGCTGGGCCAGCTGGGGTTTGCGTTCAACGGGCGGCATCGCACGAAGGATGTGCAATTGTGGACCATGGGCCACGCGCGCGTGATCATCAACGAAGAACCGGCAGCCATCGGCACGGCGGCCGCTGCCGCCGGTACCGGCCAGCCGGCTCCCGCCGCCCCTGCCATCTCCGCCCTGGGCTTCGACGTCGACTCTCCCGTTATCGCCGCTGCCCGCGCCCGGCAGCTCAAGGCCCCCGCCGTGCCGCGCAAGAGCCAGGCCAACGAGGAAGTCTTCCAGGGCTTCGCCGCGCCGGACTCCACCGAAATCTTCCTCTGCCAGGGCAGCCCGGACGGCACCGCCGCGTGGACCCGGGAATTCGGCGACGGCCTGGACGTCGCCGCGGCGG
This sequence comes from Arthrobacter sp. 05N33_2, assembly GCF_056397425.1. Lineage (NCBI taxonomy): Bacteria > Bacillati > Actinomycetota > Actinomycetes > Micrococcales > Micrococcaceae > Arthrobacter > Arthrobacter sp. 05N33_2. Next base: position 504,473 of record NZ_JBFTNJ010000001.1, read on the forward strand.
ACCCGGCAGAGCACCCGGGCGCGGTGATCGACCACGTGAACCTCGCGCAGCCGTGGCAGCACTTCGACGAGGCCGTGCTCTTCTACACCAGCGCCCTCGCACTGGAACCGCAGCCGTTCGCCGAGGTGGCCAGCCCCACCGGGCTGGTCCGGTCCCAGGTGATGCTGACGCAGGACCGCGGCGTCCGCCTGGTGCTGAACCTGGCCCCGCTGATCCAGCAGGAAGGGACTGCCGGCACCGGCCACCGCCCCGGCTACCAGGAACACATCGCCTTCGCCGTGGATGACCTCGTAGCCACGGCCCGGGCCGCACGGGACCGCGGACTGGACTTCCTGCAGATCCCCGCGAACTACTACGAGGACCTCGACGCCCGGTTCGCTCTGGATCCGGAATTCCTGGCCACGCTCCGTGAGCTCAACCTGCTCTATGACCGCGACGCCGACGGCGAGTTCCTGCACTTCTACACCGCCACGGTGGGCAGCGTGTTCTTCGAAATGGTGGAGCGCCGCGGTGCCTACGACGGCTATGGCGCCCCGAACGCCCCGGTGCGGCACGCCGTCCAGTACGACCACCTGCACCAGCTGACCCGTACTTCCTGACCCCATCCGAACAACAAACACACCAACGAAAGGAGGCTGCTGTGCCTGAAGAAATCAACCTCGACGTCTTCAACGCCGACCCGATCACCGAGGACGTGTCCGACGAAGCCACGGAGGCCGCACCAAAGACGTATGCGCCCGCCGCGCATGCCTTGGATACTGCCGCGGAGTCGCAGGCGGACCTCAGCGCCGAGATGAAGGCGATCGGCGAAGCGTACGCGCAGGCCCTCAAAGGCGGAGCCCCGGCCGAAACCCAGCCGCGGCTCGACTACGCGCCGTACCGCAGCAGCGTCCTGCGCCACCCCACCAAGGATCTGCACCACGCGGATCCGGAAACCATCGAACTGTACTCGCCGGCGTTCGGGCACATGGACGTGCACGCGCTGGAAGCGGACCTGACCATCGCGCACAACGGCGAGCCGCTCGGCGAACGCATCGTGGTCTCCGGCCGGGTGCTCGACGGCGACGGACGCCCCGTCGCCGGCCAGCTTGTCGAAATCTGGCAGGCGAACTCCGCCGGCCGCTACATCCACAAGCGTGACCAGCACCCTGCACCGCTGGATCCCAACTTCACCGGCGTCGGCCGCTGCATCACGGGCGCGGACGGCTCCTACAGCTTCACCACCATCAAGCCCGGCGCCTACCCGTGGAAGAACCACCTCAATGCCTGGCGCCCGGCCCACATCCACTTCTCCCTGTTCGGGCAAGAGTTCACCCAGCGGATCGTCACCCAGATGTACTTCCCCGGTGACCAGCTGTTCCCGCTGGACCCGATCTACCAGTCGATCGTGGACCAGGATGCCCGCGACCGGCTCGTGGCCACCTACAACCACGAGCAGACCAAGCCTGAATGGGCTCTGGCGTACAACTGGGACATCGTCCTGACCGGGTCCAAGCGGACCTGGACCGAAAACGAGGCATTGGGCGCAGGAGGCGATGAGAATGAATAGCAACGCCGTGGGTAAACTCACTCCGACACCGGGCCAGACCGTGGGGCCGTTCTATGGCTACGCCCTGCCCTTCGCCAAGGACCGCGAGCTCCTGGCTCCCGGATCCCCGGGTTCCATCCGGCTCCAGGGCACCGTCTATGACGGCGCCGGGCACCCGATCCCGGACGCGATCCTGGAGATCTGGCAGGCCGACGCGGACGGCAAGGTCCCGCACCGCACGGGCTCCCTGGTCCGGGACGGCTACACCTTCACCGGCTTCGGCCGCAGCGCTGTCGGCAACACCGGCGCCTTCACCTTCACCACGGTGAACCCCGGCCCCACCGAGGAGGGCGCGGCGCCGTTCATCGCCGTCGCCGTCTTCGCCCGGGGCCTGATGAACCGCCTGTTCACCCGCGTCTACCTGCCGGAAGACGAGGAAGCCCTGGCCAAGGATCCGCTGCTCAGCTCGCTTGACCCGGACCGGCGCCGGACCCTGATCGCACGCCGGGATCCCGACGGCGGACTGAACTGGGACATCCGCCTCCAGGGCGAGGGCGAGACCGTGTTCCTGGATTTCAGCAGCGCCGAGGGTGCCTCCAAGTGACCTTCTTCGAAACCGACGGCGACGCCGGCCTGCTCAGTCCCGTGTCGGCGTCGCCGTTGGTGGCGGCGCTGACCGGGGACCGTGCGGTGCTCGCCGCCATCCTCAAGGTCGAGGCCGCCTGGGCGGCGGTCCTGGACGAGGCTGGCCTGGCCCCGGCCGGGTCCGCCGCGGTGGTGGCCGCCGCCGCGGACGTGCAGCGGTACGACGTCGCGGGCCTCGCCGTCCGGGCCCAAGGCGGCGGCAACCCCGTCATCCCGCTGCTCGCCGACCTCCGGGAGCAGGTCAGGAACCTGGACACCGCCGGACTCGGCGCCGTCCGCGCCGTTCACACGTCGCTGACCAGCCAGGACGTGCTCGACTCTGCCCTGATGGTGCTGGCCGCCGGGGCCATCCGCGAACTGCTCGCGGAGCTCCGGTCGGCAACGGCCGCCCTCGCCGGCCTCGCCGAAACCCACGGGCACACGCTTTGTGTGGCCCGCAGCCTGACCCAGCACTCGCTTCCCTACACCTTCGGGCTGCGGGCCGCGCAATGGTTCAGCGGGCTGGCCGCCGCGGCCGGCCGGCTCGAGGCCCTCGAACTGCCGGTACAGACCGGCGGCGCCGCCGGGACCCTGGCTTCCGGCACTGTACTTATTGACGGCACTGTACTTATTGACGGCGCTGTACTCACTGACGGCGCTGGGCTGGCCGCGGGGACGCTGTCCCCGTTTGACCTCGCCGACCGGCTGGCCGCCCGCCTGGGTCTCGCTCCCGTTCCTGCCCCCTGGCACAGCAACCGGCTGGCCGTGACCTCGCTCGGCGACGCGCTGGCGGCGGTGACCGACGCGGCCGGAAAGATGGCCGCAGACGTCCTGTTCCTGAGCCGGCCCGAAGTTGCCGAGGTCGCGGAACCGCGCGTCGCGGGGCGCGGCGTGTCCTCGGCCATGCCGCAGAAGCAGAACCCCGTGCTCTCCGTGCTGATCCGCAGCGCCGCCCTGCAGGCCCCGGCCCTGGCCGCGCAGCTGCATCTCGCGGCCGCCAATTTCAACGACGAACGCCCCGACGGCGCCTGGCACAGCGAATGGGCGGCCCTGCGCCAGCTGCTGCGCCTGGCCCTAGGCGCCGCGGTGCAGCTGCGCGAACTGGCCGAAGGGATGGCGGTCTTCCCCGGAGCGATGCGCCGCAACCTTGAGCTCGGCGGCCCGCTGCTGCTTTCCGAAGCCGTCAACGCCGCCGTCGCACCGCTTTTGGACGGGACCGTTGTGGACGGGACCGGTGCCGGCCCGGGAGCCGCCCGGACCGGGAAACAGCGGCTGCAGGCCGTCGTGGACGAAACGCTCCTGGCCCCGGCTGCGGAGCAGGCGGACACCTACCGGGCACTGCTCCGCGCCGCTGTCCCGGAGGAGCTGCTCAGCGACGCCCGGCTTGAGGAACTTTTGAACCCGGCCAACTACCTCGGCCAGGCCGCTGAGATCTCCCGCCGCATCCTCGCGGCGTATCCGGAATACACCGGCCAGGCCGGCGCCCTCGCCCACCAAATCCAGAACGGAGCTTCCCGTGGCTAGACCCACCGTCAAAGCAGTCCTGCTGTCGCCCCAGCGCGAACTCGGCGACAAGCCCCTCCTCATCGTCGGGCCCTCGCTCGGAACATCCTCCCTGCTGTGGAGCCAGGCCGGCACATTGCTGGGCGCCGACGTCGACGTCATCGCCTGGGACCTGCCGGGGCACGGCGTCTCGCCCGCGGCGGAGGAGACCTTCACGGTCGCCGACCTCGCGGATGCCGTGATCGGCCTGGTCGATTCGATCGCCCCGGGCGCGCGCTTCCACTACGCCGGGGTATCCCTCGGCGGCGCCACCGGACTGCAGCTTGGCATCAAGCACGGCGACCGGCTCAAGAGCCTCTCCGTGCAGTGTTCCGGCGCGAAGCTCGGCACTGCCGAGGGCTGGCTGGAACGCGCAGAAACCGTGCGCACGCAGGGAACCCCGGTGATGATCCAGGGTTCCGCGCAGCGCTGGTTCGCGCCGGGCTTCATGGAGAGCCAGCCGGAGCTCAGCAGCCGGCTCCTGCACAGCCTCAGGGACGCCGACCGCTTCAGCTACGCCTTCTGCTGCGAGGCCCTGGCCGGCTTCGACGTGCGTGACCAGCTCGGCACCATCCGCGTTCCCACCCAGGTTGTGGCGGGCGCCCTGGACGACGTCGCCCCGCCGTCGATGGCCGGGGAAGTCGCCGCGGGCATCACCTCCGGCGGCGGCACTGCCACGGCCGTCAGCCTGGAGGGCGTGGCACACCTGGCGCCGTTCGAGGCGCCGGGTCACGTCGCCGAGCTGCTCAAGGGCCTCATCACCTGGACCGAGTCCCAGGGAGCGGGAGCATGACTCTCTCCGAAGCCGGCAGTGCTGAACTCCACGGGCCCGAACGCAACGGTGTGGTCCAGCCCGGCGCGACCAGCCAGGAGATCTACGACGGCGGCATGAAAGTCCGCCGCGAGGTCCTCGGCGCCGCGCACGTGGACCGCGCCAACGCCAACAAGGATTCCTTCACGGAGGACTTCCAGGACATGATCACCAGGATCGCCTGGGGCGGCATCTGGACCCGGCCCGGGATCAGCCGCCAGATGCGCTCAGCCGTCACCCTGACCGCCATGGTGGCCCACGGGCACTGGGAAGAACTGGCCATGCACATCCGCGCCGCCATCACCAACGGCCTGAGCCGGGACGAAATCAAGGAAATCCTGCTCCAGACCGCCATCTACTGCGGGGTCCCCTCCGCCAACACCGCGTTCAAGACCGCCCAGCAGGTCTTCCATTCCATGGACGACGCAGCCATGGACGAAGCAGAAACGGACAAGAACCCATGAATCAGGCATTTATCTATGACGCTGTGAGGACGCCGTTCGGGAAGTTCGGTTCCGGCCTCGCCGGGATCCGCCCGGATGACCTCGCCGCGCACGTGATCCGCGAATCCGTGAAGCGCGCCCCGGCCCTGGACGTGGAGCGGATCGATGAGGTGGTCTTCGGAAACGCGAACGGCGCGGGCGAGGAGAACCGCAATGTCGCCCGGATGGGCACCCTGCTGGCCGGGCTGCCCGTCTCGATCCCGGGCACCACGGTCAACCGGCTCTGCGGGTCCTCCCTGGACGCGGCGATCATCGCCTCCCGCCAGATCAACACCGGCGACGCCGAACTGATGCTGATCGGCGGCGCCGAATCGATGTCCCGCGCCCCCTGGGTGCTGCCCAAGACCGAGAAGCCCTACCCGGCCGGGGACCTGACCCTGGCCTCCACCACGCTGGGCTGGCGGCTGGTGAACCGGGCCATGCCGAAGGACTGGACCATCTCCCTGGGCGAGGCCACCGAACGGCTCGCCGAGAAGTACGGCGTGACCCGCGAGCAGCAGGACGAGTTCTCCGCCGCCTCCCACAACCTCGCCGCCGCGGCCTGGGACGAGGGGTTCTACGACAACCTCGTCGTCCCGGTCCCGGGCACGGACCTGGTCCGTGACGAGGGCATCCGTCCCGGGTCCTCGGCGGAGAAGCTCGCCGGGCTCAAGACCGTGTTCCGGACCGGGAACGGCACCGTCACGGCCGGGAACGCATCCCCGCTCTCCGACGGCGCGTCCGCGGCGTGGCTGGGCAGTGAAAAGGCCGCCGGGCTCCTGGGCCTGGAGCCGTTGGCCCGGATCGCCGGGCGCGGCGCGCACGCCAACGATCCCCAGTACTTCGGCTACGCCCCGGTCGAGGCCGCGAACAAGGCCCTCGCCAAGGCCGGGATCGGCTGGGACCAGGTCGGCGCGGTCGAACTGAACGAGGCGTTCGCCGCGCAGTCCCTGGCCTGCATCAACGCCTGGGGCATCGATGCGGGAATCGTGAACCGGCACGGCGGCGCGATCGCCATGGGCCACCCGCTCGGCGCCTCCGGCGGCCGGATCCTGGGCACCCTGGCCCGGTCCCTGCAGGCCTCCGGGCAGCGCTGGGGCGTCGCCGCGATCTGCATCGGCGTCGGCCAGGGCCTCGCCGTCGTGCTCGAAAACGTAACTTCCCGCGATGCGGCATAGAGGACAGGGCTAAGAGAGATGCTGAATTTCATTGACACCGTCGGCGAGGCCGTCGCCGACATCAAGGATGGCTCCACCGTGATGATCGGCGGCTTCGGGAACGCCGGGCAGCCGTTCGAGCTCATCGACGCGCTGCTGGAGTGCGGCGCCACCGGCCTGACAGTGGTGAACAACAACGCCGGCCAGGGCGACCAGGGCCTGGCCCTGCTGATCAAGGAAGGCCGGGTGAAGAAGATGATCTGCTCCTTCCCGCGTCAGTCCGACTCCTGGCATTTCGACGCCAAGTACCGCGCCGGCGAGGTTGAGCTCGAACTGGTCCCGCAGGGAAACCTCGCCGAGCGGATCCGTGCCGCCGGCGCCGGGATCGGCGGTTTCTTCACGCCCACCGGCTACGGCACCACGCTCGCCGAAGGCAAGGAAACCCGCTTCCTGGACGGCAAGTGGCAGGTGTTCGAGACCCCCATCCACGCCGACGTCGCCCTGATCAAGGCCCTCACGGCGGACGGCCGGGGCAATCTGGTCTACCGTAAAACCGCGCGGAACTTCGGCCCCATCATGGCCGCCGCCGCGAAACACACCATCGCCCAGGTGTCCGGGATCGTCCCCACCGGCGGCCTGGACCCGGAAAACATCGTGACCCCCGGCATCTACGTCAACAGCATTGTGAAGGTGGCCTGAGATGAGCATCCCAACCAATGACCAGAGTCTGCGGACCGGCAACCAGGCTGGCCTCCAGACGTCCGGCAAGCCGCTGGGCCGTGACGATCTCGCCCGCCTCGTGGCCCGCGACATCGCCCCCGGATCGTTCGTGAACCTCGGCATCGGCCAGCCCACCCTTGTCTCGAACTACCTCGAGCCGGAGCAGAACATCACGCTCCACACCGAGAACGGCATGCTCGGCATGGGCCCGGAGGCCACCGGGGACCAGATCGACGGCGACCTCATCAACGCAGGGAAGATCCCCGTGACCGAGCTGCCGGGGGCGTCCTACTTCCACCACGCTGACTCGTTCGCCATCATGCGCGGCGGACACCTGGACATCTGCGTCCTGGGCGCCTTCCAGGTTTCCGCCACCGGCGACCTCGCCAACTGGCACACCGGGGCCCCGGACGCGATCCCCGCCGTCGGCGGCGCCATGGACCTTGCCACCGGCGCCAAGGACGTCTTCGTCATGATGACGCTCCTGACCCGCGACGGCGCGTCCAAACTCGTGGAGACCTGCACGTACCCGCTCACCGGGATCGGCTGCGTGACCCGCGTCTACACCGACAAGGCCATCTTCCTGACCGGACCCGACGGCGTCCAGGTGCGGGAGACCTTCGGCTGCACGCTCGAGGAACTCCAGGCCATGGTCCCGATGCCGCTCCGGGCGGCGGACCCAAGCTGACGGCCCGTGGCCGGACAAGCTGTGGGCACCGCTAAAGTGATGCGGGACCGAGAGGCGGAAAATGACTGAGCCAGCCAAGAGCGGCGGCGCGCCCGCGGCCAGCGACCAGTACGTGCAGTCGCTGGCGCGCGGGCTCGCAGTGATCCGTGCCTTCGACACGGAACACCCCAAGATGACGCTGACCGAGGTGGCGGCCCGGACCGAGCTGACCCGGGCCACCGCCCGGCGGTTCCTGCACACGCTCGCGGAGCTGGGCTATGTCCGCACGGACGGCAAGATCTTCGCTCTGACTGCCAAAGTGCTGCAGCTCGGCTACGCCTACCTGTCCGGGCTCTCCCTGCCGCAGCTCGCCCAGCCGCACCTGGAAGAGCTCTCCCTCGAACTGGGGGAGTCGACGTCGGCCGCGGTGCTCGAAGGCACCGACATCGCCTACATCGCCCGGGTGTCCACCCGGCGGATCATGACGGTCGGCATCACGGTGGGCACCCGCTTCCCCGCCTACGCCACCTCCATGGGCAGGGTGCTGCTCGCGGCCCTCCCGCCGGCGAAGCTGGAAGAGTACCTTGCGGCCGCCGAGATCCGGCCCCTGACTCCCGGAGCCATCGGAACGCGGGCCGCCCTCCTGGCGGAGCTGGATACTGTTCGCGCCCAGGGCTGGTGCCTGCTGAACCAGGAGCTGGAGCTGGGCCTGATGTCCATCGCGGCGCCCGTCCACGACGGGCCGAAAGTCGTGGCGGCCATCAACGTCTCGCTGCAGGCCCAGACGGTGTCCGCGCAGCCCGAACCGGACGCCTACCTCAAGGCCGTGCGTGAGGCGGCGCTGGCCACGGCGGAAATTATCTCCGAGGACCTGACCTCGGGCCGGTGAACCGCGACTCAGACGGGACGTCTGGGAAGGGGTACGTCCTGGAAAGAGAACCGTCAGGCAGCGGGATCCGGGATGGGCTCTGTCGAAACCGTGATCGTCACGCCACCGGGTTCGTCACCGATTTTCAAGTGCAGGTCCCTGCCCACCAGCAAGGCATGGATGTCTTCGCTGCCTCCGGGCGCGATCTGCTCGGCCAGCCGTGTGAGCGCCAGCGCCATCGCCCGGCCCCAGTCGTGCGGATCGACGCTGGATGATTCTGCCGTCGCTGAGTAATTCTCTGTTTCAGTCATCTGCCCCCGCTTTCGGCGTCCGGAGCGCAGCCTCCGGCACATCACGAAGTCCAGTCTAGTGAGCCTGCGGAGCGCACGTCCACGATTCGCGCCAGCCCTGCGCAGGTTACCCGGGCACTGCGGCTAGGATTTTAGTTCGGGAACCCTCCGCCGAATTGCCCCTAAGGACGCCATGACAGAGAACAGCACCGCGACGTCGGAGACCCTGGAAACCGGGGACAATACAGCGTCCCGGCGCGCCGCCGTGGTTATCAACCCCATGAAGTCTCCCGGTGAGAGCTTCCGCGCCTCCTTCTTCCGCCTGTGCGAGACCCAGGGCTGGGCGGAGCCGCTGTGGCTGGAAACCACGAAGGAGGACACCGGGCTGGGCCAGGCCCGCGAGGCGCTGGAGGCCGGAGTCGACGTCGTAATCGCCGCAGGCGGCGACGGAACGGTCCGCTGCGTGGCGGAAGTCCTCGCAGGCACCGGAACGCCGATGGGCCTGGTGCCCCTGGGGACCGGGAACCTGCTGGCCCGCAATCTCGGCATCGACATCACCGACCCCGTGGCGGCCAGCTACGACGTCCTGAGCGGCACGGACACCAAGGTGGACGTAGTGAAGGCCACGCTGGACCACGCCGAGACGGAATCCACCTTCCTGGTGATGGCCGGACTTGGCTACGACGCCGCCATCATGGCCAACACCGTCGACGAACTCAAGGACCGCGTGGGCTGGCTCGCGTACGTCGAGGCGGGCATCCGGCACCTGCCGGGCAAGCCCATCAGGGCGAAAATCAGCATTGACGGCGAGCACCCGGTACGGCGCCGCATCCGCAGCGTGATGGTGGGTAACTGCGGCAAGATCATGGGTGGCGTGGAGATCTTTCCCGACGCCAAGATCGACGACGGCATCCTGGACGTCGTGATTTTGGCCCCCATCGGCCGGTTCGGCTGGCTGGATGTGCTGGCCGGCGTCTTCGGCCGGAGGAACGCCAAGAACGCGTCGGTGGAATATTTCGCCGGAAAGTCAGCCGAGATCGAACTCGCCCACGAGCAGGAATTCCAGCTCGACGGCGACCCGCTCGGCAAGGCCAAGCACCTCAAGGTCACGGTCGAGCAGGATGCCCTCACCATCCGGATGACAGGCATCTGACCCCGCGCCAACCACCGGCCGGCTATTTCACCGGCCAGCCGGGCCACCGGCCGGCCGTGCCGGCTAACGCGCCGCCGGCCGGTGCGCCAGGATCTCCGCGAGTTCGGCCAAACGGTGCGCGCGGGCGGACTCGGCAGGCGTAAACGGCTCGCCGGGCCGGGAAAACATAATGGGCCCGTGCCACGCCGTAGGGATTTTCAGGACCGTCCCGTCACCGCCCGTCTGCGGTGGGCCCTCGGTGTTGCCGGCGGCCGGTCCGGGGATGATCCGTGCCCGCAGCAGTTCCGCGACCGCCAGCGGCAGCTCCTCCGGGCTGGCGGCGATCCGGGCGGCCAGGCTCAGTGCGCCGGTTTGCCCGTCGGCCATGGCCAGGGCGGTGGTCGGCCAGACGTGCGGGTCCGCTCCGCCGCCGGCCCGCAGCGCCCGGAGCAGCTCGGCTTCGCGGACTTCGCCCGGGGCCGAGAGCACAAACTCGTCCAGCACACCGCCGGCCACGGGATGAACATGAATGCTGAGGATGTTCGTGTTCAGGCCGGCCAGGGCCTGCGTCAGTTTCTGCAGCGACCCGGGCTTGTCTTTCAGGACGGTCCGCGCCCGCCACAGGGCGGGTGCGGCGCCGAGCCGTTTGCGGTGCCGCAGGGCCGGGGCATGCAGCCAGCCCCTGAGCATCCGGGCCGCCGAGGGCTCGGCCACCCAGATCACCAGGATGGTCGCGGTCAGGGTCAGCACCAGGACCTTGGCAACGTAGGGCAGGTGGGTTTGCACCACCGCCGCGTGCACCAGCAGTTCGATCGGGAGCATCACGGCGACATTGGCCAGGGTCAGCCGTGCCTTGGTCGGTTCGGGCATCTGGCCGCACACTTCGCAGCTCAACTCGGAGGTGGCCGGGGACTGGGCTTTGCCGGTGGTTTTGGCAGGGTTTTTGCCTGCGGAGGTGCGCGTCATGCTCCCATGATCCCGGCCGGCTGTTTCGGCCCGGTTGCCGCCGGGTGACGGTTTCGCGCCGGGACCGGGACCGGGCCAGGCCAGGTGATCGTGCTGTTACAGGCCCGGTCCACCCTCCGGGCCGCGCAGGAGCAGGTGGCGGTGGGCGTAAAGGTCGCGGAGCAGGGCGACCTCGGCCAGGTGGTGGATCATCTCACGGTTGATGTGCAGGACCAGTGCTGCCATGGGGGCATCGGCGTACGGGCCCTCGGCCGGCCCGCAGGGTGCCGCCAATCCCGATTCGTGGAGGCCCTTCACGCCATGGATCCACCGGCCGTAGTACGCGTCCAGCTGGGCCAGCGCCCCGGCCGCGGTGCCGGGGTAGGCGAAGCTCTGGTAGTCCACCGGTGGGCCGCCAAAGTGCGATGCCGTGCGTGCGCCGAGGACGCCGACCAGAATGTGGCACAGGCGCCACGCAATGGTTGTCACCGGGGCAGGAACGGGCTCCGGGTAGCTGAAATCTATGGTGAATTCGCCCGAACCCGGCGCGGCCGGGGGTGTTGAGGCGTCTTTGCGGCGGACATTCCAGCCCGGTACCGGCTCCCAAAAGTACTCGTGGTCAGTCAACCCCTCCAGCCGCGGCCGGGCCTGATTGGCAAAATGCCAGTCCAGTTGGTCCACCAGCTCGTGGTTCCAACTAAGGTCCGGCATGGTGTTCCTCCTTGGCAGCCAAGCTCGCGCGGCGGGGCCCCTACATCAAAGCACTCCGGTCCGGCCGCCCGCCAGAGGGCCCGGCAAGGACGGGTCAGACGTGAGTTCGGCTTGCGGTTCCGGCCGGCTCGGACGAGTGTGCCTTCCCGTCTGGGTACTCCCCGTCCCGGTGTTCCCCGTCCGGGTGTTCCCCGACGCGGGCACGGGTGGCGGCGGAGTCCGGGCCGGCCAGATTGGCCAGCAGGTCGCGGATCTCGGCCAGCAGCGCGGTGTCGGCCGGGATCGGTTTCTCCTCGGGCTCGGCTGCCTTGAGCCGGTTCTTGACCATTCGGTTGATCCGGTTCATGGGGGCCACGAAAATGAAGTACACCACCGCGGCGGTGATGAGGAAGGTCAGGAAGGCCGTCACCACGGCGCCGATGTTGACGAAGGTCTTGTCGTTGCCAGGCCAGACGTAGAAGCCCAGGCCGTGGGTCTCGACTCCGCCGGCGGCAGCCAGGATCGGGTTGACGATGTTTGCGGTGAACGCGCTGACCAGGGCGGTGAAAGCGGTGCCGACCACGACGGCGATGGAAAGTTCGATCACGTTGCCGCGCAGGATGAAATCCTTGAATCCTTTGAGCATGGGGAACCTCCGGTGTGCGTTGCGGGCTTGATTCAACCGATAGACGCTACCACTTCGCGGTGCAGCCGGCCGATCCCGATCAACGGATTTCGATGCCGCCGCCGCGCCGTTCCGGCGTAAACTCCCTCTTGGATGCCAGCGCCGCCGTCGTAACACTCCGGCTGTAACGAAAGGCGCCTGAACTCATGAACAAATGCGTGAGAACCCGCCCATGAAGAGCTTTTTCGCTGTGAGGCCGGCGCTATGAAGGTGTTCGCCGAGATGTTCACCATCGCGCCGGGCAACAAGGACCACCAGGTTGCCTTCCGCTGCGCCGTGGGAGTCTTTGTTCCGCTGATCACGCTGGTGCTGCTGGACCGCCTGGATCTGGCAATCTTCGCTTCCTTCGGCGCCTTCACCGGCATCTACGGCCGCAACGAGCCGCACGCCAGGCGTCTGACCCTGCAGGTCCGCGGCGGCGGGCTGATGCTGCTGGTGATGTTCCTGGCCGCCCTCACCGCGCGGGTGGACGCCCTGGCCGGGCTGTCGGCGGCAGGCACCACCTGGGTCCTCGTGGTGGCCACCACCGTGATCGCGTGGGGCTGCTCCCTGGTTGTCGCGTGGTGGCGCCTGCGCCCCTCCGGTTCGCTGTTCCATATCTTCGCGTTCGCGGCCATCGCGTCAATCCCCAACCAGCCGCCGCTGTGGCAGGCCATGCTGGTGGCCGTCCTCACGGTGGCCTTCTCCCTGCTGCTCGGCCTGTCCTCGCGGGTGGCCCGGAGCCACCGGACCCCGTGGGTGAATCCGAGACCGGCGGCCCTCACTCCGCGGGAGAAACGCACCGCGTGGCATGAAAGCTGGGGTTACCTCGTGGCGGCAGGCCTGGCGGGAACGCTGGGAACCCTGGCCGGGGAATGGCTGGGCATTGGCCACAACTACTGGGCGATGGTGGCCGCCGTCGTTCCGCTGGTGGGCCACACCACCCGGCACCGCGTCAGCCGCGGCCTGCAGCGAATCGCGGGCACAGCCCTGGGGCTGGTGCTGCTCGCCGGCATCCTGCTCCTGCAGCCGACGCCCTGGCAGACGGTGCTGGTCATTGCCGCGTGCCAGTTCGGCGCCGAGATGTTCATCGCGCGCCAGTACATGCTGGCGCAGGTTTTCGTCACGCCGCTGGCCCTGACCTCGACGCTTCTCGTGGCACCCGTGCCGCCCGGCCTCCTGCTCCGCGACAGAATCGTCGAGACCATCATCGGCGCCGCCGTCGGCATCGCCGTCGTGCTGGCGCCCGGCGCGTGGCGCAAACTCAGGGGCCGCCGCGAGGCGCGGACCCCGGAGCGCTCCTAGGAGCGACTGACGGCTACGAGTGCCCGACGCTGGCGCCGGCGCGGGACACTGCCGGGACGGTCTGCGGGACGAAGGCGAGGGCGAGGACCGCCAGGACCGCGGCGGCGGCGAAAACATAGAAGCCCCACGGGTAGGCGATGCCGGCGGCCACCAGCGCGCCGGTGACGGCCGGGCCCATTATTGCCCCCAGCCGGCCCACGCCGGCGGCGAAGCCCAGGGCGGTGCCGCGCAGGCGGACGGGGAAGAGCTGGGTGACCCAGGCGTAGACCAGAACCTGGGAGCTGAAGACGAACACGCCGGTGACGAAGACGGCGGCATAGAGCACCACTTCGTTCTGGATCTGGACGCTGAGCGCGGCCAGGAACACGGCGGAGAGGCCAAACCAGAGCAGGACGATCTTCTTGGTCCCGTGCCGGTCGGCCAGGACGCCGGCGATCAGCAGGCCCACCACGGCGCCCACGTTCAGGACCAGGAGCAAGGCGAGGCCGGCGTTCAGGCTGTAACCGGCGGAGGCCATGAGCTGCGGCAGCCAGGTGTTCAGGCCGTAGACCAGCAGCAACCCCATGAAGGACGCCACGGCCACACCGGCCGCAATCAGCGGGTAGGGCTTGCGGCCCAAATCCCGGAAGCCGGCGCGTTCTTCCGCGGGCGCGGCCGCAGCCTGTGTGCGGGTCTGGCTGCCGGCCGGGGACTTGGCGGCCGCGGGGATGTGGTGGACCGGCGGGAGGGTCTCCGGAAGCTTGAACCACAGGAAGGGGACCAGGGCGAAGCCGGCCAGGCCGCCGGCCACGAACATGGTCCGCCAGCTTGGAATGACCATGAGGGCCAGGAACGCGGTGGCCACGGCACCGACGTGGTACCCGGTCATGGTCCGGGTGGTGGACTTTCCGGCCGTTCCGGCGGGTGCGTAGTCGTTCATGTAAGCCAGCGCGGCGGGCAGGCAGGCGCCCAGGCCCAGGCCCGCCAGCAGCCGGAACGTGCTGAACCACGCAACGTTGGGTGCGAAGACGACGGCGATCGTAAAGAGGGAGAACCACGCCACGCAGGCCACCAGCAGGTTCCGCCGGCCAAAGCGGTCCGAGAGCGGGGCGATGAAGAGCGCGCCGAGCCCCACACCCACCAGGGAGACGGTTGCGGCGAACGTCGCCCCAACGGCGTCGAAGCCAAGTTCCTGCGACTTGATGAGGGTCGGGATGACCGTGCCGAGCACCACCAGGTCAAAGCCGTCCAGCACCATGGCCAGCCAGCAGAGCCACACGGGCCACCGTGATTTCTCTCCCGATGACGACGACTTGTCCAATGACGACGTTGACATTGTTACCCCAGCGCTAGTGTTTAGGTGATTCCGTGCCCCGGCCGGTGTTCGCCGGGCCTCTTTCCATTGTGAGAGTTGTATCACCGGGCCGTGTTGCATGGGACACTTAAAACCATTCAACGGAAGGGATATGGTGGCCAACTCGAACTCCGGCGACTCGGTGGTGGACCGGGTCCTGCGGTTGATTGCCGCGTTCCCTGAAGGCGTCACGGCGCTGCCGCTCTCGGAGCTTGCCGCGAGGGCGGAGCTCCCCCTGACCACCGCGCACAGGCTCGTCCGGCAGTTGGCCGGGCATGGCCTGCTCGACGTCGGCCCCGGCGGCTCCGTCAGCCTGGGCCTGCGGCTCTGGGAGCTCGCCAACCGCAATTCCCCCACGCTCGAACTCCGCCATGCAGCCCTGCCCTTCATGGAAGACATCCAGCAGGTGCTGCATCAAAACGTGAACCTCGCGGTGCTGGACGGGCGGGAAGCGCTCTTTGTGGAGCGGCTGTCCCGCCGCGGCTCCGTCGCCAACCGGGCGCAGGTGGCCGGCCGGATGCCCGTGCACGTGTCCTCCGCCGGGCTGGTGCTCATGGCCAACCAGCCCCGCCCCGTCCAGGCCGAGTACCTCGAGGGATTCAGTGATCCGGCCGGCCGGCTGGCTCTGGAGGATCTCCGCGCCCTCCTTGGCGAGGCCGCCCATCGGGGCTATGCCCAGCTGGCCGGCGTCGTGGACCCTGACACGTGGGGGATCGCGGTTCCGGTGCTGGACCGCAGGAAGCACGCTGTGGCGGCCCTCGGCGTCGTCGTTCCCCTTCGCGAGGTGCGCCTGCAGGCGCTTGTTCCCGCCCTCCAGACGGCGGCGCGGGGGATCGGGCGGCGGCTGGGAGAGCCCCGCGAGAATCCAGTATTCCATTCAGCGGAATCCATGTAACGCGCATCACCCCCGGGGGAGCACACTGTTAGCCGGAAGACGAAAACGGCCCCGGCCCCGACCGCCCGGACCCCGCAACGAAGCGAGAAGCACATGGCACAGCGAAAAGTCATCACCACCCAGGTAGCCATCATCGGGGCCGGCCCGGCCGGACTCATGCTGTCCCACCTGCTGGCCAAGGCCGGCATCGAATCCACCGTCCTGGAGATCCGCAGCCACCAGGCGATCTCCGAGACGGTCCGTGCCGGCATCCTTGAGCACGGCTCGGTCAACATGCTCGTCGACAGCGGTGTCTCCGACCGCGTGCTGCGTGACGGCGACCGGCACGACGGAATCGAACTGCGTTTCAACGGCGAAAGCCACCGGATCGACTTCCAGGACCTCGTCGGGGAATCGGTGTGGCTGTACCCGCAGACGGACGTGTTCCTGGACCTCGCCGCACGCCGGAAGGCCGACGGCGGCGATGTCCGCTACGGCGTCACGGACACCACCATCCACGACATCGAAGCCAAGCCCAAGGTCTGGTTCACGGACGCGGACGGCGTCGAGTACGAGCTCCAGGCCGACTTCATCGCCGGCGCGGACGGCTCGCGCAGCCACTGCCGGTTCCAGATTCCCGAGGCGCACCGCAAGTGGTACTTCCACGAGTACCCCTTCGCCTGGTTCGGCATCCTGGCCGAGGCGCCGCGCAGCTCCGACGAGCTGATCTACGCCAACTCGGAGAACGGCTTCGCCCTGATCAGCCAGCGCACGGAGACGGTTCAGCGGATGTACTTCCAGTGCGACCCCAACGAGGACGTCAACAACTGGGATGAGGACCGCATCTGGGAGGCCTTCCGCAGCCGCGTCAACGGCAACGGATTCGAGGTCAAGGAAGGGCCCGTGATCGACAAGACGGTCCTGAAATTCCGCAGCTTTGTCCACGCCCCCATGCGGCACGGCAACCTGTTCCTCGCCGGAGACGCCGCGCACACGGTGCCGCCCACCGGGGCCAAGGGCCTGAACCTGGCGCTGCATGACGTCAAGGTCCTCTTCGAGGGATTCGACAGCTTCTACGCCACCGGCTCCGCCGCGCTCCTGGACGCCTACAGCGACCGCGCCCTGAACAGGGTGTGGAAGGCCCAGCAGTTCTCCTACTGGATGACTTCAATGCTGCACACCCCGGCCGGCGCCGATGATTTCTCCCGCGCCCGCCAGCTGGGCGAGCTCCAGTCCGTGGTGTCCTCCCGCCACGGCAGCGCCTACCTCGCGGAGGCCTACACCGGCTGGCCGGGGGCCCGCTAGACCGGCGGCCGGAATCCCGGCAGGGGGTTGATATTTCCATCGACAGGCCCAGGGGCCAGGACTAGCCTTGAACCGTCCCAGCACGACCCGACAAGGACGATGGAGAGGTGTCCGATAATGGGAACCGCAGAGAATGTTGAACTGGTCCGGCGGGGTTACACGGCCTTCAACGCAGGGGATATGGCGACCCTCAGCGACCTGTTCGCGGAGGACGCAGTCTGGCACGTTGCCGGAAGTGGCGTGCTATCCGGAACCAAACAGGGCCGCGACGCGATCCTGGCGTACTTCGGTGAACTGGGCGCGCGCACCCAAGGTCACTTCCAAGCCAACGTCGAGGACATCGTCGGCGGGGAAAACCACACGGTCGCGATCCAGCAAACCCACGGGGAAGCCAACGGCAAAACCCTGGACATGCCTACCGTCATCACGTTCGTGGTTCGCGACGGACAGATCGCGGAAGGGCGGGAGTTCTTCGAGGACACCGCCAAGGCAGACGACTTCTGGACCTGACCGAACAACCGCATGATCGGCCCCGCCCGCAGGCTGTTTCCATCATCGGCGGCGGCATCGCCGGGCTGGCTCTTGCAGCCCGGCTGGATCCCGCGCGTTTCGAGGTCACGGTCACCGAACAGCGGTCCGGGCTCCCGACCGTGGGGACATCCTTGGCCATGTGGCCCGCGGCCCAGCGCGCCCTCGGCGACTTGGGCATCCTGGACGCCGTCAGGGAGGCCAGCCCGGTGATCGACGGCATGACCGTCCGGGCGGCCTCCGGCATGGCATGGACATCAGCGCAGGCGACGGGGCTGATCGGCGTCTCCCGGGTTGATCTCGTCCGGCTCCTCGACGGTGCAGTCCCGGCCAGCGTGCGCCGGGTGTCCGGCCGCCTCGACGTCGTCCGACCCGGTCCTGCCGGCCTCCTGGTGGGCGCTGACGGTGTCCACAGCGCGGTGCGCCGCAGCTGCTGGGGTGCCCGCTCCGGTGCCCGGTACACCCGCTACCTCGCGGTCCGCGGCGTGGTTCCCGGATCGCTGTGGCGGGGGCACACGGGCGAATACTGGGGCCGCGGGCAGCTCTTCGGGATTGGTCCCGCGGCGGCCGGGACCAACTGGTACGCGGCGTTCCGCTCCGGGGCGGGACACGGAAGCCTCGACGTCGCCGCGGTCCTGGCGGAAACCCGCGCCCGCTACGCAGGCTACGCCCCGGGCATCCGCGACGTCCTGGCCGCTGCGGAACCGGAAACAACCCTGGTGCAGCGGATCTGGACGACGCCGCCGCTTGGCAGCTATGTCCGCGCCCGGGTGGCACTGCTCGGGGATGCCGCCCACGCGATGACACCCAACCTTGGCCGGGGTGCCTGCGAGGCGCTGGTCGATGCCGTGACCCTCGCGGCGCTGCTCAATACCCGGCCCGTGGACGAGGCGCTGGGCGCCTACAACCGGGCGCGCCACCTCCGCACGCAGGCGTTGCGGTGGGCGTCGTCGGCCGTGATGCGGCTGGCCCTGGCGGAGCGGGGCCAGCCTGTGCGGGACGCGCTGCTTGGCTTGGCTAGTCCTGGTCCAGGGTCTCGGTCAGATGGTGCGTTGGAATCCGGTCCCGGTCGTAGGTGATCTCGGTATAGCCGTGCGGCTCTGGCTTGCCGGACGGGCTCAGGTTCACGAAGACGATCTCATCAATGGTGAGGATGCTGCGGCGCGTGATCATGTTCCGGACTTCGGCCCGCATGGTCAGCGATGTCCGGCCGAAACGGGTCGCGGTCAGGCCCATTTCGATCAGGTCGCCCTGGACCGCGGAGCTGACGAAGTTGATTTCGGAGATGTATTTGGTGACGGCCCGGCCGTTGCCCAGCTGCAGGATGGCGTAGATGGCCGCCTCCTCGTCGATCCACTTCAGCAGGCTCCCGCCGAACAGGGTGCCGTTGGCGTTGAGGTCCTCGGGCCGCACCCATTTGCGGGTGCGGAAGGTGATGTCGGCCGATTCCATAGTGCGAGGTTAGCCGACTCCGTGACCGGCGGCGTTGTGTGACGCAGCCGGCCCGGGGCGGCGCGCGGCCTCACGCCATGGCGGTGTGCGCGGCGCTGTGCGAATCGATCGGCTTCGCGTAGCAGTACGAGTGCACCAGGCCGACATAAGGCCCAAAGTTCGGCACGGAAACGAAGCCCGAGTTCTCGTAGAACTGCCGGCCGTCGGTCTGCACCGAGCCGGCCTCCGCAGTCAGGGTGGTGATTCCCAGCGCGTGGGCGTGGGCTTCGAGGGCCGCGAGGATGGAGCTCGCCACTCCTGAGCCACGGGTGTAGGGCAGTACGTAGAGGCGTTTGATTTCAGCGGTGGTGGCGTCCAGCATGCGAAGGCCGCCGCAGCCCACCGGCTGGCCTGAGGCTTTGTCGTGCGCCACCAGGAACACCGCCGTGTCCGCTTCCGACGGCGGCGGGCCGGGTTCGTGGTCGGGCCGGCCGAAGCGGGCCTCGAGTTCCGCCTGCTGGGCTGCCCTCAGGTCCGCTCCGACGGGGTTCGCCCAAGTGACCTGACGGATGTTGAGCCGCGGGTTGGTCTGCATCACTGCCTCGATTCGCCGAAGTGTTATGCAGTCCAAGGCTAGGCACCAGCGGTTTCGGCTGTGTTTCCTGCCGGTAAGCGTCGCGAGAACTGTGGGCGGATGGCAGTGCAGTTGCGGCTTCCGGCTCGACTTTCCGGGTCGACGCGGCGACGGCCACAGCCTAGCGGCGCACTAGTGTCCGCAGGAGTTTCAGCGCCACGGAGATCGAGGCGATATCCACTTGGCCCGGTTTGGTCACTTCCGCGAAGGTGTCCTTGATCCGTGCCAGCTGCTCCTGGTGCCCGCGTTCCCAGGCCACGATGCGCTCCACGGCATCGGACGTGCCGGCGTCGGTGGCATTCAGGCCCTGGGTTGTCGCCATTACCGAGACGGTCATGTCGGCTACGGCGGAATACACATCGTCGCGCAGGGCTGCCCGCGCGAGAGACTCCCAGCGGCTCTGCCGGGGCAGGTCGGTGATGCTGAGCAGCAGGTTCGCGGCGCCGATGCGCTGGAACACCGCGTAGTACAGGTCAGCAATAGTGGGGATGGGTTCGCGCACCTGTTCGGAGATCAGGGAGATGTCCAGCAACCCGAAACTCTCCAACAGGTCCGAGGCGCGCAGGCCCAGCTCCCGGGGCATCCCCACGGCGGCCCAGTGCGCGAGTCTGTCTTCCACGCGGTCCAGGTCGGAGCCGCGGAGGTAGTCCAATGTTCGGGTCCGCAGCAGTTCCAGGGTGGGCATGATCCTGTCCACGGCCGCGGCCACGGGCTGGTCGCGATGGTCATGCGTCACGTACCATCGCGTGGCCCGGTCGAGGATCCGGCGCATGTGCAGCGTCGCCTCGGCGACGTGTTCGGTGGGATATCCGGCGGGGAGTGCGGCCAGCCGGGTGACGATCCACGGCAGGTCGTAGGCCTCGCGCGCCACCACAAAGGCCCTGGCAACGGCGGCGGCGGTGGCAGTGGTTTCCTCGATGGCACGGAAGGCGAAGGTGATTCCGCCGAGGTTGATCATGTCGTTGGCCACCACTGTGCACACGATCTGGCGGCGCAGCGGGTGGTCCGCCAGCTCTGCTTCAAAGCGTTCGGACAGCTGGCGTGGAAAATAGCCGCGGAGCACGCGCCGGAACCACGGGTCATCGGCAAGGTCGCTGGCGTTGAGCTCCGCTGCCAGTTCGATCTTTGCGTAGGCGGCCAGCACCGACAGTTCCGGCGCGGTCAGGCCCTTACCTGACCGCAGCCGTTCCCTGAGTTGTTCGTTGCTTGGCAGGCCCTCCAGCTTGCGGTCAAGGTCCGTGGCGTTCTCGAGCCAGTCCATGGTCCGTTCGAAGCCCGGGCTCCATTCCCGCACCAGGTGCCGGTCGTTGAAGAGCAGGACATTCTGGTCCGCGTTGTTGGCCAGCACAAGGCGGGCCACCTCGTCCGTGAGGGAATGCAGGAAGCCGGCGCGTTCCGGCGACGGCATCTTTCCCGCCGCGATCATCCGGTCCACGAAGATCTTGATGTTTACTTCATGATCCGAGCAGTCCACGCCGGCTGAATTATCGATGGCGTCGGTATTGAGCAGGACGCCTGCCAGGGCGGCCTCGATCCGTCCGAGCTGCGTGATTCCGAGGTTCCCGCCCTCGGCGATGATCTTCGCCCGCACCTCATTGCCGTTGACCCTGACGGGGTCGTTCGCCTTGTCGCCAACCCCGGTGTTGGCCTCTGATGAGGCCTTGATGTAAGTTCCGATGCCGCCGTTGTACAGCAGGTCCACGGGCGCCCGGAGGATGGCCTGAAGCAGAGCGTGTGGCGGCAGGGACACGGTGCCCGGTTCCAGGCCCAGAGAGCTCCTGACCTGTTCAGTGATGCTGATGGACTTGGCCCGGCGGGAATGGACACCACCGCCCTCGCTGATCAGTGCTGGATCGTAGTCCGCCCAAGATGAGCGGGGGAGGGCAAAGAGCCGCCGCCGTTCCTCGAACGAGGCCCCCGCATCCGGCGCCGGGTCAAGAAAGATGTGGCGGTGATCGAAAGCCGCCACCAGCCGGATGTGGCGGGAGAGGAGCATCCCGTTCCCAAAGACGTCGCCGCCCATATCGCCGATGCCGGCAACTGTGAAGTCCTCTGCCTGGCAGTCCATCCCGAGTTCGCGGAAATGCTGTTTCACCGATTCCCAGGCCCCGCGGGCCGTGATGCCCATCTGCTTATGGTCATAGCCCACGGTCCCGCCGGACGCGAAGGCATCGCCCAGCCAGAAGCCGTACTCCGCGGCCACCGCGTTCGCAGCGTCCGAAAATGACGCTGTTCCCTTGTCCGCCGCCACCACGAGGTAATAGTCGTCGACGTCGTGCCGCACCACTCGCGCCGGAGGCACCACTGTTTCGCCGTGGGCGGTGGTGACCAGGTTGTCGGTGATGTCCAGCAGCCCGCGGACGAAGGTCCGGTAGCATTCCAGGCCCTCCCTCAGCCAGGCGTCGCGGTCCATGGCCGGGTCCGGCAACTGTTTGGGATAGAAGCCGCCCTTGGCGCCGGTTGGCACTATCACCGAGTTCTTCACGTTCTGCGCCTTGACCAGGCCAAGGACCTCGGTGCGGAAATCCTCGCTCCGGTCGGACCAGCGCAGCCCGCCCCGGGCCAGTGCCCCGAAGCGCAGGTGGACGCCTTCCACGCGGGGCGAGTACACCCAGATTTCGTATTTGGGACGGGGAAGCGGGGCACCCGCGATCGCGGAAGGGTTCAGTTTGAAACTCAGGTGGGGCTTCGCTTGGAAGTAGTTAGTGCGGAGCGTGGATTCCACCAGGTTCATGAAGGTGCGCAGCAGCCGGTCGGCGTCGAGGACGGGAATGTCGTCGATCGCGGCCAGCAGATCCCTCCGAGCCGCGTCGGTGTCCCCGAACCGGCGTGCCGCCTCCAGCTCGGGATCGAACTTGGCCCTGAACAATGCCAGGAGCGCGTGGGTTGCCCGGACATTGACCAGCAGGGTATCGGCCATGAAGCCGTAGGAGGTCGTTGTGCCCAATTGCTGCAGGTACTTGGCATAGCTGCGCAGGATTGCCGCCTGGCGCCATTCGATGCCCTCCCGGAGGACGAGGCCGTCAAAGCGGTCCGATTCTGAGTCCCCACGCATGGCAGCTCCGAAGGCATCCCCCAGCAGCCCGCTGGTGCGGGACGGATCCACGCCGGCCGGGTAGCGGACGCCAAGGTCATAGAGGAACAAGGCCCGGTCCCTCCCGCGCACCACATCGAAGGGCCGTTGGTCCAACACCTCCAGTCCGAGGTTGTGGAAGAACGGCAGGATCCGCGTCAGGCTGTGGGCGGTGGTCAGGTAAAGCCGGATCCGTGCGTCTTCGGCCAGCGTCGGGGAGGCGTCGGTGCGGACATAAACGGCCAGCTGAGGATCGTTCAGCGGTCGCCCGCCCGTGCCGTCGAGATCGAACCGCTCGAACGTATTGATGTCCTCGACCGCGTCCTCGACCTCGAAATCAGCCCGGTAGCTGGCCGGGAAGGCGGCGGACCACAGCGCCGACAACCGGCTGGCCTCCGCCGACGGCAACCTGTCACGGAGCGCTTCGTCCAGGCCCTGGGCCCACGTCCGCGTTGCGCTGACAACGCTCCGCTCCACTTCAGCGGGATCGACGTCGGGCATCCCGCCGGCGGGCAACAGTATCCGGAAGAACACGCGGGCCATCGGGGATTCACTAAGCCTGACTTCGAACTCGAGCGAGGAGGACCAGAAAGCCTGTTTAAGCTCGTGTTCAATCCGGAGGCGGACGGCCGTGCTGTACCTGGCCCGGGGGAGGAACACCAGCGCGGTCATGAAGCGCCCGTAGCTGTCAGCGCGCAGGAACACCCGTGTCTGGTGGTGGGCCTGCAGGCGCAGGATCTCCCGGGCAAGCCCGGAAAGTTCATCCAGGTCCCGGTGGAACAGCTCGTCCAGGGGGAAGGACTCGAGGACGGTGAGGAGCTGCCTGCCAGGGTGGGAGGCCTCGGTGAAGCCGAAGCGCTCCTGGATGGCGCGTACCTTGTCCCGGATGACCGGGATGCGCCGCACGGACCGGCCCGTGGCGCCCGGGGCGAAAAGGCCCACAAACCTGACTTCTCCCGTGGCCTTCCCGGCGCTACCGAAGGTCCGGACGAGGATTTCATCCAAGTAAGCCGGACGGGGGACGGATGATCTCAGATCCGAAATGGAGATGGTGAGGACCTGCGAATGAGGCAGCCCCGTAACAGGCTGGCGGGCCTCCGGCCGCCCGTCCCTGAGCAGGCCCAGCCCCGCGCCGGGCAGCAACGACACAACATCCGGGCCCTCCGCCGTCGAGTATTCATATTCGCTGTATCCCAGAAACATGAAGTTGCCGCGGTCCAGCCAGCCCAGGAGCTCACCGAGCTGCTCCGGAGTCGGAACCGTGCCGGCGGGCAGCAGGTCCAAGGAGTTGATGGTGCGGGCGAGACGGGCGTGGATGGCTGGGGTGTCATCAGCGACCAACTGGACGTCCGCCAGGACACGCCGCACGTTGGCGATGAGCTCCGCGATGGCCCGTGACCCCGGCAGGCGGCCTATCTCTGCCGCCACCCACGTTTCGGATCTCCACCCCGGCGGGTCCTGGACCGTGCCGGTCGCCGCGGCGCCCGGGACGCCAGCAATTGGGCCCGTCGGTCCGGACTGCGAGGACCCATGCCGTACCTCCACCAACCGATCAGTCCGCGGATCCCGCCGCACCAGAAAATTGGGATGCACCAGTAACCGGATGGACTCGTTTTGGCGGGCCAGCTCCGCAGTAAGCGAATGGATCAGGTGCGGGATGGCGTCGGCAACCACCAGCAGGACGCTGGCGTCGCTTTCGTTCAGGATGTCGACGGCCGCCGTGCCCGCCGGACGGCCGTCCGCTAGTTCCGCATGGTGCCTGGAGCGCTGCTCCAGGTTTTCGGGACTGTAGCCTTGGAGGTCCTCCGGCGCAGCGTGCTCGTAGTACGCCGCGAGGAACTGTTCATCGAAGCCAGGGAAAACGCGGCCGGGCGCATGCCCCCGGTGTACCGATTTGCGTGACATGCCCCTGCGCCTCCACTGCGCGGGCTCAACCGCATGCCGCGGCCGACCATCCTGTCCCCACGCCTGTTTTCATCATCGCCGCGTTCCCGTGAGGAGTCCAGACCCGGTACGCCCCGCCGGGACGGCCGGTACGCCCGCCGGGGACGGACGGGCCCGCTACGCCGGACGGCCGGTGGGATCCTCCGCCGTCGGATCCGCCAGTGCCAGTCCGCCCACGGGACTGTCGTCCCAGTGGATGAGTTCCCAGCCGTTGGCGGGATCGCCTTCCAGCGCCACGATTCCGGTGTTGTCCAGCACGTGCCTGATGGCAAAGTCCGGTTCGATGTTGTCCGCACGCAGGCCGGCCCACACCCGGATGGCTGCGCCGTGGCTGACCACGGCCACGGATCCTGAGCCCCCCGCCCCGTTTGTCCGCGCCGCTATTTTGGCGATCGCGGCGTCGTAGCGCTCAAAGAAGTCCCGGCCGCTGGGACCGGCAGGCATCCGGCGGTCCAGCTCGCCGTCCGCCCACGAAAAAATGGTGCCGATGTACTGCTTGTGCGATTCGTGGTCCGTGCGCTTTTCCAGCGACCCGGCCTCGATCTCGTGAAGGCCCTCCAGCACCTCGGTTTCCAGCCCGTGCACCCGGGCGAGCGGTGCCGCTGTGATCTGGGTGCGAACCAGGGTGGAGGCGTACAGGGCAAGGATCCGCTCGTTCGCCAAGGCGCGGGACAACGTCTCGGCCTGACGCTCGCCGAGTTCGGTCAGCCCGGGCCCCGGGTGCGCCGTGTCCAGCTGGCCCAGCACATTGCCGGGCGTCTGGCCGTGCCGGATGAGCAGAAGCCTCACTTGAGGTGGTCCACCAGCTGGTCCGCGATGCCCGTGTACTTGCCCGGGGTCAGCGCCAGCAGGCGGGCTTCGGCGTCGGCGGACAGGCCGAGGCTCTGGACGAATTCCTGCATCCGGGCGGCATCCACGCGCTGTCCGCGGGTCAGGTCCTTGAGCCGCTCGTACGGGTTTTCCATGCCGTCGACGCCGGCGATGGCCTCGGCGCGCATGACCATCTGGATGGCCTCGCCGAGGACTTCCCAGTTGGTGTCCAGGTCCGCGGCCAGCACGTCCTCGGCAACCTTGAGCCGGTCCAGGCCCTTGGCAACGTTCGAGATGGCGAGCAGCGAGTGGCCGAACGCCACACCGATGTTGCGCTGCGAGGAGGAGTCGGTGAGATCGCGCTGCCAGCGGGAGGTTACCAGGGTGGAGCCGAGGACGTCCAGCAGGCCGGAGGAGATCTCGAGGTTGGCCTCGGCGTTTTCGAAACGGATCGGGTTCACCTTGTGCGGCATGGTTGAGGAGCCCGTGGCGCCTGCCACCGGGATCTGCACAAAGTACCCGATCGAGATGTAGCTCCAGATGTCGGTGCAGACGTTGTGCAGGATGCGGTTGAAACGCGCGACGTCGGCATAGAGTTCGGCCTGCCAGTCATGGCTTTCGATCTGCGTGGTCAGCGGGTTCCAGGTCAGGCCGAGGCCTTCGACGAAGCCCTTGGCGACGTGCTCCCAGTCGGCGCCCGGGACGGACGCGACGTGGGCGGCGTAGGTGCCGGTGGCGCCGTTGATCTTGCCGAGGTATTCGGTGCGGGCGATCCGGTCCAGCTGCCGGTTGAGCCGGTGCGCGATGACTGCCAGTTCCTTGCCCAGCGTGGTGGGCGTGGCGGGCTGGCCGTGGGTGCGGGAGAGCATCGGCACGGCGCGGTTGTCCCCGGCCATGGCGCTGATCTGGCCGACGAGGGCGCGGGCCGCAGGCAGCCACACGTCCTCCACGGCCCCCTTGATGCCCAGGGCGTAGGAGAGGTTGTTGATGTCTTCCGAGGTGCAGCCGAAGTGCACCATGGCGGTCAGGTGATCGATTCCGATGCCGGGCAGGCGGCGGCCGATGTAGTACTCCACGGCCTTGACATCGTGGACCGTAACGGCCTCGATCTCGGCGAGTTCGGTGACGGAGGCGGCGTCGAACTCCGTGACGATCGCACGCAGTTGCTCCTGTTGTTCCGCCGTGAGCGGTCCGGCCCCGGGCAGGACGCTGTTGCCGGTCAGGTGGATCAGCCACTCGACCTCCACAGCCACGCGGTCGCGGTTCAGGGCAGCCTCGGAAAGGTAGTCGACCAGCGGCGCGACGGCGGACTGGTAGCGGCCATCCAGCGGGCCGAGCGCGATCTGGTGGTCGGACGCGGCGAGGGCCAGGCGTCCGGACGGCGTGCGGGTATCAGCTGTGGCGGCAGTTTCAGGCATATGGCGATTCTTTCACGAAGTGCCGCCGGGCCTTAAGCGCCCCCGTCCTTATGACATTGCCGGATGACATTGCCGGATGACATTGCCGGCTGGCGGCGCATGGCGGTCCGGGACGTTGTCCACATAGCCGGGCGGCTCTCTTTAGCGGGCACAGGCCGCCCCGCTAGCGTCGGTTCATGGGCAGCTGGATGAGGCAGGTCACTGGGATGAGGCCGGGGTGAGGCCGGGATGAGGCCGGTCAACGGGATAGCACCGGGACCGGCGCGCAGTATGGCGGTGCAGGACATGGCGGTGCAGGACATGGCGGTACTTGGCGTGACGGCCGCCGACGCCCTTGAGTGCGCTTCGCGCAGTTATGAAGTCCAGCAGTTTGCTGCGCGCGTTGCGCGGTGCGCCGATGAGGCTGATGCGGTGCTCGCCGCCCTCGCCCGCCTTGAGCTGCAGTCGTGGCAGTCACCGGCCGGCCGCGCCTACCGTGTGGCCTTGTCCCTGCACGCGGCGGCGCTGCACCGAAGCCGGGATGCGCTGCTCGATGCTGTTGCCGTGGTGCTCCGGCATGCCCGGAACGTGGCGTAGCCCACGGACCAGATGGGACCCTGATGGCCGAGTCGAGTCCGGCGGGCTCCGGCGGCGGCCCCGGGGTTTTCGCGCCGCCGCGCGACGGCAGCCTGCTCATCCGGGGCGGAATCGGCGGGGTGAGCTTCCAGTTTGAGGAGCTGCTGGCGGGTGCCGCGGCACTGGACGGGCTGGTGCGGCAGCTGCAAATGGTTGAGGCGGAGGCCGACACCGTCCGGCGGGCACTCTTTCCCTACCAGTCCGACTCCTACACCAGCGGCAGCAACGCCATCATCGCTGTGGGGGAGGCCGGCCGGGAGGTCGGACGCGTCCGGTCCCAGCTTCAGCGGATCGGCGACGACGTCCGCGCCAGTCACCGCGAATACGAATACGCCGAAGCCCGGAATGCCCTGCTGCTGCGGATGGGACTGCACGGCTCCGAGTACGGCGCAGCACCGGAGCCCTTCGCCCTGCCCGGGGTGCGCGGCACTGTTGAAGGCTGGGTCGCCATGGCGCCCCGGAATCTCGCCGTGCTGCTTGGCCTGCCCTGGCCTTTGGCCGCCGTGGCCAGCGCCCTGGCCGGGCCCGCTGACGTCCGCCGCCTGGTGCGGGACGCCTCGGAAGCGCCGGGGCTTGTGTTCCTCAAGCCCCGCCCCGTCAGCATCGTGGGCCGGGAGACGTTTACGGCCGACGTCGACCTCTCACCGGCCGGGCTGCTGCGGCGGGCCGGGGCAGTGGGAGAGCAAGGCGGCCGGATCGAGGTTATCGAGGTCGACGGCGGTTCCCGGCCAGCGTGGGTGGTGATCATCCCCGGAACCCAGCAGGGCGCCCTGCCGGAAGGAACCAACCCCTTTGACCCCGCCGGAATCGCCGAGGCCCTGGGCTATGACTCGGCGTCGACGGCGCAGGCCATCAGGGAGGCGTTGCGGCAGGCCGGGGCCGAGGCCGGCGATCAGCTCGTGGCCGTCGGCTACAGCCAGGGCGGGATCCACGCGATGAATCTCAGCAAGGACCGTGCTGTCCTGGCCGAGTACGACCTCAAGTTCGTGCTGACCGCGGGCTCGCCGGTGGGCGGAATCAGCCCCGCGCCGGGGATCCGCAGCCTGCACCTGGAACATGAGCAGGACTGGGTGCCGGGGGCGGACGGACTGGCGAACCCGGACACCAGGGACCGGGTGACCGTGACCCTCACCAACCCGCTGGCGGTGCCGCCGCCACAGGATTTCGGCCTGGGTCCCGGGCACCGGTTGGAGAATTACGCTGACGGGGCCGCGCTCGTCTCCGCGAGCCGGGACAACACCCTGCAGGACTCCACCGCGGCACTGGCCGCAGTGGTGGGGACCGGAGGGGCGGCGTCGGTGACCAGGTTCTCGCTCCGGCGCGAGGCCCGGCCGGAACCGCGGGCAACGCCCGCAACCACTTCGGGCACGCCGCGCGGCACGGGCGCTTCTAACGATCGAGGGCAGGAAGGAAGCTCGCCACGAGGGACACCAGACTGATGATGATGGCGGCGAACACGGCAGTCCAGAAGAACGAGTCGATGGTGAAGTGCACGGTGGTGTAGCTGCTGATCCAGGAGGTCAAGTAGAGCATCGCGGCGTTGATGACCACGGTGAACAGGCCCAGGGTGAGGATAGTGATCGGCAGCGAGAGGAGGCTGACAATGGGCTTGACGAAGGCATTGACCAGACCGAAGATCAAGCCGATGAACAGGTAGCCCAAGATGATGCTGATGGTGCCGTCACTCTGGGTGGAAATATCCAGTCCGGTGAGGATCCAGCAGGCGATTGCAAGGGCCAGCCCGTTGATGATGACTCGTACGATGATTGAGCGCATGGCCCCATGCTGTCATACGCCCGGCGGCGACGGCAGGGACCATATTCCCCATGTCAGCAACGGCTATCCCCTACGGACAGCAATCGGCTCCCGCAACTGCGGCAGCGACCCGAAGTAGGCTAGTTGGCATGACTTCATCAGAGAATCCGGCCGGGGGCATCAGGCCCCGTCCGGTGGTAGACCTCCTCCCCCGCTACGCGGCCGGAAAACCCCCCGTCCCCGTGGAAGGCCTGACCAGCTACAAGTTGTCCTCCAACGAGAACCCGTTGCCCCCGATCCCTGCAGTGCAGCAGGCCATCGCGGCGCAGACCGATTTCAACCGCTACCCCGATCCGCTCAGCAGCAGGCTGCGTGAAGCGCTCGCCCGCTTCCTGGATGTTCCCGCCGAGGACATCGTCACGGGCGCCGGCAGCCTGGGCGCCCTGAACCAGCTGCTGACCACCTTGGCCGGCCAGAACGACGACGGCAAGGCCGACGAGGTCATCTACGCCTGGCGCTCGTTCGAGGCCTACCCGATCTGCGTCGGACTGGCCGGCGCCGAGAGCGTCCGGATCCCGCTGACATCCGACGGGCGGCATGACCTGGACGCCATGGCCGCCGCAGTGACTGCGCGGACCCGGATGATCCTGCTGTGCACGCCCAACAACCCCACCGGACCCATCCTGACGGCCGAGGAAACGGAGCGCTTCATCCATGCCGTTCCGGCCGACGTCGTGGTGGTCATTGACGAGGCCTACCAGGAATTCGTGCGCGCCGGCGACGCCGTGGACGGCATCGCCATGTACCGCAAGTACCCCAACGTCGTCGTCCTGCGGACCTTCTCAAAAGCGCACGGCCTCGCCGGACTCCGCGTGGGCTACAGCGTCTCCAGGCCCGAACTGACGCAGCACCTGCGCGTCAGTGCCACCCCCTTCGCCGTGTCCCAGATCGCGGAAACGGCAGCCGTGACGTCGCTCGAGCACTTCGCCGATGTTGTAGAAAGGGTACAAAGCCTGGTGGACGAACGGGACCGGGTCACGGCGGGACTGCGTGAGCTCGGGTGGTTCGTCCCGGAGGCCCAGGGCAACTTTGTCTGGCTCAATCTGGGCGAAAACAGCGCGGAATTTGCCGCCCTGGCGGCGGAACGGGCGCTGTCCGTACGGGCCTTCGGCAACGAGGGCGTCCGGGTCAGCATCGGCGAAACGGAAGCCAACACCCGTTTCCTGGAGCTCTGTGCGATCTATACAAAACCGCCGCGGCGTTCCTAGCGCTTAACACTGCGCGCTCAGGCCGCCCCTTGCGGATAAAGTAAGGACCAGTAAGCCAAAATATATGCCGGACCTGGAATGTATTCCTGGTCCGGCATATATCCCAGCGATTGCGGCGCATTCGGATGCGGCAAGCAAGGAGACGGTATGGGCGCCACACATCTGCCCTCTACCGAGTTCGACGGAACCGGGATGGATGACCAGCTCGAAGCGGAGGCCGAGGCCCAACTGGGTGCCCCGGCCGAGCCGATGGTGCAGTTGCTGGACCCGGACGGCACCCTGGGCTCGGACCCGGTTTTCTCAAAATACGCCGAGAAGCTGGACCCGGGCACCCTGCGCGGCTTCTACGCGGATATGGCCAAGATCCGCCGCTTCGACGTGGAGGCCACCGCCCTGCAGCGGCAGGGCCAGCTGGCCCTGTGGGTCCCGCTCACCGGACAGGAAGCCGCCCAGATCGGCTCCGGACGGGCCAGCCAGCCGCAGGACTACATCTTCCCCACCTACCGCGAGCACGGCGTGGCCCTGACGCGAAACGTGGACCTGGCCGAGCTGCTGCGCCAGTTCCGGGGCGTCTCCAACGGCGGCTGGAACCCGAAAGACACGAACTTCCACCTCTACACGCTGGTCCTGGCCGCCCAGACCCCGCACGCCGTCGGGTACGCCATGGGCATCCAGCGGGACCAGAAACTGGCGGCCGCCAACGCCGTCGCCAGCGGTGAGGCGGGACAGGCCGTGGAGCCGAACGCCGCCGTCATGGTGTATTTCGGCGACGGCGCCAGCTCCGAAGGGGACGTCCATGAATCCATGGTGTTCGCCGCTTCCTACCAGGCGCCCGTGGTCTTCTTCTGCCAGAACAACCACTGGGCCATCTCCGTGCCAAGCTCCGTGCAGACCCGCATCCCGCTCGCCAACCGCGCCAAAGGCTACGGCTTCCCCGGTATCAGGGTGGACGGCAATGACGTGATCGCCGTCCACGCCGTCACGGAATGGGCGCTGGAGCGGGCCCGCGAGGGCCATGGGCCCGTACTCATCGAGGCGTTCACCTACCGGGTCGGGGCGCACACCACGGCCGATGACCCCACCAAATACCGCGCATCCGCCGAAGAAAGCCTCTGGCGTGCCAAGGACCCGCTGGCGCGGCTGGAGAAGTATCTCCGGGCCCAGGGCCTCGCGGATGACAGCTTCTTCGAGCAGGTCAAGGCCGACGGCGACGAGCTCGCCGCCTATGTCCGCAAGACCACCCACGACCTCGAAAACCCGGACATCCGGACCGCCTTCGCCAACACCTATGTGGAGGCCCACCCGCTGGTGGCCGAGGAACTGGCCTGGTTCGAGGAATACAGCGCAGGGTTCGCCGACGAGGCGTCCGCCGATGAGGCACGCACAGCCGAGACAGACAGGGCGGCCCGCTGATGACCACCATGACCATTGCGAAAGCCATCAATGAGGGCCTGCGGGCCACGTTGAACAACAACCCCCGCTCGCTGCTGATGGGCGAGGACATCGGGGCCCTTGGCGGCGTCTACCGGGTCACCGACGGGCTGATCGCCGAATTCGGCGCCGACCGCGTGGTCGATACCCCGCTGGCCGAATCCGGCATTATCGGCACCGCGATCGGCCTCTCCCTGCGCGGCTACCAGCCGGTCTGCGAGATCCAGTTCGACGGTTTCGTGTTCCCGGGGTTCAACCAGATCACCACCCAGCTGGCCAAGATGCACTCGCGCAGCAACGGCAACCTGACCGTTCCCGTCGTCATCCGGATCCCGTACGGCGGCGGCATCGGCTCCATTGAACACCACTCCGAATCGCCGGAGGCACTGTTCGCCCACACGGCCGGGCTGCGCATCATCACCCCCTCCAATCCGCACGATGCCTACTGGATGATCCAGCAGGCCGTCGACTGCCAGGATCCCGTGATCGTCTTCGAGCCCAAGCGCCGCTACTGGCTCAAGGGCGAGGTCGACACCGAGACCCCGGGCGCGTCCGCTGACCCCTTCAAGGCGCATGTGCTCCGCGAGGGCACCGACGCGACCGTCGTCGTCTACGGCCCGCTGGTGCCCGTGGCCCTCGCAGCGGCCGAGGCCGCCGCCGAGGACGGCCACAGCGTCGAGGTGATCGACCTCCGTTCCATCTCGCCGATCGACTTCGACACCGTCACGGCCTCGGTCCGGAAAACCGGCCGGCTGATCGTGGCCCACGAGGCCCCCACATTCGGCGGCATCGGCGGCGAAATCGCCGCGCGGATCAGCGAGCGGGCGTTCCATTCACTGGAGGCCCCCGTCATCCGCGTCGGGGGATTCCACATGCCCTATCCCGTGGCCAAGGTCGAAGAAGACTACCTGCCGGACATCGACCGCATCCTTGAGGCGCTCGACCGCGCCCTGGCGTACTGACGAGGACCCATGACGCTCAACAAGTTCAACCTTCCCGACGTCGGCGAAGGGCTGACAGAGGCCGAAATCGTCGCCTGGAAGGTCAAGGCCGGCGATACCGTGGCCGTCAACGACGTCCTGTGCGAGATCGAGACGGCCAAATCCCTGGTGGAACTGCCCTCACCGTTCGCCGGGACCGTCACGGAACTGCTGGTGCCCGAGGGAGTCACGGTGGATGTCGGCACGCCGATCATCAGCGTGAGCGACGCCGTCGACGCCCCGGCGCCGGCCGCCGCGGCACCCGCCCCGGCGCCCGTAGCCCAGGAGCAGGCTGCCGCCGCGCCCATGTACGGCACGCTTCCGGCTGATGACTCCGACGCCGGCGAACCAGCCGGGCGCCCGGCCGGCGGGCCGCTCGTGGGCTCCGGCCCCAAGGCCGACGCCGTCAAGCGCCGGCGGCGGATTTCCGCCCCTGCGGCAGCCGGCCACGACGCCCCGTCCGCCGCGGCAGCCACCGGCGCTGCCGCCCCGGTGGTGGAGCAGGTGGGGGTGGAGGCCCACGACATATGGATCAACCCGGACGCGGCCAGCCGCCCTGCCGACGCGGCCGCGGGCCCGGCCGGCTCCGTTGAGGCGCGCCCCACCTTCGGCGGTGCCATCAGCGGCCTGGTCGGCAAGGTGCTGGCCAAGCCGCCGGTCCGCAAGATCGCCCGGGACCTCGGGATCAACCTGGCCGATGTCGTGCCTACCGGCGCCCGCGGTGAAGTGACCCGCGAGGACCTGGTGAGCTACCAGGCCCAGCGGGACGCCGAGGTGGACAAGGCGGACTCGTTCTGGGGCAAATCCGGCCGCCCGCAGGACCAGCGGATCGAGCGGATCCCGGTCAAGGGAGTCCGCAAAGCCACCGCGAAGGCCATGGTCGAATCCGCGTTTGCCGCGCCGCACGTCAGCATCTTTGTCGACGTCGATGCCAGCCGCACCATGGAATTCGTCAAACGCCTCAAGGCCTCCCGCGACTTCGAAGGCATCAAGGTCTCCCCGCTGCTGATCCTGGCCAAGGCGGTCATTTGGGCCGCGGCGCGAAACCCGAGTGTCAACGCAACGTGGGTGGACAACCCGGACGGCAGCGATTCCGCGGAGATCCACGTCAAGCACTTCATGAACCTGGGCATCGCGGCCGCCACGCCCCGCGGGCTGATGGTGCCGAACATCAAGAACGCCCAGGACCTCTCGCTCAAGCAACTGGCCCTGGCCCTGAACGAGCTCGCCACGACTGCGCGGGCCGGCAAGACCCAGCCTGCCCAGATGCGCGGCGGCACGCTCACCGTGACCAACATCGGCGCCCTCGGGATCGACACCGGAACGCCGATCATCAACCCTGGCGAGGTCGCCATCGTGGCGTTCGGCACCATCAAGCAAAAGCCCTGGGTCCTGGACGGCGAAGTCATTCCGCGCTGGATCACCACCCTCGGCGGCTCCTTCGACCACCGTGTGGTGGACGGCGACCTTTCGGCCCGCTTCATGGCCGACGTCGCCGCCATCCTGGAAGAGCCGGCCCTGCTGCTGGACTAGCCGGCGAAACCGGCCGCGAAACCGCAGAACCCCGCCGCTGAACCTTTCAGCGGCGGGGTTTCTCAGTGTTGGGGTTTCTCAGTGGCCAGCCTGGCCCGGGCCGCTCAGTTTCCCGAGTATGCGGTCAGGATCTGGACCAGCGCGGGATCGCCGCTCATGCCGGCGAGGGCGGCCGAGGCGGCAAACATCAGGCCCGCGAGCCCCGCGCAGCACGCGCTGATTCCCGTCAGGAACTTCCAGTCCTCACGGAACACGCTGCGCAAGGTGTCGGGCATGCGCAGTCCCGGGGCAATCAGGTTGGGTGCGCTGTCCGTCGATCCGTCGTCCAGGAACGCGACAACGCGACCGGCACCGCGGTCCACGCGCATGGCGCTGATGTGGTTGCCGTGCCGGGCCAGCAGGATGTCGTGGCCAACCAGCTGTCGGCGCTGAAGAGTGATCATGGGGCTCCCTTGGTAGGTGGGTTCTCGGACGTCCGCACCATCGCAGGGCACCTCCCATTTTACTGAGCCGGTCCGCGCCGGGCGGCCCGCTGGGCGGTGAGGCTGCCCACGACAGAGGGTGATCCTCATCAAGTCCGGACACGGCCACGACCGGACACAGCCAAGTCCGCGCCCTCCTGTCCCGCGGCTACGCCCGGCACTAGAGTGGCACCAGCCGCCGACAGCCCGGGCGGAAGCGGATCAAAGGAGATGTTGCGTGTTTTCAAGCCCGTACCCCGACGTCGATGTTCCCAACCTCGGCATTTACGACTATCTCTTCGGCGCTCTGGCAGAGGAGGACCTGGACCGGGTCGCCGTCGTCGATGGCGCCAGCGGTGCGGAGACCACCTACCGGGCGCTGCGCGGGCAGATCGACGCCCTCGCCGGTGCCGTCGCCGCCCAGGGCCTGGGCGTGCACGGCGTGGCCGCCATCCTGTGTCCCAACGTCCCCGCCTTTGCGACCGTCTTCCACGGCCTGCTCCGGGCAGGCGCAACGGTCACCACCATCAACGCCCTTTACACGGCCGACGAGATCGCCACCCAGCTCACCGACGCCGGCGCGGACTGGCTCTTCACCGTATCGGCGCTGCTGCCGGCCGCCCGGGAGGCCGCCGAAAGGACCGGGATCCCTGCCTCACGGCTCGTGGTGCTTGACGGCGCCGACGGCCACCCCTCGCTGGCCGACTTGCTCGCCTTGGGCGCACCGGCACCCCGCGTCTCGTTCGATCCCGCCACGCATGTGGCCGTGCTGCCCTACTCCTCCGGCACCACCGGCCGGCCGAAGGGGGTCATGCTCAGCCACCGCAACCTGGTCGCCAACGTGGAACAGGCCAGGGGTCTGCTCGACGTCGGCCCCGAAGACCGGGTCCTGGCGCTGCTCCCGTTTTTCCACATCTACGGGCTGACCGTGCTGCTGAACCTCGCGCTGCGCCAGCGGGCAAGGCTTGTGACCATGCCCCGGTTCGACCTGCCCGAGTTCCTGCGGATCATCCAGGACCACCGGTGCAGCTACCTGTTCATCGCGCCTCCCGTGGCCGTGGCGCTGTCCAAGCACCCGCTCGTTGCCGAGTACGACCTCGGCTCGGTGCACACCACCCTTTCGGGCGCGGCACCGCTGGACGGCGAACTTGGCAAGCGCCTGGCCGAACGCCTCGGCTGCCAGGTCCTGCAGGGCTACGGCATGACCGAGATGAGCCCGGTATCGCACCTCATTCCGCGCCAAAGTCGCGATGGGCTCAGGGTCCCCGTCAGTTCCGTCGGGTATACGGTGCCGAACATGCAGTGCCTCCTCGTGGACCCGGCCACGGGGGAGGAGATCCCGGTTCCCGCGGAAGGGACCAGTGCGCCGGGGCACCTGTTGTGCCGCGGGCCGAACGTGATGCTCGGCTACCTCAACCGGCCGCAGGAAACCGCGGACACCCTGGACGCGGACGGCTTCCTGCGCACCGGGGACATCGCCACGGTACGGGCGGACGGGGTGGTGACGGTCGTGGACCGGCTTAAGGAACTGATCAAGTACAACGGCTACCAGATCGCCCCGGCGGAACTGGAGGCGCTGCTCCTCACCCACCCCGGCATCGCCGACTCCGCGGTGGTCGGTTCCCTCGACGCCGACGGCCAGGAAGTGCCCAAGGCGTTCGTGGTCCGCCAGCCGGGCGCGGACGGCGATGCCTTGGACGTGGCGGGCGTCATGGACTTCGTGGCGGCCCGGGTGGCGCCGTTCAAGAAAGTCCGACAGGTCGAGTTCATCGAGGCCGTGCCGAAATCCGCCTCAGGAAAAATCCTGCGACGGATGCTTGGGTCTGCAGGCTCAGACACCGGCCAAGCCGCCGTGCCAGCAGCGGCACCGAAGCAGCGGTAGCGCCTCAGCCAGCGTCGGTTTTGGCGATGTAGACGTCACAGGGGGCGTTGTGGGCCACGCTGTTCGCAACGCTCCCCAAGACCCGGCCGATTCCGCTCATGCGCCGGTTGCCGACCACGATCATCAAGGCACTGGTCCGTTCGGCTTCCCGGATCAGGGCCTCGGCCGGCTTGCCCCGCGCTGCGGCGTACGTGACGGTGATGTCTGGGCGGCGCAGGCCTTCCGCGACCGAGCGCGCAACCGTTTCCGCGTTGCCGGCGTCGGAAACGATCCACTGGTCACTGCCGCTGCCGAAGACCTGTGTCTTGTCGCTGTCAAAGGCGCTGACCACATGAAGTGTCGCCCCCACGGAAACTGCGAGGTCGCGCGCGGTGTGCGCCGCCCGCAGGGCAGTTTCACTGCCGTCGACGCCGACAACGATTATTCCGGTCATGGACCGCTCCTCTTTCAACGAGTAATGCTGTTTAGTGTGTCTGGCCGATCAACTGGCCCAGCGCGCCCCAGTCGAGGCCCCGCAGTGGATCCTGCCGCTGTTCACGCTACAGGGCGGCCAGGGCTTCCCGCAGGACCGGCGCGAGCCGCCGCACACCCTCGCGGATCGATTCGGGCGGCACCGCGCTGAACGCCAGCCGGATCTTGTTCGACGGGTCGTCCGAGTTTGTAAAGGCCGCTCCCGGAATGAAGACGACGCCGGCGTCGATGGCCTTCCTCAGCAGCGGGTAAGTATCCACGCCGTCGGGCAGCGTGACCCACACGAAGAAGCCGCCCTCGGGGCGCGTCCAGGTCAGTCCCTCCGGCATGTAGTCGGCCAGGGCGGCCAGCATTGCCTCGCAACGTTCCTGGTATAGCCCCCGGTACGTCTCGATCTGGCCGCGCCAGTCGTAGTCGCGCAGATAGGCCGACACCAGCATCTGGTTCAGCGTCGGCGGGCACAGGGTGACGGCCTCCGACGCCAGGTAGTACCTGCGCTGCAGGTGGGCCGGGACCAGGGCCCAGCCGATCCGCAGGCCCGGGGCGAAGATCTTGGAAAAGGACCCCATGTAGATGACGTCATCCGGGTTGGCCGCCCGCAGGGGGGTGAGCGGCTTACCGTCGAAGCGGAGCAGGCCGTAGGGGTTGTCCTCCAGCACCAGAATATTCGCGCGACGGCATATATCCACCACGGATTGCCGGCGTTCCGCGGACAGGGTGATGCCGGACGGGTTGTTGAAGCTGGGAATGGTGTAGAGGAACTTGACGTTCTTGCCCGCGGTCTGGAGGGCGGCGATCTTTGCCTCCAGCAGATCAGGGATGATGCCGTCACCGTCCATCGGCACCGTTTCGACCTCCACCTGGTAGGCCTCGAAGGTGTTGAGGGCCCCGACATAGGTGGGGTCCTCCACGAGGACCACGTCGCCGGGATTGCAGAAAACCTTGGTGGCCACATCCTGCGCGGACTGCGAGCCGGCCGTGATGACGATGTTCGCGGGGTCGGCGTCCAGGATCCCCTCTGCCGCCATGACCTCGCAGATCTGGATGCGGAGCTCTTCAGTGCCTTGGCCGCCGCCGTACTGCAGGGCGGTCATCCCCTGCTCGGCGATGATCTTGGCGGCGGTCTGGCCCAGGCGTTCCAGCGGCAGGGACTGCAGGTAGGGGCTGCCCCCGGCGAGGGAAACGAGCCCGGGGCGCATCGAGATGTCGAAGACATCCCGGACGGCCGACTGCTTGATATTTGCTGCGCGCTCCGAGAACAGGATCTCGTGGCGGTGGGCGGACGTAGCCGCACGTTCGATTGCGTCAATGGCCTCGGCCGGAAGTACTGCTGCGGCGGCATCAAGTGTTTCGTGGGTCACAAACCCAAGGATACTACCCGTGTTGTCTTGGGGGAAACGATTGTTTCCAGATAATGCCCGGGCCGAAAGCGACCGGGCTGCTCCGGGCGGCCCGAGGCCCCCGGCAGCCGTGTGCTGCCGGGGGCCCGGGAGGTATCTGGAGCGGAGTGCGGGGTGCGGAAGCTTACGCCGCTTCCGCAGCGGGAGCCTCGGCCAGCGCGTCGAACACGCCCTTGATCTGCTCGACAACTTCGGCGTCGTCCTTGGGGTGAACCTCGGCGAAGCGGACCATCGAGCCCGGGACTGCCAGCTTGACGTTTTCGAGGACCTGGGCGCCGGCGATGCCGACGGCCTTGCGGGCCTCGTCCTGGGCCCATACGCCGCCGAACTGGCCAAAGGCGGTTCCGACAACCGCGGTGGGCTTGCCGGACAGGGCGCCTGCGCCGAAGGGGCGGGACAGCCAGTCGATGGCGTTCTTCAGCGATGCCGGGACGGTGCCGTTATGCTCCGGGGTGACCAGCAGGATGGTGTCGGCCTCGTTGGCGGCGGCCCGCAGGGCGGCGGCGGCCGCGGGCACCTGGCCTTCGACGTCGATGTCCTCGTTGTAGAAGGGGATGTTGCCCAGGCTCTCGTGAATGACCACGTCCACCTGTTCCGGGGCGTTGAGCGCGATGGCCTCGGCCAGCTGCAGGTTGGTGGAGCCTGCGCGAAGGCTGCCGACGAGAGTGAGGATGGTCTTCTTGGACATGTGTACTCCTGTGCATCACGCCGCGGGGTGATTCCGGCGGCTGGTGGATCGTGAGGCTTTGGGGGCCTTCACCAATCCTAAACGGACTGCGGTCCGGTTATATTCCGGGGCGCTAGAATCAGCGGTGTGAGCCTCATCCCGATCCGTCCCGGTGCCCAGTCCGGGGCAGGGCGCCCCGCCGCGCCCGCCGCAGAATCAGCGCGCAGCGACGCGATGCGCAACAGGGAGCTCCTGCTCTGCGCCGCCCGGGAAATCGTTGAGGAATCCAGCGTCGACGCCCTCACCATGGACCGGCTGGCGCAGCGCGCCGGAGTTGGAAAAGGGACGGTCTTCCGGCGGTTCGGCAGCCGTGCGGGGCTGATGATGGCGCTCCTTAGCGACGCCGAGGCCGAATTCCAGGGCCGGTTCATGTTTGGGCCGCCCCCGGTAGGTCCCGGCGCGCCGCCCCTGGAGCGGCTGATCGCCGTGGGCGCCGCCCGCATTGACTGGATCCTGGAATTCGGGGAGCTGGCGCGGGCCGCCGACGCCTCGGTCTACAACAGGTTCGATGTCCCGCCGGCCGTCCTCTGGCGCCGTCATCTCGAGATGCTGCTGCGCGAAGCCGGCGTGACGGCGGACCCGTGGGTCATGGCGTCGGCCCTCGGGGCGTCGCTGGAGCCGGAACTGTTGCTTCATTCCGTCGGCGTGCACGGGATTGCGCCGGAGCGCCTTGCGGACACCTGGCGGGAGCTTGTCACGCGCGTAGTGTGCGGCTCCTAGCGGCGCAGCCGGTTCCGTGGTCCAAATCCATTCCACGGAGTTATTCATAACGATCTGTAGCGAAGCCGCCGTGTCGCGGCCCGTGAGAGCCCGGCGGAGCCCGGCTAATGTGATAGCTTCCTCTGGAATGTGACCCGCAACATAGCCCACAAGGGCTCAGCCGCAAGGCATGCGGGCGGCCGGAAACCAGCTGGCCCATACTCCCGAACCGGCTGCGGAACCCGCTGCCGGATGGGGACGACGGAAGGATCGACGTTGTGAATAATCTTGTCCCTGGCACAGGCGGGCCCGCCCGTGCGGCCGCAGCCGTGACGCACGGATCTGCTCAGGCAACGGCGATCCAGAACTAGCCGCTCCATGCTTCGATATCTCGCCAAACGTGCGCTCACGTATGTCTTCATGATCTTCCTGACCACCAGTGCCGGCTATCTCCTGGCTGTGAGCACGCTGCAGCCGGCGCTGCTTGAGCAGGAGCGGATTCCGCGGCCCACGCCCGAGCAGGTGGTCAATTCCTTCCGACTCAAGGGGCTCGATCCCACCCTCAACCCGTGGGAGCGCTACGTCGACTGGCTCACCGCCATTCTCACCCGCTGGGACTGGGGACGGAGCCCCAACGGTGCCTTCATCAACGCCGAGTTCGGCGACCGGGTCTGGATCTCAACCCGGCTCTTCCTGGCCTCGATCATCCTGACCCTCGTGATCGGCGTCGCCCTCGGCGTCTTCACCGCGGCCCGGCAGTACAAGGCCTCGGACCGGGCCATCACCTCGTACAGCTACCTCATGTACATCGTCCCCGCACCGATCGCCTACTTCCTGGTGCAGCTGGGCGCCATCAACATCAACGAGTCGGTCGGGGAGCGGGTCTTCTTTGTCACCGGCATCTCCACCCCGGGTCTGGACGGCGACGGCTGGGCCCAGTTCGTCGACATGCTCGCCCACTACGCCGTGCCCACGTTCGCCATCACGATTGTGGGCTGGGGCGCGTACCAGATCGCCCAGCGCCAGTATCTGCTGGACAACGTCAACGCCGACTTCGTCAGGA
Organism: Arthrobacter sp. 05N33_2; assembly: GCF_056397425.1. Classification (NCBI taxonomy): domain Bacteria; kingdom Bacillati; phylum Actinomycetota; class Actinomycetes; order Micrococcales; family Micrococcaceae; genus Arthrobacter; species Arthrobacter sp. 05N33_2. Next base: position 545,533 of record NZ_JBFTNJ010000001.1, read on the forward strand.
CGGCGCGGGCCAAGGGCCTGACCCGCAACCAGGCCATCAGCCGGCACGCCCTGCGGGTGTCCTTCATCCCCGTGGCGCAGAGCATTGCGTTCACCATCCCGGCCATCTTCGCCGGCGGCTTCTTCGCCGAGAAAATCTTCGCCTGGCACGGCGTCGGGTCCTGGTCCATCGATTCAATTGCCCTGCAGGACGTCAACGCGGCCACCGCGACCCTCGCCTACGGCTCCGTCATCTTCGCGGTCGGAGCGATCCTCGCCGACTTCGCCACCACGCTCGTGGACCCGAGAGTGCGGGTGCAGTAATCATGACCAACCTCAACACGATTGACCCAGCCGCCGTCCTGGACGAAGGAAAGTTCGGCGACGACGAGGTCGTGATCGGCAAGTCGCGGATCATCCTGCGGCGCTTCCTGCGCAACCGGACAGCCGTCGCCGGCCTCGCCATCTTCCTGGCCCTGACCCTCTTCTCCTTCATCGGCGGCTTCTTCGGCAGCTGGGACAAGGAGACCATCGACCCCTTCAACATCGGCATGCCGCCCTCCGCGGAGCACCTGCTGGGCACCTCCCAGGCCGGGATCGACCTCTACGCCCTGACCGTCGAGGGCACCAGGGTCTCCATCCTGATCGGCGTCGTCGTCGGCCTCGTCTCGGTGCTGATCGCCGCCGTCTACGGCTGCACCATGGCGTTCTTCGACCGCAAGGTGGACAAGGTCATGCTGTTCATCCTCGAAGCCCTGATCATGATGCCGGCCCTGCTGGTTGTCGCGGTGGCCACGAGCGGCGGCGCCAACGGCCTGAAGAACACCGTCCCGAGCTGGCTGCTGCTCATCATCGTGCTGCTGGTCTTCAGCTGGATGGGGACCGCACGTCTCATCAGGTCCCTGTCGCTCTCCCTCATGCAGCGTGACTTCGTCAAAGCCTCCCAGTACATGGGCATCCCGCCGCGCCGGATCGTCTGGCGCCACCTCGTGCCGAACATCGGCTCCCTGCTGGTCCTGGAAGTCACCCGCGGCGTCACTGGAGCCATCCTCGCCGAGGTTGCGTTCTCCTTCATTGGCATCGGCATCAAGGTCCCCGACGTTAGCCTGGGCGTCCTGATCGGCCAGTCGACCTCCCAGGTTTCCACCTTTCCGTGGATGTTCTGGGCGCCCCTGATCGTGATGTTCCTGCTGACCGGCTCGCTCGCCATGATGAACGACGGCCTCCGCGACGCGTTCGACCCCAGCTCCAGCTCCGTTGGCCGCGCCAAGAGGAGCAAGGCCACTGGCCGCGCCACTGGCAACGCCACCGGCGGCGCCACCGGCAAGACACAGAAGAAGAGCAAATGACCAGCAACACCACCGCACGGGACACCGCGCAAGGGACCGCCGAGCGCCTCCACTCCGCCGGGCTGCACGCCCCCACGAGCGCGGTCCTCTCCGTCCGGGACCTCAACGTCCGCTTCAACACGGAAAACGGCGTGGTGCACGCGGTCCGCGGTGTCGACTTCGACGTGATGCCCGGCAAGACGCTGGGCATCGTGGGCGAGTCCGGCTCCGGCAAATCCGTCACGTCCATGGCGATCATGGGCCTGCTGCCCGCGACGGCGGAAATCACCGGTTCGGTCCGGCTGCAGGGCAAGGAGCTCCTGGGGCTCAGCGACAAGGCCATGTGCCGCCACCGCGGCAGCGACCTCGCCATGGTGTTCCAGGACCCGCTGTCCTCCCTGACCCCGGTCTACACGGTCGGCACCCAGATCATAGAGGCCCTGACCGTCCACAACCCGACCATGAGCAAGCAGGCCAAGGAGGCACGCGCCGTCGAACTCCTGGGGTTGGTCGGCATCCCCAGCCCGAAGGACCGGCTCAAGGCCTTCCCGCACGAGTTCTCCGGCGGCATGCGCCAGCGCGTCATGATCGCCATCGCGATCGCCAACAACCCGCGGGTTCTGATCGCCGATGAGCCGACGACGGCGCTGGACGTCACCATCCAGGCGCAGGTCCTCGAGGTGCTCCACGCCGCCCAGGAGGAGACCGGCGCCGCGGTCGTCATGATCACGCACGACCTCGGCGTGGTCGCCGGCATGGCGGACGACATCATGGTGATGTACGCGGGCAGGCCGGTGGAGACCGGCAGCGTCGATGACATCTACTACAGCCCGCGGATGCCCTACACGATGGGCCTGCTCGGTGCGGTCCCGCGCGTGGACGTCGCGGAAAAATCGTCGCTGGTGCCGATCGACGGCATCCCCCCGAACCTCACCCAGCCGCCCACCGGCTGTTCGTTCGCGCCGCGGTGCCCGCTGGCCAGTGAGGCCTGCCTCGACGGCGAACCTGACCTTCGGGCGGTGGCGCCCGGCACCGGGCACAGCGCCGCGTGCATCAAGAGCGAGGCCCTCGCCGACGTCGATGTCCACACTGTTTTCGCCGTCCCGGCCGTGCCGGTATCCCGCTTTGACAGCCTTCCCCGGCACGAACGCAAGACTGTCCTGGAACTCCGCGACGTCAGGAAGCACTTTCCGCTGATGAAGGGCGCCCTGATCAAGCGCAGGATCGGCACGGTGAAGGCCGTGGACGGGCTGAGCTTCGATATCCGTGAGGGCGAGTGCTTCTCGATCGTGGGGGAGTCGGGCTGCGGAAAGACCACCACCCTGCTGGAAATCATGGAGTTCCACAAGGACCAGGACGGCGAGGTGGTGATCGGCGGGCTGAGCAACAAGCAGGCCGCGGACGCCCGGGCCAAGAGCGCCATGCGCAAGGAACTGCAGATGGTGTTCCAGGATCCCACCGGGGCACTGGATCCGCGCTTCACCGTCTACGAGGTCCTGGCCGAGCCGATGGAAAACCTGGGCATGCCCAAGGCTGCCATCCGGAAGCGGATCATGGAGCTCATGGAGCTGGTGGGCCTGCAGGCGGACCACGTCAACCGGTTCCCCAACCAGTTCTCCGGCGGCCAGCGCCAGCGCATCGGCATTGCCCGCGCCCTCGCGGTGAACCCCCGGCTGGTGGTCCTGGATGAGCCCGTCTCCGCCCTCGACGTATCGGTGCAGGCCGGCGTCATCAACCTCCTGGACAAGCTCCGTGCCGAACTCGGCCTCAGCTACCTCATGGTGGCCCATGACCTCTCCGTGGTCCGGCACATCTCCAACCGCGTTGCCGTCATGTACCTGGGCAAGATCGTGGAGATCGGCGACGTCGACGCCGTCTTCGACAACCCCCGCCACCCCTATACCCGTGCCCTGCTCTCCGCGATCCCGGTACCGGATCCGGAGCTGGAGCGCACCCGCGAGCGGATCATCCTCCAGGGCGACCTGCCCTCGCCGCTGGAAGCGCCGGCAGGCTGCAACTTCGCCACCCGCTGCCCCGTGTTCGCGGCCCTGCCGCCGGCCAGGCAGGAGAAGTGCCTGACCCTGGAGCCGGCCCTCGAAGCGTCCGCCACCGACCAGCAGTTCGCCTGCTTCTACCCGGACGGCGAACTGGACGCGGACATGCTGGTTGTCCACGAAAACCACTGAATCACCGGACCAGCACACTACCCGAGAACCCACGCATCACACTCGCATGAAAAAATGAAGGGGATCACATGAAAAATCGGACCAGGATCGGCGGCCTCACCGCCGTCGTGGCAGCCCTCGCGCTGACCGCTTGCGGCAGCGGTGGCGCCTCAACCACCGCCCAGAGCGCCAAGGCACAGGATGCCTCCGGCGACCTGAGCAAGCTGGTCAGCGTCAACGCCAAGAAGGCCGCCGACCTGCAGCAGGGCGGTACCGTGACGCTGCCGCTGGGCAACATCGGACCGGACTTCAACGGCTTCTCCAACGCGGGCAACTCGGCGGACAACACCGAACTGCACTACCCCATCGACGAGGCCGGCTACGTGGGCTGCTGGAAGCTGGACTTCGACGGCACCGCCAACCTCAACAAGAACTTCTGCGAAGACTTCAAGAGCGAGGTCAAAGACGGCAAGCAGACCATCACCATCAAGATCAACCCGAAGGCCGCCTACAACGACGGCACCCCGATCAACGCCGCCACGTTCGAGAACACGTGGAAGATGCTCAATGGCCAGAACAAGGACATCGACATCGTCAGCTCCGGGGCCTACGAGTTCATCGACTCCGTCAAGGCGGGAAGCAGCGACAAGGAAGTCGTTGTCACCACCACACAGCCGGTGTACCCGCTCAGTGACATGTTCGGCGGCTTCATCCCGCAGACCGTGAACACTCCCGAAATCTTCAACACCGGCTTCACGGGCGAACTGCACCCCGAGTGGATGGCAGGCCCGTTCAAGGTCGACAAGTTTGACTCCGCCGCGAAGACTGTCTCCCTCGTGCCGAATGACAAGTGGTGGGGCGAGAAGCCGGTCCTGGACAAGGTGATCTTCCGCCAGTTGGAGGCCAGCGCCGAGATCGCCGCCTTCAAGAACGGCGAAATCGACATGGCCGACGGCCGCACGCTGACGAAGTACAAGCAGCTTGAAGGCTCCAAGAACTCCGAGGTCCGCCGCGGCCAGCGCCTCTTCGCCGGCGGCCTGAACCTCAACGCCCTCAAGGCCCCGCTCACCGACGTCGCAGTCCGCAAGGCAATCTTCACCGCCGTGGACCGCCCCGCCATCCGCGCCGTCCGCTTTGGCGGACTGAACTGGGAAGAGAACAGCTCGGGCTCCATGATGCTGATGCCGTTCTCGAAGTACTACCAGGACAACTACCCGGTCAAGGAAACCGGCGCCGACGCGGCCAAGAAGGTCCTGACCGAGGCCGGCTACAAGGCCAACGCCAAGGGCATCATGGAAAAGGACGGCGTCCCGGCGTCGTTCAAGATCACCAACTTCGGTGACGACCCCACCGGCCTCGCCACCGTTCAGACGCTGCAGAAGCAGCTTCAGGCGGCCGGCATGGACGTTGGCATCGACCAGCGCGGTGACGCCGACTTCGGCAAGGTGGTTGGCAGCCGCGACTTCCAGCTCACCATCAGCGGCTACACGGTAGGCGCCGACGCCACCTCCGGCGTGAAGCAGTTCTACGATTCCAAGACCAACGAGAACGAACTCGGCGACGCCGAACTGGACAAGGCCATCAAGGACCTTGCCTCCATCCAGGATGACGCCCAGCGCAACAAGGCCGCCATGGACGTCGAGAAGAAGCACATGGAGAAGTACTTCTCCATGGGCGTGATCATGAACGGCCCGCAGATCTACTTCGCCCGCACGGGCCTAGCCAACTACGGTGCGGCCCTGTTCCAGACCCCGGACTGGAGCGTCGTCGGCTGGCAGAAGAGCTAGTCCCGGCAAGCACCACGCACTAACAAGCAGCACGGCCGAGGCCGGTGCCCCTGGAAGCTTCCGGGCGGCGCCGGCCTCGTTCGATTAAGCCCTGCCGGACAGGCGCCCCGGTGCATGCCCAGCCGGTAGCCTTGGCACCATGAGCAACGATTCAACCCGGCCCATCCGCACCGCCGTCGCCGGTTTCGGCCTTTCGGGCAGCGTCTTCCACGCCCCGTTCATCGCCGCAAACCCGGCCTATTCGCTCGATGCCATTGCCACCTCCGACGCCGCCAGGAGATCTGCCGCCGCACACAGCTATCCGGCGGCCAGGATCGTCGACACCCCGGCCGATATCCTGGAGCTCGCCGGCGAACTGGACCTGCTGGTGCTCGGCACGCCGCCCGCCACCCACTACCCACTCGCGAAAGCGGCGCTGGAAGCCGGCCTCGACGTCGTCGTCGACAAGCCCTTCGCTGTCAGCAGCGCCGAGGGGCAGGAGCTCATCGACCTGGCCGGGCGGCTGGGCCGGGTGCTCACGGTGTTCCAGAACCGGCGCTGGGACGGCGACTTCCTCACCGTTAAGGCCCTCATGGACACCGGAGCCTTCGGCACCGTGAGCCGCTTTGAGTCCCGCTTCGAGCGGTGGTCGCCCGACGTCCCCAAAGCATGGAAGGCGGCCGCAACGGCGGACGACGGCGGCGGGGTGCTGTTTGACCTCGGCACCCACCTGCTGGACCAGGCCGTGCAGCTTTTTGGGCCGGCCACGCTCATTCACGCGGAACTGGCGGCCCGGCGGCCCGGAGCCAAGGCGGACGACGACGTCTTCCTGGTCCTGCGGCACAGCTCCGGGGTGACCAGCCACCTGTGGATGAACATGCTGTGCGCCCAGCAGGGCCCGCGCTACCGCATCCTGGGCAGCGAGGGCGGTTTCACCAAGCACGGCGTGGACCCGCAGGAGCCGTACATCCTGGCCGGGGGAAGCCCGCTGGATGCCGACTACGGCGTGGAAGATCCGGACTGGGCCGGGCTGCTGGGGCGCGACGGGCACCTGGACCGGCTGCCCACCGAGCGCGGGGCCTACCCCGAGTTTTACCGGATCCTGGCCGCCAAGATCGCCGACGGCGGCGCAAGCTCGGCGCTGCCCGTCCCCGTCGACCCCGCGGGCCCGCTCCAGGTGCTGCAGCTGATCGAGCAGGCCCGGTCCCTGGCCTAGGTTCTCGGCGCGGTGCGGGCTTAAACAGCCATCGGCTGCTCCGAAAACGCCCTTCTGGGTGTCCAAAAAAGGGCGGGTTGGGCCCACGCCGGCAGGGTTCCCTGGCCGAGCTTGCGAGGCGAGGGGGCCGGTGGGGAGGAGCAGCCGATGAAGTGCTGGCTACGCGGTGCTGGCTAGGCGGAGACCAGCTCGTGCCAGTCGGCGACGAGGGGCAGGTTGTGCGCCTCGGAGACCGAGCGGTGCGCAACCTTGCCGCCGGCGATGTTCAGGCCGGCGGCAAGGGCGGCGTCGCGCTCAAACGCAGCCTTGACGCCCAGGTTCGCCAGCGAGACGGCGTAGCGCAGGGTGACGTTGGTCAGCGCGTACGTGGAGGTGTTCGGGACGGCGCCGGGCATGTTGGCGACGCAGTAGAAGATCGTGTTGTGGACCTTGTACGTCGGTTCCTGGTGCGTGGTGGGGTGCGTGTCCTCGAAGCAGCCGCCCTGGTCCACGGCGATGTCCACCAGCACGGAGCCGGGCTTCATCCGGGACACGAGCTCGTTGGTGACGAGCTTCGGTGCCTTGGCGCCGGGGATCAGGACCGAACCGATCACGAGGTCGGCGTCGACCACGGACTTCTCGATCTCGTACTTGTTGGACGCGACAGTCTTCAGGCGGCCTTGGTACTGGGCGTCCAGTTCGCGCAGGCGGTTGATGTTGATGTCCAGGATGGTGACGTCGGCACCCAGGCCCAGGGCCATGGCGGCAGCGTTGGTGCCGGCAACACCGGCGCCGAGGACAACGACCTTGGCCGGACGGACGCCCGGGACGCCGCCGAGCAGCACGCCCTTGCCGCCAGCCGGCGCCATCAGGGACGTGGCGCCGACCTGCACGGACAGCCGGCCGGCAACCTCGGACATCGGGGCCAGCAGCGGCAGGGACCTGCCCTCCTGGACCGTCTCGTAGGCGATGGCGGTGACGCCGGAGTTGATCAGGGCCTGGGTCAGTTCCGGTTCGGCGGCCAGGTGCAGGTAGGTGAAGAGGATCAGGCCCTTGCGGAAGCGGTGGTATTCGGCCTTGACCGGTTCCTTGACCTTCAGCACCATGTCGGCGCGGCCCCAGACGTCGTCGGCTTCGGCGACGATCTCGGCACCGGCGATCGCGTATTCCTCATCCGTGATGCCGGAGCCCAGGCCCGCGCCGCGCTCGACGAGGACCTCGTGGCCGTGGGTCCGGAATTCATGGACGCCGGCCGCCGTGATGGCGACGCGGAACTCGTTGTTCTTGATCTCTTTGGGTACGCCGATGATCATTTGTTAGCTCCAGTAGGTGGTGGCCTCGTGGGCCTGGATGAGCGGGGGATTCGTACTTCCAGAATAAATCCCGCTGTGAGGCACGCGACAGGTGCCGCCGCCGGGCGTTGGGCGCCCGCCGCGTCATTCCGGGGTTTTTCAAAACCGGGGATAGACATTTGTCGATGGAGCGGGCGTCAGGTGTCGGCTCGTGTCCGTCCCGGCTGCATTCGCAGTGCGGCAGGCAGGGGCAGTAGTCTGGCAGGATGCAGCAGCAGGACGTGGAGCAGCTCGTGGAGCAGGTGGCGCAGCGGCTGGGCCGCGGCCTCTCCCTCGAGGACCTCGACGGTCTGCTCCTCGCCTACAGTTCCAACCAATCCCATGCGGACCGCGTTCGGGTGAACTTCCTGCTCAGTAAGCGTGTCCCCGTGGACGTCATCGCGTGGCAGCTCTCCCACGGGATCGCGACGGCGGTCCGGCCGGTCGTCGTGCCGGCCAACGCGGACCTCGGCATGCTCGGGCGCGTGTGCGTGCCGCTGCTGGTGCGGGGCTTCCGGGTGGGGTACCTGTGGGTCCAGCTCGACGCTGAGGAACCCAGCGCCGCGACCGTCCTCGCCCAGCTGCCGGACGTGGCCCCGGAGCTGGAACAACTGTCCACCCTGCTGCTGGATTCCAATACGGCCGAGTCCGAGTTCCGGCGCCGGCGCGAACAGGAGTTCCTGGCCGCGTGCGCCGGCGAGGCCAACGCGGCGGCGGCCGTCGCGGGCTGGAAAGAGGTCCAGGGCAAGGGACCCTGGCAGCTGGTGACCGTCCTGGACGCGGATGGCTGGGCCGGTGGCTCGGATCCCATCGCCGACACGCTCATTCACCGCTCCGCGGCGCTGCAGGCGACCATCGGGGTGGATGCCGCACTGTTCAGCGCCGGCACGGAGACCCACGCGGTGGTGCTCTTCAAGGAATCCACGGGACGCGCCGACCACGCCCAGGTGCTGGTCCACTACCAACTCGAACTCGCCAAACGCTCCGGGCGCACGGTCCGGCGGATCATCCTGGGCACGTCCGAGGGATTCGCCAAGCCTCGGGAACTGGCCGAGGCCTACCGGCAGTCACGGCAGGCGGCCCAGGCCGCGGCGGTGGATCCCCAGTTGGGCGAGCTCGTCGACTGCCGGGCCACCGGCGTCTACCAGCTCCTGGCCTCGGCCGGCGGCGGCGCGGGAGCCTGGGCAGACGCGGGTTCCGTGTATTTCCGCCTCCTCGAGGACCATGACCGCAACCACGAGCTGCTGCCCGTGCTGGAGCTGTTCTACGACAACGACGGCTCGGTCCAGGAAGTCGCGGCCAAACTGCACCTGCACCGGAGCAGCATCTACAACCGGCTCGGCCGGATCCGCCAGCTGCTGGGCGTGGACCCGTTGAAGGGAATGGTGCGGCTGGAACTGCATGCCGGGCTCAAGGCGCGGCGCTGGGCTGGCCGGCCCAGAATCTAGCGGCGCGCTTAGCCCTCGCGCTTGGAGGGGTCGGCGTCGAGGGCCGGCTTCGCGTCGTGGCCAGCGTCGTGGCCAGCGTCCTGGCCGGGGCCGGCGATGCCGGCGGCACTGCGGCGGCGGGAAATCCGGCTGTCCACCCAGAGCGACACCGCTACGAAAGCGACGCCGCTGGCCAGATACGTGGCGGTGTTGTTCAGGCCCATCGCGGTTCCGAAGATGCCAGCGAGCAGCATGGCGGCGATCCCTGCCACGATGTGCCACCCTCTGAATTTACCCACATTCCAAGCTTAACCCGCGGGATATCAGTGCTTTCGCGCCGGACCGGGATCGTTGCTTGATCCTTATCACTGCTTCATGAAGCACCGGCAGCCTCGTCATCCTGGCCGGCCGGCGTCCCGGCGTCCGCACCGTTCTTCTTCTGCGTTTCAAGCCACGCCATGATGTCGGCCAGCCGGATCCGGCGGTGCGTTCCGCGGTATTCCACCGGGATCTCGCCGCGGTCGGTCATGTTCCGCAAATACGTGTGCGAGATCCCCGCAAGCTCCGCGGCCCGGGACGTCGTCAGCATTTCCTCGACGCTGCTGACCGTCACGGCCTCGCCGCGGCTGAAGCGGCCCAGCAGATCGACGACGGCGTCCCGCGCCGCGGGCGGCAGCCGGTGGACGGTGCCGTCCACGAACACCGTGATGTCGTGGCTGCCGTCGAGGGCGTACCTGAGCTTCTGCGCATCCTCGGCCGGGAGGCCGGCCGTCACCCGGGGGGCTATCAGTGCCATGAGTGCATCCTAGCGGCAGCAGCTACAGCCCAAGGTCCTCCAGGACCGGCAGTTTTGCCCGCACCCAGGCCCGGGCCTCGGTAGCGCTCGGCGCGGACAAGGCCAGCTTGGCAAGCTCCCGGGCTTCAGCCAGGGTGACGGTCTTCAGCACGGCGGCGACGGCCGCGATGGAACGCGCCGTCATGGACAGCGTGGTGACGCCCAGCCCCGTGAGGACGACGGCGAGGGCAGGGTCCGCCGCGGCCTCGCCGCACACGCCCACCGGCTTGTTGTGGCCCTCGGCCGCGGAACCTTCCACGGTCAGGCCCACGAGCCGCAGTACGGCCGGCTGCCAGGGGGTGTTCAGGGCGGCCAGTGGGCCGAGCTGGCGGTCGGCCGCCATGGCGTACTGGGTGAGGTCATTGGTGCCCAGGCTGGCGAAGCCGACCTCGCGGAGGATGGCCTCGGCCGTCAGCGCCGCCGACGGGACCTCCACCATGACGCCGGGCGTCTTGATCCCTGCCGCGGTGCACAGCGAGGCAAAGCGGGCCGCCTCCTCAGCGGTGGAAATCATCGGGGCCATCACCCAGACGTCCGCCTCGGATGCCTTCTCCGCCAGGGCAATGGCCTGCAGCTGGCGCTCCAGGACCCCCGGCGTGGTGAAATCGGTCCGGTAGCCGCGGACGCCAAGGGCCGGGTTGGGCTCGGTGGCGTCGGTCAGGAACGGCAGCGGCTTGTCCGCGCCGGCGTCGAGCGTGCGGAGCACCACTTTCTTGCCCGGGAAGGCGTCGAAGACGCCCTGGTAGGCGGCGGCCTGTTCCTCCACGGTCGGTTCGGTGTCCCGCTCCAGGAAGCAGAACTCGGTCCGGAACAGTCCCACGCCCTGGGCGTTCAGGCCGGCCGCGGCCACGGCGTCCTTGGCGCCGCCGACGTTGGCCAGGAGCGGCACGAGGTGGCCGTCCGCCGTCGTGCCGGTCCCGTCGAAAGCGGCAAGCAGCGACGCCGTGGCGGCCCAGTGGGCTGCGGCCGCGCGCTGGGACTCGTCCGGGTTCGCGGTGATGAGGCCGGCTGCGCCGTCCACGTACACCTCGGTGCCGTCGGCGAGCTCGTCGACCCCGACGGCGGCGACCACGGCCGGCAGGCCCAGCGAGCGGGCGATGATCGCGGTGTGGGACTGCGGGCCGCCACCGGCGGTGACCAGCGCCAGGACCTTTTCCGGATCCAGAGTGGCGGTATCGGCCGGGGCCAGGTCCTCGGCGATGAGGATGAACGGGGTGGGGGACACGGGAATGCCCGGCGCGGGGACTCCGCGCAGTTCCGCCACGATCCGGGAGCGGACATCCAGGACGTCCGTGGCGCGCTCGGCCATGTAGCCGCCCAGGTTGTGCAGCATCTCCGAGACCGAGGCGCCGGCTTCCCAGATTGCACGCTGCCCGGAGGTGCCGCGGCCGATCAGTTTGGCGGCGGATTTGAGCAGCATGGTGTCAGTGGCCATGAGGGCCGTGGCCTCGAGGACGGCCTTGCCGTCGCCCGAGACGGTCTCGGACCGGGCCTTCAGTTCGTCGTGGACGGATTTCGCCGCGGCCTTCAGCGCCGCCGTCGCGTCCTCCGCCGTGACGCCGGCGGGAAGCTGCTCTCCGGCAGGCGGTTCGCTGATCGGTTTGGGCATCTGCCGGACGGTACCGATGATGCGGCCCGGGCTAACGCCTACTCCTGGGAAGTTCTGCACTGAAGGTCCTCATTTTCTGTCGTAGGCCAGTGGCCACTAAGCCGGTAAACCAGGTGCCGCAGCGACCCTGCTGATCATCTGCGCCTGCGGCTGACGGCTGCGGCAGCGGGCGGGTCACGGCACCTGGAAAAATTGTATGTGATGCAGTTCATATAGCGTTGCTATAGGTGCTAGGGTAGCGGTTATGAGTATCGATGGCCAGCTACCACCCAAGGCCCGGCTGCTGCGTGCGGCCGCCGAGCTGCTGGCCAACTCCGGCGGATCCGCAGTCTCGACCCGCCAGATCACGCAGCTGGCCGGTGTCACGGCACCGACCCTCTACCACCACTTTGGTGACAAGGAAGGGCTGTTCGACGCCGTCGTCGCAGCAGGTTTCGACGAATATGTCGCGGGCGAACGTGACTTCGCGCCCTCTGGCCAACCTCTGGAGGACATCCGGAGGATGTGGGACAACCATGTCCAGTTCGGGCTGAAACAGCCGGAACTGTACCTCGTCATGTTCGGCAATATCCGCCCTGAGAGCCGCCCGGCCATCGTCGCCGATGCCGAGGCCCTTATGGAGGAAATGCTGAACAAGGCGGCTGTCTCCGGCCAGCTCAACGTCCCGCCCAAGGAGGCGGCCAGGTCCATCCTGGCGGCCAATGTGGGCATGACCCTCATGCTGATCGCGGAAAAGGTGCCGGAGCGGAACCTCGAGCTCTCCGCCATGACCCGCGACGCCATGATCTTTGCGGTTTCCACCGAGCAGGCCCGGGACAACGGTTCTGTGGACAGCGGAAAGTCCTCAGTGGTTGTGGCGGCCATCGCATTGAATGCAGCACTCCAGGCGTCCCACTCGGACCAGCTCTCCAGCTCGGAACTCAAGCTCTTCCTCGAATGGCTCCACCGGATCTCCAACAGCTCCACCAGCTAGCTCGGCGAAATTATCGGACCATCCTGCAATGCAGCGGGAACGACGGTTAGGAACTCACATGGCAACAGAGACAGTTGCGAAACCACGCACCAGCATGCGCGTACACGTCCAGAAATTCGGGACGTTCCTGTCCGGAATGATCATGCCCAACATCGGCGCCTTCATCGCCTGGGGCTTCATCACGGCGCTCTTCATCCCGGCCGGCTTCTTCCCCAATGCGGAGCTCGGCAAGCTTGTCGGGCCCATGATCACGTACATGCTCCCGCTGCTGATCGGCTACACCGGCGGCCGGATGGTCTACGGCGTGCGCGGCGGCGTGGTGGGCGCGGTGGCCACCATGGGCGTCATCGTCGGTACCGACATCCCCATGTTCATCGGCGCCATGATCCTTGGCCCGCTCACTGCCTGGATCATGATGAAGCTGGACAAGATCTGGGAAGGCCGCGTCAAGCCCGGCTTCGAAATGCTGATCGACAACTTCTCGGCAGGCATCGTTGCCGCTGCCATGGCGGTCGTGGGCATGCTGGTGGTCGGCCCGATCGTGAAGGCCTTCAGCAATGGCGCCAGCGCCGTGGTCGAATTCCTGGTCACCAACGGCCTGCTGCCCTTCACGAGCATCTTCATCGAGCCCGCAAAGGTCCTGTTCCTCAACAACGCCGTTAACCACGGCATCCTCACCCCGCTGGGCACGCAGCAGGCGCTCGAGCAGGGCAAGTCCATCCTGTTCCTGCTCGAAGCCAACCCCGGTCCGGGCTTCGGCATCCTGCTCGCCTTTTCATTCTTCGGCAAGGGTCTGGCCAAGGCGTCCGCGCCGGGCGCAGCCGTGATCCAGTTCGTCGGCGGTATCCATGAGATCTACTTCCCGTACGTCCTGATGAAGCCGATGACGATCTTCGCCGCAATCGGCGGCGGCATGACCGGCATCTTCACGCTCGTGGTCACCGGCGCTGGACTCCGGTCCCCGGCAGCCCCGGGCAGCATCATCGCGGTCTACGCCTCTACGGCACGCGACAGCTACGTTGGCGTGACGCTCTCCGTCCTCTTTGCCACCACGGTGTCCTTCCTGATCGCCTCGGTGGTCCTGAAAGCCAGCAAGGCGCCCGCCGAAGACGACCTCGATCAGGCCACCCACCGGATGGAGGCCCTGAAGGGCAAGAAGAGCTCGGTGTCCGCAGCCCTGATCGGTGAGGGCGTGGGTGCCAGCGGCGTCGCCGTCCTCGCCACCCCGATCAAGAACATCGTCTTTGCCTGCGACGCCGGCATGGGTTCCAGCGCGATGGGCGCCTCGGTGCTCCGCAACAAGATCAAGGCCGCCGGCTTCTCGGACGTCAAGGTCACCAACTCCGCGATCGCCAACCTCACCGACACGTACGACGTCGTCATCACCCACCAGGACCTGACCGAACGGGCCAAGCCCGCGACCGCCAGCGCCGTGCATGTCTCTGTGGACAACTTCATGAACAGCCCGCGGTACGACGAGATCGTGGAACTGGTCGAGGCCAGCAACACGGAAGCCGGCACCACGGAAACGACCCCTGCCGCGGCCGCCGCCGGCACCGCCCCCGCGGCCGCCGAGGCAGAAGCCGAGCAGGGTCCCGCCGGCATCCTGGTGGCCGAAAGCGTCGTCCTCAACGGCCACGCGACCACGCGGGACGCCGCGATCGACGAGGCCGGGCAGCTTCTGCTGGACCGCGGCGCCGTCGACTCCGGCTACGTGGACGCCATGCACGAACGCGAGGAATCCGTCTCCACGTACATGGGCAGCTTCCTGGCCATCCCGCACGGCACCAACGCCGCGAAGGACCACATCATGAAGTCGGCGGTCTCCGTTATCCGCTACCCGAACGGCATCGACTGGAACGGCAAGGAAGTGAAGTTCGTCGTCGGTGTGGCCGGCGTCAACAATGAACACCTGCACATCCTGTCCTCAATCGCCAAGGTCTTCACCAACAAGGCCCAGGTGGCCCAGCTCGAGGCGGCCACCACGGTTGACGAAGTGCTGGCCCTGTTCGGAAAGGTCAACTCCTAGTGAAGGCTGTTCATTTCGGAGCCGGAAACATCGGGCGCGGCTTCGTGGGCCTGCTGCTGCACGACGCAGGGTATGAGGTGGTGTTCGCCGACGTCGCGGACGCCCTCATCACCGAGCTGGCCGCCGCGGACAGCTACGAGATCCACGAAGTCGGAGAGAACCCCGCCGTCCGTACCGTCAACAACTTCCGGGCGCTGAACTCCGGCACCCAGGAAGCCGACGTCGTCGCGGAAATCGCGACGGCGGACATCGTCACCACCGCCGTGGGGCCGCACATCCTGAAGTTCGTGGCGCCCGTGATCGCCAAGGGGATTGCCGCCCGTGCCGCCGGGCTGGCGCCGCTGCAGGTGATGGCGTGCGAGAACGCGATCAACGCCACGGACATCCTGAAGTCCGAGGTCATTGCCCAGTGGGATCCGGCCGCGGGCGCCCTGGACGCGGCCGCCGTGTTTGCCAACACGGCGGTGGACCGGATTGTGCCGAACCAGGAGGCCGGGCAGGGCCTGGACGTCACGGTGGAGACGTTCTATGAGTGGGTGATCGACCGTACCCCGTTCGCCGGGAAGGAGCCGGTGGTCCCGGGCGCGACGTTCGTGGACGATCTCGCACCGTACATCGAGCGGAAGCTGTTCACCGTCAACACGGGGCACGCGGCGGCGGCCTACTTCGGATTCGAGGCCGGCCTGGGCAAGATCTCCGAGGCCATGGCCGACCAGGACGTCGCGGCCGATGTGCGCGCCGTCCTGGACGAAACCAAGGAGCTGCTGGTGGCCAAGCACGGCTTCAACCGGGCCGAGCAGGAGGCGTACGTGGAAAAAATCCTGGGCCGCTTCTCGAACCCGCACCTGCCGGACACCGTCACGCGGGTGGGCCGTGCCCCGCTGCGCAAACTCAGCCGGCACGAGCGCTTCATCGGTCCCGCTGCCGAGCTGGCCGAACGCGGAATTGTCCCCGAGGCGCTGCTCGGGGCCATCGCCGCCGCCCTGCGTTTCAATGATCCGGCCGACGCCGAGGCCGTGGAGCTGGCGAAAATCCTCTCCGCGTCCACGCCGGACGAGGCCACGGAGAAGATCACTGGCCTGCCGGCGGACCACCCGCTTTTTGCCGCCGTCTCCTCACTCATCGAGGAGGCCAAGGCGGTCGTCTAGCCGCCCCAGCCCAACGACGCTCCCTCAGATCGCGCGGGTTTTGGACGACGCTCCCTCAGATGATTGTCCGATACACAGACCCTCCCTCACTTCTGGTGAGGGAGGGTCTGTGTTTTTGACGCGAAAAGTGAGGGAGGGACTGACTGTTGACCATTAGGTTGCCTAACTGTTAGGCTACCTAACTATGAACGCCAGTGAACCGGCTGACCCCGGCCTCCTCGCTCTCGCCGAGGACTTCCGCGAGGCCCTCCGCCACAGCATCTACCTCGTCCGCCGCCTGGACGCCGACGGCGAACTCAGCGCCGCCCAGCTCAGCATGCTCAAGATGCTGTTGGACGCCGGGCCCGCCGCAGGCGGCGTGCGGGTAGGCGAAATCGCCCGGAACCTGGGCGTCAAGGTGCCCAGTGCCACCGAGCAGATCATTAAGCTCGAGCGCGCCGGCCTCGCCCGGCGCGAGCCGGACCCCGACGATTCCCGCGCCGTCCGGGTCACCCTCACGGACGCCGGCCTCGCCGCCGTCGCATCCGCCAACGAGCGCCGCAACACCGTCATGGCCGGCGTCCTCTCGTCCCTTTCGGGCGAAGACCGCGCCGCCCTCGCGGCCGCCCTCCCGGTCATCGGCAGGATCAACGCGACGCTCCTTGCCTGATCTTCACCCAACAATTCCAATCACTTAGGAGTGCCCCCATGCACGGCCAGCCCGCCGACACCCTGCCGGCAGCGGAAGTAACCCTCGAGGCCGAGAAGGCCTCACTGCTCAAACAGCCCAAGGCGGTGTGGGCCACGGCCCTCGCGGCGGTGTTCGCCTTCATGGGGATCGGGCTGGTGGACCCCATCCTGCCGGCGATCGCCAAGAACCTGGACGCCTCGCCGAGCCAGGTGTCGCTGCTCTTCACAAGCTATTTCCTGGTGACCGCAGTCGCCATGCTGATCACCGGCTACGTCTCCTCCCGGATCGGCGGGAAGCGGACGCTGCTGATCGGGCTGGCGGTCATCGTCGTGTTCGCCTCCCTGTCCGGCACGTCGGGCAGCGTGGCTGAGCTCATCGGCTTCCGCGCCGGCTGGGGGCTGGGCAACGCCCTGTTCGTGGCCACGGCGCTGGCCGTGATTGTCGGCGTCGCAAGCGGCGGCGCCGGCACGGCGATCATCCTGTACGAGGCCGCGCTCGGCCTGGGCATTTCCCTCGGCCCGCTCCTGGGCGCACTGCTGGGCGGCTGGCAGTGGCGCGCCCCGTTCTTCGGTACGGCCGTGCTGATGGCCTCCGCTTTCATCGCGCTCATTGCCCTGCTGCCCAAGACGCCGCTGCCCGAGCGGAAAGTCCGGCTCCGGGATCCGCTGCTGGCCCTGGGGCACAAGGGGCTGCGGACGACGGCGGCCAGCGGCCTGTTCTATAACTACGGCTTCTTCACCGTCCTCGCCTTCACGCCCTTCATCCTCGGCATGGACGCCTACGGGATCGGCGGGGTGTTCTTCGGCTGGGGTGTGGCCGTCGCGGTCTTCTCAGTGTTTGCCGCCCCCGTGCTGCAGAACCGCTTCGGAGCGGTCCGGGTCCTCACCGGCACGCTCGTCCTGCTGATGCTCGACCTTGTGGGACTGGGCCTGGCCGCCGGGCACTCGGTGCCGGCCGTCGTCGTCCTCGTGGTTATTTCCGGGGCGCTCCTGGGCATCAACAACACCATCTACACGGAGCTGGCCATGGGCGTCTCCGACTCGCCGCGGCCGGTGGCCTCGGCCGGCTACAACTTTGTGCGCTGGATGGGCGGCGCCCTGGCACCGTTTGCCGCCGCGCAGCTGGGCGAGCACTTCGGCCCGCAGGTGCCCTTCTTCGCCGGCGCGCTGGCCATGGTGGCCGCCATTGCCGTCGTCTTCGGCGGACGCCGCTACCTGGCGGCGCACGAGCCGCACGTGGTGTAGCAACACCCGGTGTTGCGCAGAACCCGCTGAGGTGACAAAGAACGCCCATGCTTCCTCGCAAGCATGGGCGTTCTTTTGTCGGAACGCTGAAGGCGCGGCGGCCCTCACAGAAGCGCCGGCTCAGGCCCTGGCGGACTCTTTCGCGGATTCCTTGGCGGCTTCCTTCGCGGATCCCTTGGGCACGAACAGGGTTTCGGCCTGCTCCAGGGACATGCCGTTGGTCTCCGGGACCTTGAACATGACGAAGAAGAACGACGCCGCCGCGAACAGCGCGTACATGGCGTACGTCAGCGGCAGGGAGGCCGCGGCCATGACCGGGAAGCTCAGGGTGATGGCGAAGTTGGCGATCCACTGCGCGGCCGCGGCCAGGCCCAGGGCCCGGGCGCGGATCCGGGACGGGAAGATCTCCCCCAGCAGCACCCATACCAGCGGCCCCCAGGAGGCGCCGAAGCTGATGACGAACACGTTGGCGGCGACCAGCGCCGCCGGACCCCACGCCCCGGGCAGCGAGATCGCGTCGCCGGACCCGGTGGCCGAGCCGAAGGCCAGCGCCATGGTGCCCAGCGAGAGGGCCATGCCGATGGAGCCGGCCAGCATGATCGGACGGCGCCCGATCCGGTCCACCAGGGCGATCGCCACGAGCGTGACCAGGATGTTGGTGACGGCGGTGGCCACGGAGATGGTGAGCGAATCCTTTTCCTGGAAGCCCACGGCCTTCCACAGCGTGGTGGAGTAGTAGAAGATCACGTTGATGCCGACGAACTGCTGCAGCACGGACAGGATGATGCCGATCCAGACCACCGGCTGCAGGCCCAGGGCCTTGCCGCGCAGGGATCCCTTCTGGCCGGCAAGCTTGTCCTCGTCGATGGCCTTCTTGATGTCGCGCAGGTGCCGGTCCGAGTCCTCGTCCGGGGCGATCGACTTGAAGACCCTGAGGGCCTCCTCGTCCTTGCCCTGGAACACCAGGAACCGCGGCGATTCGGGCAGGGTGAAGGCGATCCAGCCGTAGACGACCGCGGGAACGGCGGCGGCCATGAACATCCAGCGCCACGCTTCCAAACCAAGCCACAGGGCCTGGTCCGCGCCGCCGGCCGACGTCGCGAACACGGCGTCGGAGAGCAGGGCGGCGAAGATGCCGGTGGTGATCGCCAGCTGCTGCAGCGAGGCCAGGCGGCCCCGGACGTGGCGGGGGGAAATTTCGGAAATGTAGGCCGGCGCGATCACCGAGGCCAGGCCGATGCCGAGCCCGCCCACCAGACGCCAGAAGATCAGGTCCCAGACGCCGAACGCGAACCCGGTGCCGATGGCGCTGACCAGGAACAGCAGCGCGCCCAGCTTCATGGCCGGGATCCGGCCGTAGCGGTCGGCGATCTTGCCGGCCAGGTAGGCCCCTGCCGCGCAGCCGAGGAGGGCCACGGCGACGGCGAAGCCGGTCACGGCCTCGCTGAGGGCGAACTCGTCCTTGATCGCGTCGACGGCACCGTTGACGACGGAGGAGTCAAAGCCGAAGAGGAAGCCGCCGACGGCGCCCGCTACGGCCAGCCAAATGACCCTTTTTGGGATCTTGGCGGCGGTCTGGTCATGGGTGGTGGTCATACGGCTCCCTTGGCAGTTCGCGGTCCACGGCCTTCGCCGCAACTACCCAGTCTTACACCCGCCCCCGCGTGCCCCCTGTCACAACCACTGGAAAGTGAGACGAAACATACACTTTGCCGCTGCTGCGGCTGAGGACAGACGACGACGGCCGGCAGTCCACAAGACTGCCGGCCGTCGTCGTGTTCCAGACCTCGGGACCACCTAGTGGGCGGCGGCCACGGCGCCCTCCCGGGCAACCGCCTTCGGGTCCGTGAGTTTCTTGTTCGGCAGGGCGAACGTGATCAGGAAGGCGATGCCGGTGAGCACGGCGGCCGTGAGCATGACCGCGTCGATCGACTGCGCGAAGCCCTCGACGATGGGACGGGTGAGCGTCGAGTTGGCCGTGTGCAGCCAGCTGGTGTCGTTGAGCGAGTCGTTGCTGGCGCCGTTCTTGAAGAAGTCGTAGAGCTGGGCGTTGGCCGGGTCGGCGGCCACGGCCGGATCCTTGAGCACCTTGAGGTAGTCAGCATTCTGCGCGGCGTCCTTCATGCCCGTGGCGATCTTGTCCGCCGCGAGGCTGAAAAGCATCGAGATGAACACTGCCGTGCCAACCGCGCCGCCCATGGAACGGAAGAACGCGGCGGAGGAAGTGCCCACGCCCATGTCCTTCGAGGGCACGGAGACCTGCATGGCCAGCGTCAGGGGCTGCATGCAGAAGCCCAGTCCCAGGCCGAAGAACACGGCGATGGCGCCGGGGACCCACAGCGGGGTGTCCACGCCGAGGGAGAGGCCCATGACGACGGCGGCCGCCGTCAGCGTTGCGGTGCCAAGGATCGGGAAGATCCGGTAGGTGCCCGAGGCCGAGATGGTCCGGCCCGCTGTGATGGAGCCGGTGAGGATGCCCACGGTGAAAGTGATCATCATGAGGCCGGCCTCGGTGGGGGTCAGGCCCTTGACCAGCTGCAGGTACATGGGCAGCATCGCGATGGCGCCGAACATGCCGATGCCGATGATGAAGTTCAGCAGCGAGGACAGGCCGAAGGTGATGTTCTGGAACAGCCGGAGCGGGATCAGCGCGTAGTCGGCGGCGTGCCGTTCGGCCAGCAGGAACGCGATGATGCCCACGACGCCGAGTGCGTAGCAGAGGTAGGAGTTCGCGGAGCTCCAGCCCCAGGTGCGGCCCTGTTCGGCCACGAGGAGGAGCGGCACAATGGCCAGCGTGATGGCCGCGGCGCCCCAGTAGTCGATCTTCTGCTTTACGTGCTTGGCGGGGAGGTGCAGGTACATGAACACCACCGTGAGGGCCGCGAGACCGATCGGGATGTTGATCAGAAACACCCAGCGCCAGCCGTCGATCCCGAGGATGGTTTCGGTGCCCGCGAAGGCGCCGCCGATCACCGGGCCCAGGACGGAGGAGATGCCGAAGACCGACATGAAGTAGCCCTGGTACTTGGCCCGGTCCTTGAGCGGCACGATGTCGCCGATGATTGTCAGGGCGAGGGCCAGGAGGCCGCCGGCGCCCATGCCCTGGATGCCGCGGGCAATGGCGAGCTCGGTCATCGAGTGGACCGAGCCGGCGTAGAGCGAACCGGCGAGGAAGATCACGATGGCGATGAGATACAGCGGGCGGCGCCCGAAGATGTCACTGAGCTTGCCGTAGAGCGGCGTGCTCACCGTGGAGGTGATGAGGTAGGCGGTGGTGGCCCAGGCCTGCAGGGAGAGCCCGTCGAGGTCGTTGGCGATCGTGTAGATCGAGGTGGACACGATCGTCTGGTCCAGCGAAGACAGGAACATGCCGAGCATGAGTCCCACCATGACGGTGATGGTCTGACGGTGGGTCAGGACCTCTCCCGCGGCGCGCACGGAGGTGGTTTTGGACATGACTGCTCCAAGGTGAAGTGGGGGATTAAGCGGATAGTTGCTTTCAGTAACTATGTTACTGGCTGAATTGTTCCCGCCACTACCTCGGGGAGAAGAAAGTCCTTAGCGTTCGACCAGGATCCCGTCCGGATCGCACCAGATCATCACGCCGGGGCGGATGGCCACGCCGTCGATTTCCAGGGGCACGTCGATTGCCCCGGCGCCGTTCTTGGCGCTCTTGCGCGGGTTGCTGCCCAGTGCCTTAACCCCGAGCGGCAGCCCCGCGATGGCGAGCCGGTCCCGGATGGCACCGTTGATAACGACGCCGGCCCAGCCGTTCGCGACGGCGCTCGCCGCGATCATGTCCCCCATCAGTGCGGTGCGGAGGGAACCGGCGCCGTCGACCACCAGGACGGAGCCGTGGCCGGGAGCGGCCAGCACGGACTTGACCAGCGCGTTGTCCTCAAAGCAGCGGATAGTCCGGACCGGCCCGCTGAAATGCGTGTGCCCGCCCAGGGACTGGAACTGCACCGACACGGATTCCAGCTCCCCGCCGCGCTCGTCGTAAAGGTCTGCGGTATTCAGGGCGGAAGCGTTCACAGTGACTCCTTGAGTGTTAACCGGATGGCGTGGCAGAGCGGGTTGGCAGCGTGTTTCATGACCGAGACTCGCACATTGCGCCCAGATCTGCCGAGTCCCGGTAGTCTGGCTGCGCACTGATACATATGCCTGATCATCAGTTCCAGGGGGAGCCATGAGCATGTCCGATACCACCGCGCCGGCGCTCGCCGAACCCGAACGCCGCGTCCGGCCTGTCTGGACGGCAGGGGTGGTGCTGGTCAACGTCGGCATCAACGCGGCATTCTTCGGCCCGCTCCAGGTGCTCCTCGGCCAACAGGCGGCAGCCTTCAGCGAACCGGACAAGGAAGCCATCCTCGCCCTCGTGACGGGTGCGGGTGCGGCCGTGTCCCTGGTGGCCAACCCCCTCTTCGGCGCCTTCAGCGACCGGACCACCGCGCGCCGGGGGCGGCGGGTGCCGTGGGTGCTCTTCGGTGCCGTCCTGGGTGCCGCGGCCCTGATCGCGCTGGCCGGCGCCCCGGGCGTTGCCGCAATGACGCTGCTCTGGTGCCTCGTCCAGGCCGGCTGCAACGGCGCCTATGCGGCCATCACGGCGGCCATCCCGGACCGCGTGCCGGTACCCCAGCGCGGCACCGTCGGCGGCCTTGCCGCCATGGGCCAGACAGCGGGAATCCTGGCAGGGGCGGTGATCGCCGCCGCCGTCGCCGGAAACTTCGCCGCGGGGTATGTTGTCTGCGCGGTGGCGCTGCTCGCCGGCGTCGTGCTCTATTACTTCAAGAACGACGACGTTCCGCTGCCTGCGCAGGCCCGTCCGCCGTTCAGTCTGGGCGGCTTTGTGCGGGGTTTTTGGATTTCCCCGGCCCGCCATCCGGATTTTGCCTGGGCCTGGCTGACACGGCTCCTGGTGAACATCGGCAACCATATGATCACCCTCTACCTGCTGTTTTTCCTCAACGACGCCGTCCGCGTCCGCGAAACCCAGGGTATCGAGCCCGAGTTTGGCGTCCTGATCCTCACAGGCCTGTATGCGGTCATGGTGATCATCACCAGCGTGGTCGGCGGCCGGCTGAGCGACCGCCTGGGCCGCCGGAAGCCGCTGGTCATCATCTCTTCCGCCGTGATCGCCGCAGCCTCCCTCATTCTTGCGTTCGCGCCCACCTGGCCGGGTGCGCTGGTCGGCGCGTCCGTGCTCGGCATCGGCTTCGGCTGCTATCTGGCGGTGGATTTTGCCCTCATTACCCAGGTGCTGCCCACGGCCCTGAACCGGGGCAGGGATCTTGGCGTCATCAACATTGCCAACTCGCTGCCGCAAGTGCTCGCCCCGCTGATCGCGTACCCCTTTGTTGCCTGCTGGGGCGGCTATGTGGCGCTGTACTTGGCGGCCGCCGTGATTGGGCTTCTGGGGGCCGTGTTCGTGGTGAAGATCAAGGGCGTGGACTGAGCCGCCCGCGTTCCGTGCAGGGGGCCTCGGAGCCCCGGTCTCCTCGCCGGGCGCCCGGATTCGTGGCGTATAGTGGACGGCAATTGCCGCGGCAGCGCGGTGGGCGGATCGCGCCCGGCTGCCGAGAAAAACGACCCCCGGAACGCTGCTGATGCCTGATTTTCACTCAGATCTTCCACCGATGGCCCCTCCACCCACTCTGCCCCGGCAGCGGCTCCGTTACGTGCGGATCCTAGATGTCGCCGCGGGGTTTGCCCGCAAGGGCCTGGACTCCGTGGTCCTGTCCGAGGTGGCGGCCAAGGCGGACGTGCCACTGGGGACGCTGTACCGCTACTTCCCGTCGGCCACCCAGCTGGTCCTGGCGCTGTACCGCAAGCAACTGGGCGAACTGCTCGCGGGGAGCTCGCCGGCGGCCGGCAAGGTCGCGGCCCAGGCCCTCGCGGGAGTGGTGATGGAGATCTTCCACATGCGCCTGATGCAGCCCGCCGTGGAGCAGTCCCTCAACCGGGCGGTCTACGTCAAGGACAACGACACAACGCGGCTGCTGCGCGAGATCGATGCGACGGCCGAGAAGGCAGTCACGGCGGCGTGCGGCGACCCGGCCGTGGCCCGGGTCCTGCTGCTGACGGTTACGGGCCTGGTCCAGGCCGTCCGCTGCCGCCGGCTGTCCCTCTTCGAAGCGGAGGAGGACCTGAAGAAGGCCTGTTCCCTCCTGCAGCGGACCCCGCAGGCCGCGTAACTGGTCTAGACCAGCGGCCCGGAATATGCCCTCCCGCGCGTGATCCGGGTCACATATTCTGGAGAAGAAACGTTTCACCACGGGTGGGTAACGCTCCCCGCGGGCGTAACGGGCGCGATGCCCTGTTTACCATTGCTGGACCGGAGCCGGCTGATGCCGGCAAATCGGGGAAACACCGGCGACCGCCACCTCTGGTCGCCGCCGCCCCTGCCAGACCAACTTGAGCATCCTTGCTTGAGCTTCCATGAGCCGTGCGCCCACGGTGAGCCCCAGGAGACAACGACGTGTCCACTGAAACGATCATTCCCGCCGATTCCACCTCCCCGGCTGAGCCAGTAGCCGTGCTCAGCGACGAGGAAATCTTCGCATCCCACGAGGGCGGCAAGCTGTCGATTTCCAGCACCGTCCCGCTTGCCAGCAAGCGCGACCTCTCCATCGCCTACACGCCCGGTGTCGCCCAGGTCAGCCGCGCCATCCACGCCAACCCGGAGCTCGCCAAGACGCTCACGTGGGCCCAGCGCCTCGTGGTGGTGGTCAGCGACGGCACGGCCGTGCTGGGGCTGGGCAACATTGGCGCCAGCGCCTCGCTGCCCGTGATGGAGGGCAAGTCCGCGCTGTTCAAGGCCTTCGGCGAACTCGACTCCATCCCGCTGGTCCTCAACACCACCGACGTCGACGAAATCATCGAGACACTTGTCCGGCTGCGCCCCAGTTTCGGCGCCGTCAACCTTGAGGACATCGCCGCGCCCCGCTGCTTCGAACTAGAGGAGAAACTCATCGAGGCGCTGGACTGCCCGGTCATGCACGATGACCAGCACGGCACCGCCGTCGTCGTCCTCGCCGCCCTGACCAACGCCGCCAAGGTGACCGGCCGGACCCTCGACAGCCTGCGTGTGGTGGTCTCCGGCGCCGGGGCCGCCGGGATCGCGGTCGCCGAAATCCTGCTGACGGCCGGAATCGGCGACGTCGTCCTCCTGGACTCCCGCGGCACCATCAACAAGGACCGCGCGGACATCGCCGCCGATCCGGCCAGCAAGAAGGCCCAGCTCGCCGCCCGCAGCAACCCTCGTGGCGTGACAGGCGGCCCGGGGGAGGCGCTGCTCGGCGCCGACGTGTTCGTCGGGGTCTCCTCTTCGAAGCTGGACGAGGAGCACCTCAAGCTGATGAACCACAGCTCGATCGTGTTCGCCCTGTCGAACCCGGACCCGGAAGTCCTGCCGGAGGTCGCGAGCAAGTACGCGGCCGTCGTCGCCACCGGACGCAGCGACTTCCCGAACCAGATCAACAATGTCCTGGCCTTCCCCGGCATCTTCCGCGGCGCCCTCGACGCCGGCGCCCGCCGGATCACGCCGGCCATGAAGCTCGCCGCGGCCCGGGCCATCGCGGAACTGGCCGAGGACGACCTTTCCGCGGACTACATCGTGCCCAGCCCGCTGGATCCGCGCGTGGCCCCGGCGGTCTCCGCCGCAGTCGCCGCGGCGGTGGCCGCCGAGTAGCCGGACCGCGTCAGAAGGCATCCGACACCGGACGACGACGGCGGCGCTTCCCTGAGGGGGGGGCGCCGCCGCTGTCGTTCCTGGAGCCGTCCGGAAGTTAGGCGCCGGCATTCCGGGCCCCGGGGCCGTCAACGGCAGCCCGGGGCCCGGCCATAGACTGGGGCCATGAACCCCGAGATTGTCGTGACAGTGCTCTGCGGCCTCGCCATCGTGGTGGGCGTTGCCGGGACGATCATTCCCGTTCTGCCCGGCAGCATCCTGATCGGGGCGAGCCTGCTTGCCTGGGCATTGTGGGGCGGCGCCGGGACCACCGGTTGGGTGGTCTTCGGGATCGGGATGCTTTTCGTTCTGGCCGGCATGGCCGCCAGCACCGTCCTGACCGGCCGGAAGCTCAAGCAGCACAGCATCCCGAGCCGTTCCGTGGTGGTGGGCCTCGTGCTGGGCGTGGCCGGCATGTTCGTCATCCCCGTGGTGGGGCTCTTTGTGGGCTTCGCCGCCGGGCTCCTGCTCAGCGAGCTGCAGCGCACCCGCGTGTTCGGCACCGCAGTGGCCTCGAGCTGGGCCGCGCTGAAGGCCACGGGCCTGGGCATGATCGTGGAATTCGGCCTCGCGTGCCTCGCCGCGAGCACCTGGGTGATCGGCCTCTGGGTGGCCTCGGCGGCCTAGCAGCGGCCTGCCGGAGCCTACTACCATGGGGGAATGAGCGCCGGACTTGGCGAATCCGCCCCCCAAATTCCTGACGGCCGCATTCCCGCTGGCCAGCTTGCTGACGGCGAAAGTCCCGACGGCCAGCGCGGGCCGTACACGGACACCCGCGACCTGACGCCCTTCCGCAAGGTAGTGGTCCGGACACCCGTCCGCGGCCTGGCCGGCACCGTGGGCGGCGCGGTGGCCGGACTCATGGCGGGCCGGGCACCCGGGACGCTGGCCGCCGAAGGCGGGGTGCCCCGGCTGGGCAGGGTAGGGGGCCGGGCCTCGGCCAAGAGGATGAAAGCCGTGCACTCCGCCGTCTTCGGAAGCACCGATCCTGACCGCCTGATAACCCTGGCCCGCTCCTACCCCGGCTGGGCGGGGGTGTGCTACCTCATGGCCGGGCTGCTGGCGTACGCCCACGGCGGGCACCTGCGCGCGTCCGAACTCCTGCAGCACGGCCTGAGACTGCGGAACGACGAGGACGCCAACCGCTACGCCGGTGAATACCTGGCCGGCGTGGTCACCAGGGTGGAGGTGGCCGAGCGGATTGAGGTTCCGGTGCTCTTCTCCGAGGAGGCCGTGTTCCTGGCGCTGTCCCATTCCCTGCGCGAGACCGGCCAGACGGAGGCGGCGCTGGCGGCGCTGGCCGGCCTGCCGCCGTCGTTGCCGCTCGCCCTGGCGCGCTGTTCGCTGGAGGCCGAGCTGGGACGCGACGTCGACGTGGTGGCAGAGACCGAGGGCCTGCTGAACGCGGACGATCTGTCCGCGGCGCTGCTGCTGGTGCGTGCCCGGTCGCTGCGCAGGCTCGGCGCCTACACCGCTTCCCGTTCGGCCCTGCAGGAAGTCCTGCGGCGCAGGAAGACTGACTTCACCCTCCGCAGCGACGCGCTGACTGACACCGCCCTGCTCCTCCTCGAGGCGGGCCGCAAGACCCTCGGCGGCCGGGACTGGCAGCGCCACAAACCGGCACAGCTGGAGGCCGTGAAAGCCATCCGCAAAGACGCCGAAATGCACGAACTCTGGGACCGCGAATACGGGCGCGCTGACGACGACTGACGGGCTTCCACGCCCGATCGCGGCCAAATCCACGTATCCACTACTCTTGCGGGCCCCTGGGGCGGGGAGTACAAACGAGGCATGAGAGATGCGGTGGAGCGCTGGATGCAGCACTACATCACAGCGTGGACGACGAACGATCCGGAGGACATCCGGGCGCTGTTTACCGAGGACGCCATCTATGCGACCAGCCCCCAGGAAGCCGAACCATGGCAGGGCCGGGACGATATCGTGGAGCACTGGCTTGCCGGGCGTGATGAGCCGGATGACTGGATGTTTGAATGGAAGCTGCTGGGGGTCGACGGCGGCCGGGCGTTTGTGCAGGGCCTGACGACGTACCGCGGCAACAGCCGGAGCTATGACAACTTGTGGGTCATCCAACTGACCGCGGACGGCCGCGCGTCGTCCTTCACCGAGTGGTACATGCAGCGCAAGTAGCCCCAGGGCGGATTCGCGCCCTCACCCGTGCGTCATGGCTGCGCTGAGGGCGGGCACGATCTGCTCGGCGAGCAGCAAGGCGCCCAGGGCCAGCATGATGATCCCGCTGGCCAGCGTCACTTGGCGCGCTGCGCCCGGCCTGGCCTGCAGCAGTTTCCGCGCCAGGAGTGCCACACAGCTGTAGATGACGCCCACGAGCAGGATGAAGGTCAGCCCGAGCAGACCCGACTGGACCGGAACCGGCCACGCGGCGTCAGGGCTGACGAACTGCGGCACCAGGGCCACGAAGAACAGCAGGCCCTTGGGGTTGATCCCGCTGATGCCCATGCCCTGGAGGAAGACCCGGAACTGGCTCGCGGGTGTGGCGGCACCGGGAGCAGCGGTACCGGTGCTGAAGCTGGCCCCGCGCCAGGACCGCAGGGTGCTGAAGCCCAGCCACAGCAGGTAGAGGGCGCCCGCCGCGGTCAGCCAGCCCAGCACGCCGGGCATCCCGGCGAGCAGTGCCGCCAGGCCCAGCACAAGCAACGCCGTGTGGAGGGCGTAGCCCCCGCAAAGACCGGCGACGGCGGGCGCGAAGCTGCGCTGCCGGAGCCCGGCCGCGATCGAATAGGCCCAGTCGACGCCGGGGGTGCATGCCAGGGCGACGGCGACAACCAGGAAGGCGAGGAAAAGCTGGGGGTTCATGGCGGGCTCCAGGAATGCGGCACCCCGTGGCGGGTACAAGAAAAACTCTAGGCAAATTCGGCCGGGAAGTGCTCGCTTATTTACTGAAGAATCACCGCAATTGGGTAAGATAATTGCGTGATTGACGCCATT
Organism: Arthrobacter sp. 05N33_2; assembly: GCF_056397425.1. NCBI lineage: Bacteria > Bacillati > Actinomycetota > Actinomycetes > Micrococcales > Micrococcaceae > Arthrobacter > Arthrobacter sp. 05N33_2. Next base: position 573,924 of record NZ_JBFTNJ010000001.1, read on the forward strand.
GACAGAAGTATCTTGCGTTACCTCAAATCGGACGGCCGGATGACTGCCACGGCCCTGGCGGCCAAGGTGGGGTTGACCGTGGCTCCGTGCCATCGCCGGCTGCGGGATCTGGAGGCCGCCGGGATCATCCGGGGCTACCGGGCGGATATTGATCCGGCCGCCGTGGGGCTCGGTTTCGAGGCGATCGTGTTCGTGACCCTGCGCCAGGTGGACCGTTCCACCATGGAGATCTTCGAGAGCCGGGTGGCCGGCAATCCCAACATCGTCGAGGCCCAGCGGCTCTTCGGGTCGCCGGACTACCTGCTCAAGGTCATTGCGGAGGACCTGCCCTCCTACCAGCGTTTCTACGACAGTGAACTGACCTCGCTGCCCGGCGTCGAGCGACTGACGTCAACGCTGGTCATGAAGAACCTGAAGGCCAACGCCGGGCCGCCGGTCTAGACGCGGCCGCCTGCTCAGGCGCCGAGCAGTCCCGTGGTCCGGTAGGGAATGACCTCGCGCAGGAACATGCTCGTTGAGGTCCGGACGATTCCGGGACACAGCCGGATTTCCTCTGACACGCGGTAGAGATCGTCCGGGCTCTTGGCCACCACCCGGATCAGGAGATCGGTGTCGCCGGCCGGGGCGTGGCATTCGAGCACCTCAGGGATGTTGCGCAGGGCGGCGATTGCCTCGTTGAGGTGGCTCTGGTCCAGTTCCGCGCTGACCGCGGCCGCCACGCCGCGGCCCAGGGCGGACGGCAGCACTCGGCTGCTGTTCGGCCGGAGCGCGCCCGACGCCGACATCCGTTCCAGGCGGGACTGGACGGTGCCGCGGGCCAGGCCCAGCTTCTGCGCCAGCACCATGACCGGCACGCGGGGATCTTCGTCCAGCGCGGCGAGGATCCGCCGGTCCGTCGCGTCGAGCTCCTGCAAAATGACCACTTTCTGTTCGCGGTCCGGGCTGTGGTTGATCAGATTGACTACTCTGGGGCCGGTCCGTTGCACCAACTGTAGGGCTTCTGCTCAAATGGTGACAACAAGGGGACGAGGCCACCGCCACGATCCCGAAGGCTACGGACATCCCGGCACACCACCCGGACCCCGGACGAGGCTCCCGCAAGGAACCAGCCGCTGACTGACTCTTGTTCACGCATCGTCATTCCGCACAACGCACTCGCGGCACGAGCCCCTGAGCCACCGACGCCGGATTTCCCGAAGTCATCGGTAGCTGAGGGGCTCTTGTGCTGCTCCGCATAGGCTTATCCCATGACCTCAGCTGGCCGCTTCGCCCCCAGTCCCTCCGGCGAACTGCATGTCGGCAACCTCCGGACGGCCATCCTGGCGTGGCTGTTCGCCCGGTCCACGGGGCGGCGGTTCCTGCTGCGGGTGGAGGACCTGGACCGTGCCCGGGCCGGCGCCGAGGCCGAGCAACTCCGCGACCTGGCGGCGATCGGCGTGAACTGGGACGGCGGCGTCGTGCGCCAGACGGAGCGTGAGCACCTGTATGACGGGGCGATCGCGGAGCTGACGGCGGCCGGCATGACCTATGAGTGCTTCTGTACCCGCCGCGAAATCCAGGAGGCCCCCTCGGCACCGCACGCTCCGCTGGGCGCCTACCCGGGAACGTGCCGGAACCTCAGCGGCGCCGAGCGCGAGGCCAAGCGGGCCGCCCGGCCGCCGGCTGTCCGGCTCCGCTCCACCGTGGCCGAGGTGACGGTGCGGGACGTGCTCCACGGCAGTTACACCGGGGTGGTCGACGACTTCGTGCTCCGGCGCAACGACGGCGTGACCGCCTACAACCTGGCCGTGGTGGTGGACGACTCCGCGCAGGGCATCGACCAGGTGGTCCGCGGCGATGACCTGCTGCCGTCCACGCCGCGGCAGACATATTTGGCGTCGTTGCTCAATATGCCTGTTCCGGAATATGCGCATGTGCCGCTGGTACTGAACGCCGACGGCGCCCGGCTGGCCAAGCGTGACGGCGCCGTCACGCTGGCCGACCTGGCGTTGGCCGGGGTGGGCGCGGACCAGGTCCGGGACACTTTGCTGGACTCCCTTGGCCTCCCGCCGGGCCGCCTCGACGATATCCTCGCCGCCTTCGACCCGGCGGCTCTGCCCCGCGAGCCCTGGGTGTGGCCCGGGGTACCGGGAGCGCACAAGGGGGCGCATCAGGGAACCGGCCTCCGGGCAGGGACGGACAGCCGCGGCGCGTAGGCTGGATTCATGACCGAGCCTGCACACCCTCAGCCCCGCTTCACCGTCGAGACAGCCAAGGTCCTGGCCGAGGTGGCCCACAACCGCCAGAAGGACAAGCTCAAGCGGCCATACCGGGAACATGTGCTCGCCGTCGGGGACTCCCTGGCGGACTTCGACGACGACATCCGGATCGCCGGGTACCTCCACGACATCGCGGAGGACACCCCGATGACGCGGCAGGCACTGCTGGACATGGGGGTCTCCGAGCGTGCCGCGGACATCATCGAACGGGTCACTAAGCGCCTGCATGAGAACCCGGACGACTACCAGGCCGGCATCCGGTACATCGCCGAGGACCACGACGCCACGCTCGTGAAGATTGCCGACAACGCGCACAATTCGCTGCCCGAACGGGTCAAGGCGCTGGCCGAGAAGTGGCCGGACAAGCCCCCGGTCACCCGCTACGACGATGCCCGCCCGGTGCTCTACGCCGCCGTTCCTGTCGAGGAAACCCGGAAAATCCTGGCCCGGATCAATCCCTGGCTGTTGAACGAACTCGACGACATGCTCGACGAGGCGGACGACACGGACTACGAGTTCCTCTCCTATGACGCCCCGGCAGCAGACGCGGCAACAGACGCCCCGGCAACGGCCGCTGCAGCAGACGCGGAAGCTGCGCCGGGCGATGCTCCGGCCGGCGACACCGGGTCCGCGCGGGACTGAGCATGCGCGCCTACGTCCTCACACGCTACGGCGGCCCGGACGCGATGAAACTCCGGGATGTTCCGGTTCCCCAGCCCGCCCCGGGTGACGTCCGGATCAAGGTCGCCGCGGCCGGGCTGAACCCGGTGGACTTCAAGTTCCGCCGGGGCGCGCTCCGGCCCATCAGCCATGTCCGCCTGCCGATCGTGGCCGGCTGCGAACTCGCCGGGACGGTGGATGCAATCGGACCCGGGCCAACCGCTTTTCCATCGGCGACCGCGTCTACGCCCGGGTGGACAAGGCCAGGCTTGGAGCCTTCGCCGAGCTGGTGTGCGTGCAGCAGGAATTGGTGGCCGCCATGCCGGCGTCGCTCGGATTCGCCGAGGCCGCAGGACTGCCGCTGGGCGGGCTCACGGCGCTGCAGGCCCTCCGCGATGAACTTGCCGTGGGCCGCGGCACCCGGCTCTTCATTTCCGGCGGCGCCGGCGGGGTGGGAACACTCGCCATCCAGCTCGCCAAGTATCTCGGCGCCCAGGTCACCACCACGGCATCGGCCCGCGGCGAGGCGCTGGTGCGCCGGCTGGGGGCGGACGCCGTCATCGACTACAACCGGGAGGACTTCTCCGCGGTACTGCATGATTTCGATGCGGTCCTGGACCTGGTCGGCGGCGTGACCCTCAGGGATTCCTTCCGCATTCTTAAGTCCGGCGGCAGGGTGGTATCCATCGCCGGCGTTCCCGAGCCGCTCACCGCGACGAAAGACCTGGGCTCGCCGCCGATGATCACGGCCGCTTTCTGGCTGATGAGCATGGGCATCCGCCGCCGCGCCCGGAAGGCGAAGGCCAGCTACCGTTACCTGTTCATGCACCCCAGCGGGGATGATTTGCGCACCCTGGCGGCCCTCGTCGACGCCGGCCACGTGCAGCCGGTCATGGACCGCACCTACCCGTTCGCGGACATTGGGGGAGCCTTCGCCGCGCTCGAACAGGGCCACGCCAAGGGCAAGATCGTCGTCACCCTCTAGCGGCTCCCGGCTGCCGGGCCCGCCACAGCAGGCCGATGTACACCAGGTCAAAGACGCTGCAGAGCGCCCCCACGCCCAGGATCAGGGGCGAGTTGCCGTACCAGCCCAGCGCGATCGTGGGCGCGAGGGTGCCGACCCACTTGGCCACGGCGATCAGCAGGGTCTGGCCGCGGGTGCCGCCCCGGGCGGCGAACATGGCGATGAACAACCCGGACATCAGCAGGTTCTGCAGGAACGCCGCGTAGCGGGCCGCGTCGTCCCAGCCAAACTGGACGACGAACAGCAGCTGGACCGCGAAGGACGTGACGCCCAGCAGGAGCGCCCAGCCGATGAACAGCCGCCGCGTCACCCAGCCCGGCAGCTCGGAGCGGCCGAACTTCAGGAAGGTGTACACAATCACGACGTCGGCCAGTCCCCACGCGATATTGAAGACCCCCTGGGCGGTGATTCCCGTCGCGATGGAGCGCATGGCGTAGATGGCCTCCCAGGCGAAATTTAGGGCCAGCGCGGCGGCCGGGATCGCGTAGCTCCGGTCCTTGAAACCGATCCGGATGGCATCGACGTAGACCACGGTCCAGGCCAGGCCGCTCACAATTGTGAGAAACAGGATCACGCTGCCTCCACTAGGCAATGACTGCTCGGCAATGACTGCAACGCGGGGTCACTTGGCGCCCATGCAGAGCCCCAACATGGGCCGTAACTGACCCCGCGTTGCTTCCCCTACACGCGCCCTAGGTCGTCGATGTCCTCCAGGAACTGCTGGTGCACTTCGGCGCTGACGGTGGTCCGGGTGTCGGCGATCGCGTCGAGGTAGTCCTGGGTGGCCGGACCCTTCCGGACGGCTTCGCGGACTGAGGCGCTGCCGCCGGACGCCGCGCCGCCGTCGTCGTACACCGCCTTTTCCAGCGCCCGCTGGGAGGCGCTGCGGGCCGCGTACTCAATGTCCGCGGGGGAGAACCCCTCGGTGCGGTCCACCAGCAGCTCGACGTCGACGTCGTCCACCACGGTGGCAGGGATGAAGCGCTGCCACATGGCCTCGCGGGCCTGGCGGTCCGGCAGGCCGATCGGGATGACGTAGTCGAAGCGGCCGTGCCGCAGGAATGCGGAGTCCAGGGCGCGGATGAAGTTGGTGGCGCAGACCAGCAGCCGGCCGGGCTGTTCGCGGAAGGCCGGGATGATCTTGAGCAGTTCGTTGGTGACGCCCTGCAGGGGCGACGGCGGTTCGCCGGAGCGCTGGGAGGCGATCTCCTCCACCTCATCGATGAACACGACCGCGTGCTCGAGTTCGGCGATCTCCAGGAAGGTCTCGCGCAGCGCCCCGGCCAGCCCCTTGGGGTCTGAGGCCAGCCGGGAGGGGAATACCTCCACGAACGGCCACTCCAGCCTGGAGGCGATGGCCTTGGCGAAGGTCGTCTTGCCCGTACCGGGCGGGCCGAAGAGGACCACCGCCCGGGGCGGCACCACCCCGTATTCGTCGGCGAGGTCGGCCTCGGCGAGGGGAAGGACCAGCCGGCGTTCCAGCAGTTCCTTCTCGTTGCGCATGCCCGCCACGTTTTCCCAGAGGTCGCGGGCCAGGATCCGGCCACCGAGCTGGCTGAGCGGCTCGAGTTCCTGGCGCTGGACCGGGATTTTCCGCTCGAAGTAGCGCAGGTTCTTCTTCAGGGCGAAGCCGCGGCTCAGGAAGGCCTCCACCCGGGTTTCGGATTCGGGCATCAGGGCCGAGAGCTTGTTGAGCCCGTGCGGGGCCATCCGGTTCTCGACTGAGGCCAGCAGCGAGGTGCCGATGCCGCGGCCCCGGTAATCGGGCAGGGTGGCCAGGAAGACGATCCAGCCCTGGTCGTGGGCGGCGCGTCCGACGGCGGCGCCCACCACCTGCTCGCCCTGCACAGCGACGACGGCGTGGTCCTTTTCGCAGGAGGCGAGCACCTCGGAGAGGGCGTAGACCGGCTCGACGTTGGTGGCCTTGAGGGATTCCCAGAGGTGCAGGATCCCGTCAAGATCGGCCGAATGGAAATCCCTGATCCGCCAATTGGTCATGAGCTGTCTCCCGGGTGGTTCGTCGCTGAGCCATGTTGAGTCTGTCCGCTGAGCATATGCGAACCACGTGCAGGAGAGGTTGCGGGGACGTTGCGTTACGCGGACCCGGACTGCCGGGATGTTACTCCGAATCCCCGCCGGTCCCACGCACGGGTCGGGTGGCCACGAGCGGATACGGGCCGGTGAACCCGTCGCGGACGGCGGCGATCTCCAGGATGCGGTGCCGGCAGAGGCGCCAGCCGAGCATCAGCAGCGGGATGATGACCGCGAGGGAGGCGATGGTCCACGTTCCGACTGGCGAGTCGAAGGCCATGAGGACCAGCACCGCCAGGAGGAAGGCCAGGGTGATCCAGCCCGTGACGGGTGCGCCCGGCATACGGAACGCGGGCCGGAGCAGTTCTCCGCGGGCTGCGAGCCGGGCGAGCTGCATCTGGCACAGGACGATCATGGCCCAGGTGCTGATGATGCCGAGCGATGCGACGTTCAGGACGATCTCGAAGGCCTCGGCCGGGACCACGGCGTTCAGGATCACGCCCAGGACAGCCACTGCGGCAGTGAGGGCGATGCCGCCGTAGGGGACACCGGACTTATTCATCCGGCCGGCGAATTTCGGCGCGGAACCGGAAATAGACATCGAGCGCATGATCCGGCCGGTGGAGTAAAGGCCTGCGTTGAGCGAGGACAGCGCCGCGGTAAGGACCACGAGGTTCATGATGGCGTCCACGCCGTCGACCCCGATGGAGCCGAAGAATGTCACGAAGGGGCTTTCGCCGGCCTTGTAGGAGCTGTAGGGCAGCAGCAGGGAGAGCAGCACGAGCGAGCCGACGTAAAACACAGCGATGCGCACGATCACCGTGTTGATGGCCCGCGGCATGATCTTTTCGGGGTTTTCGGTCTCGCCGGCGGCGGTGCCGATCAGTTCGATCGAGGCGTAGGCGAACACGACGCCCTGCATCACCACGATGGCCGGCAGCAGGCCATTGGGGAACATGCCGCCGTTGTCCGCGATGAGGCTGAAGCCGACCTCCTGCCCGGCCACGGGCGTGCCGAAGATGACGAAGTAGATGCCGACGAGCAGGAAGGACACGAGCGCCACGACCTTGATGAGCGCGAACCAGAATTCCAGCTCGCCGAACACCTTGACGCTGATCAGGTTCAGGCCCAGGACCAGGATCAGGGCCGCCAGCGCCCAGGTCCACTGCGGCACGTCCGCGATGGGCGCCCAGTATTTCTTGAAGAAGTTCATGTACAGCGCGACGGCGGTGATGTCCACGATCGCGGTCATGGCCCAGTTCAGCCAGTACAGCCAGCCGGTGACGAACGCGGCCTTCTCGCCGAAGAATTCGCGGGCGTAGGACACGAACGAGCCGGACGAGGGCCGGTGCATCACGAGTTCGCCGAGCGCGCGCAGGATCATGAAGGCGAAGAACCCGCAGACGGCATAGCTGATGATCAGGGCCGGACCGGCGGTGGCGAGCCGGCCGCCGGCGCCCATGAACAGGCCGGTGCCGATGGCGCCGCCGATCGCGATCATCTGGACCTGCCGGGGTTTCAGGCCTTTGTGGTAGCCCTGGTCCTCGGCGTGGAGCGCAGCCCCCGAGGCGTGGGCATGCGCCGGAATGGTGTGGTCGGTGACGGCGGATTGTGGCTGGGTCTGCTGTTGAGCGGGCAGTTTTTGGGCGCGGGCAGTGTCAGGAGAAGTCATGGGGGTCCTTCGGGGTTCGGAGGGGCGCTACTTGCTCAGGTTGGCCAGGCGGTGCGGGCTGAGGAGCTCGGTGAGCTGCTCGTCGGTGAGCAGGCCGTGTTCGAGGACTAGTTCCGCGACGCCCTTGCCGGTGGCGAGGGCTTCCTGGGCGATGGCCGTGGCTGTGGCGTAGCCCAGTTGCGGGTTCAGGGCGGTGACGAGGCCGATGGATTGTTCCACGGTGAGGCGAAGGTGTTCGGTGTTGGCGGTGATGCCCCGGACGCAGCGGGCCGTGAGGGTGCGGCACGCGGCTTCGAGGTGGGAGATGCTCTTGTGGAGGCTGTGGACGATGATGGGTTCGAAGGCGTTGAGCTGGAGCTGGCCGGCCTCGGCGGCCATGGTGATGGTGACGTCGTTGCCGATCACCTCGTAGGCCACCTGGCTGACCACTTCCGGGATGACCGGGTTGATCTTGCCGGGCATGATCGAGGAGCCGGACTGCACCGCGGGGAGGTTGATCTCGCCGAAGCCGGCGCGCGGGCCCGAGGAGAGCAGCCGGAGGTCGTTGCAGATCTTGGAGAGTTTCACGGCGACCCGCTTGAGCACGCCGGAGAGGTGCACGAAGGCGCCGACGTCCTGGGTGGCCTCGATCAGGTCCACGGCCGTGACGAGCGGCAGGCCGGTGATTTCGGCCAGGTGCCGGCAGGCGGCCTCGGCGTATCCGGCGGGGGCGTTCAGGCCGGTGCCGATCGCGGTGGCGCCGAGGTTGATTTCGTGGATCAGCAGGTCGGCCTCGGCCAGGCGGAGCCGGTCCTCGCCGATCGTGACGGCGTAGGTGCCGAACTCCTGGCCGAGGGTCATGGGGACGGCGTCCTGGAGCTGGGTGCGGCCCATCTTGACCACCGTGCGGAACTCGAGGGCCTTTGCGGCGAAGGCGTCTTCGAGCTCGGTGAGGGCCTGGAGCAGTTCCCGGGCCGCGAAGATCGTGCCGAGCTTGACCGCGGTGGGGTAGACGTCGTTGGTGGACTGGCTGAGGTTGACGTGGTCGTTGGGGTGCAGCCGGGCGTAGTCGCCCTTCGGGTGCCCGAGGATTTCCAGGGCCCGGTTGGCGATGACCTCGTTGGCGTTCATGTTCGAGGAGGTCCCGGCGCCGCCCTGGATGACGTCGACGACGAATTGCTCGCTGAGTTTGCCGTTCATGACCTCGGTGCAGGCTTGCCCGATGGCGGCGGCACGCCCGGCGTCGAGCAGTCCGAGCTCGTGGTTGGTGCGGGCGGCGGCGAGTTTCACGGCGGCCAGGCCGCGGACCAGGTGCATGTTGGAGGACAGTGGCTGGCCGGTGATGGGGAAGTTCTCCACGGCCCGGAGGGTGTGGACGCCCCAGTAGGCGCCGGCGGGAACATCCCGGTCACCCAGGAGGTCGTGTTCGGAGCGGAATTCTGCGCGTTCGTCGAGCGAGGTCATGGCGGTCCCTTACAGGTCTTTGGGGGCGTGGGAGATCTTGGGGTCAGCGAGGAAATCGGTGGCCTGCAGCAGCCCGACGGGCCGGCCGCCGCCCAGCACAGGGGTAGCGGCGAGGCGCGCCAAGGGGGAGGTGTCGACGTCGAGCGCGGCCAGGACCCGGACGGTGACGGGCATCCGGGCGCGGTCTCCGCCGTCGGAAACCTTCACGGCGAGGGCGCGGCCGTCCGGGAGGCCTACCAGCTGGACGCCCTCGAAGCCGTCCTTGGCGAGCAGGCCGGGGACCAGGCGCATCAGCGCGGTGACGTCCCGGTCCTCGCCCGCAACCATCTCGGGGTGGCGGCGCATGGCGCGGCCGACGGCGGCTTCCGCTTCGGCGGCTTCCGCTTCGCCGGATCCGGTCGCGGCAGCCGCGGCCAGGCGGCCAAAGGCGCGGGCCATGCCGCGCAGCGTGAGCGCGAAGAGCGGGGTGCCGCAGCCGTCAGTGGTGGTGCGCTGGGGGTCTTCACCGGTGAGGTCCGCCACGGTCTGGGCCACCAGCTGCTGCAGCGGGTGCGCCGGGTCCAGATAGCCCTGGACCGGCCAGCCGTTGATGACGCAGGTGGCCGCCATGGCGGCATGCTTTCCGGAACAGTTCTGCGTCAGTTGGGTGGCCCGGCCGCCGCCGCCGAGCCAGTCTTCGCGTTCGCGGGCGCCGTAGGGGAGATCGGTGCTGTTCTCGAGGTCCGCTGGCGTCAGGCCGTGCAGCTCCAGGATGCGCCGGGCGCCGTCACGGTGGCTGGCTGCGCCGGAATGGCTGGCGGCGGCGAGGGCGAGCAGTTCGTCCGGGAGGTCCAGCCCGGCGCGGACCATGGCGACGGCCTGCAGGGGCTTCAGGGCGGACCGCGGGTAGAACGGGGCGAGGGGCTCCCCGGCAGTGAGTAGGATCTGGCCGTCCGCTGCGGTGGCGATGACCGAGCCGTAGTGGACACTCTCGACCAGCCCGTCCCGGGTCTGGACCGCAAGCGGGACGTGCTGCGGCAGCCACTCCGGGGCGAGCGGGGTCGGGGTGTTGTCGAGGGCAGGGGAAGTCATTGCGTCCTTTGGCGGTGGCGTTTGATGCGGTTGTGGTGGCTGGTCACTGTGTTGGTGCTGGTTTTGCCGGTGCTGACCAGATTGCTTCCGGCATTGCTGACGGAACCAGGCACCAGGCACCAGGCGCCTGACGTCAGGCGTTGAGGATCGAGTCGAGGGCAATGCCAACGGCGTGCAGATGCCGGCTCATGGCGATGCGCGCCGTCGCCGCGTCGCCGGCTTCGATCGCGGCCAGGATGCGCCGGTGCTCCTCGTCGGACGCGTGCTGGCGGTCCGCCACCATGTTCAGGGTCTCGGACTGGTGGGCGAGGGCGTCCCGGATGTCCGCGACGACGTTCTCGAAGACCTTGTTGCGGCTGGCCCGCGCGATCAACGCGTGGAAGCTGGAGTCCAGGCCCACCCAGACTTCGGGGTCGTCCTCGCCGCTCATCGCGGCGACGATGTCGCGCAGCGTTGCCAGCTCCTCGGCCGAACGGCGTTCTGCAGCCAGTCCGGCGGCGGGAACCTCGATATGGGGACGCGCCTCCGTGAGGTCGCGGGCCGAGTATTGGCCCAGGACCAGGTCCTTTGCCACGCGGTTGGCGACGACGAACGTGCCCCGCCCGGTCTTGGTGACCGTCAAGCCCAGGGCGGTGCAGGAGCGCAGGGCCTCCCGGATCACGGAGCGGCTCACGCCGTACTGCTGGGCAAGAGTGGCCTCGGAGCTCAGCTTGGCGCCGATGCCGAGCCTGCCGGATTCAATCTCGGTGCGGAGGACGTTGAAAACGGCTTCGGCGGCACTGAGGCGAGCCAATGGCTGTCCTGCTGTCCGGCTGTCTGACAGGTTCACGCTTTAAAATATGGCAGGGATCACACCGGGGTGTCAAGTATGACGGCGGCCCCGGGGGGTCCGGGGCCGCCGTCGCCGCTCGGGCCGGAGTTCCGGCGGCGGCCTACTTGCCTGGGTTTGTGTCCGGGCTGCTGGCCGGGACTACTGGACCTTGGACGGGCGGGTGCGGACCAGCGCGGTGACGCCCGCGGCCAGTCCGATCAGCCCTGCGGCCAGCCCGATCCAGCCGGCGGCGGATCCGCCGTCACTGGACATGCCCGCTGCCGCTGCCGGGGGCGCCGAGGGTGCGGTCGTCGTGGCTGCGGCGGGGACGGCTGCGCCGTGGGCGTCGGCGTCCTTGGCCGTGGTCACGAAGGAGGGTGCCGGGTGCCCGGGTTCGGCCTGGCCCTCGACCGTCTTCTCGTCCCACTTGACGACGGTTCCATCGGTGTACGTCTGGGCCGTCGGCAGCGTCACTGTGGTTCCCGCGTCCGGCAGGACGCCGACGGACAGTGAGAAGGCCTGGTACTCGTCCGGTCCGATCTGGTGGGCCTCGTCCGCGGTCCAGACCACGGAACTCGGGGCCTTGGTGACCGTGGCGCCGGCGATCGTGATCGGCTTCGGCAGGTCGCTCGTGGTGATGACGGCCTTCCAGCCCTCGACAGGCTTCACCGACACCGAAGTGAACGGGGTGTCCGTGGGCAGCGTGACTTCGAGTTTGCTGGTCTTGGCCGACTCGGACTCGCTGGGGACATTGAACGTCAGGTGGCTGTATCCGCCCGCGGCCGGATCATCGGTGTCGACGTGGACGTGGGCGGAGGCGGCTGCTGCGCCGGCGGCGAGCAGGCCCGCGGTCATCGTGGCGGCAGCGGCAGTTTTGAGGGTACGGCGAAGGGGGGACTTCATGGCAAGGGTGCCTTTCACTAACGGATATCAGGTGGGGAGCCGTCCGGTGCGTTGTCCTTCCGGCGGTAGCAGTGGGGTGGCCACCTGCTGTCCCCGTCCATATGTGAAAGGGAATGATGTCAGGCGGCGGGCGACAGCTCCGGAGGTCCGCGCCTGGCCGGCAGGCGAAGGCCAGCCCGGGCTTTGGGGAGGACCAGGTTGACCGCGCGGGGGCGGGGTACGCGCAGGGGCGCGGCGGCGGAGGGCTGGGGCAGCCGCACGAGCGGGCGCAGCCAGGAAGCAAGTGCGGACAGAGCCTGCTCGCTGCGGGCGAGCAACAGTGCCGTGCCGAGCGTCGCCATCGCGTGTGCGGCGAACATGGCTCCGCCCATGTCGGCCGCCGAAACCGCCATGGAAGGGTCGGGCATCGCCGGGGCAATGGCAGCCGCCGAATGGCCCGGATGGCCCGAATGACCCGCAGCCATTCGGGCCTGGAGGGCCGCGGGCGCCCCTGAGGACAAGGCGCCGAAGGACCAGTGCAGCCACAGTTGCCCTACGCCGAGCAGGCCGGCCAGGGCCGGAAAGGACAGTCGGACGCGGGTCAGTACGGCCACGGGGACCATCGCCACGGCACACAACGCCGTCACGATCGCCGGCTCGGGCAGACGTCCGCCGCCGGCCAGGTGGCCGCCGGCTGCCAGCGCCACGATGATGGATCCGATCAGACCTGTGCGGAACAGCCGGAAGGGAGCGCGCGTCATCGTGTGCAGTCCTTTCCGGATTCCGTGGGGTCTGGTTGTCGCTTAAGTCCCTTAAATCCTACGGGCCATTGCGAACCGTCACGCCCGCGCGCGGCTGAACCGCCCAATCTGTGGAGGCAGGGCTGCGCCAGCCGTGCAGTGATGGCGGGTGCCTTCGGTCGCCGGCAGTTGCCCCTGCCTGCCCAGTGCGCCGGTACGTACGTGCCGTTATAGCCCTGTGCAGGCATCTTGGCCCGTCCTATACTGGAAATGCCTGCAAAGCGGCACGTTCGTACCGCCACGGTTCGGGCCCACAGGGTTCGATCCCACAGGTTGGTACGCACACAGAGTTCGAACCCGCAGGTTCGTACGCACGAACGCCGGACCCTCGGACGTATCTTGATCAACGGGAGGTGGCCATGGGGAACGCATTTCCGGGCGAACTCGCTGCCGAGGCCCGGGCCCGGCGCGGGTCGCTCCGCCTGAGCCAGCGTGAGCTGGCCGAACTGGCCGGAGTCTCAGAGCGCTTCGTCCGGTTCGTCGAACAGGGAAAACGCACGGTGCAGCTGGACTCCCTGCTGGCGCTCCTGGACACGCTGGGGCTGGAACTCCGGGTCCAGACCCGGACCAGCGCCGCAGCCCGTGCCCTCGCAGGCCCGGTGGCCGGCCTGCGGGCCGACGGTGAACTGCGGGACGGGCCGGAAGCCCGGCCATGAGGCACCGGATCGCGGATATCTACAAGGCCGGCGTGCTGGCGGCCCGGCTGGAGCGGCACGACGGCGGCACCAGGTTCAGCTACCTGCCGGCATATCTGGCGTCCGGGGGCCCCGCCGTCGCGAGCTCCCTGCCGCTAACGCCGGAACCCGTACTGTCCGCGGCGGGGGCAGCCCCGCCGTATTTCACCGGGCTTCTGCCGGAGGGCCGGCGGCTGAATGCGTTGCGCCGTTCCATCAAGACCAGCGTGGATGATGAGCTGTCCTTGCTCATCGCGGCCGGTGCCAACCCGGTGGGTGATGTGCAGATCGTCGGCCATGGCGAGAAGCTGGACCCGGACGAGCACGCCGTCGAGCTTGACCCCGCAACGCCCGTAGATTTCGAGGCCCTGCTGGGCGACTCCGGGCTGATCGACCCGGTGGCCCTGGCGGGGGTACAGGACAAGCTGTCCGCTGGAATGATCTCCATGCCGGTGGCCAGCGCCGGCCGGCGCTACATCCTCAAACTCAACGCGCCCGAGTTCCCGCACGTCGTCGAAAACGAGTACGCGATGTTCCGGTACGCGGCGCGGCTGCGGATCCCTCTGAGCCGGGTCCAGCTGATCCGCGACGTCGCCGGGCGGCCCGGGTTGCTCGTGGAACGCTTCGACCGGGTGCCTTTAGCCAGTGGCACTGCATCCGGTGGGCCTGTCGCCGGCGTGTCGGGGCCCAAGGCGGCGGCCAGGTCGCCGCGGGCCGTGCAGCGGCTCGCCGTCGAGGACGGTGCGCAGGTGCTGGGCCTATACCCTGCGGACAAGTACAACGTGGGATACGGGCAGGTGTGCCATGCGCTTGCGGCGTATTGCGCGGCACCGCTGCCCGCGGTGCGGAATTTGGCCCTCCAGGCGGCATTTGCGTGGCTGACGGGCAACGGCGACCTGCACGCGAAGAACGTTTCCATGGTGCAGCAGCCGGCCGGAGAGTGGTCCATCGCGCCGGTATACGACATCCCGTCCACGGTCGTCTACGGGGACAAGACACTCGCCCTGACCCTGGACGGCAAGCGCACAGGGATTTCCCGGAAGCACTTCCTGGGCTGGGCAGCGGGGATGGGGCTGACTGAACGTGCTGCCGTCCAGGTGCTGGAACTGGCGCTGAAGGCCTCGGAACCGCTGCTGGCGGACCTTCAGGCGGGCACGGCGTTCCGCTCCATGACCGACGACGGAGCATCGCCGTTTTCAGCGATGGTCACCCGCGACTGGGTCAAAGAACTCAAACACCGGCGCAGGCTGCTGGCCGGGTGATGCCGCCGACGCCGGCTCGGCTTGCGCCGGATGCCGTTGCCGGACGGCGTTGCGTGGAGCCTCAGAGGTGCTGGATGCCCGCCCGCTGCATGGCGTCTTTGTAGACTTCGACGTTCTTGGCGAGGAGCTCTTCCTGCTTGGCCGGAGATACCGCGAAGGCGCGGCCGCCAAGTGCGGTGGCCTTGTAGATCTTGACACCATGATTCTTCAGCGAGGAATGGTAGGTCTTCTCGAAAAGCGTCAGGAAGGAGTGGGCGTCCGCGCCGTGCGCAATAACGGCCGAGACGCGCTTGTTGATCTTGAGGAACTGGCGGAAGGGCCGGAGGCCGTCCGTCTTCTCCTGGACGTTCAGGGCCGAGGATGCCTCCGGATCGCGGATCCACGGGTAGGCGTTCCACGGCATCACATAGCGGGGGTCCAGCTCTGCGGCCTCGTAGATGGAGGTGGCGCGGCGGGCGGCTTCATCGTCGTTGAAGTGCGAGACAAAGCCCGATTCGGTGCCCTTGCCCGGGCTGATATGCAGGCTGACGATCCGGCATTCGTCCTCGTCGTGGATGGGGTCGATGTACGGGACCACGGATCCAGGCTTCTTTTCCATGAGTTCGTCACACAGCTGCGTCACGGCGGCGATGTTCGGCTCCTGCAGCAGGGTCTTCTTTTCGTCCCAGTCAATCGTCACGATTTCTCCCTCAGCACTTGGCGTCCAGAATCAGGCGGCTTCCTCCACTCTACGCTTTCGCGGCAGGGGGTGTTTCGGCCGGGACCTATTCGGCCGGGGCTGCGCGGGGGTTTGCCCTGAGTCAACGGCCCTCTGGTGACGGCCGTGAGGCGGGCGTAGGCTTAAAGCGCCTGCAGGTAACCATCTGATGACTCCGGGTTGTTCGGGACACGGAAGTGTCCGAGCCGTCTCTTAGCGAGATCGCGAAGGTACCTGCAGGCCTGACGTCCGCCGCCGCCCAGGTGGTCGGGCGCTTTTCTTTGCCGCTGACATGCTGGATGCGATGAAGCGTGGCGGAGCCGAGGGCAAGAGCCGCGAATGGGACCGGTCGTTTTGCAACGGGCAGCGGAACCCGAAGCCAAGAAGGCCCGTTTATCGAATTCCGTGGTTAGTGAGCCGTGCGCCGAGGAGTTTCTGCGAAAGTAGCGTCATGGACTTCGATATGCAGACGCTCACCGCCGCTGGCTTTACCGGTTTCCGGTCGTTCGCCGAACTCGAGCTCAATGAGATCCCGCAGGCCCCCGGTATCTACGTCGTCCTGATGCCGGAGGGCTTTACGCCCCGGTTTCTGGCGGGAAGCGCCGGAGGTCACTTCAAGGGCAAGGATCCTTCTCTTCCTCAGGCCGTCTTGTCTGCCGAATGGGTAGCCGGGGCTGAGGTCCTCTATATCGGCAAGGCGGGCGGGGGGAAGACGGGTAAGCGCGGCCTTCGCAAGAGGATCCGGGAAATGTCTGACTTCGGACGCGGTGTCCCGGTGGGCCACTGGGGTGGCAGGCTTCTGTGGCAACTCGCAGATTCGCAGGCCTTGATGGTTGCTTGGAAGGAACTGCCCCCGGAACTAGTGAACGCAGCGGAAGCACGTTATCAGCAGGATTTTCGTGCGTTCCACGGCCGGCTGCCGTTCGCCAACCTTGCTCAGGCCCGCATCACAGCGCACTAAGCCAGGCCAGCTTCAGGTGGTTGTTTCAGGCCGCTGCCGCTGCCGCTGCGGCAAGCCTCGCGCGCTTGGGCGCCATGGCGACGTACCGGAGTTTGCGCCGGTGGAGCGATGTGGCCGTTGGGCGAAGCGGCGTGCCCGGCAGGGGGGGCGCTGTGGAGTAGTAGCTGTGGCCTGTCGGTGTCGTCAGCTGGAGCGTGTGGCGGGGGCCGGGTGCGGGGCGTGCTTTCCAGCCGGGGGTTTCTTTGGTGTGGTTGCAGGCTTCGCAAAGTCCGGCGGCGTTGTCCGTGGTGGTCGGGCCGCCGGTGTGCCAGGGAATGATGTGGTCCAGGTGGCGGATGGGCGCGTCGCAGTACGGGGTCCGGCAGGTATCGTCTCTGGCCTGGATGAAGCGGCGGTGCCCGGGCGGGAAGAGCCGGGCCCGGGAGTCCATCCCCACGAGCTCGCCGGTGCCGGGGTGGGTGTAGAGCCGCCGGAGCCAGAGGGTGAACGCGGGGTCATCGCCGCTCCCGGCGGTGCCGGCCGGTCCAGGGCGACCACCGGACCGGCCGTCACCGTTTCTGTCCGTGTTCGGGGCCGCGGCGCCGGGTCCCCGGGAACTGCCGCCCTCGCCGCTCTTTGGGCCATTTGTGCCGCTGATAAGGGTGCGGGCCCAGCCGGCGGGGACGGTGCCGTAGCCGGGGAGCCGGGCGGGTTCGGCGTCTCCCTGGAGGAGGGTGCGGTCGGTGATGACGAGCTGGATTTCGACGCCGGTGATCCCGCCCGGGGTGCCGGTGGTGCGTTCGACCAGGGCATCGGCCATGAGCTGCCCGCGGCCCCTCGGGTCCCCGGCGGCACGGAGGGTGTCGGCGTGCCCGCTCAACGCCTTGTAGACGGCGACGCCGGCGGTCACGGGCAGCAGCGCGGTCAGGCAGGTCATCGCATCGGGGGCCGGGCGGAGACTGACACGCCGCTCACTGGCGGCGTGGGCGGCGCGTTCGGTGACGGAGCGGGGGTCACGCCGGTACGCGGCGGTGCGGGCCGCGGCGACCAGGGACCGGTCACCGGCCCCGGCGAACGTCCCGGCATCGGGCGCCAATTCCTCGTCGACGGCGGCCCGGTCGGCGGCGGTCAGGCAGGCAGTTTCGCGTACGAGCAGGGTGGCGCGCCATTCGTTCAGCTGCCCGGTTTCGAGCGCGGCGAGGGTGTGCGGCATCTCGGTGATCAGGGCTTTGGCCAGGCCCAGGAGCCGGCCACCCCTGGCGGGGGATTCGTGCCGGGCCAGGGCGATCTGCGCGCCGACACCGGCGCCAAGCCTCTCGGCCGGCACGCCGAGCCGGGCTTGTTCGCGGCGCTGGAGCAAGTCGAAGGCCACGGCGTGCCGGGCCTGCCGGGCTGCCATGGCGGACTTCAGGTCCTCCAGGTCCCGGATCTCGTCGATCAGTGCGGCAGCGCTGTCCGGGGCCGGGAGGAAGGCCAGGATCCGGGCCAGTTCAGCGACGGTCCCCGCAGTTGCCGGTGCCGGGTCTGCCGGAATCGTCTCGGGCCCCTGATTGCCGTCCATGAGTTAAGTGTCCCTGCGGGCTATGACATTTATGGCCCTCCGGAGCCGTTCCACCGCTTCGGAAGCCATCGGCGACCTTCCAGATCCCAACGTCACTCCCGAAACGCTGCCCAGGAAAACGTCGAGCTGAAGACGCGTCCGCAACGCGTCGAGCGCAGAGTGAAACTCGTCAAGCCGTCGGTATTGCTCGATCATCCCGGCGCAATCTTCGGCCTGACGCAGGTCCCGGAGTACGCGGGAGCAGAATGCGAGCAAATCCTGGACGCCGCCGTCACTGCTCCCGGCGCGGCCGAAGCCGTAGTCGCCGTCTCCCGCCGGAACCACTTCGGGCCCCTGATTGCCGTCCATGAATCCAGTCTCCTCCGGGGATCGGACATTAATAGGGCAACCAGAAGGAGGCCGCGAGGTTAGCGGGATTGGTGGGATTCGTTGGCGGTTGTGGAGGTGCGGCCCCGAGATCCCGGCGTCCGAGGACCCACACCCGAGCGCACCGCCCCTGTCTCAAAAACGGGCACGGGTCCATCATGGGAGAGGGCGTTAGCTCTGCGCCCCAGGCGGAACCGGGCGGAGGATTGTCCATGAACCAGAGGGAATCTATCGCGACGAGTATCAGCTCGCTGCCTTCGGACCGCCGCTCGTTACTTAAAGCCGTCGGCGTCGGCGCCGCGGGTATAGCGGGCATGCCGCTGCTGGCCGCCTGCACGGCCCAAAGTGCCCCCGCCGGTACCGGAAGCAGTGCCTCCGGCGGCTCCGGTGCGCCGTCGGCGTCTCTGCTTCCGGCGCCGGAACCGCAGGTCAAACCGCTCCTGGACCAACAGAAGGTCAACGCCGCCTTGGCAAAGCTGGACGGGATGGTCCAGGGCGTGATGGAGAGTACCGGTGTTCCCGGAGTCGCCGTGGCCGTGGTCTACCAAGACCAAATGGTGTACGCCAAGGGCTTCGGCGTGCGGGAATCGGGCCGGCCCGAGACAGTGGACGCGGATACCGTTTTTCAATTGGCCTCGGTGTCCAAACCCTTGGCCTCCACGGTGGCGGCCGTGGCCGTGGGCCGCAAGGCCATCTCCTGGACGGAACCGGTGATCAACCACACCCCCGGCTTCGCCCTGAAAGACCCCTACGTCACGCGGAACGCCACGGCGGCCGACCTGTTGTCACATCAAGGCGGCCTCAGTACGGGGGCGGGCGATCTGTTGGAAGACCTCGGATTCGACCAGTCCTATATTCTCAGCCACCTCAACCAGCAGCCGCTGGACTCCTTCCGGTCGAGCTACAACTACAGCAACTTCGGCTACACGGCTGGTGCGCAGGCTGTCGCCGATGCCATGAACAAACCCTGGGCAGACCTCGCCGAAGAAGTCTTGTTCAAGCCCCTGGGCATGTCATCCACGAGCTATCGCCACGCGGACTACCAAAAGGCAACGAACAAGGCACTGATCCACGTCCCAGCCGGTAACAAGACCTGGGTGGCCAAATACACCCGGGATGCCGACGCCGAAGCACCCGCCGGCGGGGCCAGTTCCTCCGTGCGCGACCTGGCCCGCTGGATCCGCCTGCAGCTCGCCAACGGCAGCTTTGAGGGAAGCGAGGTTATCGATCCGGACGCGCTTGGTGTCACGCATGTCCCGCACGCCGTGTCGGGCCCACCGGCGACGCCGGGCGCCCGCACCCGCTTCTACGGCTTGGGCTGGAACGTCTCCTACGACGACCACGCCCGGCTGATGCTCGGGCACTCGGGAGCCTTCAACCTTGGTTCCGCGACCGCCGTCTCACTGCTCCCCGGCGAGCAGCTGGGCATTGTGGCCCTGACCAATGGCCGGCCGCAGGGCATCCCCGAAGCCATCTGCGCCGCATTCCTGGACACGGCCCAGAACGGCGCCCCGACAGTGGACTGGATCGGATTCACCTCGGGCGTCTTCCAGAAGATCGATGAGGCGGAGAAGCCGAAAGTCGACTATTCCAAGGCGCCGGCCCAGGCCAAACCGGCGCAGGGCAACGACTTCTACATCGGCAGTTACACGAACTCCTACTACGGCCCGCTCACCGTCGCGGTGGAGAACGGCGTGCTGACCCTTGAGCTGGGCCCGGCCGGCAGGACCACCAAGTTCCCGCTCACTCATTTTGACGGCGACACCTTCAGCTTTGAATCAATCGGCGAGAACGCCAACGGTCTTGCCGGGGCAATCTTCGCCCCCGGCGCGGCTGCAGCCCCTGGTGCGGACGCCGCAGCCCGAGGCGGCACGGCTCCGAGCGTCAGGCTTGATTTCTACGATCAGACCGGGCTGGGCACCTTCACCCGCAGCTGAGCCCGGACTTCAGTGAGTGAGCTTCTTCCGTAAGCTTCAAAGAAACGCCACGAGCCCCGATCCAAGGAACCCATGCCCATCAACACACAGTCGCTGAAACAGGACGGCTTCACCGGTTTCCGGCCGCTCCAGGACCTTGACATCAACCGGATCCCGCAGAAGCCCGGGATCTTCGCGGTACTGCGGCCCGAGGGCTTCCGGCCCCAGTTCCTGGCCAGGAGCACCGCCGGCATCTTCAAGAAGAAGAACCCCACCCTCAAGGCGGACGCTCTCGACGCCGAATGGGTGGACGGCGCCGATGTCCTCTTCGTGGGCAAAGCCGGCCCCGGAAGCAAGGGCAACCGCGGACTGCGCCGGCAAATCCAGGAATTCGTCGACTTCGGCGAAGGCAAGCCGCCGGGCCACTGGGACGGGCGGCTCATCTGGCAGCTCGCCGTGCCCGGGGCCCTGATCATCGCGTGGAAAGAGTTGCCCGTTGAGCAACTCAACGCGGCCGAAGCCCGGTACCATGCCGCGTTCATCGAAGAATACGGCCGCCTGCCGTACGCCAACTTAGTCCAGGCGCGCGTCAAAGGTGCTTAGCCGCCGCACGTGAACCGTCCCGCCACTAACGTGGCGGCCACCGGTATGGCCGCAAACTCCGCATCCGACACGGTCAGGGGGTCGGCGTCGAGCACTGCAATATCGGCGGGGTCCCCGACCCGGAGACGGCCGCGACCGCGGGTCGAGGCCGTGAGGGCCTCCTGCCGCGTGAGGGCCTGCTCGGCATGCCACGGCCCGCGGCCATCCAGCCGGGCCCGCGCCGTGGCAGCGGACATGGCAATCCACGGATCCAGCGGGGCCACCGGAGCGTCCGAGCCCAAGGCGAGAGTCGCCCCGGCGGTCAGCAATGAACGAAGCGGGAAGGACCGGTCCGTGCGCCCCGGCCAGTTCGCCTCGGCGGCGTCCCGGTCATCGAGGGCATGCGCAGGCTGAACGCTCGCGGTCACGCCCAACCGGCCGAAGCGGGCGAAATCCTCGCTCCGGACAAACTGGGCATGCTCCACCCGTCCGGCGAGGCCCGCCGCCTCAAACGCATCCAAGGCGACTTGGTTGGCCGCGTCGCCGATTGCGTGGACCGCCGGCACAAAACCCGCCTGCCGGGCCCGGACCAACAGGGCGAGCAGCTCCGCCTCGCTCACGGTCAGCAGCCCGTGGCCGCCGTTCGGATACGGGTCCACGCAATACGCTGTGCGGGTATTGAGCGAGCCGTCGATCAGCACTTTCAGGGGGCCCACGCTGAGCAGCCCGCCACTGCCGGCCACCGCCAAACCTGTCCGCAGCCCCTCTGCCACGGCCCGGTCCAGGTCCTGCGGATAGACGCCCGCTTCAACCCGCAGGGCAGCGAAGCCGCCGGAGATCCTCCGCAGCCAGGCGTCGCGGTTCCACGTCATCTCGAAGTCCACAATCCCGACCACGCCCCGCGCGGCCGCAGCCTGACCTGCCTGCCGCACCCACGGGTCCACCACCGCGTCCGGCAGCTGGCCAAGCTCCCGGGTCAGGGCGAACGCCGGTTCTTCCCGGAGCAGGCCGCCCGCATCCACCGGCATTCCGTACTGTTGGGCCGCTGCGGAGTTGAGCCAGACACAGTGGAGGTCGTGGCTGATCAGGGCCGTAGGCCGGCCGCGCGTCACGCCGTCCAGGAGGTCCAGACTGGGCAGGTCATGCCAGATGGCATCGCGGAAACCGACGCCCACCAGCGTCTGGACGGGACCCGGAGCTCCGGCGCCGCTTCCGGTCCCGGTGCTAGTGTCCCCGGCGATATGGGCCCCGACGACGGCGGCCGCCTCGCGCGCCGAGCCGGCACTGGAGAGGTCAAGCCGGTTGGAGGCCAGCGCCCACTGCGTCATATGAACGTGCTCATCCCACAGCCCAGGAATGACGTAGCGGCCCTCCAGATCCACCACCCGGGTTGCAGCGGGGAGCGCACCCGAGCCCGGGCGCGAGGGGATGATCGCTGACACGGCCCCGGCGCGAACATGAACGTCGAAGCATATTTCCTCCCCGGGGTGCCGCACGGAGACCAGCACGAGGTCCGGGGGTCGGCAGGGATCGAGCGGAACAGGCATAGGAACAGGCTAGGCGGGCGACACCGCAGGACCCAACAGGCGCACACGGGACTTTCGCCCCTTACCTCTGCCACTAGCGCCCCCCAAGCTGAATGTGTGGGGAGGTTGCTGCACGGCCAGTTGGGGGACGTGTCGAGCGAAGAACCACTTCACGTAAATACGGCACGGGTCTCACCGCGAATTGGGGAAGGAAATGGCGTTTGCACTTTCCGGCTTCAGCAGGAAAAGGCAGGAGACCACGGCCACATGAGTATCCATCACCATTCGGGGGACCCTAAACTCAAGGTGCTCATCCGCCTGAACGCCGACGCCGAAACAGCTCGGATCGACGTGCATGGTGTGGTGACCGTGGCCAACGTGCGGGCACTGTACGTCGTTTGCCGCCGCGTCACAAGCAAGCTTCCCGGATTCGAACTCGTGCTAGACCTCGCCCATGCCCGGGTGTCGGCCGCCGCGATCGAGGAACTCCGTGAGCGTGCCCGCGCCTCGTTGCTGTATTCGGGAATCGATGGCACGGAGACTCCGTGCCGTCTGCGCCTCGTGGACCCGCTGGTCATCCTCAAAACCAAGGAGCACGTATGAAAGCCCTCGTCTATGGCGGTCCCGGGGAGAAATCGTGGACCGAGGTCCCCGATCCCACAATCCAGAATCCCAGCGATGTGATCGTCAAAGTGGACACCACCACCATCTGTGGGACCGATCTGCACATCCTCAAAGGCGACGTCCCCGCGGTGGCCAAGGGCCGCATCCTGGGCCACGAAGGGGTCGGCACCATCACGGAGATCGGCGCCTCCGTGACCAGCCTCAAGGTCGGGGACCGCGTCATCATTTCGTGCATCAAGTCCTGCGGGCACTGCGCCAACTGCAAGACAGGCCTGTACTCCCATTGTCTGGGGGAGGAAGGAACCTCCGGCATCGGCTGGGTTTTCGGACATCTGATCGACGGCACGCAGGCCGAGTTCGTCCGCGTCCCCTATGCAGAGAACTCCCTGCACCTCCTGCCTGAGGGAGTCAGCGACCAGCAGGCCGTCATGCTCTCCGACATCCTCCCCACCGGCTTTGAGATCGGCGTGCAGTACGGCCGGGTCAAGCCCGGCGACACGGTCGCCGTCATCGGCGCGGGCCCCGTGGGACTTGCCGCGATCTCCACCGCCGGCCTCTACGGCGCCGCCACGATCATCGCCGTCGACCTCGACGCGAACCGGCTCGAGAAATCCCGCGAATTCGGAGCCACCGACGTGGTCCTCTCATCCGATGCCGACTGGAAGGAGCAGCTTATGCTCCTGACCGACGGGCAGGGTGTGGACGTGGCGATCGAGGCCGTGGGCGTCCCGGCGACCTTCACGATGTGCACCGACATCGTGCGTCCCGGCGGCACCGTGGCCAACGTGGGCGTGCACGGCAAAGCCGTGGAACTGCACGTCGAAGACCTCTGGATCCGGAACATCAACATCAGCATGGGCCTGGTGAATACCAACACCACCCCCATGCTGCTCAAGCTCGTGGCACAGCAAAAGATCCCCGCGGACAGTTTCGCCACCCACCACTTCACCTTTGACGAGTTCATGGAGGCGTACGACACTTTCGCCCGCGCCGCGGAGACGAAGGCCCTCAAAGTCGTGATCACGGCATGAACGCGCTCGTTGTCCTCCACGCCGGCAGTGCCGGCGCGATCGACGAAGCCAAGCCGTTCGTGATCCCGCTCGGGCGGTAGCGGCCCGGGCCGCCAGCTTCCGGAAGCCACGTCCGGCCGGGCGTGGCAAACGGACCATCTGAAAGGACGGCGGCCATGAAGGCAGGCCGGATTGTCATGCTGGTGATCGGCTCGCTGTGCGCGCTGGTCGGTTTGGGACTGTTGGCGGGCGCCGGCTTTGCGGGCTGGGTCAACTACCAACAACGTGACGGCAGGTACTTCATCACGCCGTCAGCGCCTTTCTCAGGCAATTCCTACGCGCTGACGACCCCCCGGCTGGACCTCATGACCGGCGGCGGCGTGGACGACGGCGTTCCGGTGGACATTGCGGGCAGCGTGCTGCTCCGCGGTTCCTCCACCGACCCCGGCAAGGAAATCTTCATCGGAATTGCCCCGCGGGCCGACGTCGCGACGTACCTGGCCGGTGTCCGGCGCACCGAAATCGTCGACGTCAGGTTCAACCCCTTCCGCGCGCGGTACCGCGAAGTGGCCGGCTCCCAGGTCCCGTCCAATCCGGCGCAGCAGACCTTCTGGGCCGCGACTGCCACAGGCCCGGGGGAACAGGAACTGACCTGGGACCTCCGCTCCGGATCCTGGGCAGTGGTGGTCATGAATGCCGACGGGACGTCTCCGGTGAGCGTGAATCTGCAGGCAGGGGCACGCACAGATCTGCTCCTGCCGGTGTTCATCGGGCTGCTGATCGGCGGACTTGTGATGCTGCTGATCGGCGTGCCGCTGATAGTGCTGGGCGCCGTTGGACTCGGCCGCGGCGGCCTGGGCCAAGGCGGGACGGGCAGCGGTGTCCCTCCCGGGCACTTGCCGGCCCAGCCCGGCCAGCCGTATCCCGCGGGTCCCTACCCGCCCAGGGCCACCCCCGGCCAGCAGAACAGTGCGGCCCCGCCGGGTGCCGTGGCGGCCTATGCTGCCCCGCCGGGGACTCCGTATCCGGTGGCGCCGGGTGCTACGACCCCGTATGTGTACCCCGCCCGCCTCCACGGCTACCTCGACCCGAACCTGTCACGGTGGATGTGGCTCGTGAAGTGGTTCCTGGCCATCCCGCACTTCATCGTCCTGTTTATCCTCTGGTTCGCCTTCGGAGTGGTCACGATTGTGGCGTGGTTCGCGATCCTGTTCACGGCGCGCTACCCGCGCTCGCTGTTCAATTTCAGTGTCGGTGTGATCCGCTGGAACTGGCGTGTGGCCTTCTACGCGTTCAGCGCGATCGGCACGGATGTCTATCCCCCCTTCACCCTGGCCCGCACCGATTACCCGGCGGACTTCGACGTCGATTATCCCGAACGGCTGTCCCGCGGCCTGGTGCTGGTGAAGTCCTGGCTGCTGGCCATTCCACATCTGCTGCTTATCAGCCTGCTGACGGGGACCGCGAGGACGTGGGAGTACCGGGACGGCGAGTGGGTGCAGCAAGGTGTGGGCATCTCCCTCCTGGGGCTGCTGGTCCTCATCGCCGGCGTGATCCTGCTGTTCACGGGCCAATACCAGCGGGGGCTCTTTGACCTCCTGCTTGGCCTGAACCGCTGGATCTACCGCGTTATCGCCTACGTTGCCCTCATGCGGGACGAATATCCGCCGTTCCACCTTGATATGGGTCCGGTCGATCCGGGCGAGCTGCCGGTGCCTGCATACGCCGGACCCGCGCTCGGAACCGGAGGGCCCGCCCCCGGACCCGCTGCCGGACCCGCCGGACCCGTCGGGCCTGGACCAGCCACCGGACCCGCCGTCGGACCCGGACCAGCCACCGGGCCTGCGCTCGGAACCGGAGGACCCGCCGCCGGACCCGTCGGGCCTGGACCAGCCACCGGGCCTGCGCTCGGAACCGGAGGACCCGCCGCCGGGCCTGCGCTCGGAACCGGAGGACCCGCCGCCGGGCCTGCGCTCGGAACCGGAGGACCCGCCGCCGGACCCGTCGGGCCTGGACCAGCGACCGGACCCGGAGGGCTGCCCAGAAGCTAATGCCGCGCTGCGCCCGGTCCTCTTGCCACCCGCCCTCCGCAAGAACATAGTTGAGGGAATTCACGTACTCCGCGGCACTAGGCAGGCGACCATGGTGAACATCGGGATTCCGGAAAACGGCGTGCTTCACGGCAAGACCGCCCTGATCTATGGCGGCGGCGGGGCGGTCGGCGGGGCGGTGGCAAGGGCTTTCGCGGCCGACGGCGCCACAGTGCACATTGCCGGAAGGACGGAATCGCGGCTGGAAAAAGTAGCCAATGACATTCGCGAGGCGGGCGGCACAGCCGAAACCGCCGTCGTCGACGCCCTGGACGAAGAGCAGGTGGATGCCTTCGTAAGCCGGGTGGCGAAGAAGAGCAAGAGGATCGACATCTCCTTCAACGTGATCTCATTCGGCGACATCCAGCAGCCACTCATGGAGATCGATGTGGATGACTTCACCCAGCCCATCACCCTGGCCGCGCGGACGCACTTCCTGACCACCCGCGCGGCCGCCGCCTACATGGTCAAGCAACGCTCCGGCGTCGTGCTCATGTTCGGCGGCTCGGGCCCGCAGACGATCCCCGGCCTGGGCGGCTTCAAGGTGGCGCTCGACGCGATGGAAGGACTGCGCCGGCAATGGGCCCTGGAACTGGGAAAACACGGTATCAGGGTGGTCACCATGGTCACCGGCGGCATTATCGAAACCATCCCGTGGCAGGCCGAGGGCCGCGAAGAGATCGTAGTGGAGATTGCCAGGGCCGCGCATTTGAACCGGACGGCCACGCTGACGGACGTCGGTAACGTGGCCTCCTTCATCGTCTCGGACAAGGCGGCGGCCATCACGGACGCGACCGTCAACATCTCCGCCGGCGCGATCGTGGACTACTGACACCTTCGATCCGTCGTCCGCCTCGGCGGACAAGGTCAAGGTGCTCACCGGCTACGACGGATGCTGAGGCCTGCCCCGGGCCGCCCGGCCAGGCACGGGCCCGGCGTCTTCCAAGAAATGGTATCTATCATGAGCCCGTGCCGCCCCTTGATATAGTCCTCACCGCCTGGCAGATCGACTGGGCTGCCGCCGCCCTGATCGGCGGCTCGGCGTTGCTGTACGCGCTGGGCCTGAGGGCCGCGGCGGCGCGCGGGCACCGCCATCCCGGGTGGCGGACGCTGGCGTTCTATGTTCTGGGCCTTGGGTCCCTGACGGTGCTGACGTGCGGGTTCCCTGGCGTCTACAGCCCGCAGCTCCGGTGGGCCTTCACGCTCAAGATTTCCCTGTTGCTCTTCGTGGTGCCGCTGCTGATCGGCCTGGGAAAACCCATTTCCCTCGCCCGGGCGGCCCTGCCGCCGCGCGGCGTCGGCCGGCTGAACAGGGCGCTCGCGCACAGTGCGGTGCGGTTTGCGGGCAACTCCATGGCCGCCCCGCTCCTGGGCCTTGCCCTCTTCTCCACCTTCCTGACTCCGGCGTTCTACACCCTCCGCACAGCCGCTTGGGCCGAGGCGCTCCTGACGGTGGGGGTCCCGCTGCTTGGCATGATGATGGCCCTGCCGATCATCGAGGACGCGGACTTCCGCCGCTCCAGCGCGTTCTTCATCATGGAGTTCGTGTTTGTTTTCATCGAGCTGCTGGTCGATGCCGTGCCCGGGATCCTGCTGCGCCTCAACGGCCAGGTGCTGGATCACGTCGCAACGACGCCGTCTGCGATGGGCTGGTTCCCCAACGCCCTGCGTGACCAGCAGCTGGCGGGGGACGTCCTGTGGTTCATCTGCGAAATTGTCGACTTGCCCCTGATCATCCTGATGTTCATCCGCTTCTCCCGCAGCGACAAACGCGAGGCCCGCGGCTTTGACGAGCTCACGGATTCCCAGCTCGATGAACTGAATGCGGAGCACCTGCGGCGCGGCCGCTAAGTCCCCGCGCCCCGGGTGGGGGCGCTATGCCACGCTGACCTTGATCCGCTGCACCACGTTGTTGCCCATGCCCTGGTAGTTCCATTCCGGTTCCAGCGGCTGGACCGCGCCGCTGGCATCCGTGGCACGGCAGGAGAGCTCGTGTTCGCCCGGATCGGCCACCCACGGCATCGACCACGCACACCACGCGAACGGCGCTGCCGGGTGCTCCAGATGGGCCGCTGCCCACTTTCCGTCGATTCCGACGTCGACGCGCTGCACGGCGCCTTGCCCGGACCAGGCCCGGCCGGTGAGCATCACCGGTCCCGGGGGCAGGATCCGGCTCCGGGTGAAGAAATCCGGGACCCCCGGGGGCATCATGAGCGAGCGGACCTTGATCCAGGTGACCGGGGTTCCGTGATCCTCGGCGTCATGCTGGTAGCGGTACGCCACTGCCTGCTGGAAACCGTCATAAGGCTTGGTCAGAACCTTGATCGAGGTCAGCCACTTCACGCTCGCCATGCCGTACCAGCCGGGCACCACAAGCCGGAGCGGATAGCCGTGCTGAGGCGGCAGGTCTGCGCCGTTCATCCGGTAGGCGAGCACGACGTCGGGGCGCAAGGCCTCCTCGATCGGCAGGCTGCGCGCGTACTGCTGGGCGACGCCGCCCTGGCTGCCGGCGTCGGCCCCGGTGAAGAGCACCTCCACGGCGTCGTCCTCCACTCCGGCCCGCGTCAGCAGGTAGGCGAGCGGGACACCGGTCCACACGGCGGTCCCCACGCCCTCGAGTACCCACGGCTGGCTCAGTGGGCGGGGCCGCAGGAGGGACCGGCCGTTGCCGGCGCACTCCAGGGTGACCGGGAGGGTGATGCTCGGTGCCCGGAGCAAGGCCCGCAGGCTCAGTTCGAAGGACCGCTGCACGGCGCCGCCGATCCACAGATGCCAGTGCTCGGCGTCGATGAACGGGATGTCGAAGTGCGTGAGCACGTAGTGCAGTCCGGGCGGTGTGGTGTCGCTCCGCAGGGCCTCGAGCGGCATGGAATGGTTCCGCACGGCGAGCTGGAGTTCCTCCGCCGTCAGCGGGCCGTGGCTCGGTTCGCCGGGATGCGCCCGGGGTTGTCCGGCCTGCCGGCGCGGACTCTTCAGGACAGAAGAGTGTCTGGACATTTGCTTTGGCATGGCATGCCGCGATTCTTTCCGGACCGGCCCGGTCCCGCTCCTGTGAAGGACCCGCCGGTTTTAGTAGGTATCACCTGGTCTCAGGTCTACGCCGCAGCCCGGAAACCGTCAACACCGGGACGCGCCGGTCCCGTCCCTTCCGGTCCCGTCTCTTCCGGTCAAGGGGCTACAGCGTGTGCGCCTCGGCCAGGAACTGCGCCAGGCTCAGCGGTTCCCGGCCCGTCAGCTCATGCACTGCCGACGTCGGACCGGCGAGTTCGCCGGCGGCGATGGCCGTGTAGGTGCTCACCCAGGCGTCCACCTGCCATGGCGGGGCGCCGTACGAGGCGCGGGACCCGTAGGCCTCCGCCAGGGTCTCGTTGTGGAAGGTGATGGCCCGGCCGGTTCCGGCGGTCAGGAGTTCGGCGGCGCGGGCCAGCGAGATGTCTTCCGGGCCGGTCAGGTCATAGGTCCGTCCCACATGCAGGGACGGGTCCCGCAGTACGGTGACGGCCGAGCGGGCAATGTCTGACCGCGCCACGGCAGCCATGACGCCGTCTCCGGCGGGGCCGCGGATCACGCCGTCCTCGCCGGCCAGCAGCGGCAGGAAGTCCAGGTAGAAGTTGTCCCGCAGGAACGTGTAGTCCATGCCGGAGGCCTTGATGCGCTCCTCCGTCGCGAAGTGGTCCCGGCCCAGCGTGAATGTGGAGTCCGGCGCCGCGCCGAAGAACGAGGTGTACACGATGTGCTGGACGCCCGCTGCGGCCGCGGCATCGACGAAGGCGTAGTGCTGCTGCAGTCGGTCCT
Organism: Arthrobacter sp. 05N33_2; assembly: GCF_056397425.1. Lineage (NCBI taxonomy): Bacteria > Bacillati > Actinomycetota > Actinomycetes > Micrococcales > Micrococcaceae > Arthrobacter > Arthrobacter sp. 05N33_2. Next base: position 603,619 of record NZ_JBFTNJ010000001.1, read on the forward strand.
CGGCCTCGGCTGCGGAGACCATGAACAACGTTTTCGCCCCGGAAAGCGCCGTCTTCGCCTGCTCCGGCTCGGCGTAGGTGGTGACGAAGGGGACGGCGCCTTCGAGCTCAGGTGCCCGGGCGGCGTCCCGCACCAGGAGCCGTTGCTGGCTGCCGGCCTGGGCCAGCAGCCTGGCCACCAGGGCGCCCAGCTGGCCGGTGGACCCGGTGACGGCAAGCTCGGGAGCGTTGGTCATGGCCTAGGCCTCGCGGGAGGCGGGCGATTTGGTCTGCGCGGGGTCGCGTTCGGCCAGTGAGCCGATGACGGCGTCGATCTTGTCCATGATCACCGCGTCCAGCTTCACGCCGGCTGCCGCGACGTTTTTCTCGATCTGCTCCGGCCGGGACGCTCCCATGATCGCGGAGGCCACGTTCTTGTTCTGCAGCACCCAGGCGATGCTGAGCTGCGCCATGGTCAGCCCGGCCTCCTCCGCGATCGGCTTGAGCTGCTGGACGCCGGTGAGGACCTCGTTGGACATCCAACGCTCGATCATCCGTGAACCGCCCTTGGAGTCCGTGGCGCGGCTGCCCTCAGGGGCAGGCTTGCCGGGGTGGTACTTGCCGCTCAGCACGCCCTGGGCAATCGGGGACCAGACAATCTGGGACAGGCCCAGTTCTTCCGACGCCGGAATCACCTCGGCCTCGATCACCCGCCACAGCATGGAGTACTGAGGCTGGTTGGAGATCAGCTGGAAGCCCAGTTCCTTGGCGAGGGCATGGCCGTCGCGGATCTGGTTGGCCGTCCACTCGCTGACCCCGATGTACAGGGCCTTGCCCTGCCGCACGATGTCCGCGAAGGCCTGCATGGTCTCTTCCAGCGGCGTCTCGTAGTCGTAGCGGTGTGCCTGGTAGAGGTCCACGTAGTCGGTCTGCAGCCGGGTGAGGGAGCCGTTGATGGATTCCATGATGTGCTTGCGGGACAGGCCGAGATCGTTGTGGCCCTTGGGCCCGGTGGGGCCGAAGACCTTCGTGAAAATTTCCAGCGACTCGCGGCGCTCGTCCTTCAAGGCTGCTCCGAGGACCGTCTCCGCCGCTGTGTTGGCGTACACGTCGGCCGTGTCGAAGGTGCTGATACCGGCGTCGAGCGCGGCCCGGACGCACTGGGTGGCGACATCGTTCTCCACTTGGGAGCCATGGGTCAGCCAGTTGCCAAACGTGATTTCTGAAATCTTGAAGCCGCTGTTCCCGAGGTATCTGAATTCCATGGGTTCCAACGTAGCGGACTTGCCTGCCCGGGGTAAGGGCTCAGCCGGCCTTGCGTTCCTGGACCGGCTGTTTGGCCTTCCCGGCCGGCGGAGTGCCGCGCAGCGCCACGAGCGATCCGGTGTCCAGCAGGGACTTCGCTGCGGGCATGGGCGGCTTTTTGAACGCCCGCGGGACGGCGCCAAGTGTTCCATTGGTGTCCGTGGCAGACTGCACGAGGGCAGAGACTTCTGTGATGTCCTGTGCCGGTGCCAGGGGGTCGGGCAGGTCCCGGACGGTGACCCGGACGGCGGGTCCGGCCTCGGCCCTGGCCCTCGCGGCGGCGCGGGCATCTGCCCGGGCCACGGCGGCCGCCCACTCCGGGGACAGCGCGGGTTCCTTTTTGGCTGTATTCCGGGCGGGGCGTGCGGGCTTCGCGGCCTTGGCCGGCCGGTGCGGCGCCGGCTCTTCCCCAGCCCCATTTTCCCGTGATACCGGGGTTCCGCGGACGAGCCCGGCGACGGCCAAGACAACGACTGCCGCCAGCCGGCCGATCCCTGCGAGCACGAGGGTGGCGGCGAAGACCAGGAAGAGGCCGAGGAACATGAAGAACGCCACGCCGAGGGTCCCGAAAAAAGTCAGGTTCAGCGCAATGGTCGTTGGATCTTCCATGTCACCTCTCCTTGCCGGCCTGCTTCAGCGTGGTCCCTGCCGCAAGCACACGGCGGGCAGGAGCCCCCTTAACAATACGTACTTTTCGCTGGCCCCGTGCCGCCCCCGGCAGTCGTGGCGAATATGTGTCAAAGCCGTTATCCGCGGGCGGGGCACGGGCCCCGCCGGCCGGGCGTCTATAGTCGGAGACAGCCCCGCCGGCGTCGTCCGGCCCGCCGGAAGGACATCTTGTGACGCACGCCGCAGCAGCCGATTCCGAGCCCGCCGGAGCATCTGGCACGGACCGCTCCGTGAGTATTCCGGAAGCGGCATATTCCGCGCCGTATGAGGGGAACTGCCCGTGCCTGTCGGGCGAGGCGTATGTGCACTGCTGCGGCCGGTTCCATCGCGGGGACGCCGAGGCGCCTACGGCGGAGCAGCTTATGCGCTCCCGGTACAGCGCCTTCGTAGTCCACGACGCGGGGTACCTGCTCCGGACCTGGCACCCGGACACTCGGCCCGCTGAGCTGGAGTTTGATTCCGGCATGCAGTGGCGACGCATGGACATCCTCTCCACCAGCCGCGGCGGCCCGCTGGACAGCGAAGGCACCGTGGAATTCGCGGCGCACTACCGGCACGAGGGCGAACGCGGCCTGCACCGCGAAACCAGCCGCTTTGTGCGGGTGGACCGGCGCTGGTACTACGTAGATGGCGTCGTTGCCGGCTGAGGCTTCCGGGGCTGACGCCGTCGCGGCTAGGGGCGCCCGGCTGAGTTGTCCCGTGCTGAGTTCTCTCCGGCTGAGTTGTCCCTGACGGGGTGGTTCTCAACCGTTGCTGCAGGGCTGAAGCCGGCCCGATCCACCCTGCGGTGGAAACGCATTCCCGCGAGGCCGCCCAGCACTGCGCCCACCAAAGCCACCGCGGCCACGACGATCGCCGCGATGATGCTCAGGGTGTTCAATTCGCCCTCGTTGATCGGGATCCGCGGGAAGCTGTTCAGGTTGGCCAGGATGTTGAAGCGCTGCCCGGCGACCAGGCCCAGCACGGCGACGACGATCGCGGCGATCAGGGCCCAGATCCAGACCATGAAGCCCTGCCTGGCGCCATTGAAACGGGCCATCCGCCCGGCGACGTATCCGCCGCAGTAGTAGGCGACCAGGAGGATCACGAGCAGCACGATGATGCCGGTCAGCCCGACCGTCTGGTTGCTGGAGGCCTGGTCGACGGCATCGTTCACATCGGTGTTGGTGGCCAGTCCGACGGCGGTACCGCCGGCAGCGACCAGCGCGGTGAGCAGCACGGCCGTACCCGTGGCCGTCAGCCAGCCGAAGAATGCCGAGCCGACCTTGATGCCGCCGAACTGTTCCTTCTCGCGGGCCACTACCGTCTCGCGCGTGGGGATCTCTTCCACGACAGTGTCGTGAACAGTCTCGCGGACCGGTGCGTCGCGGACGGGGTCGTCGTGGCGGACTGCTGTCACCGGGCGGGTTGTGGCGTCGTCCTGCGCGGCGTGTTGTGTCGTCTTGTCGTCGGGGCCTGCGGTGCTGCTCATGAGGGCTGCTCACTTTCGCTGAATGACCGGGCACACTGGAGACGCCGGTCTGGCGTCAACCTAACCACGGCGGAATCCGGTTAGCAAGGATGCTTACTATCCGTGGCGGCGGCCCGTCAGCGGTACTTGCGGTGCAGGTCCTCCCGGACGGAGGCGCGCCGGCTGGCGTCCGCGATCCATGGGCCGGTCCCTTCAGACTGGTCGAGGATTCCGGCTTCCAGCCAGGTGTAGTCCCCGGCCAGTGTCTTGCGGGCCAGGGCATGGTCGGCGTCGTCGGTGTTCCGCCACAGCCGGTCGAAATATTCGTCGACGCGAACACGGGCCTGTTCGCAGTACGCCTCGGCGAGTTCGTACGCGGAGGCGCCGCGTTCCGGCTGCGTCCGCAGCAGCATCTCGGCGCGCGAACAGCAGGCTGCCATGGCAAACAGCTCCGCACCGATGTCCACGATCCGGCCCAGGAACGCCTGCTTGTGCTCAAGTTTGGCCTGCCACCGGCCCATCCCGTAGAAGGTCTGCCGGGCGAGGCGCCGGGAGGAGCGCTCCACGTAGCGCAGCTGTTTCGCGAGCCGGCCGAAGTCGCTGTAGGAGCGCGGGTCCATGCCGGCGCCGGCCACGAGTTTGGGCAGCCACTTCGCGTAGAAGCCGGAGGCGCCGACGGCGGCCTTCGCCTTGTCGGAGAGGCGGGCATCCTCCGAGGCGAGGTCTCCCGCGGCCGCCAGGTGCGCGTCCACGGCCTCGCGGGCGATCAGCAACCTCATGATTTCCGAGGACCCCTCGAAGATCCTGTTGATTCTCATGTCGCGGAGCTGCTGTTCCGCGGCGACGGCGCGCTCGCCGCGGGCTTCGAGGGAGTCCGCCGTTTCAAAGCCCCGGCCGCCGCGGATCTGCACGAGTTCGTCCGCGATGAGGCAGCTGATCTCCGTGGACCACAGCTTGGCCAGGGCCGCCTCGATCCGGATGTCTTTCTGCCCGGCGTCGGCCATTTCCGCAGAGAGTTCAAACACGGCGTCCAGGGCGAAGGCGCTGGCGGCGATGAAGGCGATTTTCTTCCCCACTGCCTCATGCTGGCCGATCGGCCGGCCCCACTGGGTGCGGGCGTCGGACCATTCGCGGGCGATCTTCAGGCTCCACCGGCCTGTGGCGACGCACAGCGCGGGGATGGAGAGCCGGCCCGTGTTCAGTGTGGTGAGGGCGATCTTCAGGCCCTGGCCTTCCCGGCCCAGCCGGTTGGCAGCGGGGACCCTGACCTGGTGGAAGCGGGTGACGCCGTTTTCGATCCCGCGGAGCCCCATGAAGGTGTTGCGGTTTTCCACGGCAATGCCAGGGGTGTCCATTTCGACCACGAAGGCGCTGATGCCGCCTTTGTGGGCGGTCCCGTCCGCATCGGTGTGCGGCGGCACGAGGGCCATGACCACGACGAGCTCGGCGATAACACCGTTGGTGGTCCAGAGCTTGACGCCGTCCAGGAGGTACGACTCGCCGTCGTCGGAGAGAACGGCCGTGCTGCCCATCCGGGCGGGGTCGCTGCCGACGTCGGGCTCGGTGAGCAGGAAAGCGGTGACGGCGCCGGCGGCGCAGCGGGGCAGGTATTCGCGCTTCTGGGCCGGAGTGCCAAAGACCTTGACGGGCTCCGGGACGCCGATCGACTGGTGCGCGGAGATCAGGGCGCCGAGGCTTGGGTGCACCGAGCCCAGCATGGCCAGTGCGCGGCCGTAATACACGAGCGTGAGGCCCAGTCCGCCGTATTCGCGGGGAATCTTCATTCCGAACACACCGAGCTCCGCGAGCCCTTTGAGATAGTCGTCCGGGATCCGGTCGTCGCGTTCGATGGTGCGCCCGGACATCGTGCGGCAGTAGTCGGCCAGCCGGGCCATGAACGCGTCGCCGCGTTCGACGTCGTCGGCGGGGGCCTCGGGCCACGGGTGTATCAGCGACAAATCGAAGCTGCCAAGGTAGAGGCCCTTCGCGAAGCTGGGCTGGGTCCAACTGGTTTCGCGGGCGGCCTCGGCAATGGCGCGGGCGTCGGCGGCCGTCGCGTCGGGGCCGACGTGCTCAGCGTCCCCGTCGGCCGCCGGAATCGGAATGCCTGATGTTGGAGAATCTGACGCTGGAGTACCGGGTGTGGTGGCGGGGTCTTCGATGGCGGAGCTCACGGGGCATCTCCTCTAACCGGGTGACCGGCTTGAGCCCTGGATCCGCCGCGGGTGGAGGACCCTTCAGCTGTCCCGCAATACTACTCGCGGGTAAGTGCCTGTGCTAGGGGAGGCCTGGCCCGGAAAGTCGGACCGGAAGTCCGTGCCGAAGTCGACCTGGAAATCGGCGGGCATCTCCACCGTTGAGGCGTGGTGGACCAGCCGGTCCCAACCGTGGTTGATGCCGTGGACCAGGCCCACCAGCGCGCCGGCCACGAGGTACCAGGCGAGCCGGCCGACACCGACCAAAACCATGGCCGCGAACGCGGACACCATCATGAAGGCGCCGATCATCACGGCAAACACGAGGGTTCCAATGACCACCATCGTGCCGGTTTCCACTGCGCTTAGGTCGAACTGCATTCTTCCCCCTGCACCATTGCTCCGGTTGAACCAGTAGCCCGAGCGTAGGGTGCCGTGGGCGTGCTGAACTAGGGTCCTTGGACGGTGGCGGCCTCTTGATACGGGATCGAAATGCTACCGGGGCGTAGGTCACGGCGGGGTTGCGGCACCCTCACCGATCGCGGGGGTCGCACCGTTTGTCAGTGCCGGGAGGCTGCCCGGTGTCAGTCTTCGTCGTGTTCAGGGGCGCTCTGGCTCATGACCTGGAAGTCCGCGCCGAGGGCGACTTCGACCTGGGACCCGTCGTTGAGGCGTACCTCGACCTCGTAGGCCGCGCCGGAGTCGTCATCGCGCTCCACTTCGGTGACGCTGCCCTGGCCCACCTTCGCCAACGCGGCCTGTGTTGCCATGGCACGGTCGGCGTCACTGAGCGCCGGTCCATCGGAATCGTCACCGATCTCAAAGTTCCCGATCTTGGCGGTGAGGGCGCCCGCACTTCCGGACCAGACATCCCTGGCCTGGGTGGCCCCGACCGCAATTGACGCTCCCCCCAGCACCACCGCTGCAGAGGCCGCCCCCGTGATCCAGATCGTTCTCTTGCGCATGATCGTCTCCCTTCGGCTGGTCATTCCAGTGTGCGCCGACATAGGGGCGCAGACAACGATGAATGCGGACGGGGCCCTGCGTTAACCTTGTAGCTGGCAGTTTTTAGAATCCGCTGCCCCGCAACGCCACCCCAAACCATCCCCTGGCAGCCGAAGGAGAGCGCGTGTCCCGTTCCGCCGTGTCATCAGCCGACGCCATCAGCACCCGGCTCCGGGACCTTGAGCTCCTTACCAAGGGACCTGCCTGGGCGCTGACGCGTTCGGCGCCTTGGGTGATCGCCGTGCTCCAGGCTTCCTTCACCCGCACGCGCGCGCAGCTGCCGCTGGAACAGTTCCACGCCGACGTCGACGCCTTCCTCGAGCAGCTCCGCCGGCAGGCCCCCGGCACGGGAGAGCAGCACAGCGGCTCGGCCAACGGCACACTTTCCGGAAAGAAATACGCGGACGAATGGACCCGCAAGAACTTCCTGACCCGCCGGAACCAGTCGGGCCAGATCGTTTACGAAGTCACGGAACCTGCTGCCCGCGTGCTGGCTTTCCTGGACAGCCTCTCCAGCGAGCGGTCCACGCTGAACGGCTCCCGGCTCGGTACACTGCTGGGCGACGTCGAGAAGCTCGCCAACGAGACCAACCCGGACCAGAGCGCACGCATTGAATCCCTCGAAGAGGAGATCGACGAGCGCCGCCAGCTGATGGAAGACATCAGCTCCGGCGATTTCGACGGGCTGCTCGACGACGACGAGGCTGTGGAGGCGGCAGGCAACATCCTCGATCTCGCGGCCAGCCTGCCCGCGGACTACAAGAAGATGCGTGACCGGATCGAAGAGCTCGTGGGGGAGCTGCGCAACCAGATCATCGAGGAATCGCTCAGCAAGGGCGCCACCATGGCCCAGGTGCTCGAGGCCGACAAGCGGCTGCGGCAGAGCCCCGAAGGCCGGACGTTCCGCTCCTTCACCGCGTTCCTGGAGGACCCGCAACAACAGCTGAGGTTCCGGTCGGCGATCGGCGAAGTCCTGAGCCGGCAGTTCGCGGACGAGCTCAGCCACGATGAACGCGAGACGCTCAAGAACCTTGTGGCCGAACTCCGCACCCAGCACAGCCAGATCCAGCGGATCTACGGCAAGCTCAGCGAGAGCCTCAACACCTACGTCCAAAGTGACGACTTCCGGCAGTCGGTCCGGCTCCGGAAGGTCCTGCGGGAGGCTGAGCAGGCGATCCGCACCCTGCCGTACGAGCGCGAACGGCCCGGCCTGGTCCGCGGCCCGGTGCTGTTCAGCGCCGGTTTCGAGTCCCTGGCCATGGTCAAGCACTTCGACCCTGACGAATTCGCGGCTCCACCCAAGCTGGCCGACCCCATCGCGTTCTCCGACTCGGACCGGGCGCGCTCGCCCCGGACCGCCAAGGCCAAGCCGGAGGCCATCCGCGCCGCGCTCGCGGGGGCCTCAACCCTTACCGAGGCCTGGGCGCAGCTGCCGGCAGAGGAACGCCACATCAACTCCATCCGGGCCCTGTTGTCGCAGACCCTCCACGAAGGCGCCGGCTTCGACCGCGGGACCTGGGGCCCCATCGAATTCGAACAAATCGACGGCACCACCCGCACCGCCTACCTGCCCGTCGTCACGCTCGCGAAGGATTGACCATGACTGAAGAGACTGTGACCGAGACCCTGACCGAGACCGCGACCGAGACCCTGGCAGAGACCCCGACCGAGACCCTGGCAGAGACCGCGGCGGCGGACCCGCAGTCCGCGCCCGAGTCTGCGCCTGCGGACAGCGATGGCGCCCACGTCCGCAGCGACCCCTTCATCGTCACCCCCCGGGACACGTTTGTCGACGGCGCCGCACTCTTCCCGGGCGACACCGGCGTACTGCCCATGAAGGTGCGGCAGGCGCTCGTGAAGCTGCTCAAGGGCCCCTACATCGACGGCGGCCGCGACGAAAAGCTGTGGACCACGCTCCTGGACAACCAGCTGATCCTGCGCAGCCGCCTCTCCGAACTCTTCCTCACGCTGCAACTGGACCACGAGCGTAAGGTCGCCGTCCTGCGCCCGGTTGACCCCGAGGCGATCGGCGGCAGTACGCGTTCCAGTATCCTGCGCCAGCAGCGTGCCCTGAGCCGGGTCGAGACCATCGTCCTGCTCCGCCTGCGCCTGCTCCTGGACCGGCACGTCACCGCCCAGACGGACCCGACGATCACGCGCGAGGAAATCGCCGAACTCGTCGCCCACTACCAGCCCACCGGCCAGCAGGACGCCCTGCGCGATGCCGACGTCGTTAATCGCGCCATCACCAAGCTCCTGGCCCGCCAGCTCCTGCTCGCCACGGGCCTGGACGAGGTCTACACCATCTCCAACGCCCTCCCGCTGGCCCTGCCGTTCGAAAACATCGGCGACATCCCGGCCCAAATCGAAGCCCTGGTGGCAGCCAGCACAGACCAGTCGGGAACGGAGCCGCTCCTGGAGCTCGACACAGACACCTCGGCAAACGCGGAGGAAGACCCGGACGACGACGGCGCTGCCGCCACCGAAGGTGACGTGAACAGCGGCACCGCAGTCGCTGCGGACGCCCACGGTGACCCGTACAACGACGACGGCGATGCCGCCCCGGGAGTGGCATCGGGCCTGTCGGAGCCGCGCGCTGAGCTGATCGAAGATCAGCTGCGCGGCGCAGGGGCGGGGGCGGCATCGCCGTCGTCGTCACCCAGCCACACTGAAGAAGCCGAGGAGACCAAGTGAGCATCGCAACCATGCTCCCGATGGGCGAGCTCACCAACCCCGGCCAGATGCGCCTGGCCCTGGTCCAGGTGGTCAACTGGGGCACATTCCATGGCGCCCACACGATGCACGTGGACCGCAACGGCACACTGCTGACCGGCAATTCGGGCGTCGGAAAGTCCACGCTGTTCGATGCCATGCTTCGGGTCTTCGACGCCCGTCCGCGCTCCAACGAAGCGGCTGCACAGCGGGCAGGCGGCGCTGTCGAGGACAAGCGCACCACGTTCACGTACATGCGCGGCAAGGTAGGCGACAAGGCCGTGGGTGAGGGCTCGGCGAGTGCGTTCCAGCGCCCCGGCGCGACCTGGTCCGCCGTCGCGCTGACGTTCGACAACGCCGCCGGCACGCGGGTGACGGTTTCGGCGCTTTTCGACCTGCCCAAGAACGGCACGGAATCCAGCGTCGGCCGGTACTACATGATCGATAACAAGCCGCTGGACCTCGCGGCGATCGAGGGCATCGCGGAGAAGCGGTTCACCAAGTCGGCGCTGGACGCGATCTTCCCGGACGCCCAGATCTTCGACGTCCACAAGGCCTTCGCCGAACGATTCCGCCGGCTTCTCGGCATCA